>NZ_CP107834.1:5468482-6136965 GCF_036346595.1 Streptomyces sp. NBC_00525
GCGTGCACGACGACTTCTTCTACACGCTCGGCGGCAACTCGCTGGGGGCCACCCGCGTCGTCGTCCGCGTGCGGGCAGCCACCCAGGTCGCGCTTCAGGTCGCCACCTTGTTCGAGTCCTGCACGGTCGCGCAGCTGGCCGAAGTGATCGACGCCGAGCGCGCGGCGGGCAAGGCGGACGCGGATGACGCGATCACGCCCATCGAGCGCACCGGGCCGCTGCCCCTGTCCTACGCGCAGCGCCGCATCTGGGTGCTCTCCCAGGTCGACGGCGCGAGCGCCGCCTACAACATCCCCGCGGCCCTCCGCATCAGCGGCCCCCTGGACACCGCCTGCCTGGTACGCGCGCTGAGTGAGGTGGTACGCCGCCACGAGGCGCTCCGCACGAACTTCGTGACGGTGGACGGCGTTCCCGCACAGATCGTCCGCGAAGCGTCGGCCATCGACGCGCCGGTGGTGGACATCGCCGCTCCGGACGTGCCGTCCAGGGAGCGGGCCTTCGCGGCGCGGGCCTTCGACCTGGAGCGCGACGAGCTGTTCCGGGCCGAGATCCTGCGCGTCACGCCCGAGGAGCACGTACTGCTCCTGTGCCTGCATCACATCGTCTCCGACGGTTGGTCGACCGCTGTGCTCTGGGAGGAGGTCGTGATGCTGTACACGGCGTTCCGGGCGGACCAGCCCTCTCCCCTCGCGCCGCTGGCGATCCAGTACGCCGACTTCGCCACCTGGCAGAACCAGCGCCTGGAATCCGACCGGATCCGTCCGCAGCTGGAGTACTGGACGGAGCAGCTGCGCGGACTGCCGGCCCTGCTGGACCTCCCCACCGACCGGCCCCGGCCCGCCGTCCAGGGGGCCGGGGGAGCGACCGTCCCGATCACCCTCGACCGGGCCACCACGGACGCGCTGCGCGCGCTGGCCGGGGAACGGCAGTCCACGATGTTCATGGCGCTGCTCACCGCGTTCAACGTCCTGCTGTCGCGCTACACGAGCCAGGAGGACATCGCGGTCGGCACGCCCATAGCGAACCGTACGCGTGCCGAGGCAGAGGCCCTGATCGGGTGCTTCTTCAATACGCTGGTGATCCGGACCGATCTGTCCGGGGACCCGTCCTTCGAGGACCTGCTGGGGCGGGTGCGCGAGGTGACGCTCGCCGCCCAGACGCATCAGGATCTCCCGTTCGAACGACTCGTCGAGGCGCTGAATCCGCCGCGGGACCCCGGGCACACGCCGCTCTTCCAGGCTCTCTTCGTCTACCAGACCGCGCCCGGCGACGGGCGCGGCATGGACGGTCTCGGGATCGAGCCGCTGGCTCTGCCGGGAAGCGTCGCGAAGTACGACCTCACCGTCGACCTGGTCGAGAACGACGAGGGGCTGACGGGGCGCGTCGAGTACCGCACGGATCTCTTCGACGCTGCGACGATCGAGCGACTGGCCGACCACTTCACGGGGCTGATCCGGGCTGCCGTCCGCGAACCGGCCACCCGAATAGGCGAGTTCACCTTCCTCGGTGAGCCGGAGCGGGAGCTCGTCCTTGCCGACTGGAACCGGGACTACGTCGCTCGGACCGATGAGCCGTTCGTCGCCGACGCCTTCGAGGCGCGTGCGAAGGCCGCTCCCGAGGCCACGGCACTGGTGTTCGGCGACCGCTCGCTCACCTATGGCGAACTCGACCGGGAGGCGGACCGACTGGCGCGGATCCTGCGGTCCAGGGGCGTCGCCGAGGATGTCATCGTCGGCCTGTGGACCGAGCGGTCGGTCGAGATGGTCGTCGCCATGCTCGCCGTGCTCAAGGCGGGCGGCGCGTACGTTCCGATGGATCCCGGCGCTCCCGCCGGCCGGATCGCGTACATGATCGAGGACACCGGGCTGCGGTTCGTGGTCGCATCGGCGGCCCGTTCGGCGGAGTTGCCGGAAGGCGTCGAGCTCATCGACCCGAAGACGGACGCCGACGCGGACGGATCCTCACCGACCCGGTCCCTCCGCCCCGACCACCTGGCCTACGTGATCTACACGTCCGGGTCCACCGGCCGCCCCAAGGGCGTGATGGTCGCACAGCGGAACCTGGCGGGGTTCTTCGCCGCCATGGACCAGCGCCTCGGCGGCTCCGCGCCGGGCACCTGGCTCGCACTGACGCACTACACCTTCGACATCTCGGTCCTCGAACTGCTGTGGACCCTGACGCGCGGTTTCAAAGTCGTGCTCGTCGGCGAGGAGCTGGTGCTGAGCGATGCCCGGAAACCCGGCTCCGACAGGACGGTCGACTTCAGCCTGTTCTACTTCGCGAGCGACGCCGGCGAGCGCGGGACGGACAAGTACCGCATGCTGCTCGACGGTGCGCGCTGGGCCGACGAGCATGGTTTCGCGGCGGTGTGGACACCGGAGCGGCACTTCGGAACGTTCGGCGGGCTCTATCCGAACCCGGGCATCACCGCCGCCGCCGTCGCCGCTTCCACGAAGCGGATCGGAATCCGCACCGGAAGCCTGGTGCTCCCGCTCCACAACCCGATCCGGGTCGCCGAGGACTGGGCGATGATCGACAACCTGTCCGACGGGCGCGTGGGGCTTTCGATTGCCTCCGGCTGGCAGCCCCACGACTTCGCCCTCGCGCCGGAGAACTTCGCCGACCGCAAGGAGATCATGTTCCGCGACCTCGACGTCGTTCGGAAACTCTGGCGCGGCGAGGCGGTGCGGACGGTCTCGGGAACCGGCGACGACATCGAGGTGCGGACGCTGCCCCGCCCCGTGCAGCCTGAGCTGCCCGTCTGGATCACGGCGGCGGGCAACCCGGAGACGTTCCGTCGCGCCGGCGCCGTCGGCGCCAACCTGCTGACCCACCTGCTCGGGCAGTCGGTGGAGGACCTGGCGCGTTCGCTCGAGGTGTACCGCACCGCCCGGAGGGAGGCCGGACACGCCGACGAAGGGCATGTCACGTTGATGCTCCACACGTTCGTGTCGGACGACGAGGAGTTCGTCCGACGGACCGTGCGTGAGCCGTTCAAGAACTACCTGCGCGACTCCGTCGATCTCGTGCGTCCCATCGCCCGCTCGCGTGGGCTGGAGATCGAGGACTTCGACGAGAAGGACCTCGACGCGCTCCTTGACCACGCGTTCGACCGCTATTACGGCGACAGCGGGCTCTTCGGTACTCCGGAGCAGTGTGTGCCGTTCGTCGACCGGCTGCGCGAAACCGGGGTGGACGAAATCGCCTGTCTCATCGACTTCGGCGTCGGCACGGAGGAGGTGCTGGCGAGCTTCGAGCATCTCGACACCTTGCGCCGGACCGTTTCGCCGGCCCCCGGGGAGGCGCCGCGCGAGGACATCGCCGGGCTCATCGAGCTCCACGGGGTGACGCACCTGCAGTGCACTCCGTCGCTCGCCGCGCTGCTGGTCGCCGACGACGACGCACGACGGTCCCTGCGCGAGCTGGACTGGATGCTCGTCGGCGGCGAGGCGCTGCCGCCCGCGCTGGCCGGTACGCTGTCCGCGACCGTCGGCGGCCAGGTGCTCAACGTCTACGGCCCGACCGAGGCGACCATCTGGTCCACCAGCCATACGGTCACCGGCGCCGACAACTCCATCGGTCGTCCGCTGTCCAACACCCGGGTCTACGTCCTCGACGGACGGCTCAACCCGGTCCCGGCCGGCGTACCCGGAGAACTGTGCATCGGCGGCGACGGCGTCGCGCGCGGCTATCTGCACCGGCCTGAACTCACGGACGAGCGGTTCGTCCCCGACCCCTTCGCGGCGGACGCCGAGGCCCGGATGTACCGCACGGGTGACATCGTGCGCTACCGACCAGGCGGTGAACTGGAGTTCGTCGGACGCCGCGATCACCAGGTCAAGGTGAACGGCTTCCGGGTGGAACTCGGCGAGGTGGAGTCGGCCCTCGCCGACGCGCCGGGTGTACAGGCGTCGGTGGTCGTGGCGGACGACGACGGGCGCGGCGGCAAGCGGCTCGTCGCCCATGTCGTCGCGACGGACGGATTCGACGTCACCCGGGCGCGCGGGCACCTGGAGGAGCGGCTGCCGCGGTACATGATCCCCGCCCTGTTCGTCGAACTGCCCGCGCTGCCACTGCTGCCCAGCGGGAAGGTGGACCGCAAGGCCCTGCCGGACCCGCTCCCCGAACAGCGGCCGGCCGACTCGTTCCTCGCGCCGCGGACGCGGGTCGAGGAACGGCTGGCACAGATCTGGAGCGAGCTCCTGGGACAGCCGAGCGTCGCCGCAGACGACAACTTCTTCGAGCTCGGCGGCGACTCGATCATCGCGATCCAGATGGTCTCGCGCGCGAAGAACGCGGGGGTCGTCCTCTCCGCCCGCGACCTGTTCCGGTACCAGACGCTCGCCGAACTCGCCACGGCGGCCAAGGAGGGCGCCGGACCGCGAGCGGAGCAGGGCCTGGTCCTGGGCGACGCGGAGCTGGCCCCCATCCAGCGCTGGTTCTTCGAGCAGGAGCTCGCCGACGCGCATCACTACAACCAGGCCGTCCTGGTCGACGTCACCGCGGGAGGGCTCGACCTCGACCTGCTGGCGGGGGCACGCGACGCCGTCGTACGACACCATGACGCCCTCCGGAACCGCTTCGTCCGTGACGCGGCGAGCGTCCGCCAATGGACGAGCGCACCGGAGGAGAAGAGCGAGCCGGTCGAACGCCTCGACCTGACGGATGAACAGCCATCGTCCTGGGCCAGGGCTGTCGCCGCCATGCAGGCACGGACCCACGGCGCCCTGGACCTGCGGAACGGGCCACTGCTGCGCATGGTCTACATCGACTACGGCGGAAGGCGTCCGGCCCAGGTCTACACCGTCATCCACCACACGGTCGTCGACGGAATCTCGTGGCGCGTCCTCATGGAAGACCTCCAGGCGTGCTACGAGGCGCTGCGCGACGGCCGCCCCGTGCGGCTCCCGCCGAAGACCACCTCGTACAAGGAGTGGGTCGCGAGGCTCCAGGCACACGCGGCCGACGACGAGGCCCAGGCCGAACTCGCCTACTGGGCGCGCCAGGTCGAGTCGCCGACGGCGCCGCTGCCGCGCGACCGGGACGGGGCGAACACCGAGGCGACGGCGCGGACGGTCACCGTGGAACTCTCGGCCGACGAGACGACCACGCTCGTACGCGATATGCACGCCGCGCACAAGACCGACGCGCACGACGTGCTGCTCCACGCGCTGGGCGAGGCGTGCGCGCCGTGGACCGGCTCTCGACCACTCCTCGTCGATGTGGAGGGGCACGGCCGCGAGGAGCTCTTCGACGACGTGGACATCTCGCGCACCATCGGCTGGTTCACGGCGATGTATCCGCTGCGCGTCGACCCGTCGGCCGGGGCCGACGGGCTGCGGGCCGTGAAGGAGCAGGTGCGAAGCGTCCCGAGGCGCGGTGTCGGATTTGGCCTGCTGCGTTATCTGGCCCCTGACCGGTCCGTTCGCGAACGGCTGGCCCGCGGGAGCCAGGCGGAGATCGTCTTCAACTACCTGGGACAGGCCGACGCCTCGCGGTTGCCGGACTCGATGTTCAAGCTGTCCACGGACCCCGTCGGCGCCTCGCACGGTGCGGCGCAGCGGCGCAAGCACCTGCTGAGCGTCAACGGAATCGTGGCCGACGGGCGCCTCCGCGTCGGCTTCACCTTCAGCGAGGCCGTGCACGAAGCGGAGACCGTCGAGGCCCTCGCCGCCCGGTTCACCGCCTCGGTCCGGCAGGTCGTCGAGGACTGCCGCACGGGCCGGCTGAAGGTCGACCCGTCCGCGTTCCCGGACATCGACCTCACCCAGGAGGAGCTCGACGACCTTCTCGAGGAACTTGAGAGCTAGGACGGGACTGACGCGATGAACAAGACGAACGACATCGAGGCCATCTACCCGCTGTCGCCGCTCCAGCACGCGATGCTGCTCAAGTCGCAGCTCGCCCCGAACAGCGGCGTCTATGTCGTGCAGCTGTCGTTCGATGTCTGCGGGCCCCTCGACGTGGACGCGTTCCGCGCGGCCTGGGACGAGGTGACGGCACGGCACGCCGTCCACCGGACCCTGTTCATGCGGATCGACCAGAGCCGTCCGCTGCAGGTCGTACGCCGACGGGCCGACCTTCCGTGGTACGAGGAGGACTGGACGTCCCTGCCCGCAGATGAGCAGCGGGCGCGGTTCGACGCCCGTATGGAGGAGGACCGCAGGCAGGATTTCGAGTTCTCCCGCGCACCGTTGATGCGCTGCCTCCTGGTGCGTCTCTCGGAGGACCGGCACCGGTTCCTCTGGACCCGCCACCACGCGATCTCCGACGGTTGGTCGATGCCGACCGTGGTGACGGAGGTCATGCGGCACTACCGGGCCCGGGTGAGCGGCGGGACGGCAGCGCTCGCTCCGGCCGTGCAGTATCGCGAGTACATAGAGTGGCTGCGCGGGCAGGATCTCGCCGAGGCGGAGAAGTACTGGCGCCGGTCGCTCGCCGGAGTGCACGGGCCGACTCCCTTGGGCGTGGACCGGCCGTCGGCCGGCCACCCCGGCCCCGGCCGTATCGCCAGGCGCGGTGTGACGCTCTCGCGCGAGGCCACGGCGGCCCTCCAGGACGGAGCCCGGCGTGAGCGGATCACGCTGAGCACGCTGGCACAGGGTGCCTGGGCGCTGCTGCTCGGCCGCTACGGAGACGAACACGACGTCCTGTTCGGGATGGTCGCCTCGGGCCGCCCTCCGTCGATCAACGGTGTGGAGTCGATGGTCGGGTGCTTCCTCAACACGCTGCCCGTGCGCGTCCGCGTCGACGACGGGGCGCCGGTGGCCGACTGGCTTCGCGGTCTCCAGGCGGCCCAGGTCGAACGTGAGGAATACGGCTACGCTCCGCTCGCCGAGATCCGGCGCTGGGCCGGTGTGCAGGGAGATGTGCCGCTGTTCGACTCGCTGGTGGTGTTCGAGAACTTCCCGATGGGGAAGGCACTCGACGCCCCCGGCGGAGGGATTCGGGTCGAGTCGGTCCGAATGTCGGAGCAGACGAGCTTCCCGCTCACCTTGACGGTCGCGCCAGGCGAGGAGATGTCCCTCAAGATCGCCTTCGACGAGGACAGGTTCGAGGCGGCCGCCGTTGAACGGATGCTGGAGCACTACCAGGTGCTCCTCGCCGAACTGGTCGCCGCGCCGCGCACGCTGGGCGAGCTGCCGGTCATGACCAGGGAGGAGCGCCGACGCCTGCTGGTCGACTGGAACCGGACGCGGACCGGGCATCACGAACAGCGCCCCGTGCACGAGCTGTTCGAGGCGCAGGCGGCGGCGTCGCCCGAGGCGACGGCGCTCATCGCCGGTGAGGAACGGCTCACCTACGCGGAGCTCGACGCACACGCGAACCGGCTCGCGCGACGCCTACGGACCGCGGGCATCACCTCCGGGGCGTTCGTGGGCGTGTGTCTCGAGCGCGGTCCCGACCTGCCCGCCGCGCTGCTGGCCGTGCTGAAGGCGGGCGCGGCGTATGTGCCGCTCGATCCGGCCTACCCGCCGTCGCGCATCGACCAGATCCTCAGCGACGCGTCCCCCGCGGTGGTGCTGGCGCAGGCGTCGACGCGCGAGGCGATGTCCCGTTCGTCGGCCCGGCTGGTGACGGTGGACGAGGAGGCGGGGCCGGACGAGGCGGCCGGGTCCGACGCCCTGGCCGACGGTGCTGCCGCGCACGAGCGGTCGGTTGCTCTCGTGATCTACACATCGGGTTCGACCGGCAGGCCGAAGGGCGTACGGATCACGCATCGCAACGTGGTGTCGCTCCTGATGTGGGCGAAAGGGGTCTTCTCCGCCGACGAGCTCGAAGGGACGCTCGCCTCGACATCGATCTGCTTCGACCTCTCCGTCTTCGAGCTCTTCCTTCCGCTCACCACCGGAGCCACCGTCGTCCTCGCGGACAACGCGCTCCTGCTTCCGTCCCTGCCGGCGCGTGACCGTGTGACGCTGGTGAACACGGTGCCCTCCGCGATGGACACGCTTCTGCGCCTCGGCGGACTGCCGGAAGGCGTACGCGTCGTCAACCTCGCGGGCGAGCCGCTGCCGCGCGATCTCGTCGACCGGCTCCACGCACGAGACGGCGTGCGGAAGGTGTACAACCTGTACGGGCCCTCCGAGGACACGGTGTACTCGACGTTCACCCTCGTTCCCGCGAACGGCGCCAAGCCGCTGATCGGGCGCCCCATCGCGAACTCGCAGTCCTATGTCCTCGACTCGGTGATGCGGCCCGTGCCGACCGGCATCGCCGGAGAGCTCTACCTCGGAGGCGACGGCGTCTCCCAGGGGTACCATCGCCGGCCGTCGCTGACCGCCGAGCGTTACGTCCCCGATCCCTTCGGGGGACGGCCCGGAGCGCGCCTCTTCCGCACCGGGGACCTGGCCCGTTGGCTCCCGCACGGAGAACTGGAGTATCTCGGCCGGAACGACCGGCAGATCAAGCTGCGCGGCTTCCGGATCGAGCTGGGCGAGATCGAGGCGGTGCTCCGGAAGCTCGCGGGTGTCCGTGATGCCGTGGCCGTCGTACGTCAGGACCAGCTGGGCACCAGGCGCCTCGTGGCGTACGTCGTCATGGAAGAGGGCCACGGCTTCGTCCGAGGAGACGCCGTGGCCGCGGTCCGGGCGACGCTCCCCGAGTACATGACCCCCGCCGCGTTCGTCGAGCTGGCGGCCGTCCCTCTCACGCCCAACGGAAAGACGGACTGGGCAGCGTTGCCCTCTCCCGAACCCGAGCAGGCGCAGCGCGCCTACCGGGAGCCCGGGACCGAGATCGAGAAGACCATCGCCGCGGTCTGGTCGGAGGTCCTCGGTGTCTCCCGCCCTGGAGCGGATGACGGGTTCTTCGACATCGGAGGGGATTCGATTCTTCTCGCCCGGGTCTTCGGCCGATTGAAGGCCGCTTACCCGAAAAAGCTGAACATGATCGATCTGTATAAATATCCAACGATCGCCTCCCTGGCCCGTCACATATCCGGGACGGAGAGCGAGCAGACTTTCGCGGGTGTCCAGAGTCGTCTTGAAAGGCGCCGGGCGGCCATGGGTGCACGGAATGGGGGTAAGCGGTGAGTGACGATCGAAGCATTGCCGTTGTCGGAATGGGTCTGCGCGCTCCCGGAGCCGGGAACACCGAGGAATTCTGGCAGAGTCTAATTCAGGGTAAGGAGTCGATCTCCCGCCTCAGCGACGACGACGTAATCGCCGCACACGGTGACCCCGCGGTTCTGTCGAATCCCGATCTCGTGCGCGCGGCGGGAATTCTCGACGGGATCGAGAAGTTCGACGCGGCGTACTTCGGATACACGCCGCGCGAGGCGGAAATCATGGATCCGCAGCAGCGGTTCCTCCTCGAAGTGGCTGTCGAGGCGCTGGAGGACGCAGGCTGCGACCCGACGAGCAGCGAAAACACGACCGGTGTCTTTCTCGGGATCGGGCGCAGCGGATATTTCCTCCACCATCTGCTGCCGCGCACCGACCTGATGACATCGTTCGCCCGTCAGATCTCGCTCTTCAACGACAAGGATTTCGCGGCCGCCCAGATCTCTCATCGCCTCAATCTGACCGGGCCGAGCATGACGATCGGCACGGCGTGCTCCACCTCACTGGTCTCGGTCCATCAGGCGTGCAAGAGCCTCATTGAGTTCGAATGCGACGTGGCGCTCGCCGGTGGGGCGACGATCAACGTCCTTCAGCACGGCGGCTACTCGTACCAGGAAGGGAACATTTTCTCTCCCGATGGTCACTGCCGTGCGTTCGACGCGGAGGCGCGTGGCACCGTCGGTGGCAGTGGCGTTGGACTCGTGGTGTTGAAGCGTTTGTCGGATGCGGTGCGTGATGGGGATGCGATTCGTGCGGTGATTCGTGGGTCCGCTGTCAATAATGATGGTGCGGACAAGGTGGGTTTTACTGCGCCGAGTGTGGCGGGGCAGGCGAGTGTTGTTTTTGAGGCGCAGCAGGTTGCGGGGGTGGATGCTGAGTCGATTGGTTATGTGGAGGCGCATGGGACGGGGACGCGGTTGGGTGATCCTATTGAGGTGTCGGCGTTGACGGAGGCGTTTCGTATGTCGACGTCGAGGCGTGGTTTCTGTGCGCTGGGTTCTGTGAAGACGAATGTGGGGCATTTGGATACTGCGGCGGGTGTTGCGGGGTTCATCAAGGCGGTGCTTGCTGTGGAGCGGGGGGTGATTCCGCCGAGTTTGCATTTTCGGCGGCCGAATCCGGAGATTGATTTTGATTCGAGTCCGTTTTTTGTGAATGCGGAGTTGCGGGAGTGGTCGGGGTCGTCGCCTCGGCGGGCTGGTGTGAGTTCTTTTGGTATGGGGGGCACGAATGCTCATGTGATTGTGGAGCAGCCTCCCGAGGTTGAGCCGGATGCTGGTTCCGTGGCTGATTGGGGTGTGTTGGTCACTTCGGGCAAGTCGGTGGATGTGGTGTCTCGTCAGCGTGCGCGGTTGGGGGGATATCTGACGGAGTATGCCGGGCGTGGGCTGTCTGATGTGGCGTTCACGTTGCAGACGGGGCGGGAGCATCATGAGTTTCGGGCCGCGGTGGTGGCTCGTGATGGTGAGGCTGCCGGGCGGGCGTTGGCCGGTGGTGCGGGGTTGGTGTCGGGGCGGGCGTCGGCGGATGCGCGGGTGGCGTTCTTGTTCGCGGGCCAGGGTTCGCAGTTCATGGGAATGGGGCGTGAGCTGTTCGAGGGGGAGCGGGTGTTTCGTGAGGTGTTCGAGGAGTGTGCGGGGGTGGTGGGTGCGGAGTTGGGTGAGGATCTCGGCGGGTTGTTGTTCGGGGATTCGGGGGAGTTGGCGGTTTCGCGTTTGGGCGGGACGAGGTTGCAGCAGCCGGCGTTGTTCGCGGTGCAGTATGCGATGGCTGAGCAGTGGCGGGCGTGGGGTGTTGAGCCGTGTGTGATGTTGGGTCACAGTCTGGGTGAGTATGTGGCGGCGACGGTGGCGGGGGTGTGGTCGCTGGGGGATGCTGTGCGGCTTGTCTGTGCACGGGGTGATCTGATGCAGCGACAGTCGCCGGGCGCCATGCTGGCCGTGTCGTTGAACGAGCAGGACGCAGGGGAGCTGGCAGCGGCGGCCGGATGTGCTGTCGCCGCCGTCAATGCGCCGGCGCAGTCGGTGTTGTCCGGGCCGGTGGAGGCTGTTGAGCGGGCTGAGCGCGTGGTGGCTGAGCGGCAGGTCCGGCATCGTCGGCTGGCGACTTCGCACGCGTTTCATTCGCCGATGATGGAGCCGATGCTCGAGGAGTTCGAGCGTCTCGTTTCGGGGGTGGAGGCGCGGGCGCCGAAGGTTCCCTTCGTCTCCAACGTGACCGGTGACTGGATTACTCCGGAACAGGCGACCAGTCCGTCCTACTGGGCCGCACACGTCCGCAGCACCGTACGGTTCTCCGCGGGGGTGGACCGGCTCCTGAGCGACGACCCCGGAGCGCTGCTGCTCGAGGTCGGTCCCGGAACGGTGGCGAACACAATGGTGGCTGACCACCAGCAGGCACGGGACCGCGTCCTGATCACCTCCCTGCGTCATGCGCGGGACACGCGTGGTGATGTGCAGGTGACGCGTGAGGCGTTGGCGGAGCTGTGGGTGAACGGTGTGCCCGTGAACTGGCCCGCGCTGCACGAACACCGTTCCCCACGCCGCGTCCCCCTGCCCACCTACCCCTTCGAGACCAAGCGCCACTGGATCGAGCAGAAGACCGCCGACGCGGCGACGCATGCGGCCCGCCTCTTCCAGCCCGTCTTCCGGCGCGCTCCGCTGCCCGCGGCAGATCCCGGAATACAGGACGAGCGCTGGCTCGTCTTCGCGGACCGGCTCGGCATCTCGGACCGCTGGACCGCGCGCCTTCGCGGACTCGGCGAGCGGGTGGTCACGGTGGAGGCCGGGACGTCGTACGAGCGCCCGGGCGAGGACGCGTACCGCGTGCGCCCGCAGACACCTGAGGACTTCGACCGGCTCGTCCGCGAAGTCCAGGAGGCCCACGGGCAAGGCGGAACGTGGAACGTCCTCTACCTGTGGGCGGTCGACACGGAGGCCGACGTCGACCGGGCGCGTGTCCTCGCCCTCGACGCACCGGTGCACTTCGCCCGCGCGCTCGGACTGCACCGCGCCGCCGCGCCGACCAGGCTGGCCGTGGTCACCCAAGGACTCGCCCAGGTGGAGGGCGGCGAGACCGCCCCGCCCACGCGCGCCCTGGTCCTCGGGCCGGTCAAGACACTGCCTCTCGAGTACCCGGCACTGGCCGCGTCCGCGATCGACATCGAGGATGCCGGGGCGGAGCTGGACCCGCTCATCTCCGAGATACGCGCCTCCCTGCCCCGGCCGTTCGTCGCCTACCGTGGCACCACCCGCTTCGCCGAAGACGTCGAAGCCATGACGACGGCCGACGCGAGCAGTGGCTCCTTGAGCCTTCGACCGCAGGGCGTCTACTTGATCACGGGCGGCCTCGGTGGCCTCGGCCGGGCGATCGCGGCATGGATGGCGCGCACGTACCAAGCGCGTCTGGTGCTCCTCGGCCGGACCCCCCTGCCGCCGCGTGAGCGATGGACGGTGCTCGAGAGCGATCCCGGGACCGACGCGGAGACACGAAGCCGCATCGCCGCGGTCCGCGAGCTGGAGTCGCACGGCGCGCAGGTGCACGTCGACGCGTGCGACGTGACCGACCGTGTCGCTCTCGCCGAGGCCGTCGACCGGGCGGAGCTC
Source organism: Streptomyces sp. NBC_00525 (assembly GCF_036346595.1). Classification (GTDB taxonomy): domain Bacteria; phylum Actinomycetota; class Actinomycetes; order Streptomycetales; family Streptomycetaceae; genus Streptomyces. The sequence continues at coordinate 5,481,153 of NZ_CP107834.1, forward strand.
CGGTTCGGCCCCGTCGAAGGGGTCGTCCACGCCGCAGGGCTGGCCGGAGGCGGGCTCGCGCAGTTCCGATCGGTCGAGGCGATGCGCGAGGTGCTGGCCCCCAAGGTCGACGGCACGCTCGCCCTTGCCTCGGTTCTCGGCGACCGACAACTGGACTTCTTCGCCGTCTTCTCGTCGACCGGCGCGCTTCTGGGCAGCCTCGGCCAGGTCGACTACTGCGCCGCGAACGCCTTCCTCGACGCGTGGGCCGAGTCCTCCGACGCGCCCGCGCATGCCGTCGCCATCGCCTGGGACGCCTGGCGCAATGTCGGCATGGCGGCGAAGCGGCTCCCCGCCGCTGAGGCCGAGGCGCACACCGACCACGAGTCGTCGGGCCTCTCCGCGTCGGACGCGCTGTCCGTCTTCGAACGCGCGCTTTTCGGAGGGCGGCCACGCGTCATCGTCTCCACCAAGAACCTGCCCGATCGGCTCGACCGCAGAACGAAGCGTCACCAGGACCAGCCGGAATCCTCCTCCGGCCCCGCGGAACGATCGCGCGCGGAGATCGAGAGCGTGCTGACCGCAATTTGGAAGGACCTCTTCGGACGCGCACACATCGAACGGGATGCCAACTTCTTCGAGCTCGGCGGAGACTCCCTCCTCATCATCGAAGCGGGACGGCAGATCAAGCAGCGCCTTGAGGTCTCGCTGGCCGTGGCCGACCTGTTCAAATTCCCCACCATCGCCCGACTCGCGGAGCACCTCGCTCCGGCTTCGTCGGCGCAGGACAGCGAGGCGCCGCCGACGACGGTCCGCCCTGCGGCGGAGAGCTACGACATCGCCGTCATCGGTATGGCAGCTCGCTTCCCCGGCGCCAAGAACGTCGATGAATTCTGGGAGAACCTCGTCGCCGGAGTGGAGTCGCTGGTACCTACCGACGAGCCGGCCAAGGAGGGAGCGGACGGCCAAGGGCAGTACGTCCCGATGGCCGGAACCGCCGACGGAGTCGACCAGTTCGACCCCACGCTGTTCGGGTACACGGCGCGCGAGGCGGAGATCATGGATCCGCAGCAGCGACTGCTGCTCATGTGCGCGTACGAGGCGCTGGAGGACGCCGGACACGCTCCGCGCGGCCAGTCCGGCAAGGTCGCGGTCTACGCCGGAGTGGCGATGAGCAGCTACCTCCTCAACAACCTCATTCCGCGGCGCGACTCATCGAATATCGATCCGATGGCCGTGAGTCTCGGAAACGACAAGGATTTCGCAGCAACCCAGATCTCCTATCGCCTTAACTTTAACGGCCCGAGCGTGAGCGTCGGCACGGCGTGTTCCACTTCACTCGTGGCGATCGCGCACGCCTGCCGCAGCCTCATCTCCGGCGAGAGCGACATGGCACTCGCCGGAGGAGCGAAGGTCCGCGTTCCGGAGCACAGCGGCTACTGGTTCCACGACGGAGGAATCCTTTCCCCCGATGGTCACTGCCGGGCGTTCGACGCCGACGGGCAAGGAACCGTCTTCTCCAGCGGAGCGGGTGTCGTGGTGTTGAAGCGTTTGTCGGATGCGGTGCGTGATGGGGATGCGATTCGTGCGGTGATTCGTGGGTCCGCTGTCAATAATGATGGTGCGGACAAGGTGGGTTTTACCGCGCCGAGTGTGGCGGGGCAGGCGAGTGTTGTTTTTGAGGCGCAGCAGGTTGCGGGGGTGGATGCTGAGTCGATTGGTTATGTGGAGGCGCATGGGACGGGGACGCGGTTGGGTGATCCTATTGAGGTGTCGGCGTTGACGGAGGCGTTTCGTATGTCGACGTCGAGGCGTGGTTTCTGTGCGCTGGGTTCTGTGAAGACGAATGTGGGGCATTTGGATACTGCGGCGGGTGTTGCGGGGTTCATCAAGGCGGTGCTTGCTGTGGAGCGGGGGGTGATTCCGCCGAGTTTGCATTTTCGGCGGCCGAATCCGGAGATTGATTTTGATTCGAGTCCGTTTTTTGTGAATGCGGAGTTGCGGGAGTGGTCGGGGTCGTCGCCTCGGCGGGCTGGTGTGAGTTCTTTTGGTATGGGGGGCACGAATGCTCATGTGATTGTGGAGCAGCCTCCCGAGGTTGAGCCGGATGCTGGTTCCGTGGCTGATTGGGGTGTGTTGGTCACTTCGGGCAAGTCGGTGGATGTGGTGTCTCGTCAGCGTGCGCGGTTGGGGGGATATCTGACGGAGTATGCCGGGCGTGGGCTGTCTGATGTGGCGTTCACGTTGCAGACGGGGCGGGAGCATCATGAGTTTCGGGCCGCGGTGGTGGCTCGTGATGGTGAGGCTGCCGGGCGGGCGTTGGCCGGTGGTGCGGGGTTGGTGTCGGGGCGGGCGTCGGCGGATGCGCGGGTGGCGTTCTTGTTCGCGGGCCAGGGTTCGCAGTTCATGGGAATGGGGCGTGAGCTGTTCGAGGGGGAGCGGGTGTTTCGTGAGGTGTTCGAGGAGTGTGCGGGGGTGGTGGGTGCGGAGTTGGGTGAGGATCTCGGCGGGTTGTTGTTCGGGGATTCGGGGGAGTTGACGGTTTCGCGTTTGGGCGGGACGAGGTTGCAGCAGCCGGCGTTGTTCGCGGTGCAGTATGCGATGGCTGAGCAGTGGCGGGCGTGGGGTGTTGAGCCGTGTGTGATGTTGGGTCACAGTCTGGGTGAGTATGTGGCGGCGACGGTGGCGGGGGTGTGGTCGCTGGGGGATGCTGTGCGGCTTGTCTGTGCACGGGGTGACCTGATGCAGCGACAGTCGCCGGGCGCCATGCTGGCCGTGTCGTTGAACGAGCAGGACGCAGGGGAGCTGGCAGCGGCGGCCGGATGTGCTGTCGCCGCCGTCAATGCGCCGGCGCAGTCGGTGTTGTCCGGGCCGGTGGAGGCTGTTGAGCGGGCTGAGCGCGTGGTGGCTGAGCGGCAGGTCCGGCATCGTCGGCTGGCGACTTCGCACGCGTTTCATTCGCCGATGATGGAGCCGATGCTCAAGGAGTTCGAGCGTCTCGTTTCGGGGGTGGAGGCGCGGGCGCCGAAGGTTCCCTTCGTCTCCAACGTGACCGGTGACTGGATTACTCCGGAACAGGCGACCAGTCCGTCCTACTGGGCCGCACACGTCCGCAGCACCGTACGGTTCTCCACCGGCGCGAAGCTTCTTCTGCGGGACGAACCCGATGCCCTGCTCGTCGAGGCGGGCCCGGGTACCACCGCGAGCGCATTGCTGGCGGACCATGAGCAGGCCCGGGGAAGGGTGATGCTGTCGTCGATGGGGCATGCGCGGGACACGCGTGGCGATGTGCAGGTGACGCGTGAGGCGTTGGCGGAGCTATGGGTGAACGGTGTGCCCGTGAACTGGCCCGCGCTGCACGAACACCGTTCCCCACGCCGCGTCCCCCTGCCCACCTACCCCTTCGAGACCAAGCGCTACTGGGTCGAGGGGAAGGGCGCCGGCCCGGCTGCGGGCGGGGCCCGGCTCTTCCGACCTGCCTTCCGGCGTCTTCCGTTGGCACCGGCGGATACGGGAACGCCTGGTGTGCGGGATGAGTGTTGGCTCGTCTTCGCCGATCGGCTCGGCATCGCGGACCGTTGGGTCGAACGCCTTCGCGGACTCGGCGAGCGGGTGGTCACGGTGGAGGCCGGGACGTCGTACGAGCGCCCGGGCGAGGACACGTACCGCGTGCGCCCGCAGACACCTGAGGACTTCGACCGGCTCGTCCGCGAAGTCCAGGAGGCCCACGGGCAGGGCGGAACGTGGAACGTCCTCTACCTGTGGGTGGCCGACCCCGACATCGACGTCGATCGGGCCGGTGTGGTGGCGCTGGAGGCTCCGGTGCACTTCGCCCGTGCGCTCGGACTGCAGCGGGGAACCGCGCCGACCAGGCTGGCCGTGGTCACCCAAGGGCTCGCCCCGGTTGAGGGCACGGAAACGCCTTCTCCGGCACGTGCGTTGGCCCTCGGGCCCGTGAAGACCCTGCCGCTGGAGTATCCGGCGCTCGCCGCTTCGGTGATCGACATCGAGGACGCCGTAGCGGAGTTCGAGCAGGTCGTGGCGGAGCTGTGGGCTTCCTTGCCACGATCGTTCGTCGCCTGCCGCGGTGCTACGCGCTTCGTCGAGGATGTGGAGACTCTGGCGGCGGACGGCACGGATGCGGGCGGTGGGTCCCGAGGCCTGCGGCCGGGGGGCGTGTACGTGATCACAGGCGGGCTGGGGGGCGTCGGACGGGCGGTCGCGGCCTGGATGGCGCGCACGTACCAAGCGCGTCTGGTGCTCGTGGGGCGGACGCCGTTGCCGGAGCGGGAGGACTGGGCGGCGCTGGAGAGCGAACCAGGGACCGACGCGGAAACGCGAGAGCGTATGGGCGCGGTGCGTGAGCTGGAGTCGTTGGGCGCACAGGTGCTCGTCGAGGCGTGTGACGTGGCCGACCGCGCGGCTCTGGCCGAGGCGGTGGCCCGGGCGGAGCTGCGGTTCGGTCCGATTCAGGGGGTTGTCCACGCAGCCGGCCTGGCCGGCGGCGGGCTCGCGCAGTTCCGGGACGCCGAAGCGATGCGCGAGGTGCTCGCCCCCAAGGTCGACGGCACGCTGGCTCTGGCGTCGGTCTTCGGCGGCCGACAGCTCGATTTCTTCGCGGTGTTCTCCTCGACGGCCGCCCTCCTGGGCAACCTGGGCCAGGTCGACTACTGCGCGGCGAACGCGTTTCTCGACGCGTGGGCCGATTCGCCCGATGCGCCGGGGCACGTTGTGTCGGTCGCGTGGGATGTCTGGCGTGATGTCGGTATGGCCGCGGCGGAGCGGCTGCCGAGCGTCCTGCGTGAGGCACATGCCGGACATGCGCAGTCGGGCGTCTCGGCGGCGGAGGCGCTTTCCGTGCTTGAGCGTGCCCTGTTCGCGGGTGAACGACGCGTGGTCGTCTCCACCGAGAACCTGCCTGACCGGCTCGAACGCGGAGCGCGACGCCATCAGCGTCAGACCGAGGAGGTACCCGGCGACGGCGGGAAGCGGTCCCAGGCGGAGACTGAGAGCGTGCTGACCGCCATCTGGAAGGACCTCTTCGGACGCGCGCACATCGAACGGGACGCCAACTTCTTCGAGCTCGGCGGAGACTCACTCCTCTTCGTCGAGGCGGGAGGGAAGATCAGGAAGCAACTCCAGGTCTCGCTGACCGTCGCCGATCTCTTCAAGTTCCCGACCATCGCCCTCCTCACCGAACACCTCGCACCGGCCTCGTCGACTCAGGAAGCCGCGGCTTCCCCCACGACGAACCGTCATACGGCAGACATCCAGGAGCAGGAGACAGCGCTCATTCCCCTCAAGGCCGGCGATGAACACGGCACGCCGCTGTTCCTCGTCCACCCCGCAGGAGGGAGCGTCTTCTCCTATCGGGAACTGACCGACCTTCTCCCCGTCGACGCGACCGTCTACGGCTTCCAGGCGCGAGGAATCGAGAGTGACGCCGAGCCGAGGAGGAGCGTCGAGGAGATGGCGTCCTGCTATCTGGAAGAACTCCGCGCGGCTCATCCGAGAGGCCCCTACGCCCTGGGTGGAGCCTCCTTCGGAGGGCTCGTCGCCCTGGAGATGGCCCAGAGGCTGCGAGCTGACGGCGAGACGGTCGAGCTGCTGGTCGTCTTCGACTCGCCGGGCCCGGGGCAGGTCCCGCCTGATCTCGGTGATGTGAACATCACCGAGATCAGCTCGATAGCTCCGGACCCCGCCTTCGCCCGACAGCTGGCCGAGGTCTACCGGGCCAATATGGAGGCGCTCCGCTCCTATCGGCCGCGCCCCTATCCCGGGCCGGTTCTCTACTTCCTCGCAGAGGAACGCCGTGAGGGCATCGATCCGCTGCGTCCGGATCTGGCGTGGGAACCGCTCGCTCCGGGCGGGCTCACCGTGCACCGCGTGCCGGGCGACCACGTGACCATGCTGGCGGCCCAGAACGTGCCGGCGATCTCCCGAGTCGTATCCGCTCACCTGGAATCGGCGGACGCGAAGAAGCGGTAGGCCCGCTGCCGTCACCGAATCCAGGTCTGAATGAAGAGATGTCCTGTGCAATTGCCCAAAGAGGCACAAGAGGGGCAGCAGGCATACACCCGATGGGGCCTGACCGACAACCTCGCTCCGCTCCTTACGCAGGACGGGGTCCCTTTCGGGCCGACGGTCGTGCAGGACAGCAGACACAACGCCATCGCGAGGTGGCTGCTCAAGGCCTACAACGAACGCGAATACTTTCACAATTCCGCTGATACGGCGTCCGGGCTGGAACGCGCTCTGCGGGACCGGCTCGACGACGTCGACGTACGTCGCGTCGGATCAGTGGCACTTTTCTGCGTGCGCAAGCCGGTGACGGCGGCGCGCTCGACGAACGGAGAGTAAGAGATGAGTGGCAAGGCCGACCTGACGTGCGACGTTCTGATCATTGGCGCCGGGCTCGCCGGAGGTACGCTGGCGCGGCAGCTGCGGCTGGAGCAACCCGATCTGGACATCGTGGTGATCGACAAGGAGACGGAATTCCCGCCCGGTCTTGACGAGTCTTCGGGCGAGGAGTTCACGAACTACGCCAACCGCGTCCTCCAACTGGGCCCGTATCTGCGCAAGCACCACTACGTCAGTTCCGGGATGCGTTTCTTCTTCGATTCGCCCGACAGGGATCTGACGCTGGAGCGGATGTCCGAGATCGGCGGAAGGCGGCCCCATCCGATTCCCACCTACTTGCTCGACCGGCCCACCGTGGAGCGCGACCTGTGCGAGATGAACCGCGAAAGCGGTGTCAGGGTTCTGCTGGGAACCTCCGTACTGAACTGCGGACCAGGTGAGTCGCCGGCCGAAGCGATCACGCTCGACGGCAGGAACGGGCATCTCGTGCGCACGACTGCGGGGACCATCGCCTGCACATGGCTGGTGGACGCCGCAGGTGAGGCCTCTCCCCTCACCCGCCTCCTCGACCTGGTGCCGGAGGAGGACCGCAATCCGATCGCCGCGTCGTGGGGCCGGTTCGACGGATGTCTGTCCCTCGACGCCCTCGGCGACGACGCCTGGCGCCATCGCGTGCCTCACTGGGGCAGGTCGTCATCGATGACGTACTTCATGTACCGCGGTTACTGGATCTGGCTGATGCCGCTGTCCGCGTCGCAATACAGCATCGGCGTCGTCTTCGACCGGCGGCACACAGAGCCCTCTGTCGGTTCCGGGGACGAGCTGGCGGCATTTCTCGGCGAGCACCGTGCGCTGCGCGACATCCTCGGACCCGACGCGAAGCTTCGCAGCTTCGGGACGCGTGAACGGCTCGCGCGTCTGGCCAGCCAGCAGTTCTCGGAGGCCCGCTGGTTCCTGACGGGTAACGCCGCCACCGTGCTCGACCCCATGTTCGCCACGTCGTCCTGGCTCTTCACCGAGAACAACAAGCTCATAGGCGAGTTCATCGCATCGGACCGCGAAGGGAAGACGGCGGAACTCCCCTCCCTCGTGCACCACTTCGACATCCGGGTCCGCAGCCGCTACGAGAAGCTGCTCAACACGGATGGTCACTACATCGCGCGCGGCTCCTTCGACGCGTGGGCGGCCTGGCTCGCCCTGCGCACCCGGGTCTACTACAACCGCATCGTGCCGGACGCGCTGGAGGACCATCGGATCCTGCTCGAGTTCGCCCGCACCCACGGCACGGACTGCCCCTGTGATGCCACGGTGATGGGAGGAAAGCTCGCCAGGCTGCTCAGTTCGGCCGACCGGCTCACCGAAGAGTTCGTCGAGATGATCGACTGCGACGAGCGCTTTTACGCGAAGAACGAGGGCGAGTTCCTCGACTCGGCCGCCTTCGATCAGGACGAGACGCTGATGTCGAAGGTCTACGAGGCGAGGGACTGGACGCTGGAGGTCCCGGCTGACGAGCGGACCTACGAGATCTTCTGCCGGACTCTCGTCCAGCGGCTGGTCGAGCTTTCCGGCGGTGTGTGGGACGAAGAGCGGTTCACGGCCGTGTTCGACCCGGACTGGGATAGTCGCCAGTCGCTGGCGGAGATGTACGAGGGCGCCGCCGAGCGTGCGTCCACCTCGGCCGTGAGCCCGGCCTGACATGTGTTCTTCCCCTAGCAGAGGAGTCGCTGTGCCGGAGCGTCGGCAAGCCCTTGGCACCGTGGTCCGCGCTCCCGATGCCACGGACATCGATGACGTCGTGGAGCTGCTGACGGCTGCGAGTGCGTACGACAACCGCCCTCAGCTGCGCAGGATGCTGGCGGCCGGCGCCGAGGACGACGCCAGTCGTGTATGGGTGGCCGAGCAGGAGGGAGTCGTCGTCGGAGCGGCGGCGCTCACCGAGATGCCCAGCCTGCCCGGCTCGGTCTCCGCTCGGATCGTGGTGAGGGAGTCCGAGCGGGGCCAAGGCCTCGGGACCGCCCTGGCCGATGAGGTCGTGGCCGCGGTGGACGCCCGTACCGGCTCGGGCGCGGTCACGTGCGCACTGCGGGACGACCTGCCTCGGGGGCGGCTGTTCGCCGAGCGGTACGGCCTCGCGGTGACCAACCACAATGTCGGCTGGAGCATCGACCTGTGCCAGAGCGAGGAAGACCTTCAGAAGCACCTCGTGGGCCACACCGACCGGGCCGCGGTGCGGTTGCGGCGGGCCGATGTGGGTACGGAGTCCGCCCTGGTCATGGCCGTCGCGAGCAGGTGCGTCATCGGCTTCCCCGTTCCGTTCGGCACCGGCCGGAACGTCGACATGCGCTCCGCCCTCAACGCCGTCCCCCGGGACGCGACCGTGTTTCTGGCCGAGTCGGACGAGGAGGCGGGCGGGCTTCCCCGCGGCTTGGCCGTGATGGCTCCGGGGGCCGGGGGGACGGTCTGGCACACGGTCTTCACGGGGGTGGACCCCGACCACCGTCGGCGTGGGGTGGGCAGAGCATTCAAAGCGGCTGTGCTGATGGAGGCGAGACGAGCCGGTGCTCAGGTGGTGACAGCGCTCAGCGATGAGGCCAACGAGCCCATCACGCGTCTGAACCGTGCCATCGGCATGGAACGGACTGTCGGGTACTGGAGCCTGGCACGTGCCCTGAACGCCGACGCGGGTACAGGCTGATCCACCGGAAGGCCGGCCCCCGAGCAGGGCCGTCCGAGGGCCGGGGGCCCACCGCCAAGTGGCGGTGGGCCCCCGGCCCTCGGGGCCTTACGGCAGCTCCACCTCGACCGCCAGTTCGGTGCTGTCGTGCGGGCGCAAAACGATCTCGGCCACGTTGCCCGCCGCCTTGACGTCCGCACTCACCGAACCGATCGCGTCCAGGAGGTCGGCGGGAGCCCGGACCACGACCCGGGCGACCTCCGCGCGCATCGACAGTTTGGCGGTGGACTTTGCCTTACGGATGACGGCGATCATCGATGAGGCGGCCTGGGCCAGCGCCGGCCGGCCCTGCTCGGCACCCGTACCGAGTTCGTCAGCCGTCGGCCACGCGGCCAGATGCACCGTGGACGGGTGGGTCCATGACCACGTCTCCTCCGTGGTGTACGGGAGCACGGGCGCGAACAAACGAGTGACGATGTCGAGAGTGCGTCGCAACGTGACACGCGCCGACTCGGCACCCGCCTCACCGCCGTGACCGTAGGCGCGTTCCTTGACCAGTTCGACGTAGTTGTCACAGAAGAACCAGAAGAACCGCTCGATCTCGTCCAGCGCGGAGGTGTAGTCGAAGCCCTCCAGCGCCTTCGTCGCGTTCCTGACGGTGTTCGCCAGCTTCGCCAGCAGAGCGGTGTCGAGCGGCTCCGTCGTCAGCGCCTCGTCGCTGGGGGCGGGAAGGGAGAGCACGAACTTGCTCGCGTTGAGAAGCTTCACGGCGAGCCGACGGCCGATCTTCATCTGCTGCGGGTCGAAGGCGGTGTCCGTGCCGGGGCGACCGCTCGCCGCCCAGTAGCGGACCGCGTCGGCTCCGTACTCGTCCAGCAGGTGGCCGGGTGTCACGACGTTCCCCTGCGACTTGGACATCTTCTTGCGATCCGGGTCGAGGATCCACCCGGAGAGAGCGGCGTGCTTCCAGGGGGTGGTTCCGGTCTCCAGACGGGAGCGGACCACGGTCGTGAAGAGCCAGGTGCGGATGATGTCGTGCCCCTGGGGGCGCAGGTCCATCGGGAAGACCTGTCGGAAGAGTTCCGGGTCGGAGAGCCAGCCACCGGCGAGCTGAGGGCTGAGCGAGGAGGTGGCCCAGGTGTCCATGATGTCCGGCTCGCCGATGAAGCCGTTCGGTTCGCCGCGCATGTCCTCGGTGTAGCCGACCGGGCAGGCGGTGGACGGATCGACGGGAAGCCCCGATTCGTCGGGGAGGAGCGGGGTGTCGTAAGCCGGTCGGCCCTCGGCGTCCAGGACGTACCAAAGAGGAAAGGGAACTCCGAAGAAGCGTTGCCTGCTGATCAGCCAGTCGGCGTTGAGGCCGTGCACCCAGTCGTCGTAACGCGACTGCATGTGCGGCGGATGCCACTGGATCTCGTTCCCGGAGGCGAGGAGTTCCTCGCGGTGGTCGACGGTCTTGATGAACCACTGCCGGCTGCTGACGATCTCCAGGGGCTTGTCGCCCTTTTCGAAGAACTTGACCGCCCGGCTCGTCGGCCGCGGTTCGCCGATCAGACTGGCGTCGTCGCGCAGCTTCTCCACGACGATCTGCCGGGCGGTGTGCACCGTCTTCCCCGCGATGTCGTCGTAGACGCGTTGGGCGCGCTCGGCATCGACGCTCGGCAGCTGCTGGAAATCCATCGGTAGCAGTCGGCCGTTGCGGCCGATGACCGTGCGGACCGGCAGCCGGAGCTCCCGCCACCACATCACGTCGGTCATGTCGCCGAACGTGCAGATCATGGCGATGCCGCTGCCCTTCTCAGGGTCGGCGGCGCTGTGCGCCACGACCGGCACCCGAACACCGAACAGCGGCGAGACGACCTCCTCGCCGATAAGGGCCCGGTACCGCTCGTCGTCCGGGTGCGCCACAAGGGCGACACAGGCGGGGAGGAGCTCCGGCCGGGTGGTCTCGATGCAGACGGACTCGGACCCGTGCGTGAACGCCACTTTGTGGTAGGCCCCCGAGACCTCCTTCTCGACCACTTCGGCGTTGGCCACCGCGGTCTGGAAGGTGACGTCCCACATGGTGGGCGCCTCGGACTGGTACGCCTCGCCGGAGCGCGCGAGTCGCAGGAATGCGGCCTGGGCGACTCGTTGGGCTTCCTTCCCGATCGTCGTGTAGGTCATCGACCAGTCCACCGACAGCCCGAGCTTGCGCCAGAGCTCTTCGAAGACCAATTCGTCCTCTGCGGTGAGCTGCTCGCACAATTCGACGAAATTCTGCCGCGCGATACTGACAGCCGGCGCCTTCTTGTCCTTGCCCGAGCGCTGGGAGAGGGGAGTCGGCGCCACGAAATCCGGGTCGTACGGCAGTGTCGGGTCGCACCGGACACCGTAGTAATTCTGCACCCGGCGCTCGGTCGGCAGGCCGTTGTCGTCCCACCCCATGGGGTAGAAGACGCTCTTGCCGCGCATCCGTTGGAAACGGGCGATGATATCGGTATGGGTATAGCTGAAGACGTGCCCGACGTGGAGGGAGCCGCTGACCGTGGGGGGCGGAGTGTCGATGGAGAATACCGCGTCACGATCCCCCGGCCGGTCGAAGCGATGTACTGCGGCTTCACCCCAGAAAGCCGACCACTTCGCTTCCAGTCCCTCCAAAGAGGGCTTCTCTGGCAGAGGGGACCCGTAGCGCGTCACGCGACACACCTTCCTTAGTAATCCTGCGATCAGGCCGGGCTCATGATCGGCACGTCGTGCGAAGCCCGGGTCCATGGCCCAACCCCTCCGCTCAGTCTAACGACTTGGCACAGCTGCCGGTGGGTTGCCGAAGGGATGGTGGAGCCTTGCCCCTGCGTCACGCAGCCGGATCTTCGTTCGATCGACACGGCCTGGCTGACGGTTGCTCAGATGCTGCTGACGCTCTGTCAGTAATATGAGGTCATCTTGCGCACGCGTTGCACAAGGTGATGAAAAGCAGCGGTGATCAATGGAAGGTCGAGAAAGGGTATAATCGCAGGTCGTCCGGTGTTTGGGGGTGTTATGCCCCGTGCCCCAAGGGGCACAACACCCCACCGCTCAGATGTCCCGGAAGATTTCGATCTGGGCGCCCACCGAGTTCAGGCGTTCCGCCAGTTCCTCGTAGCCGCGGTTGATCACGTACACGTTGCGCAGCACCGACGTGCCCTCCGCCGCCATCATCGCGAGGAGGACGACCACCGCCGGGCGCAGGGCCGGGGGGCACATCATTTCGGCGGCGCGCCAGCGGGTGGGGCCCTCGACCAGGACGCGGTGGGGGTCCAGGAGCTGGAGGCGGCCGCCGAGGCGGTTCAGGTCCGTGAGGTAGATGGCGCGGTTGTCGTAGACCCAGTCGTGGATCAGGGTCTGGCCGTGGGCCGAGGCCGCGATCGCCGCGAAGAAGGGCACGTTGTCGATGTTGAGGCCGGGGAACGGCATCGGGTGGATCTTGTCGATCGGCGCCTCCAGTTTGGAGGGCCGGACCGTCAGGTCGACCAGCCGGGTGCGGCCGTTGTCGGCGGCGTACTCCGCGGTGCGGTCGCAGTCGACGCCCATCTCCTCCAGGACCGCGAGCTCGATCTCCAGGAACTCGATGGGCACCCGGCGGATCGTCAGCTCGGACTCCGTGACGACGGCGGCGGCGAGCAGGCTCATCGCCTCGACCGGGTCCTCGGAGGGCGAGTAGTCCACGTCCACGTCGATGGAGGGGACGCCGTGCACCGTGAGGGTGGTGGTGCCGATGCCGTCCACGCGTACGCCCAGCGCCTCCAGGAAGAAGCAGAGGTCCTGGACCATGTAGTTGGAGGAGGCGTTCCGGATGACCGTCGTGCCGTCGTGGCGGGCGGCGGCCAGCAGGGCGTTCTCGGTCACGGTGTCGCCGCGCTCGGTCAGCACGATGGGGCGGCCGGGCGTGACGGAGTGGTCCACGCGGGCGTGGTAGATGCCCTCGGTGGCGGCGATGTCCAGGCCGAAGCGGCGCAGCGCGATCATGTGCGGCTCGATCGTGCGCGTACCGAGGTCGCAGCCGCCCGCGTAGGGCAGCTTGAAGGCGTCCATGCGGTGCAGCAGCGGGCCGAGGAACATGATGATGGAGCGGGTGCGGCGGGCGGCGTCCGCGTCCATGGCGTCCATGTCCAGCTTGGCCGGCGGGACGATCTCCAGGTCGGTGCCGTCGTTGATCCAGCGGGCGCGTACACCGATGGAGTTGAGCACTTCGAGGAGGCGGTAGACCTCCTCGATGCGCGCGACCCGGCGCAACACCGTACGCCCCTTGTTGAGCAGCGACGCGCACAGCAGCGCCACGCAGGCGTTCTTGCTGGTCTTGACGTCGATGGCGCCGGAGAGCCGGCGGCCGCCGACGACGCGCAGATGCATCGGGCCGGCGTAGCCGAGCGAGACGATTTCGCTGTCCAGCGCTTCACCGATACGGGCGATCATCTCAAGGCTGATGTTTTGGTTGCCGCGCTCGATGCGGTTCACTGCGCTCTGGCTGGTTCCGAGCGCTTCGGCCAGCTGGCTCTGTGTCCAGCCCCGGTGCTGACGGGCGTCACGGATGAGCTTGCCGATACGTACGAGGTAGTCATCTGACATGTCGGCAGGCTATCTCAGATATGAGATGGCACCCGTACGGGGGTGTGCTGTTCGGGTGAGAGTGGTGTGCCGGGTGCGGCGGAGGAGGACCGGCGGGGTGGGGTCGGGGCGCGCATTCGGGGTACCCGGACCGGGTGGGTGCGCGGCGCACCAGGGCGCCCGGACATGACCCGTCAGCGGTCATGTACTAGAGTTATCTCGACATCGAGATATATGCCGAAGGCGCACAGCGGGCACCGTTCGGTAAGGGTTACCTAACTAAGCCTTACCTTAGCGGATGGTCCGGTGGTCCGAGGCGGCACCACGCGGCGCCCGCCGTGGTGAGGCGCGGCGCGGAGTTACGCGCACATTGATGAAGGAGACTGTCGTGTCGGCGAACAGCTTCGACGCCCGCAGCACGCTGCGCGTGGGCGACGAGTCGTACGAGATCTTCAGGCTGGACAAGGTCGAGGGCTCCGCGCGCCTCCCCTACAGCCTCAAGGTCCTGCTGGAGAACCTGCTCCGCACGGAGGACGGCGCGAACATCACCGCCGACCACATCCGCGCGCTCGGCGGCTGGGACTCCCAGGCGCAGCCCAGCCAGGAGATCCAGTTCACGCCGGCCCGCGTGATCATGCAGGACTTCACCGGTGTGCCCTGCGTCGTGGACCTCGCCACCATGCGCGAGGCCGTCAAGGAGCTCGGCGGCGACCCGGAGCGCATCAACCCGCTCGCCCCCGCCGAGCTGGTCATCGACCACTCCGTCATCGCCGACAAGTTCGGCACGAAGGACGCCTTCGGCCAGAACGTCGAGCTGGAGTACGGCCGCAACAAGGAGCGCTACCAGTTCCTGCGCTGGGGCCAGACCGCGTTCGACGAGTTCAAGGTCGTCCCGCCGGGCACCGGCATCGTCCACCAGGTCAACATCGAGCACCTGGCCCGTACGGTCATGGTCCGAGGCGGCCAGGCGTACCCCGACACCCTCGTCGGCACCGACTCGCACACCACCATGGTCAACGGCCTCGGCGTCCTGGGCTGGGGCGTCGGCGGCATCGAGGCCGAGGCCGCGATGCTGGGCCAGCCGGTCTCCATGCTCATCCCGCGTGTCGTCGGCTTCAAGCTGACCGGTGAGCTGCCCGCCGGCACCACCGCCACCGACCTCGTGCTGACCATCACCGAGATGCTCCGCAAGCACGGCGTCGTCGGCAAGTTCGTCGAGTTCTACGGTGAGGGCGTCGCCGCCACCTCGCTCGCCAACCGCGCCACCATCGGCAACATGTCGCCCGAGTTCGGCTCCACCGCCGCGATCTTCCCGATCGACGACGAGACGCTGAACTACCTGCGCCTGACCGGCCGCGACGCCAAGCAGGTCGCCCTCGTCGAGGCGTACGCCAAGGAGCAGGGCCTCTGGCTCGACCCGGCCGCCGAGCCCGACTTCTCCGAGAAGCTGGAGCTCGACCTCTCCACGGTCGTCCCCTCCATCGCCGGCCCGAAGCGCCCGCAGGACCGCATCGTCCTCGCCAACGCCAAGGCCCAGTTCGCCCAGGACGTCCGCAACTACGTGGACTGCGTGGACGAGGCGGGCAAGGAGTCCTTCCCGGCCTCCGACTCCCCGGCCATTGGCGCCGCGGGCCCGACGAACCCGGTCCCCGTCACCGCCCCCGACGGCACCACGTACGAGCTGGACCACGGCGCCGTCACCGTCGCCGCGATCACCTCCTGCACCAACACCTCGAACCCGTACGTCATGGTCGCCGCCGCGCTCGTGGCGAAGAAGGCGGTCGAGAAGGGCCTGACCCGCAAGCCGTGGGTCAAGACCACCCTGGCGCCGGGCTCGAAGGTCGTCACCGACTACTTCGACAAGGCGGGCCTCACCCCGTACCTCGACAAGGTCGGCTTCAACCTCGTCGGCTACGGCTGCACCACCTGCATCGGCAACTCCGGCCCGCTGCCGGAGGAGGTCTCCAAGGCGGTCAACGAGCACGACCTGGCCGTGACCTCGGTGCTCTCCGGCAACCGCAACTTCGAGGGCCGGATCAACCCCGACGTCAAGATGAACTACCTGGCCTCCCCGCCGCTGGTCGTCGCGTACGCCATCGCCGGCTCGATGAAGGTGGACATCACCAAGGACGCGCTCGGCACCGACCAGGAAGGCAACCCGGTCCACCTGGCCGACATCTGGCCGACCGAGGCCGAGGTCAACGACGTCGTCGCCAACGCCATCGGCGAGGACATGTTCAACAAGTCCTATCAGGACGTCTTCGCGGGCGACGCCCAGTGGCAGGCCCTGTCGATCCCGACCGGCAACACCTTCGAGTGGGACGCCGAGTCCACCTACGTGCGCAAGCCCCCGTACTTCGAGGGCATGACCATGGAGACCGTGCCGGTCGAGGACATCACCGGCGCCCGTGTCCTGGCCAAGCTGGGCGACTCGGTCACCACCGACCACATCTCCCCGGCCGGTGCGATCAAGGCCGACACCCCGGCCGGCCAGTACCTCACGGAGCACGGCATCGCGCGCCGCGACTTCAACTCCTACGGCTCGCGCCGTGGTAACCACGAGGTCATGATCCGCGGTACGTTCGCCAACATCCGCCTGCGCAACCAGATCGCGCCGGGCACCGAGGGCGGCTTCACCCGCGACTTCACGCAGGACGGCGCGCCGGTCTCGTTCATCTACGACGCCTCGCAGAACTACCAGGCCGCCGGCACCCCGCTGGTCATCCTGGCCGGCAAGGAGTACGGCTCCGGCTCGTCCCGCGACTGGGCCGCCAAGGGCACCGCGCTCCTCGGCGTCAAGGTCGTCATCGCCGAGTCCTACGAGCGCATCCACCGCTCGAACCTCATCGGCATGGGCGTCCTGCCGCTCCAGTTCCCGGAGGGCGAGACCGCCGAGAGCCTCGGCCTGACCGGCGAGGAGACCTTCTCCGTCACCGGCGTCACCGAGCTGAACAACGGCACCACCCCGCGTACGGTCAAGGTCACCACCGACACCGGCGTCGAGTTCGATGGCGTGGTCCGCATCGACACCCCCGGTGAGGCGGACTACTACCGCAACGGCGGCATCCTGCAGTACGTGCTCCGCCAGCTCGTCGCTTCCTGACCGGACCCGAACGAGCGCCCTCCCTCCGCGCCCCGTGCGCGGGGGAGGGCACCGCGACAGAAGAACCCCGTACCTGGCATCAGGTGCGGGGTTTTTCCGTCGCGATTCTCCGCAAGCGCTTCGACGGCCCGTGCGTTCCGTCGCGTCACCGAGTGGACGTCTCCGGTTTCGGGTCAATGCGAATGGAGGGGATTGTGTGATGGCCGCGTGAAGCCTAGCCTGGCGCTGCTCGACCGACGCCCGTCATCGCTCAACTGGCCTTACCCGGCTGCGAGTTTGTGGAGAAGTACGTGGGGGAGCAGCAATCCGCACCGGAGGTCACGAGCCTTCGACCGGAGGGAGCACGAGGGTCTTCGCTGACCCTGGTGGTCGCACAGGCGACCACCTCCCTCGGCACCGCGGTCACCGGTTTCGGCATGAACGTCTGGGTCTTCGAGGAAACGGGGTCCTTCACACTCTTCGCCACACTCGCCGTCGTGGCCGCACTGCCCGCGTTACTGCTGGCCCCGGTAGCGGGAGTGGTCGTGGACCGCTACGACCGGCGGTTGGTCCTCCTGGGCTGCCAGGCCGCCGGCGGGGTCATGCTCGCCGCCACCCTCATCGCCGCGGTCACCGACAGCCTCAGCCCGCCCCTGGTGGGCGTCCTGTGGGCGGTGATGAGCACGGTCGGGGCGTTCTCCTGGCCCGCCGTGAGCGCGAGCATCACCGTGCTGAGCAGCCCGGAGCAGCGCCCGCGCGTCAACGGCCTCGCGGAGACGCTGATGGGCACGGTCACCGTGGGCTCCCCGGTGCTCGGCGCGGCCCTGTACCGGTTGATCGGGATCGAGGGCATCGCGGCCTTCGACCTGGTCTCCTACCTCGCCTGCCTGGTCCTGATCGCGTACATGAGGTTCCCGGCGGCGCGCGAGGACACCGGTCCGGGACGGGCCGCGGGCGGCGGACCCCGGTTCGGTGACGATCTGCGCGAGGCGTGGCGGTTCCTGTCCGGCCGCCGGGACCTGCTCCGCCTGCTGTTCTTCTTCGTGCTGGTCAACGTCGGGCTCTCGATGTTCACCGTGCTCTACTCGCCCTACGTGCTCTCCTTCACCTCCATCGGGGTGCTCGGCGTGCTGCTCTCGCTGGGCGGCGCCGGCACGATCGTGGCGGGCATCGTGTACTCCGCGACGGGGGGACCGGCCGCCAAGCACGTCGGCGTGCTCGCCGGGGCCCTGCTGGCCGGCCTGAGCATGGCGGCGCTCGGCCTGTTGCGCGAGCCGTACGTGCTGTACGCGGTCGCCTTCCTCTACGGCACCTCCGTGCCCCTGCTGAACGCGTCCAGCCAGACCATCTGGCAGGCCAACGTCCCGCCGGCGCTGCAGGGCCGGGTGTTCAGCCTGCGCCGCATGCTCGCCTGGAGCATGGCGCCGGTCTCCATGGTGGCGTCCATCCCGCTGGCGGAACGGTTCGCCGCACCACTCGTGCGGGAAGGACGCCCCGCCGCCGGGATCTGGGGGACCGGCATGGCCGGGGCCCTCGGCCTCACCGCCACCCTGTGCGGACTGCTGTGCCTGCTCGTCGTCGTCCTCGCCCAGGCGACCGGCGGGCTGCGGACCGAGGGCGAACCACCGGTCGACTGACCCGCGGCCGCCGCTCTCCCTCTTCTCCTCCTCACCTCCTCCTCGACGCACCTACTCGACGAATCCGAGGCACTGTCATGGATCAGTCACACCTTGCTGCCCTCACCGCGGAGGAGCGGGCCCGCCTCCTGCGACGGGCCCGGGCCGCCGGGGTTGCCAGGACCGCGGGCCCGGCCCCGCTCGGGCCGCGCGAGGGCACCGGGCCGGTGCCGCTCTCGGCCGCCCAGGAACGCATGTGGTTCCTGTGCCGGCTCGACGAGGAAGGCGCGGCCGCCTACCAGGTGTCCTCCGCCGTACGCCTGCGGGGCGAGGCCGACCTGCCCGCCCTGCGCCGCGCCCTGGACGCCCTGGTGGCCCGCCACGAAGCGCTGCGCACCACGTTCCGCGAGACGCCGGACGGCGAACCGGTGCAGCACATCGCCGAGTCCGGAACCCTGGAACTGGAGGTGGACGCTTCCGGCGACCTGCCGGCGGCTCTGGGCCGGGCCCGCTCCCACCGCTTCCGGCTGGACAGGGGGCCGCTGATCCGCGGGGTGCTGGTCCAGGGCGGTGCCGGGGGACGTGACGGGGCCGAAGGCCGGGACGGCTCCTCCGGGACGCTGATCCTGACGATGCATCACATCATCTCGGACGGCTGGTCGCTGGACCTGCTCCTGCGCGAACTCGGCGCCCTGTACGGGGCGTTCCGCAAGGGCGAGCCCGATCCGCTGCCCCCGCCGCCCCTCCAGTACGGCGACTACGCGGTGTGGCAGCGCCGCCGGCTCACGGGTGAACGCCTCCGGAAACAGGAGGAGTTCTGGCGCGAACGACTTACGGGGGCGCCCGCCCTGTGCGAGGTCCCCACCGACCGCCCGCGCCCCGACCGCCAGGACCACGCCGGCGGCACCGTCCCCTGCCGACTGGAGCCCGACCTCGCCGCGCGCCTCAGAGACCTCGCCCGGCGCCACGACACCACCCTCTTCGTCACCCTGCTCGCCGCCTGGGCCGCCGTACTCGCCCGGATCTCCGGTGAGGACGAGGTCGTCGTCGGCACCCCCACCGCCAACCGCGCCCAGGCCGGCACCGACGACGTGGTCGGGCTCTTCGTCAACACCCTCGCCCTGCGCCTGGACACCTCGGGGACGCCCACCGTGGCGGAGTGGCTGCGCCGGGTGAAGGAGGCCACCACCGCCGCACTGGCGCACCAGGACCTGCCCTTCGAACGGGTCGTGGACCTCGTGCACCCGGCGCGGAGCCTGGCGCACAGCCCGCTGTTCCAGATGTTCTTCGCCTGGCAGGACGCCCGAGAGCGGACCCTCGACGTACCGGGCCTGGCGCCCGTCGCCCTGCCCCCGGACCCGAGCGTGTCCGCCAAGTTCGACCTGATGCTGAAGCTGTCCGACGCCGGGGACCGCATCGAGGGCGGCATCGAGTACGCCAAGGCCCTGTTCGACCATGACACCGTGGAACGGTATGCGGGGCACTGGCACACCCTGCTCCGGGGAATGGCCGACGGGGACGGCGTCCGCCTCGACGCGCTGGCGCTGACCACGCCCGCCGAACAGGCCCAGATCCTCGACGACTTCAACGCCACCGCCGCCCCCCTCCCGGAAACCTGCGCCCATCACGTCTTCGAGGCCCACGCCACCGCCACCCCCGAAGCCATCGCCCTCGTCCACCAGGACACGGAGCTGACGTACGCCCAACTCGACGCACGAGCCGCGCGGTTGGCGCAAAGGCTGCGCGCGGCGGGCGTGGGTCCGGGCGACCGGGTGGCCATCTTCCTGGAACGCGGCCCGGACATGGTCGTGTCCGTCCTCGCCGTCCTCAAGTCCGGCGGCGCCTACGTACCGCTGGACCCGGGCTATCCGGAGCATCGGCTCGCGTACATGCTGGCCGACAGCGCGCCGGTGGCCGTACTCACCGGGCCCACGCCATGCGCCCTCCTCGACGGCCGCACCACCATCGATGTCACGGCGGCGACCATCGACACCGCCCCCGGAGCCGGTGCCACGGCGACAGCCGACGACCCCGCCCCCGGTGGCGCCACCGCCCCGCGCCCGTCCGTCGCCTCCGAGCCCGACGACACCGCCTACGTCATCTACACCTCCGGCTCCACCGGCGACCCCAAGGGCGTGATGGTCACCCATCGCGGCATGGTCAACCTCGCCACCTGGCAGCGCTCCGCCTTCGGCCTCGACCGGCCACGACGCATCGCGCAACTCTTCTCCTACAGCTTCGACGGCGCGGTCGGCGAGACGGTGATGGCCCTCCTCAACGGCGGCACCCTCGTCATGCTCGACCCCGCGGACATCGAACCCACCCGCCTGGTGGCCGCCCTCAACCGGCACCGGATCAACGTCGTCGTGTCCGTACCCTCGCTGCTGCGTCAGGTCGACGCGTCCCGGCTCACCGGCGGCCGCGACCTCATCGTGGTCTCGGTGGGCGAGGCGTGCACCAAGGAACTCGCCGCACACTGGTCCGCCCACGTGCGCTTCATGAACGGCTACGGCCCCACCGAGTACACGGTCTACTCCCACCTGTGGGAGGCCGAGCCCGGAGCCGTCACCGCCCACGAACGCATGCCCATCGGCACAGCCGTCCACAACACCCACACATATGTGCTGGACCGCGCCGGAAACATCCAGCCCATCGGAGTCGCGGGACACATCCACCTCAGCGGCAGCGGCATCGCACGCGGCTATCTGGGCCGGCCGGCCGACACCGCCGGCCGGTTCGTGCCCAACCCGTTCGCCCTGCGGAAGGCCGTCGACGACCGGGGGCCGCTGCGCCTGGAGTCCGCCCTCGCCGCGATCGAGCGGTTCGCCGCCCGCCACGAGGGCGCCCGCCCGGTCACCACCACCCACCCCGTACTGGCGCCCGCAGAAATCCTCGACCGCGTCCGCGGCCTGGACGATGATCTGCTCGATACCACCCGCCGCTTCCTCGACCGCAACGCCGACGACCGGGCCGCGCACGCGGGCTTCTGCCGCTACTTCCTCGAAGGGGAGAACGCCGCGTACCAGGCCGCCGGACTGGACGAGCACGTGCTGCGCACCCTGCTCGGCGACCTCGGCGGACTCACCGGCGTGGAACTCGGCTGCGGCAACGGGGAGGTCCTGCGCACGCTGGCCGCCGCCGGCGCCAAGGCGGTCGGCATCGACCTCAGCCCCTTCTTCGTCCAGGCACTGCGCCGCGACGGCCTCGACGCCCGTCACGCCCAGGCCGACGTCGAACCCGCCCGGATGGCCGAGGAGTTCGGCATAGCCGAGGGGTCGCTCGACTTCGCCCTCTCCACCATGGTCCTCGACCGCACACACCACCCCCGCCATCTGCTCGCCAACATGATGGCCGTCCTGCGGCCGGGCGGCCGGTTCGCCCTGCAGACGATCCTGCCGGTCGTCCCCCTCGACGACGGCGAGGTCAGCGACCCCCTCGTCTACACCGATGACGCGCACCGGATCGCCCCCGGCCGTGACGCCGCCGAGGACCGGCTCGCCCTGATCGCGGAGCTACGGGCGCTGGGCGCCACCGGCATCACCCTGCGCACCCTGCCCTACATCGTCGCCAGCAGCGACGGCGTCCAGCGCTACGAGCTGTACAGCTTCAGCGGCGTACGCGGCCGTGTCGGCGCCGCCGAACGCGCCTACGACCTCATGTACCGCACCGGTGACATCGGCCGCCGGCTCCCCGACGGCAACCTGGACTTCCTCGGCCGCGACGACTTCCAGGTCAAGGTCCGCGGCTTCCGGGTGGAGCCCGCGGAGATCGAGAGACGCCTCACCGCGCACCCCGGCGTCCGGCAGGCGGCCGTCGTCGCCGACGGCGAACGGCTCCTCGCCTACGTCGTATCGGCCGAAACCCCCGACACCCTGCGCGCCCACGCCGCCGCGGCCCTGCCCGAACACATGGTGCCCGCCGCCTACGTGGCCGTCCCCGAACTGCCCCTGACCCCCAACGGCAAGCTCGACCGTGCCGCCCTGCCCGAACCCGACGCCTCCGCCCACGCCCGCAGCGCCTACACCGCCCCGCGCGGCGAGATCGAGGAGCACGTCGCCGCCGTCTGGAGCGATCTTCTGGGCGTCGAACGCGTCGGCCGCCGGGACGGGTTCTTCGCCCTCGGCGGCCACTCCCTGGTCGGCGTCCGCGTGGTGGCCCGGCTGCGCGAGGCGCTCGGTGTGGAGGTCCCGCTCGGCGCCGTCTTCGCGGCACCGACCCTCGCCGCCTTCGCTCGGTCCGTCGCCGCCGCCCCGCCGGTCACGCTGCCGCCGCTCGAACCGGCGCCCCCGGGCACCGCACCCGTCGTCTCGGCCGCACAACGCCGACTGTGGCTGCTGAGCGGCTGGGAGTCCGGCGGCCACGCCTACCACATCCGCTGGTCGGCACGGCTCGACGGCCCGCTCGACGCGCCCGCCCTGCGCCGGGCCCTCGACCGCATCCTGGAACGGCACACGGCCCTGCGCACCACATTCCAGGACGACGACGGCACACCCGTCGCACGGATCGGCGGCGCCGGCTTCACCTGGACCGCGCCGGAGAGCGTGGACGACCCCTTCGACCTGGCGACAGGACCGCTGATCCGGGGCAGCCTCGTCCAGGACGGCGACGACTCCCACACGCTCGTGCTGGTGCTGCACCACATCGTCGCGGACGGTCTGTCCCTGCGTATCCTCGTCCGCGAACTCGGCGCCCTCTACACCGCGTTCAGCCGGGGCGAACCCGACCCGCTGCCGCTGCCGCCCGTCCAGTACACCGACTACGCACACTGGCAGCAGGAGCGGCTCGCCGGAGCCGGACACGCCGCCCAGGCACGCTACTGGCGCACCGCCCTCGCCGGGGCACCCGCCCTGTGCGACCTGCCCACCGACCGGTCGCGACCCGCGCGACCCGACTACGCCGGCGGCCTCGTCGATCTCACCCTCGCCCCCCGACTGGCGGCACGCGTACGGGAGTTCAGCGCACGCCACGGCGTCACCCCGTTCACCACCCTGCTGGCCTCCTGGGCCGCCACCCTGACCCGGCTGTCCGGGCAGACCGAGGTCGTCATCGGCACACCCGTCGCCGGCCGTGACGACGCCCGCACCGAAGACCTCATCGGCTTCTTCGTCAACATGCTCCCGCTGCGGCTGGACACCTCCACCACCCCCACCCTCGGCGACTGGCTGAACCACGTACGCGACCGTGTCGTCGCGGCCCAGACCCATCAGGACCTGCCCTTCGACCGGATCGTGGACGCGGTCGGGCCCGCCCGCTCCGCCGACCGGCACCCGCTGTTCCAGACCGGCTTCACCTGGCAGCACGAACCCGAGGAACCCCTCATCCTGCCCGGCGTCCAGGTACGCCCCGGACCCGCACCCCGCCACACCACCTCCCGCTTCGACCTCACCCTCGCCCTCACCGAGACCGCCGACGGCCGGATCAGGGGTGCGGCCGAGTACGCCACCGCCCTGTTCGACGCGGCCACCGTGCGCCGCTTCACCGACTGCTGGCTCACCCTGCTCGACGCCATGACCGGACAGGACGCGCACACCGAACTCGCGGCGCTGCCCCTCCTCGGACCGGACGCCGCCGAGATCGAGACCGAGGGCGCGACCCTCCCGCATCCCGCCGACACCCGACGCGTGGACCGGCTCGTGGACGCGTGGATCGCCCGCACGCCCGACGCCACCGCCCTGGTGCACGGCGACCGCGTACTCAGCTACGCGGACCTGGGCGAACTGGCCTCCCGGCATGCCGAAGCCCTGCGCGCCCACGGGATCGGTCCGGGGGACCGGGTCGCACTCGTCCTGCCCCGCTCGGCGGAACTGGTCGCCCTCCAGCTCGCCGTGCTGCGCGTGGGCGCGGTGTTCGTGCCGGGGGACCCCGCGCATCCGCAGGCCCGCCGTGACTTCATGGTCGCGGACAGCGGGGCGAAACTGCTGGTCACCGAGGACGGCTGGACCGCCACCGGCGCCCCGGACACGCCGCCCGTGCCCGGCGCGGCGTACATCATGTACACCTCCGGCTCCACCGGCACGCCCAAGGGTGTGATCGCCCCGCACTCCGGCATCATCCGCCTCGCCCTCCCCGGCGGCTACGCGGAGTTCGGCCCGGACGACCGTACGGCCTTCGCGGCCACCCCGGCCTTCGACGCCGCCACCGTGGAGGTCTGGGCCCCGCTGCTGACCGGTGGCCGGATCGTCGTGGTGGACCGGGAAGACCTGCTCGACCCGCCGCGCCTCGCCCGCACCCTGGACCGGCACGGCATCACCGTGCTCTTCCTCACCACCAGCCTCTTCCAGCGCCACGCCGAGTACGGCGCGGAGGCCGCGCGGGCGCTGGCCCGGCTCCGCTGCCTCCTGGTCGGCGGGGACGTGATGGACCCGGCCAGGCTCCGGGCGTTCCTCACCACCCAACGGCCCGGCCGGTTCGTGCACGTCTACGGCCCGACCGAAACCACCACATTCGCCCTGGCCCACATCGTCCAGGACGTCCCGGCCGACGCCCGCCGGGTGCCCCTCGGCCGCCCCATCGAACGGACGACGGCCCACATCCTGGACTCCCGGCTCCGACCCGTCCCGGCCGGGGTGCCCGGAGAGATCGTCATCGGCGGCGACGGAGTCTGCCTCGGCTATCTCGACCGCCCCGACCTCACCGCCGAGAAGTTCGTCACCCTGAACGGACACCGCTGCTACCGCACCGGCGACCGCGGCCGGCGTCTCGCCGACGGCACCATCGAGTTCCTGGGCCGCACCGACGCACAGATCAAGATCCGCGGCTTCCGCGTGGAACCCGGCGAGACCGAGACCCTGCTCGCACAAGTACCCGGCATCCGTGACGGTGCCGTCCTCGCCCGCGACAACGGCACCGGCGACAAGGAACTGATCGCCTACTACGTGGCCGACGCCCCGGTCCCCGCAGCCGCCCTGCGCGACCACCTCGCCGCCCACCTCCCCGACCACCAGGTGCCCTCGGCGTACGTACACCTGCCCGCGCTGCCCCTCACCCCGAACGGCAAAATCGACCGCGCCGCACTGCCCGCCGTCCATCCGGACGCCTACGCCCGCCACGCCCACGAGGCGCCCGAACCCGGCCTGGAGGAACAGCTCGCGGCCGTCTGGTCGGAGGTACTGGGCCAGGAACGCGTCGGCCGCCACGACGACTTCTTCGCGCTGGGCGGACACTCCCTGCTGGCCGTACGCATCCTGAGCCGGCTCCGCTCCGACCTGGGCGTGGAGGTGGCACTGTCCGACCTCTTCGACGCGCCCACCCTCGCCGGCTTCGCCGCGACCGCCTCCGTCGCCCTGCCCGCCCGCCGACCGGCCATACGGCCGGTACCGCGCGGGGACGGCAGCCCGGTCTCCTTCGCCCAGCGCAGACTCTGGTTCCTGTCCGCCGTGGAGGGAGCCGGCCGCGCCTACCACATCCCGTTCGGGCTGCGCCTGACCGGAGCCCTCGACACCACCGCACTGCGCCGCGCCCTGGACCGTATCGTCGACCGGCACGAGATCCTGCGGACCGTCTTCGACCACGTGGACGGCGAACCCGTACAGCGGGTCCGTCCGGCAGCCGGATTCCCCCTCACCGAACAGGAGGCGTCCGCAGCGGAACTCCCGGCCGTCGCGGCCGAGGAGGCGCTCGCTCCCTTCGACCTGGCCTCCGGACCGCTCGTCCGGGGCCGGCTCGTCCGTCTCGCCGAGCGGGACCACGCCCTGCTCATCACGATGCACCACATCATCTCCGACGGCTGGTCGCTGCGCCTCCTGCTCAGCGAACTGGCCACGCTGTACGGGGCGTTCAGCCGGGGCGACACCGACCCGCTGCCACCGCTGCCCGTCCAGTACGGCGACTACGCGGCCTGGCAGCACGAACTGGCGGCCACCGGGGCACTCGCCGACTCCGACACGTACTGGCAGCGGCACCTGCACGGGGCCCCGGAACTCCTGGAGCTGCCCACCGACCGCCCCCGACCGGCCCGACAGGACCACTCGGGCGCCGTGGTGGAGTGCGCGCTCGACCCCGAACTCACCGCACGGCTGGACGAACTGAGTCGCCGTCACGGGACCACCCTTTACATGACCCTGCTGGCCGGCTGGGCGGCGGCGGTGGCGGGGCTCAGCGGCCACCGGGACGTGGTGATCGGCTCCCCGGCCGCCCATCGCGGGCAGCGTGAGGCCGAGGACCTCATCGGCTTCTTCGTCAACACCCTGCCGATCAGGCTCGACGCGGCCGGGAGCCAGACGGTCACCGACTGGCTCGCCCAGGTCAAGGAGAGGGTCCTCGCCGCCCAGGCGCACCAGGACGTGCCCTTCGAACGCATCGTGGAACTCGTCCGCCCCGCCCGCAGCCTGTCCCACGGCCCGCTCATCCAGGTGGAGTTCGTCTTCCAGAGCGTCGACGACGAAGGGGGAACGCCACCCGGACTGCCGGGCCTGCGCACCGAGCCCCTGCCCCCGGCCCCGCACCTCACCTCCCAGTTCGACTTCTCGCTCAAGCTGACGCGGAACGGCGACCGGGTCGGCGGGGGCGTCGAGTTCGCCACCGCGCTCTACGACCCCGACACCGTCCGCCGCTACCTCGGCCACTGGCAGACCCTGCTCACCGCTCTCGTCGCGGACGACCACGCCACCCTGGACTCCCTGCCGCTGCTCACGGCCGACGAGGAGAAGCGGGTACTGGCGCTCGGCACCGGCCCCGAAAAGGACTCCGGCCCCGAAACGAGCCCCGGACCCGGCGAGCCCGCGCTCGCGCATCTGCTGATCGAGGCCCAGGCACGACGGACCCCGCACGCCCCCGCCGCCCTCGACTGCGCCGGTCTCGACTGCGCCGGTCTCGACTACGCCGCCCTCGACGCCTGGGCCAACCAGATCGCGCACCGGCTCCGCGCCCTCGGTGTCGGCCGGGGCGACCTGGTCGGACTCCACGCCCGCCGCGGCCCGGCCGCGCTCGCCGGACTCCTCGGCGTACTCAAGGCATCGGCCGCGTACGTCCCGCTGGACCCCGGATATCCGGCGGCACGCCTGGAACTCCTGCTGCGCGACACCGCGCCGGCGGCGGTCCTGGACGACGGGAGCGACACCCTGCCCACCACCGCCGTTCCGGTGGTCGGACTCGACCGCGGCACCGAACCGGAAGACGCGCCACCCACCACCGCCAGCCCGGACGACCTGGCCTATGTGCTCCACACCTCGGGCTCCACGGGCACCCCCAAGGGCGTCGCCGTCGCACACCGCGCGCTCACCGGCTACCTGCGCTGGGCCGCGGACGTCTACCGCCCGGTCAACGGCGCGGCGGTCTCCTCCTCCCTGTCCTTCGACGCCACCGTCACCAGCCTGCTCTTGCCCCTGGTGTGCGGCGGACCGGTCCGCTTCGTACCCGAGGGCGCCGAGGTGGACGGGCTGCGCGAACTCATCAGGGACCCGGCGGCCCGAGGGCTGCTGAAGATCACGCCCGCGCACCTGGACGCCCTGGGCCGACTGGCGCGGGCCGACGGCGGCCCCGTGCACGTGGACACGCTCGTGGTGGGCGGCGAGGCCCTGCCCGCCGCCACCGTCGAACTGTGGCGCCGGCTCGCCCCCGACGCACGGATCTTCAACGAGTACGGGCCGACCGAAGCGGTCGTCGGCTGTGTGCTGCACGAGGTCACCGGGACCGTGCCCGGCCGCCCGGTGCCCATCGGCCGCCCGGCACCGGGCACGTCCCTGTACGTCCTCGACGAGCGGGGCCGGCCCGTACCCCCCGGCGTGACAGGGCAGTTCCACATCGGCGGGGCCCAGCTGGCACGCGGCTACCTCGGCCGCCCCGACCTGACCGCCGAGCGCTTCCACGACACGCACCGGGGCCGCCTGTACGCCACCGGGGACCTGGGCCGGATGCTGCCCGACGGCACCCTGGAGTATCTCGGGCGCGCCGACGACCAGATCAAACTGCGCGGCTTCCGGGTCGAACCCGGCGAGATCCGGGCCCACCTCCTGGCCCTGCCCGGCATCCGCGAGGCCGCCGTCGCCGTCCGCGAGGACGCGGCGGGCGAGCG
Source organism: Streptomyces sp. NBC_00525 (assembly GCF_036346595.1). Classification (GTDB taxonomy): domain Bacteria; phylum Actinomycetota; class Actinomycetes; order Streptomycetales; family Streptomycetaceae; genus Streptomyces. The sequence goes on from NZ_CP107834.1 coordinate 5,509,442, forward strand.
CCACCTGACCGCGTACTACTCCGCGGCGGACGGCACCCCCGATCCGCGCGCCGCGCTGGCCGGGACGCTTCCCGAACACCTCGTCCCCACCGCCCTGCTGCGCCTGGACGCCCTGCCGCTCACCCCGAACGGCAAGACCGACCTCGCCGCCCTGCCCGACCCCGACCCGAGCGCCTTCGCCGCAGGCGCGGACACCGAACCGGAGGGCCCGGTGGAGGCCGCCCTCGCGGAGATCTGGGCGGAACTGCTGGGCCGCGACGGCGGTGTCGGCCGGACCGACAACTTCTTCACCCTGGGCGGACACTCCCTGCTGGCCGTGACGATGCTGGAACGGATGCGGCTGCGCGGCCTCCACGTGGACGTGGGCGCCGTCTTCACCGCACCCGACCTGGCGGCCCTGGCCGCACAGGTCACCGTCGCCGAAACCCCTCGGGAGCAGCGGCCGGACGCCCCCCTGGACACCCTGCCTCGCCGGGCCCGTGAGGCGATCGAGGCGGCCGTGCCCGGCGGCGCGCCGAACGTCCAGGACGTCTACCCGCTCGCCCCCATGCAGGAAGGCGTCCTCTTCCACCACCTCCTCACCGAGGAGGGCGACCCCTACCTGCTCACCGTGGGCCTGTCCTTCGACAGCAGGGACCTGCTCGACCGCTATCTGGCGGCCTTCCGCGCGGTCGCGGCCCGCCACGACATCCTGCGCACCTCCGTCATGTGGGAGGACCTTCCCGAACCGATGCAGGTGGTGTGGCGCGAAGCGCCCCTGCCCGTCACGGAGGTGACCGTCGATCCGGACCGGGGGCCGGCCCTGGAGCAGCTGCGCCGCAGGTACGACCCGCGCCATCACCGTATCGACGTGCGCCGCGCCCCCATGCTGCGCATGTACGCGGCCGCCGAGCCGGGCACGGCGGACCAGCGGTGGGTGCTCCTGATGGTCAGCCACCACCTCATGGACGACAACACCACCTTCAGGGTGCTGTTCGACGAGATCCGGACCTTCCTGCGCGGGGAGGAGGCCGCGCTGCCCGACCCGGTGCCCTTCGGAGCTTTCGTCCGCCGGGCCCGCGAGGAATTCGACGTCGCCGGCGCGGAGGCGTTCTTCGGGGACATGCTCGGGGACGTCACCGAGCCGACCACGCCGTTCGGGCTCACCGCCGTGGACGGAGACGGCCGCGAGGTCGCCGAGCACACCACGGCCCTCGACCCGGATCTCGCCGCCGTGCTGCGCGCACGGGCACGCGCACTCGGCGTCACCCCCGCCGCCGTCTTCCACCTGGCCTGGGCACAGGTCCTGGCCAGAGCCGCCGGCCGGCCGGACGTGGTGTTCGGGACCGTCCTGTCCGGGCGGCTGGGCGGCGCGGACCGGGCCGTCGGCCCGACCATCAACACCCTGCCCCTGCGGGTACGGGTGGACGAGCGCAGTGCCCGCACCGCCCTGCTCGACTGCCAGGCAGGGCTCGCCGCCCTGCTGGGCCACGAACACGCCCCGCTCGCCCTGGCCCAGCGCGTGAGCGGCGTACAGGCACCCACCCCCCTGTTCACGGCGCTGCTCAACTACCGGCACGGCGCGCCCCGTACACCCGACGACGGCTGGCAGGGCATCCACTGGGAGCACGCCGAGGAGCGCACCAACTACCCGCTCATGCTGGCCGTCGACGACCTCGACGAGGAGTTCCACCTCACCGTGCAGGCGGCCGGGCCCGCCGAACCCGCCCGGATCGCCGCCCTCGTGGCCCACGCCGCCCGCGTCCTCACCCAGGCACTGGAGGAGCGGCCCGACACGCCCCTGGCGGAGCTGGATGTGCTGCCCGAGGCCGAACGGGCCGACGTACTCCACCGCTGGGCCGGGCCCACGGCCGCCTACCCCGACCTGTGTCTCCACGAACTGGTCGAGGCGCAGGTGCGCAGAACACCCGACGCGGTGGCCGTGACCGAGGGCACCGAACAGCTCACCTACGCCGAACTCGACGCCCGCGCGGAGGGGTTGGCCGCCCGGCTCCTCGCCGCAGGCGTGCGCCCCGACGACCGGGTGGGGGTTCACGCCGAGCGCTCGGCATCCCTGGTGGTCGCCCTGCTGGGCGTCCTCAAGGCCGGCGCCGCCTACCTTCCCCTGGAGCCGGACAACCCCGCCGAACGGCTGGCCTTCCTCGTCCGCGACGGCGCCCCCGCCGCCGTCCTCACCGACCGGGAGGGCGTCTCCTTTCCGGGCGTACCCGTTCTCGACATCCGCCGGCCGGGCCCGGAACCCGACACCTTCGTCCGCGCGGCCGCCGGCCCCGGCAACCTCGCCTACGTCATCCACACCTCCGGCTCCACCGGCACCCCCAAGGGGGTCATGGTGGAACACCGGTCGGTCGTCAACCGGCTGCTGTGGATGCAGGACACCTACCGGCTGGGCGCCGACGAGCGGGTCCTGCAGAAGACGCCGTACGGGTTCGACGTATCGGTGTGGGAGTTCTTCTGGCCGCTGATCAACGGGGCACGGCTGGTCCTCGCCCGCCCCGGAGGCCACCGCGACCCCGCCTATCTGGCCGAGCTGATCCAGCGGGAACGGATCACCACGGTCCACTTCGTGCCGTCCATGCTGCGCGCGTTCCTCGCCGATCCGGCCGCCGCCGGCTGCACCGGACTGCGCCGGGTGCTGTGCAGCGGCGAGGCCCTGTCCGACACGCTGGCCGCCGACGTCCACCGGCTGTGGCCGGGAACCGAACTGCACAACCTGTACGGCCCCACCGAGACCGCCGTCGACGTCACCGCCCAGCACTGTCCGCCCGGCCGCCCCGTCACCCTGGGCCTGCCCGTCGCCAACACCCGCGTCTACGTGGTGGACGAGCGGGGCCGGCCCGCCCCCGTGGGCGCGGCGGGGGAGCTGTGGGTCGGCGGCGTACAGGTGGCTCGGGGCTACCTGGGCCGGCCGGAGCTGACCGGGGAACGCTTCCTCGACGACCCCTTCACCGGGAACGGCCGCGTCTACCGCACCGGTGACCTGGCCCGCCGCCTGCCCGACGGCACCCTGGAATACCTGGGCCGCGCCGACTTCCAGCTCAAGGTGCGCGGCATCCGCGTGGAGCCGGGGGAGATCGAGGCCGCCCTCGCCGCCCTGCCGGGGGTGCGCGACAGCGTGGTCACGGCCTGCGGCGACGCGCTCGTCGCGTACGTCACCGGTGACGCCGATCCGACCGCCCTGCGGGCCGCGCTCGCCGCCACCCTGCCCGACCACCTGGTGCCCAGCGCGTACGTACACCTGGAGGCCCTGCCCCTGACCGTCAGCGGCAAGGTCGACCGGGCCGCGCTGCCCGCGCCGGACGGTACGGTCCTGGCCCGCCGCCCGTACGAGGCGCCCGAGGGCGAGACGGAGAAGGCCCTCGCCGCGATCTGGGCCGACCTGCTCGGACTGGACCGGGTCGGCCGGCACGACGGCTTCTTCGGACTCGGCGGGCACTCACTGCTGGCCGTCACCCTCATGGAACGCATGCGACAGGCCGCGATGCCCGTCGATGTGCGCACCCTCTATCAGGCGCCGACGCTCGCCGAACTGGCACGCGCGCTCGGCGGCCCCCAGCGCCGGGCGGTGATCCCGCCCAACCTCATCCCGGACCCCGCCGCCACCCGGACCGAGTCCGGCCCCACCGTGGAGCTGACCCTGTGAACCACGACGACCTGCTCACCGCACTCGGCGCCCGCGGCGTACAACTGCGGCGCGAGGGCGACGCCCTCAAAGTCCGCGGCCCCGCCCTCGCCCCCGAGGAGATCGAGGCGCTGCGCCGCCACAAGCCGGCCCTGCTCGCACGCCTCGCCGAGGAGTGCGGCGAGGACTCCGGCACGACGTGGTGGACCCCGCCGCGCCGCATCACGCCGAAGATGCTGCCCCTGGTCACCCTGGACCAGCGGGACGTGGACGCCGTCGTCGCCACCGTCGAGGGAGGCGCCGACAACGTCCAGGACATCTACCCCCTGGCCCCGCTGCAGGAGGGTGTGCTCTTCCACCACCTGCTCTCCAGCGACGCCGACCCGTACCTGATGACGCTCGCGTTCTCCTTCGACAGCAGGGCCCGGCTCGACGCGTTCCTGGCCGCGCTGCGGAAGGTGGTCGACCGCCACGACATCCTGCGGACCGCCGTCGTGTGGGAGGGCCCGCCCGAGCCGGTCCAGGTGGTGTGGCGGCACGCCGCACTGCCCGTCACCGAGGCCGATGTCACGGGCGCGGACGACCGGTCCGCCCGGCTGCGGGCCATGACCGACGCCCGCGGGCTGCGCCTGGACCTCACCCGGCCGCCGCTCGCGGGAGTCGTGATCGCCCCCGACGCGCCCGGCACCGAAGGCTGGCTGGCGGTCCTGCTGTGGCATCACCTGATCGCCGACCACGTCACCCTGGAAGTCGTCCTCCAGGAGGTCGGCGCCCACCTGGAAGGGCCGGAGCCGGACCTTCCCGAACCGGTGCCCTTCCGGGAGTTCGTCGCGCGGGTCCGGGCCGAGGCGGGCGAACGGGACCACGAACGATTCTTCACCGGCATGCTCGGCGACGTCACCGAACCCACCGCCCCCTACGGCGCGTCCCTGGCCACCGGCGACGGCACCGACGTCACCGAGGCGCGCCGGCGCGTGGACGAGCGGGTCGCCGCCCGGCTGCGCGAGCGGGCCGGGCACCTGGGCGTCAGCACCGCCGCGCTGTGCCACCTCGCCTGGGCCCACGTACTGGCCCGGCTCACCGGCCGCGACGACGTCGTGTTCGGCACCGTCCTCGCGGGCCGCCTCGGCGGCGGGGACGGCTCCGACCGTGCCGTGGGCCCGTTCATCAACACCCTGCCCGTCAGGGTGGACACCGGCGCCCCGCCCGGCGCCGTGCACGACACCCTCACCGCACTCCTCGCCCACGAACACGCCTCCGCCGCGCTCGCCCAGCGGTGCGCCGCCGTACCCGCGCCCGCCCCGCTGTTCACCACGCTCCTCAACTACCGCCACTCACTGCCCGCTCAGGGACCGCAGTGGCACGGCATCGAACTCCTGGACGGCGAGGAGCGCACCAACTACCCGCTCACCCTCTCCGTCGACGACCTCGGCACCGGCCTCGGACTCACCGTGCAGGCGGCCGCACCCCTCGACCCCGAGCGCGTCTGCGCGTACGTGCACACCGCCCTGTCCGCCGTCGCCGAAGGCACGCCCGGCCCCGTGGACGTCCTGCCGCCGCAGGAGCACGAGGCGCTGATCCACACGTACAACCGGACGGCGGCCCCGCTGCCGGACCTCCTCGTCCACGAACAGATCGCCGAACACGCCCGGCGCACCCCCGACGCGGTCGCCGTCGTCCACGCGGAGACCACCCTCACCTACGCTGAACTCGACGCCCACGCGAACCGGCTGGCACAGCGGCTGCGCGCCCTCGGCGTACGCCCCGACGACCGCGTCGGTGTCCGGCTGCCGCGCGGCACCGGTCTCGCCGTGGCCCTGCTCGGCATCCTCAAGGCGGGCGGCGGATACCTGCCGCTCGACCTGTCCTACCCCGCCGCGCGCCTCGCCCACATGATCGAGGACGCCGCGCCGGTCGTCGTCGTGGACGAGGAACTCCTCGACGCGACCGCCCGCACCGGCCCCGCGCCCGCCCCCGGACGCGACGGACTGGCCCCGCACCACCTGGCGTACGTCATCTACACCTCGGGATCGACCGGGCGGCCCAAGGGGGTCGAGGTGGAGCACGCGCAACTCCTGCACTCCACCCATGCCCGCGCCCTCGCCTACCCGCGCGCACGCCGCTTCCTGCTGCTGTCCTCCCTGTCCTTCGACAGCTCCGTCGCCGGTGTCTTCGGCACCCTCGCCCGGGGCGGCACTCTCGTCATCGCCTCGGAACCCCGCGATCCGCGCGCCACGGCCCGCGAGATCACCCGGCACCGCGTCGACACGCTGCTGTGCGTGCCGTCCCTCTACAGTGCGCTGCTCGACGAGCTGACCGGGCCCGGCGCCCCCGGGGACTGCCCGCTGACCACCGCCGTGCTGGCGGGCGAGGTCTGCCCGCCCGAGCTGGTCACCGACTCCGCCGCCCGGCTGCCGGGCACCACCCTCGTCAACGAGTACGGGCCGACCGAGGCATGCGTCTGGGCCACCGCCCACACCTGCCGGCCGGACGAGGAGGGCCCCGTCCCGATCGGCACCCCCGTCGCCAACGCCCGCGTCTACGTGCTCGACGGCCGGGACCGGCCCGTACCGGACGGCGTCACCGGCGAACTCGTCATCGGCGGCGCCGGAGTGGCCCGCGGCTACCTGGGCATGCCGACACAGACCGCCGAACGCTTCGGCCCCGACCCGTTCCTGCCCGGCGGCCGCGTCTACCGCACCGGCGACCTGGCCCGGCGCCGCCCCGACGGAACCCTGGAGTTCCTGGGCCGCCGCGACCAGCAGGTGAAACTGCGCGGCCACCGCATCGAGCCCGCCGAGACCGAGGCCATCCTCGCCCCGCACGTCACCGCCTGCGCCGTGGCCGTACGCGACGGTGTCCTCGTCGGCTACGTCGTCGGCGGCCCGCCCGTCGCCCGGCTGCGCGAACTGGCCGCGGAACAGCTGCCCGCCCCGCTCGTTCCCACCGCCTGGGTCGCCCTCGACGCCCTGCCCCTGACCCCCAACGGCAAGCTCGACCGCGCCGCCCTGCCCCGGCCCCACCACGACGACCTCATGTCCGGGGCGCATGCGCCGCAGGGCGAGGCGGAGACCGTGGTCGCCGCCATCTGGGCGGACCTCCTCGGCGTCGAGGGCGTCGGACGCCACGCGGACTTCTTCGAACTCGGCGGCCACTCCCTGACCGCGGTCCGCGTCACCTCCCGCGTCCGGGCCGCGCTCGGGGCCGACACCTCCGTCACCGCCCTGTTCGACGCCCCCGTCCTCGCCGACTACGTCCACGCCCTCACCGCCCCGACCAGCCGCCCCGCCCCGCCCCCGCTCACCCCCGCACCCCGAGACCAAACCCCCGTCCCCTCCTCGGGCCAGCGAAGACTGTGGCTGCTCTCCCAGGTGGACGGCGCCGACCGCGCACACCGGGTGCGCACCGCACTCCGCCTGCGCGGCACCCTCGACGAGCCCGCACTGCGCCGCGCCCTCGACACGATCGTGGCCCGGCACGACGTCCTGCGCACCGTGTTCACCGAGGGCGGCACCCCGCACCCGATCCCGGCCCGCTTCGCGTGGACCGACGACCTCGAAGCCCCCTTCGACCTGGCCCGAGGCCCCCTGCTGCGCGGCCACCTCACCCGTACCCGCCCGGACGAGTGGGAACTGCGCCTCGCCGCCCACCACATCGTCTCCGACGGCTGGTCGGCCGGCCTGCTGATACGGGAACTGGGCGCCCTCTACCGGGCGTTCACAGCGGGCGAGCCCGACCCGCTGCCCGCACTGCCCGTCCAGTACGCCGACTACGCCGCCTGGCAGCAGTCCCTCGACCTCGACGAGCAGGCCGCCTACTGGCAGCACACCCTCGACGGGGCCCCGCACCTCACCGAACTGCCCACCGACCGGCCCCGCCCCGCCCGCCAGGACTTCGCGGGAGAGTTCGCCGACTGCACACTGGACGCCGAACTCACCCGAAAGCTCACCGACTTCAGCCGCCGCCACGGCTGCACCCTGTTCGTCACCCTGCTCGCCGCATGGGGCGCCACCCTCACCCGGCTGTCCGGAGAGTCCGAGATCGTCATCGGCACCCCCACCGCAGGACGCGGCCGCCCCGAGACCGACAGCCTGATCGGCTTCTTCGTCAACATGCTGCCCCTGCGCCTGGACACCACCGGCGACCCCACCGTCACCGACTGGATCGACCGCGTCCGGCAGCAGGTGACCCGTGCCCAGGCCAACCAGGACCTCCCCTTCGAACGGATCGTGGAACTCCTCGACCCCGCCCGCTCACCCGCCCACACCCCGCTGTTCCAGACCGCCTTCACCTGGCAGGCCGACCGGCCGGCGACCCTCGACCTGCCCGGCATCACCGTCGAACCCCTGGACACCGGCCCGCACCGGAGCGCCACCTACGACCTCACCCTCGCCCTCGGCCAGGCCGACGGCCGCATCCACGGCGGTATCGAATACGCCACCGCCCTCTTCGACCGCGACACCGTCGACCGCTACCTCGGCCACTGGCGTACGCTCCTGAGCGCACTCGCCGACGACGACCGGTCGCCGCTCTCGCGCCTCCCGATGCTCACCCCGCCCGAACGGGACCGGCTGATCCAGAACAGCGCCGGCCCGCGCCACGACCACGAACCCGCCTGCCTGCACGAACTGTTCGACGCACAGGCACGGCGCACACCACAGGCCGCCGCCCTGGTCCACGGCACCCACCGCCTCACCTACGGCGAGCTGGACGCCTACGCGGACCGGATCGCCGGCCGGCTGCGCTCCCTCGGCGTCGGCCCCGACGACAGGGTCGGCATCCGCACCGATCCGGGCGCGGGTCTGGTCGCCGCCGTCCTCGGCGTACTCAAGGCGGGCGGCGCCTACCTGCCCCTCGACCCGCACGCTCCGGCGGACCGCCTGCACGCCCTCACCGAAGCGGCCCGCCCGGTCACCGTCCTCGACACGGACACGCTGGACGCCCTCGCCGGTCCGGGCACCCCGGAGGCCGTACGCGAGCACAGCGGGGTACGGCCCGACCACCTCGCCTACGTCATGCCGACCTCCGGCTCCACCGGCGAGCCCAAGCTCGTCATGGTCGAGCACCGGGCCATCGTCGCCTCGACCCGAGCCCGCGCCGCCGTCCACGGCCCCGCCGGACGCTGCGTACTCGCCGTCCCGCTCGGCTTCGACGCGGCGGCGGCCGCCCTGTTCGGCACCCTCACCACCGGGGGCACCCTGATCGTCGCGGACCGCGACCTCGCCGAACTGCCCGCACTGCTGAGCGAACAGCGCGTGGAGACCCTCGTCTGCGCCACGTCCGCCCTGCTCACCGTCCTGCCGGTGCTGGACGCCCCCGCCCTGCGCCGGGTCGTCGTCGGCGGCGACCCCTGCCCGCCCGGCCTCGCCGACGATCTGGCGCGCCGCCACCCGGACGCCGTCCTCGTCAACGAGTACGGCCCCACCGAGGCCACCGTCTGGGTCACCCACCACCGATGCCACCGGGGGGAGGCCGCCGTCCCGGTCGGGCAACCCGTCGAGAACATGCGCGTCTACGTCCTCGATACACACGACGAGCCCGTACCGCCCGGCGTCACCGGCGAGGTGTGTATCGCCGGAACCCAACTCGCCCGCGGCTACCTCGACCGCCCCGACCTCACCGCCGAACGATTCGTCACCGACCCCTTCACCGGCGACCGGATGTACCGCACCGGCGACCTGGGCCGCCGACGCGGCGACGGCGACCTGGAACTCCTCGGCCGCGCCGACGACCAGATCAAGATCCGCGGCATCCGGATCGAACCCGGCGAGATCGAGACCCGGCTGCGCGAACACCCGCGCTGCGACCGGGCCGTGGTCCTCGCCCGAGCCGGCACCCTCGTGGCCTACCACACCGGACCCGCCACCCCGGACGAGCTGCGCGCCCACCTGGCCCGCACCCTCCCCGACTACCTCCTGCCCGGCGCCTACGTCGCGCTGCCCGCCCTGCCCCTCACCGGCAACGGCAAGGCCGACCGCGCGGCACTGCCCGACCCGGCCCCCGAGGCATATGTGCGGCACACCTACGAACCCCCCGCAGGGCCCGTCGAGACCGCCCTCGCCGAGGCATGGGCGGAACTCCTCGGACAGGAACGCGTCGGCCGGGGCGACAACTTCTTCGATCTCGGCGGCCACTCACTGCTGGCCGTCACCCTGGTTCACCGGCTCCGCGCCCGCGGCCTCGCACTCACCCTGACCGCGGTCCTCGGTGAACCGTCGCTGCGCGACCTCGCCGCCACGGTCACCGACCTCCCGTCCGCGACCGCCGCCGCACCGGGCCCCGACCCTGCGGAACTCGCCGCGGTGGCCGACCTGGTCACCGGGGGAGCAGACAACATCCATGACCTCTACCCGCTCACCCCGCTCCAGGAAGGCATCCTCTTCCATCATCTGCTCGCCGCCGAGGAGGAGGCGGAGGACCCGTACCTGACGACCCTGGTCTTCCGGCTCGCCTCCCGCGCCCGGGCCGACGCGACTGTGGCCGCCCTCCAACAGGTGATCGACCGCCACGAGATCCTGCGCACCGGCGTCGTCTGGGAGAACCTTCCGGGCCCCCGCCAAGTGGTGTGGCGTCGAGCCGCCCTGCCCGTGACCGAGACGACCGCCGACCGGATCTCCGACGCGCGCCGGATCGACGTACGCCGAGCCCCGTTGCTCCGGGCGGACCTGGCCCCTGCGGCCGACGAGGGCGAGGCATGGCTGCTCGCCCTGCATCTGCACCATCTCGTCGGAGACCACGCCACGTTGGAGACCGTCTTCGCCGAGACCCAGGTCCTGCTGCGCGGCGACGGCCCGGACCTGCCCGAACCCCGTCCGTTCCGCACCTTCGTCGACCGCGTCACGGCCACTGCGGCCCCGGCCGCCGCCGAGGAGTTCTTCACCGCGCTGCTCGGCGACGTGGAGGAACCCACCGCTCCCTACGGCGTGCTGGCCGGGGAGCCCGGCGTCCGGGTCGACGAACACCGGATGGAACTCGACCCGGCCACGGCCGAACGCCTCCGCGCCCGCGCCCGCCGCCACTCCGTCGGCCCCGCCGCCCTCTGGCATCTGGCGTGGGCCCTCGTCCTGGCCCGGCTCACCGGCCGCGACGACGTGGTCTTCGGCACCGTCCTGCTCGGCCGTTCGGCCGCCGAACCCGGAGCGATCGGCCCGTTCATCAACACCCTGCCGATCCGGGTCACCGTCGACGACACCGACGTACCGGCGGCGCTGCGGTCCACCCAGCGACTGCTGGCCGAACTGCTCCGCCACGAGCACGCCTCGCTGGCCGACGCCCAGCGCCGCAGCGCGGTCCCCGCCCCGACACCCCTATTCACGTCCCTCCTCAACTACCGCCACCAGGACGCGCCGGCAGCCGCAGCGCAACCCGCTGACACCGCCCTGCCGGTGGCCGCGGTCGACCGGACCAACTACCCCCTGACCGTCTCCGTGGACGCGTCACCCGGCTCCTTCGCCACGACCGTCCAAAGCATGGGCGGCATCGATCCGATACGCGTCACCGCCTATCTGCACACAGCCGTGACAGGCATCCTCGCGGCCCTGGACGAGCCCGAACCCGCCGCGCTGCACACGATCGATGTGTTGCCGGAGACGGAGGTCGCGGCGCCGGAGGAGGGTGTGGGCGAGGCCGTCTCGGAGTGTGTGCATGAGCTGTTCGAGGCGTGGGTGGCGAAGGCGCCGGATGCGGTGGCGGTGATTGACGGCGAGGTACGGGTTTCCTATGGGGAGTTGAATGCGCGGGCGAATCGGGTGGCGCATGGGTTGATCGGTTCGGGTGTGGGGCGTGGTGATCTGGTTGCCGTGCGGATGGAGCGCGGCGCTGATCTGGTGGCCGTGTTGTTGGGGGTGTGGAAGGCGGGGGCGGCGTATGTGCCGGTTGATCCCGCGTATCCGGTGGAGCGGCAGGATTTGTTGCTGGGGGATTGTTCGCCGGTTGCGGTGGTGGAGTCGGTTCCCGCGTCGGGAATGGAGTCGAATCCGGCTGTGGAAGTGGGGCCGGGGGATGTGGCGTATGTGATTTATACGTCGGGTTCGACGGGGCGTCCGAAGGGTGTGCTGGTCGAGCACCGGAATGTGGTGCGGTTGTTTTCGGCTGCTGGTGAGTGGTGTGGGGCGGGTGTGGGGGATGTGTGGTCGTTCTTCCACTCGTTCGCGTTCGATTTTTCGGTGTGGGAGGTTTTCGGTGCGTTGACGTCGGGTGGTTCGGTGTTGGTGGTGCCGGGGGAGGTGGCTCGTTCGGCGGAGGAGTTCCATGGGTTGGTGTGCCGTGCGGGTGTGACGGTGCTGAGCCAGACGCCTTCGGCGTTCGCGCAGTTCCTCGCGGTCCGGGAGGCCGATGCGTTGCCGCATGCGTTGCGGTATGTGGTGTTCGGTGGTGAGGCCCTGGAACCGGCGGTGCTGCGGCCGTGGTTCGAGAACGAGTCCCGCGAGTCGGGTGTGACGTTGCTGAACATGTACGGGGTCACCGAGGTGACGGTGCATGTGACAGCACGCGTGATCACTGCCGAGGATGTGGGTGCGCCGGTCAGCCCGATCGGGGTGCCGTTGAGTGACCTGCGGGCGTATGTGCTGGACAGCCGAATGCGGCCGGTTCCGGTGGGCGTGACGGGGGAGCTTTTCGTTGGCGGTGCGGGTGTGGCACGGGGATATCTGAACCGTCCGGAATTGACGGGTGTGCGTTTCCTTGACGATCCGTTCCTGTCCGGCGGGCGTATGTACCGCACGGGAGACCTCGTGCGATGTACGTCTTCGGGTGAGCTGGAATTCGTGGGGCGTAACGATGCCCAGGTGAAGGTGCGGGGCTATCGGATCGAGCCGGGTGAGGTGGAAACAGCGCTCCTGGGATGTCCCGGTATTCGGGAAGCGGTCGTCATCGCCCGCGACGACACCCTCGTCGCGTATGTGGTCGGCGGAAATGCGCGCGTGGAAGAATTGCGAAACCTCCTGGCCGAGCGACTGCCTTCCCATTTGGTGCCCGCCGCCTTTGTGTGTCTGGAGGCTTTCCCTCTTACGGTGAATGGAAAGCTCGACCGCGCCGCCCTTCCCGCCCCGGACGGCACGTCCTTTGCTCGGGGCGTGTACGAGGCACCGCGTGGCGAGGCCGAGCGGGTTCTCGCCGAGATCTGGAGCGAGCTGCTGGGCGTCGAGCGCGTCGGCCGCAACGACAGCTTCTTCGACCTCGGCGGACACTCACTCCTCGCCGTGCAGGTGTTGTCCCGGATTCGAGCCCGCCTCGGGGCCGCACCATCGTTGCAGGCCCTGTTCGCGTACCCCGCCCTCACGGACTGTGCCCGTGCGGCGATCGAAGCGCGGGCGGCCGGGCAAGGGGCCCTGCCGCCGATCGTGCCCGTTCCCCGCGCCGGCGGCACCGCACCGATGTCCTTCGCGCAGAGCCGCCTGTGGTTCCTGGCGAAGCTCGACGGAGTCAGCGAGGCCTACCACATCCCCCTGCGCCTGCGGCTGGAAGGCGAGTTGGACGAGGACGCCCTACGCCGGGCGCTGGACACGATCGTCGCCCGTCACGAGGTTCTGCGCACGACCTTCGCCCAGGACCGGGATGGCCACGCCGTACAAGTGTGCGCTGAGACAGGGCATTTCACCTGGCTGGACGCCGAGGACGAGGGCGCACCCTTCGACCTGACCCGCGGCCCCCTGATCCGCGGCCATCTCGCCCGGACCGGGCCGCACTCCTGGACGTTGAGCATCACGATGCACCACATCGTCTCCGACGGCTGGTCCATCGGCGTCCTGGTCAGCGAACTCAACACTCTGTACGAGGCGTTCCGCGACGGGCGCCCCGATCCGCTGTCCCCGCTGCCCGTCCAGTACGCCGACTACGCGCTGTGGCAGCAGGAGCGGATGTCGGGCGAAGGCATGAAGCGGCAGGCCGAGTTCTGGCGGCGGACCCTGGAAGGCGCGCCCGAGCGCAGCGAGCTGCCCACCGACCGCCCCCGGCCCGCGCACCAGGACTTCACCGGGGCGGCCGTGGAACGAGTCCTGGACGCCGAGCTGACCTCTCGCCTGAAGGACCTCGCGGCTCGGCACGACACCACCCTCTACGCCACGGTCCTGGCCGGTTGGGCAGCCCTCCTCACCCGTCTCGGAGAGCACCCGGAGGCTGTGATCGGCACGCCGGTCGCCAATCGCGGGCAGCGTGAGACCGAGGGCCTCATCGGGTTCTTCGCCAATATGCTGCCGCTGCGGTTCGACGCCTCCGACGACCCCGGCCTGGCCGAGTGGCTGGCGCGGACCAAGGCGGTCGCGCTGGCGGCGCAGGACCATCAGGATCTGCCCTTCGAGCAGTTGGTGGAGGTGGTGCAGCCCAGACGGTCGTTGGCGCACAACGCCGTCTTCCAGATCGCGTTCGCCTGGCAGGCCGATACCGGCTCCCGGCTCGCCCTGCCCGGTGTGACGGCCTCGCCACTCACCGGACCCGAGCACACCACCGCGCGCTTCGACCTGACGCTTTCCGTCACCGAGGGCGACGACGGCTGCCTGCACACGGCCGCCGAGTACGCGACCGCGCTGTTCGACCGGGTCACCGTCGAGCGGTTCCTCGGCCACTGGACCACCCTGCTGCACGCGATGACGGAGGCCGCAGACACCACCCCCATCGGCCGGCTGAGCGTGCTGACCGACGTCGAGCAGGACGTCATCGTGCACGGCTGGAACGACACCGCCGCAGACTTCCCGACCGCCTGCCTGCACGAACTGTTCGAGGCCCAGGCCGCCCGTTCCCCGCAGGCCGTGGCCGTCGTCGCCGACGAGGAACTCACCTACGCCGCGCTCGACGCCCGCGCCAACGGCGTCGCCCACCGGCTGCACGCGCTCGGTGTGCGCCCCGGCGACCGGGTGGCCGTGGCCCTGCGACGCGGAGCCGACATGGTCGCCGCCGTACTCGGCGTACTCAAGGCGGGCGGCGCCTACGTGCCCCTCGACCCCGATCACCCGGCCGAACGGCTGCGGACGGTCATCGACAGCTGTGACCCCGTCGCCGTGATCACCCGGACACCCGACGGGCACCCACGCGGCCCCGGCGGACACCCCGGCCCGGACGGGCCGCCCGCGCCGGGCTGGGCGCCGGGCCGCCCCGTGGTGACCGTCCCTCCGGACGGCCCCGCCACCGGGCCGGACGTCACGGCGCTCACCCCCGCCGACCTCGCCTACATCGTCTACACCTCGGGCTCCACCGGCACCCCCAAGGGCGTGATGACCAGCCACGAGGCCGCCTGCAACACGCTCCAGGACATCAACACCCGCCACCGGGTCGGACCCGAGGACGCCGTGCTGGCCGTCTCGTCCCTGTCCTTCGACCTGTCCGTGTACGACATCTTCGGCGTGCTCGCCGCAGGCGGCCGGGTCGTCGTCCCACCGCCGGGACCCATCCCCGACCCCGCCGCATGGCACACCCTGGTCGCCGAGCACGGGGTCACACTGTGGGACTCCGTCCCCGCCCTCGCCCAGCTCTTCGTGGACTCGGCGCCGGCGGGGGCCTCCTTCCCCTCCGTCCGCCTGGTGATGATGAGCGGCGACTGGATACCCGTGGACCTGCCCGAACGCATCCACGCCCGCTGCCCCCGCGCGAGCATCCACAGCTACGGCGGAGCCACCGAGGCCGCCATCTGGTCGGTCAGCCACCCCATCGACCCGGCCGTACGCCACCGGGGCAGCGTGCCCTACGGCAGCCCGCTCGCCAATCAGAGCGTCTACGTCCTCGACGACCACGGCCGGCCCTGCCCGCAGGGCGTCGCCGGAGACCTGTACATCGGCGGAGCCGGCGTGGCCCTCGGCTACCACGGCCTCCCCGACCTCACCGCGGAACGGTTCCCCACCGACCCCTTCCGGCCCGGTGGACGCATGTACGCGACCGGGGACCGGGCCCGCTGGAAGACGCCGGGCGTTCTGGAGTTCCTGGGCCGCAGCGACTTCCAGGTCAAGATCCGCGGGTTCCGCATCGAGCTGGGCGACATCGAGAGCAGGCTTCTCGCCCACCCCGGTGTGCGCGAAGCCGTGGTGCTGGCCCGCGAGGACACCCCCGGCGACCGCCGGCTGGTGGCCTACACCGTGGGTCCCGCGTCGTCGGCCGAACTGCGCGCCCACCTCGCGTCGGGGCTGCCCGACTACATGGTGCCCACCGCCCATGTGGCCCTTGAGGCGATTCCCCTGACGGCCAACGGCAAGCTCGACCGCCGCGCCCTGCCCGCACCGGAGGGCACCCCGGACGGCGACCGGCCGCGTACCCCGCCACTCGGCGAGGCGGAGACCGCGATCGCCGAGATCTGGGCCGACCTCCTCGGCGTCGCAGACCCCGGCCGCGAGGACAACTTCTTCGAACTCGGCGGCCACTCCCTCCTCGCCGTCACCCTGCTCGACCGAATGCGTTCCCGGGGCCTGGAGACCGACGTTCGCGCCGTGTTCACCGCACCCACGCTCGCCGCGCTGGCGGAACTGTCCCACGACATCCAGGAGATACGGCTGTGACGCTCCACGACCTTCTGCGCCTGCTCGACGAGCGAGGCGTCCAGCTCGGCGCCGACGCTGACGAACTCGTTGTACGCGGCAGCAGGCAGGCTCTCGACGCCGAACTGGTCGGCCTCCTGCGAGCCCACAAGCCCGCTCTGCTCGCCCACCTCGCCGGCACGGACTCCGCAGCCCCCCAGGGCCTGCCGGGAGAGCTGACAGAGGCCGAACTCGCCGCAGTGGCAGCCACGATCCCCGGCGGAGCCGCGAACCTGGAGGACGTCTACCCGCTCGCCCCCCTCCAGGAGGGCGTGTACTTCCACCACCTCACGGCCGAACAGGGCGACCCGTACGTCATCTCCCTCGGCTACGCCTTCGACAGCCGCCGCCGTCTCGACGCCTACCTGGACGCCTACCAGGCCGTCATCGACCGCCATACGATTCTGCGTACGGCCGTCGTCCGGGAAGGGCTGCCCGAACCCCACCAGGTGGTCTGGCGCACGGCCCGGCTGCCGGTGGAAGAGGTGCCCGTCGCACCGGGTGAGGACGCGATGACCCGGCTCCGCGAGCGCTTCGACCCCCGCCGCCACCGCATCGAGCTGACCAGGCCACCGCTGCTGCGGGTGCTCGTCGCGGAGGACCGGCCCGCCGGCCGCTGGGTGATGCTCCTGCACCTGCACCACATCATCGGCGACCACGGCACGCTCGACGTCATCCACCGCGAGATCGCCGCCCACCTCCGCGGCTCCGCGGACACACTGCCCGCACCCCGGCCCTTCCGCGACTTCGTCGCCCAGGTCCGGTCCGGCCCCGGCCGCGCCGCCCACGAGAGCTTCTTCACCGGCCTGCTCAAGGACATCGACGAACCCACCGCGCCCTACGGGCTGTTGGATGCCCAGGGCGACGGGACCACGGTCCGCGAGCACCGCGCCCTCCTCGACCCGGCCGTCGCCCGCACCCTGCGCGCCGCTGCCCGCGAGGCGGGAGTGGGTACCGGAGCCGTGGCCCACCTCGCCTGGGCCCTCGTCCTGGCCCGACTCACCGGCCGCGACGAGGTGGTCTTCGGCACCGTGCTCTTCGGCCGCCTCCGGGACGACGGCCGCCGAACCGGCGTCGCCATGGGCCCGTTCATCAACACCCTGCCGGTCCGGGTCACCGTCGACGACACCGACGTGTCGGCGGTGCTGCGGTCCACCCAGCAGCTACTGGCCGAACTGCTGCGCCACGAGAACGCCTCTCTGGCCCTGGCACAGCGCTGCAGCTCCGTCCCCGCTCCGGCACCCCTGTTCACCTCACTCCTCAACTACCGCCACAGCGGCGGCGGCACCACTGCCGACGAAGCCACCACCCCCGGCTGCGAGACCCTGCACGGCGAGGAACGCACCAGCTACCCGCTCACCGTCTCCGTCGACGACCTCGGCGACGACTTCCATCTGACTGTCCAGGCCGCCACCCCCGTCGACCCGGCCCTGATCTGCACCTACTTCGCCACAGCCCTGACCGGCCTCGCTCGGGCACTCCAGGCCGGCGGCACCCAACCGGCCCACTCCGTGGACGTGTTGCCGGAGACGGAGGCTGTTTCACCGGATGAGGTGAGTGGTGCTGTTTCGGAGTGTGTGCATGAGCTGTTCGAGGCGTGGGTGGCGAAGGCGCCGGATGCGGTTGCGGTGATTGATGGTGAGGTGCGGGTTTCTTATGGGGAGTTGAATGCGCGGGCGAATCGGGTGGCTCATGGGTTGATCGGTTCGGGTGTGGGGCGTGGTGATCTGGTCGCTGTGCGGATGGGGCGTGGCGCTGATCTGGTGGCCGTGTTGTTGGGGGTGTGGAAGGCGGGGGCGGCGTATGTTCCGGTCGATCCCGCGTATCCGGTGGAGCGGCAGGATGTGTTGCTGGGGGATTGTTCGCCGGTTGCGGTGGTGGAGTCGGTTCCTGCGTCGGGAATGGAGTCGAACCCCGCTGTGGGCGCGAGACCGGGGGATGTGGCGTATGTGATTTATACGTCGGGTTCGACGGGGCGTCCGAAGGGGGTGCTGGTCGAGCACCGGAATGTGGTGCGGTTGTTTTCGGCTGCTGGTGAGTGGTGTGGGGCGGGTGTGGGGGATGTGTGGTCGTTCTTCCACTCGTTCGCGTTCGATTTCTCGGTGTGGGAGGTTTTCGGTGCGTTGACGTCGGGTGGTTCGGTGTTGGTGGTGCCGGGGGAGGTGGCTCGTTCGGCGGAGGAGTTCCATGGGTTGGTGTGCCGTGCGGGTGTGACGGTGCTGAGCCAGACGCCTTCGGCGTTCGCGCAGTTCCTCGCGGTCCGGGAGGCCGATGCGTTGCCGCATGCGTTGCGGTATGTGATGTTTGGTGGTGAGGCTCTGGAGCCGGCGGTGCTGCGGCCGTGGTTCGAGAACGAGCCCCGCGAGTCGGGTGTGACGTTGCTGAACATGTACGGGGTCACCGAAGTGACCGTGCATGTGACAGCACGCGTGATCACTGCCGAGGATGTGGGTTCATCGGTCAGCCCGATCGGGGTGCCGCTGAGTGACCTGCGGGCGTACGTGCTGGACAGCCGAATGCGGCCGGCCCCGGTGGGCGTGGCGGGAGAATTGTTCGTCGGCGGTGCGGGTGTGGCACGGGGATATCTGAACCGTCCGGAATTGACGGGTGAGCGTTTCCTCGACGATCCGTTCATACCTGGCGGCCGGCTCTATCGCACAGGGGATCTCGTGCGATGTACGTCTTCGGGTGAGCTGGAATTCGTGGGGCGTAACGATGCCCAGGTGAAGGTGCGGGGCTATCGGATCGAGCCGGGCGAGGTAGAAGCAGCCCTGCTTGGGTGCCCTGGGGTGCGTGAAGCGGTCGTCGTGGCCCGCGACGACACACTCGTCGCGTATGTGGTCGGCGGAAATGTGCGCGCGGAGGAATTGCGTAGCCTTCTGGCGGATCGCCTGCCTTCCCATTTGGTGCCCGCTGCCTTTGTGTGTCTGGAGGCTTTCCCTCTTACGGTGAACGGAAAGCTCGACCGCGCCGCCCTTCCCGCCCCAGACGGGACGTCCTACGCCCGAGGCGTCTACGAGGCACCGCGTGGCGAGGCCGAGCGGGTTCTCGCCGAGATCTGGAGCGAATTGCTCGGCGTCGAGCGTGTCGGCCGCAACGACAGCTTCTTCGACCTCGGCGGACACTCACTCCTCGCCGTGGCCCTGCTGGAGCGGCTGCGGCGCCGGGACCTGCGGGTCGATGTGCGGGCGGTCTTCCAGGCACCGGTCCTGCGGGACTTCGCCGCGCGGGTGGAATCGGGCGCCGGGCTGGCCGAGGTGCCGCCGAACCTGATCCCGCCCGGCTGCACGCGCATCACCCCGGACATGCTGCCCTTGGTCGAACTGACCCAGGAGGAGATCGACGGCATCGCCGCCGGTGTGGACGGAGGCGCCGCCAACATCCAGGACGTCTACCCCCTCGCCCCACTCCAGGAGGGCATCCTCTTCCACCACCTGATCAACACCGACCAGGACCCCTTCCTGCTGCACAGCGTGCTCACCATGGAGAGCCGCGCGCACGTGGACCGGTACCTCGACGCCGTACGCGCCGTGACCGCGCGCCACGACCTGCTGCGTACGGCGTTCGTCTGGGAAGGGCTCGCCACACCCGTGCAGGTGGTGTGGCGCACGGCGCCCATCCCCGTGGACGAGATCGAACTCGACCCCGCCGACGGGGACATCACCGAACAGATCCTCGACCGATACACGGCGGAGAACACCCGCATCGACGTCACCCGCGCGCCGCTGACGCGCTTCGTCGTCGCGCCGGACCCGGTGAACGGGCGCTGGGTGATGGTGAGTTTCGCGCACCACCTCACCGACGACTACACGACGTACCGCCTGATGCTCTCCGAGATCGCCGCGCACATCATGGGCCGCGAGAGCGAACTGCCGCAGCCGCTGCCCTTCCGTACCTTTATCGCTCAATCGCGCGGCGCGGTGACGGCCGAGGAGCACGAGGAGTTCTTCCGCAGGATGCTCGGCGACGTGACCGAGCCCACCACGCCGTTCGGTCTGCGCGAGGTGCACGGACACGGCGGGGACACCGACGTGGCCCACCTGCCGGTGGACGAGGACCTGGCCCGGCGGCTGAGGGAGTGGGCCGGGCGGCTCGGGGTGAACCCCGCGAGCCTGTTCCACCTGGCCTGGGCCCAGGTGCTCGCCAGGTTCGCCGGACAGGACGACGTGGTCTTCTGCACGATCCTCTTCGGCCGGATGGCCGGAGGTGCGGGCGCCGACCGGACCATGGGCGTGTTCATCAACACGCTGCCGATCAGGATCACCGTGGGCGAGCGCGGGGCCGCAGACAGCGTCCGGCACACCTACGACCTGCTCACCGAACTCCTCGCCCACGAGCATGCGCCCCTCGCGCTCGCCCAGCGGTGCAGCCAGGTCCCGCCCGGCGAACCGCTGTTCTCCGCACTGCTCAACTACCGGTACAGCGTCAGCCTGCCCCGGCGGCAGAGCACACCGTACGCGCAGGCCGGCGACGGCATCGAAATGGTCCACGCCCGTGAACGCAGCAACTATCCGCTGATGCTCGCCGTGGACGACCGCGGCGACGGCTTCGAACTCACCGGCCATGTGCAGTGCCCCATCGACCCCCGGCGCGTCGTCGCCTTCATGCACCGGGCGCTCGAAGTGCTCGTCGACTCCCTCGCAGCGGCCCCCGACCGGCCCCTGCGCGACCTGGACGTGATGCCCACCGCCGAACGGGAACGGCTGCTGGACACCTGGGCCGGGCAGGAGCGGCCCTACCCGCAGGACCGCCGCGTACACGAGCTCTTCGAGGAGCAGGCCGGGCTCGCCCCCGACGCCCCCGCCCTGCGGCACCTCGACCGGACCTGGAGCTACGCCGAACTCGACGCTCTCGCGAACGACCTGGCCCGCCGACTGCGACTGAGCCCCGAGGACCGGGTGGCCGTGTGCGCGGACAGGGGCCCCGCCCAGGTCATCGCCCTGCTGGCGATCCTCAAGGCCGGCGGCGCCTACCTCCCCCTCGACCCCGCACACCCCGGCGAGCGGCTCGCGCTCATGCTGGCCGACAGCGCGCCGGTCATGGTGCTCGCCGACCAGCGGGGCCGGAGCGCTCTCGGCCCTCTGACCCTGCCCTGCCACGACGTGGCGGAGGGCCCGGACATCGCCGCCCTGACCCCGGACACCACCCCCGCGACTCCGGACACCACCCCCGTGACCACGGCCGCCACCCCGCCGCACCCCGGTCAACTCGCCTACGTCGTCTACACCTCGGGCTCCACAGGTGTGCCCAAGGGAGTCGCGGGCGAGCACCGGGCGCTGGTCAACCGGCTGCACTGGGCGCGCACCACGCTGCCCGCCTCGGCGGTACACGCACAGAAGACCTCGATCGGATTCATCGACGCGCTCACCGAGACGCTGTCCCCGCTGGTGTGCGGAGCCGTGCTCGACATCGTTCCGCCCGAGGACGCCGTCGACCCCGCGCGCCTCGCCGCCCATCTGAGGGAACACGGCACCGGCCGGGTGACGCTGGTGCCGTCCCTCCTGTCCGCCCTCCTGGACACGGCCGCAGACCCGCTCGGCGTCGATCTGGTCGTCTGCTCGGGAGAACCGCTGCCTACGGCGCTCGCGGACCGGCTGCGGGCGCACAGCCCGGCGGTGACCCTGGTGAACCAGTACGGGTCCTCCGAAGTGGC
Organism: Streptomyces sp. NBC_00525; assembly: GCF_036346595.1. GTDB lineage: Bacteria > Actinomycetota > Actinomycetes > Streptomycetales > Streptomycetaceae > Streptomyces. The sequence goes on from NZ_CP107834.1 coordinate 5,531,214, forward strand.
CGGAGACGTCACCTTCCGCGTTTATCCGGCCCACGACACCCTCCCCGCGACCCATCGCACCACCGAACCCGCCGCCTCCGTGGGCGTGCCCATCGACAACGCCCGCGTCTACGTCCTCGACGCCCACGGCCGCCCCGCCCCCGCCCATGTCACCGGCGAGGTCCACATCGGAGGGACACCTGTGGCACGTGGGTACTTCGGAGGCGTGGACGCCCGGTCCTTCACCGACGATCCGTACGGTCCGGGCCGCCGCTACCGCACCGGCGACCTGGCCCACTGGACCGAGGACGGCACGCTCGTCCTCCAGGGGCGCGCCGACCGGCAGGTCAAGATCCGCGGCTTCCGTATCGAACTGGGGGAGATCGAGGCCCGGCTGCGGGAGCAGGTCCGCGACGCGGTGGTCCGGGAGGACGGGGGCCGGCTGGTCGCCCACTACGTCGCCGAAGCCCCCATCCCCTCCGCACAGTTGCGGGCCGGCCTGGGCGCCGTCCTGCCCCCGCACATGGTGCCTGCGGCCTTTGTGCACCTCACCGCCTTCCCGCTGACCCCCAGCGGCAAGCTCGACCCGAAGGCGCTGCCCGCCCCCGACGCCGCGTCGTACACCACCGAGACGTACGCCGCACCCGTCGGCGCCGTGGAGACGGTGATCGCCGGCGTATGGGCCGAACTCCTCGGGCACGAACGGGTCGGCCGCAACGACCGGTTCCTCGACCTCGGCGGCCACTCCCTCATGGCCGCCCGCGCGGGGCTCGAACTGCGCACGGCCGGAGTGGACCTGACCGCCGCGGAGCTGTTCGGCAACCACAGCGTGGCCGCGCTCGCCGCCCGGCTGCTGGAACGCGACCCCCGGCTCACCGACCGCGACGCGCTGCCGCTCCGCACCGGCAAGGACACCCACGCCCCGCTGTTCCTCGTCCACGACGGAGCCGCCAGCCTGCTGTACGCCCCCGCGCTGGCCGCGACGCTCGCCCCCGACCTGCCCGTGTACGGACTGCCGCCCGCCCCCCTCGGGGACGCCCAGCCCGCGACGATCGAAGGCATGGCCTCGCGCATGGTCGGAATGATCCGCGCCGTGCAGCCGTCGGGCCCCTACCGGGTCGCCGGATGGTGCACCGGCGGCACCCTCGCCTACGAGATCGCCGCCCAACTCCTCGGCGCGGACGAGGAGGTGGCGTTCGTCGGCCTGCTCAACACCACCTGGTGGCCGCCCGCACGAACCGCTGTACCGGACCCCGACCCGCGGTCGGAGGTGCTCTCCTGGCTCGGCGCCGAGGACCGCGGCGAGCCACTGCCCGAACTCGTGGCACGGGCCGCGGCCACCGGCGCGCTGCCCACGGCCGTGGCCGACACCCCCGAAGACCTGATCGAGGCCGCGATCCTGCGCAAGCACACCGTCGAGGCCGCGGCCGCCGCCTACACCCCGGCCCCCGTCCCCGTACCGGTGCACTACTTCAGCGCCGTCGAACACGACCCGGCCCAGCCGCTCGGCGGCTGGGACCGCGCCCTGCCCGACGTGGACTTCACCCGTGTCCCGGTCCCCGGCACCCACCAGTCCATGCTGCGCCCCCCGCACCTCGCCGCGGTCGGCGAAGCGCTGACCAGGGCACTCGCCGGGGCCCGGCCCGCCGCCGTGCCGCCCTTCACCGCCCTGAACACCCTGCGCACCGGCCGGCCCGGCGCCGCCCCCCTGATCTGCCTGCCCGGCGCCGGGGCGACCGTGGTGAGCTTCCAGCACCTCGCCGGCGCCCTCGGAGACCGGCGGCCCGTGTACGGACTCCAGCCGCGCGGAATCGACGGGGCGCACCTCGCGCACACCAGCGTGGAGTCCGCCGTCGCCGCCCACCTCGCGGAGCTGGCCCCCCTCACCGACGCCGGGCCCGTACACCTGCTCGGCCACTCCTTCGGCGGCTGGACGGCCTTCGAGCTGGCCTGCCGGCTCACCGCCGGCGCGCACGGGTCCGGGCGCGTCGCCTCCCTCACCCTCCTGGACTGCGAGCCACCCGCACCCGTCGCGACCGTCCCCGAAGTCGACGACGTGACCGCCCTGTTGCACCTGGCCGCCGTCTACGAGGACCTCGCGGGCAAGCCCCTCGGGCTGACCGCCGGGCAGTTGGCGCCCCTCGGCGAGCCGGGGAGACTGCGCCTCCTGTACGAGCGGGCCGCCGCCCTGGACCTGATGCCGCGCGGTTCAGGACCCGACGTACTGGCCGGGCCCGTCCGGTGCTTCATCCGCTGTCTGCGCACCCCGTACACCCCGCACCGCACCTACGACGGGCCCGTCACGCTGGTGTCGGCGGCCGGCCCGGACGGGGACACCACGGCCGCCCGCGCCCACCGCGCCGATCTGCTGCACGCCTGGCGTCGGCACGCCCCGCAGACGGTACTGCGGGTCAGCCCCGGCACCCATATGACCATGCTCGGCGCACCCCACGCCGCCGCCCTGGCCGCACACCTCGCACCCGCTCGGGAGGACCAGCGGTGACCACACCACCCCCCTTCGACACCGCCGCCCTCCGCCTCCACGAAGCCGTCGCCGCCCGAGCCGCCCGCGAACCCGGCCGCCCCGCCGTCGAGGACGGCGACACAGTCCTGACGTACGGCGAGCTGGACGCACTGGCCCGTGCCCACGCCGGCGCCCTGCACTGCCCGCCCGGCTCGCTCGTCGCCGTCGCCCTGCCCCGCGGCGCCGACTGTGTGGCGGCGGTGCTCGGTGTGCTGCACGCCGGCTGCACGTTCCTGCCGACCGACCCGGCCGTCCCCGCCGCCCGCCGCACGGCGATCCTGTCCGACGCCAGCCCCGCAGCCGTCCTGACCGGGCCACCGGACGCCGCCCCGGCCCCCCGCCGCCACCCCGCGACGGACCCGGACACACCCGCCTACTGCACCTACACCTCCGGCTCCACCGGAACCCCCAAGGGCGCACTCCTGACCCACGAAGGACTGCGCGTCGTCGCCCAGGCCCAGCGCGACGTCCTGGGCGCCCGGCCCGGCGACCGCGTCGCACAGTTCGCGTCCCCCGGATTCGACGCCTTCGTCTTCGAACTGACCATGGCCCTCGCCCACGGCGGCACGCTCGTGATCGTGCCCGAGGACATCCGCGCCGACCCGCACGCCCTGGCCGGGTTCCTGCGCGGGCGCGCCGTGTCCTTCACCGTCCTGCCCTCCGTGGTGACGGCCGGCCTGAGCACCGCCGCGCCGGTCCGCAGCCTGCGCGCCGCAGCCTCGGCCGGCGACGTCCTGCCCCCGCACGTCGTACGGGACTGGCCGCACCCCGGCCCGCTGTACAACCTGTACGGCCCCACCGAAGCCACCATCTGGTCCACGGCCCACCGGTGCGACCCGGCCGACCCGGCGTCCGCCGTACCCATCGGCACCCCGGTGCCCGGAGTCGGCGTCCATCTGGTCGACGGCGAGATCCTGATCAGCGGCCCCACACTCGCCCGCGGCTACCTGCACAGGACCGGACTCACCGCCGAACGCTTCCCGGTCGTGGACGGCGTCCGTATGTACCGCACGGGCGACCTCGGCCGGCTGCGGGCGGACGGCGCCGTCGAATTCCTCGGCCGGCGCGACCACCAGGTCAAGGTGCGTGGCTTCCGCGTCGAACTCGGCGACATCGAGGCGGCCCTGCGTACCCACCCCGACGTCACCGACGCCGTCGCGCTGATGAACGAAGACCACCTGGTCGCGTACACCGTGCCCGAGACCGCCGCCGACCTGCGGGCCCACCTCGCCGCCCGGCTGCCCGGCCACATGGTCCCGGCCCGCGTCCACGCCCTGCCCGCCTTCCCGCTCACCCCCAGCGGCAAGGCCGACCGCGCCGCGCTCGCCGCCGTCCAGCACACACCCGCGGCCTCCCCGCAGCCCCTGACCGGGGCCGAGCAGGCGGTGGCCGCCGAATGGCGCGAGGTGCTGGGGACCGTGTGCGGCGTCCACGAAACCTTCCAGGCCTGCGGAGGCCACTCCCTGTCCGCCGTGCGGCTCGCCAACCGGCTCAACCACAAGCTGGGCACCCGGCTCACCGCCCTCGACATCCTGGAGGACTCCACCATCGCCGGCCTGGCCCGCCACGTCGACGACCCCGCGCACCGGGAGCCCGACCCCGTCGCACCGGCCGCCGCCGACTGCCCCGGCCCCGCCTCCGCCGCCCAGCAGCAGGTCGCCTACGCCATCGAGGCCGACGGGCGCACCCGCGCCTACCTGGCCCGAGCCCGGCTCACCCTGCGCGGCACACTGGACGTACCCGCACTCCACCGGGCCCTGGAGGACATCACCCGGCGCCACGAGATCCTGCGCACCCGCTTCGTCCTCCGGGACGGAGAGCTCGTCCAACTCACCGAGGAATCGGCCCCGGTGACCCTGGACGTCCACGAGGGCCCCGAGGAACCCGTCTGGGACGCGCTCGTCGAAGACGTCCTCGACCCCACCACCCTGCCCCTGGCCCGATGGGCACTGATCCGCCGCGCCCCCGACGAACACCTGCTGCTGCACGCCGAACACCACTACGTGCACGACGGCTGGTCCCACCAGGTCTTCCTCACGGAACTGGCAGACCTCTACTCGGGCCGGCACCCGCAGGAGCCGGTCCAGTTCGCCGCGTTCACCCAGTGGCAGCGGCAATGGCTCGGCTCCCCGGAGGCCACCGCCCAGGAAGAGCACTGGCAGCGGCTGCTGCGGGACGCCCCGGCCACCCCGGCCCTCGCCCCCCTCGGCCCCGGCACGGGCACCGCACGCGGCCGACTGCTGCGCCGCCGTCTGCCCCCCGCCGTCACCCGCCGTGTCGCGGACCTCGCGGCAGAGCTGCGGCTCACCCCCTTCCAGGTGATGTTCGGCACCTTCGCCCTGCTGCTGTCCCGGCAGACCCGCAGCACCGACCTGCTCCTCGGCACCACCGTCGCCAACCGCAACCACGCCGCCTGGGAACGCGTCATCGGAATGATCGTCAACACGGTCCCGGTAAGAGTCCGTTCACCGCGCGCCGAACGCGCCGGCGACTACCTGCGCCAGGCCCGCGACGGCCTCCTCGACTCGCTGCGCGCCGCCGAACTGCCGCTCTCCCGCATCGTCGCCGCCACCGGCACACCCGCGCCCACCATCCTGTTCAGCCAGCACTCCACCTTCGACGAACCACCCGCCTTCCGCGACCTGACCGTCGAAGCCGAAGTGGCGCTCGCCAACGACACCGCCAAGTTCCCCCTCAACGTGACCGTCGTCCCGCACCCCGAGAACGGCGTCGAAGTCCTCTTCGAATACGCCCCCCACCGCTGGGACGACACCAAGGCCGAACGGCTCGCCACCGCCTACACGGACCTGCTGGCCTCCCTCACCGCCGCACTGCCCCTCGAAGAAGCCGACCGCTTCCTCCCCGACCTCGGCGCCGGCGCACCGGGCAACACCTACGGAACGGCCTGGCGCGGCGGCATCCCCGCCCGCTTCGCCGCCCAGGCCGCACACCATCCCGACCGCACCGCGGTGGTCGCCGGGAACCACCGCTGGACCTACGCCACCCTGCTGCGCCGCTCCGGCGACTACGCCGCACACCTCACCGCTCTCGGAGTCCGCCCCGGCGACCTCGTCGGCATCCGCCTCGACCGGGGGCCCGAACTCCCCGCGGCCATGCTGGGCGTGCTGCGCACCGGCGCCGCCTACGTCCCCCTCGACCCGGACCAGCCCGCGGCTCGCACCGACGCCCTCGCCGAACAGGCCCGTACCGTCCACGTCATCGACACCCCCGCACCACCCGGAACACCCGGCCCGGACGCACCCCTGAGCCCCGAGACCCCCGCCTACTGCAGCTTCACCTCCGGTTCGACCGGCCGCCCCAAGGGCGTCCTCGTCCCGCACGCGGCCGTGGAGAACGTCCTGGACTTCTTCCACGACCGGGCCCCGGACCGCTTCACCCGGGTACTCGCCCCGACCCCGGCCGCATTCGACATCGCCAACCTCGAACTCCTCCTGCCGCTGTGCCACGGCGGCACCGTGATCGTCGCCGACCGCGACCAGGCCCGCGACGGCGAGGAACTCCTCGCCCTCGCCTCCCGCGAACGCGTCACCGTGATCCAGGCGACGCCCTCCACCTGGCGGCTGCTCACCGCCGCCCCCTCCTGGACCGCCGCCGGACCCAGCGGGCCGCTGCTCGCCCTCAGCGGCGGCGAAGCCCTGCCCAGCGCCCTCGCCGCGGCGATCCGAACGGGGGCCGACGAGCTGTGGAACGTCTACGGGCCGACCGAGACCACCATCTGGTCGACCTGGCACCGCAGCACGGGCACCGCCACCGGCCCCTACGAGCCCATCGGCAACCCCATCGCCCGCACGGCCGTTCATCTGCTCGGCCCCGACGGGACACCCGTACCCGCCGGCGAGACCGGCGAGATGTACATCGGCGGCGCGGGCGTCGCCCTCGGCTACCTCCACGAACCGCACCTCACGGAACGGGCCTTCCGCCCCGACCCGTTCGCGCCCACGCCCGCCCGCATGTACCGCACCGGGGACCTCGCCCGCCGGGGCCCGCACGGGCTGGAGTTCATCGGCCGCACGGACGACCAGGTCAAGATCAACGGGCACCGGGTGGAACCCGGCGAGACCGAGGCCGCCCTGCGCGCCGAACCCGGCATCCGCGACGCCGCCGTCGTCACCCGCACCAACGCCCTGGGCGAATCCGACCTGCTCGCCTTCGTCACCGCCCACGACCGCGACCTGGACACCACCGCGCTGCGCACCCGGCTGGCCGACCGCCTGCCCGGATACCTCCTCCCCGCCGCGATCCACCGCGTCGACGCCTTCCCGCTCACCCCCAACGGCAAGCTCGACCGCCGCGCCCTGAGAGCCGGCGTACGGCCCGACCCGCAAGGACACCCGCCGGCCGCCGACGAAGACCGCCTCACCCGCCTCATCCACAGAGTGGACCCCGCCTGCCCCGGCGACCCGCACGCCACCTTCACCGCACTGGGCCTGCACTCCCTGGCCCTGCTGCGGCTCACCGTCCTGTGCCGCGACGCATACGGCCTTCCCCTCACCGTGACCGAGGTCCGCGACTGCGCCACCCCGGCCGCGCTCGCCCGGCTGCTCGCCGACCGGTCGGCCACCACAGCCTCGTACAGCCACGCCGGGCCACCGCGCGAAGAACTCCACCGGGCCGCCTCCGGGACCGCTCCCGTTCTCTCCCGCGCCCAGGAAGCGCTCTGGGTCCTCTGCCAGGACCCGCGGGCCGACGCGGCCTACCACATCCACCTCGGGTTCCAGCTGACGGGCGACCTCGACACCGACGCCCTGCACGCCGCCCTGCGACGCGTGGTGGAACGCCACGACGCCCTGCGCACCACCTGCACCACCGGGCCCGACCTCACCCCGTTGCCCCGCATCGGCCCCGCACGCGTCGGTGCCGACGACGGCACCCCCTTCGACCTGGCGGAAGGCCCCCTCATCCGCGCGGCCCTCATCCGCGAAACGGAGCACACGCACCGGCTGACCCTCACCCTCCACCACCTCGTCGCCGACGCCTGGTCGCTGGAAATCCTCCTGCGCGAACTCGCCACCCTGTACGAGGCGTTCAGCCGGGGGCGCCCCGACCCGCTGCCCACCCCGCCCGTGCGGTACACGGACTACGCCGCCTGGGAGCGCGAACGGGCCGGCCGGCAGGAGAAGGACGAGCGGTTCTGGCTCGACACCCTGACCGGCGCGCCCACCGTGCTCACCCTGCCCACGGACCGCCCCCGCCCACCCGGCCGGGACCACCGAGGAGCGCTCGTCACCCGCACCCTGGGCCCGGACCTGACCCGTGCCCTCGCCCGGTTCGGCGAGCGCCACGGCACCACCGCATTCGAAACCCTCACGGCGAGCTGGGCCGCGCTGCTCTCCCGGCTCTCGGACCAGACCGACCTCGTCATCGGCACACCCGTCGCCCGCCGGGACCACGCGGCGGTACAGGACCTCATCGGCTACTTCGTCAACCCCGTGGCCCTGCGCCTCGACGTCGCCGGCAACCCGACGGCCGCCGCATTCGCCGCCCGCGTACGCGCCACCGTCCGGGACGCCCTCGCCCACGCGGACCTTCCCTTCGACCGGGTGGTCGACCTGGTGGCCCCGCCCCGCACCGCTGCCCACAGCCCCCTGTTCCAGTGCTTCCTGTCCTGGCAGGAACGTCCGGCCTCCTTCACCCTGCCCGGACTCACCACACGGCCCCTGCCCCGCCCGGCGCACACCACGGCCAAGTTCGACCTGGCCCTCCAGCTCACCGACCTCGGACAGCACGGCATCGCGGCCGAACTCGAATACGCAACCGCCCTGTTCGACGAGGCCGGCGCCAACCGCCACCTGGACTGCTGGCTCGTCCTGCTGGAGGCCTTGCTCGACGACGACCAGCTGCTCCTGGACGACCTCCCACTCCTCACCCCGCAGGAGGAGCGCCGCCAACTCCAGGCGTTCAACGGCCCCGTGACCACCCCGCCCACCCAGTGCCTGCACACCCTCGTGGCGGAACAGGCCGCCCGCGTACCGGACCGCCCCGCCGTACGCCACGAGGACGACACCCTCACCTACCGGCAGCTCGACCACCGTGCCAACCGCCTCGCCCACCGCCTGCGCGACCTGGGTGTCGGCCCCGGCGACCGGGTCGCCATCTGCCTCGACCGGGGCACCACCCTCGTCGTCGCCGTCCTCGCCGTCCTCAAGTCCGGTGCGGCGTACGTACCGTTGGAGCCCGGACAGCCCGCCGCCAGGGCCCGGCTGACGCTCACCGGATGCGCGCCCGCCGCCCTCATCGCCGATCCGGCCCACGCCGCCGAACTGCTGGGCGACCCCGGCGACCCCGGCGCGCCGGGCGGCCCGCAGGGGGACTCCACCGCCGCCCGCCCGCCCGTGATCGACCCCCGCGGCCCGCTCCCCGAATCCACGGAACCCGTCCGGTCCGCGGCCGCGCCCCACGACGTCGCCTACGTCATCCACACGTCCGGCTCCACCGGCACACCGAAGGGGGTGCAGGTCGAACACCGCAACGCGGTCGCCCTGCTGGCCCACTGGCGCCCCCGGCTCCCGCGACAGGACGGCTTCGCCGCCTCGATGTGGAGCGGCATCGGTTTCGACGTCAGCGTGCTGGAACTCTTCGCGGCGCTCACCACCGGCGCCACCCTGCACCTCGTCCCCGAGACGATCCGCCTCGACACCGACGCCATGACCGCCTGGCTCCGCGAGCACGGCATCCAGCACGCCTACCTGCCGCCCTTCGCGGTACGCGCCCTGTGCCCCGGCGACCTGACCGGCCTGCACACCCTCCTGGTCGGCGTGGAACCCCTGAACGAAGCCCATCTGCACCGGCTCGCGGACGCGACACCCGGACTGCGCGTCGTCAACGCCTACGGACCCACCGAGGCCACCGTCCTGTGCACGACCTACGACACCATCGGCCCCCACGACCGCAACGCGCCCATCGGCCTGCCCGTCCCCGGCACCCGCGCCTACGTCCTGGACCGCCGGCTCAGGCCCGTACCGCACGGCACGCCCGGCGAACTGTGCGTCTCCGGCGACCAGGTGGCGCGCGGCTACCTGGGCCACGAAGGCCCCGCCCTCACCGACGACCCCCTCACCGACGACCCCTTCACCGAGGACCCCTTCAACGGCGGCCGGATGTACCGCACCGGAGACCTGGTGCGCCGGCTCCCCGACGGACCCCTGGAGTTCCTGGGCCGCCTCGACGACCAGATCAAGATCCGCGGCTACCGGGTGGAGCCGGGCGAGGTGGCCGCCGCCGCCACCGCCCACGACGCCGTGACCGAAGCCCGCGTCCTGCTCACCGAAGCCGCGCTCACCCTCTACTACACGGGTGCCCTCGCCCCGGCCGCCCTGCGCGAGCACCTGCGTACCCGGCTGCCCGGCCCCATGGTCCCCGCGCACTGCGTACGGCTGGCCGCCCTGCCCCTGCTGCCCAGCGGCAAACTGGACCGGGCCGCGCTCCCCGCCCCCGAGACGGTACGGACGGCCGGCAGCCCCGCGCGAGGGGAGACCGAGACCGCTCTCGCCGCCCTGTGGACGAAGATCCTCGGCACCACCGAACCCTGCCGCGAGGACGACTTCTTCGCCCTCGGCGGGCATTCCCTGGCAGCGGTGCGCCTCACCGCGATGGTCGGGGCGGAATTCGACGTGGACCTCACCCTCGGCGACGTCTTCGAGCATCCGACCCTGATGGCCATGGCCCTGCGCATCGTGGACCTGGGCCTCGCCGCCTTCCACCCCGAGGACCTCGCCGTCCTCCTCGACGAACTCGGACAGGAGCCGTCATGAAAGAGACGCTGACCATCGAGGGCGGGCCCGTCGTCCTCGCGCCCACGGACACCCGCGACCTGCCGCAGGCGCTCGCCGGCCACCGGGAGGAGACCGAGACCCTGCTGACCCGGCACGGCGCCGTGCTCTTCCGGGGCTTCGACATGGGCACCCCGGAGGACTTCGTCTGCTTCGGACACGCCGCCTCCGAGACCCGGCTCGCCTACACCTACCGGTCCACACCGCGCTCCACCGTCACCGACGGCGTCTTCACCACCACCGAATACCCCGCGGACCAGGAGATCGCCCTCCACTGCGAGAACGCCTACCAGCGGACCTGGCCCCGCAAGCTCGCCTTCTTCTGCCACACCGCCGCCACCACCGGGGGCGAGACCCCACTCGCCGACCTCCGCAAGGTCACCGCCGCCCTGGACTCCGGCCTCCTGCGACGCTTCGAAAGACATGGCGTGCGCTACATACGCCACTACCGCCCCCATATCGACCTGCCCTGGCAGACCGTCTTCCAGACCGACAGCCGGGAAGGCGTCGCCGCGTACTGCGCCGACCACGGCATCGACCACACCTGGCTCGACGACACCACCCTGCGCACCGCCCAGACCAGCCAGGGCGTGGCCCACCACCCGCTCACCGGCGAGCGGGTCGTCTTCAACCAGGCCCACCTCTTCCACTCCTCCAACCTGCCCCCGGAGACCGCCCGCGCCCTCACCTCCCTCTACGGCCCCGAAGGTCTGCCCCGCAACGCCACCTACGGCGACGGCACACCCTTCGCCGCCGGCGAACTGGCCACCGTGCGGGAGGCGTTCGCCGGTGCCCAGGTCGCGTTCCCCTGGCAGGCCGGCGACGTACTCCTCGTCGACAACATGCGCATGGCCCACGGCCGCCGCCCCTACACCGGGCCCCGCAGGGTCCTGGCCACCCTGATGGAGGCGCACACCCCCGCCGGGCACCGGGGAGGGCCCGCGCACTGAACCGGGCCCGCTCGAATGCGCGGAAGGGCCGCACCCCCGGCGCCGGGGATGCGGCCCTCTCACGTGCTCATGTCCCGGAAGGAACCGTCACACCGTCACACGGCTCAGAACAGGTGCTTGTAGCTGTTCCAGCCGCTCGTGCCGATCAGCTTCTTGGACTTGTACGGGGCGGTGGCGTTGCCGGTGCCCTCGTACAGGTACAGCTCGCCGCCCTTGCGCGCGAGGAGGTCGGTCTTGTCGTCCTCGGTGATGTCACCCGTCGACACGAGGGTGTCGTACTGGTTCCAGCCGCTGCCGATCTTGGTGCGCTTGGCGAACGGGGCCTTCTGGTTGCCGGTGCCCTTGTACAGCCACAGGACGCCGGCCTTGTCGCGGGCGACGACGTCGTTCTTGCCGTCGCCGTTCAGGTCGCCGTTGCCGGCGATCTGGGTGTAGATGTTCCAGCCGTAACCGGCCTTGATGCGCTTGGTGACCTTGCCGTCGCCGTACCCGAGGTAGACGTACAGGTCGCCCTTGGTGTCGACGGCGAGAATGTCACCGCCGGCGGCCCCGCCGATCTGGCCGGGGGAGACGATCTTCTTGTAGATGTTCCAGCCGTAGCCGATCTGGACGGCGTTCTTTTCGAACTCCAGGTAGCCCATGTTCCCGTTGTCGTCACGGAACCAGAGGCCGTCGCTCATGCCGTCGTTGTTGTGGTCGACCTGCATGAGCGCGGAGACGTCGGTCCAGCCCTTGCCCGAGTAATCGCGGGCCGTGAGGCCGCCCTTGCCGTTGGGCCCGTACGAGTAGAGGATGCCTGCCGAGGTCGCACCGTAGAGCCAGAAGTGCGGGTTGGTGGCGGCTGCTGCGGCGGCGGGAGCCGCTGCGGGCTGGCCCGCCGAGGCGCCGCGCTCGGGCTGCGGTGCATCGGCTGCCACGGCGGAGGTGCCGGTGGCGACGAGGGCGGCGGTGAGCGCCGCGGCTGCCGCGCGAGCGGCTATGCGCACGTGGCGCCGGCCAGTGGTTTTGGCCACAAGTACTCCATGGATCGTGAAGTGGGAGGCGGCCCGCCGCACATGGGCGGCGGACCACCGATTCACCCGAATCGTGTCACGATTCAGTATTCGAATCTTTCACGTTTCGTCATGGGTCTGTAACCGAACTGAACCGGGCTCAGAAGAAGAGGCGGTACGTGTTCCAGCCCGAGGTGCCGATGAGGGCCTTCGGCTTGTACGGGGCGGTGGCGTTGCCGGTGCCCTCGTACAGGTACAGCTCACCCTTCGAGTTGCGCGCGACCAGGTCGGTGATGCCGTCCATGGTCAGGTCGCCCGCGCCGAAGAGGGCGTTGTACTGGTTCCAGCCGCTGCCGATCTTCGTACGCTTCTCGTACGGGGCCTTCTGGTTGCCGGTGCCCTTGTAGAGCCACAGGACGCCGGCCTTGTCGCGGGCGACGATGTCGTTCTTGCCGTCGCCGCTCAGGTCGCCGTTGCCCGCGATCTGGGTGTAGATGTCCCAGCCGTAGCCGACCTTGAGGCGCTTGGTGACCCGGCCGTCGCCGTAGCCCAGGTACAGGTACAGGTCGCCCTTGGTGTCGCGGGCGAGCAGGTCACCGCCCTCGGCGCCGCCGAACTGGCCGACCGAGACGACCGTGTTGTAGATGTCCCAGCCGTAACCGACCTTCTTCGCCGGTTCGTTGTCCGAGTAGTACCAGATGTTGCCCGTGGTGCCGAGCTGCCAGCGGCCGTCCGCGAGGTTGTCCGCGTTGTGGTCGACCTGGCCGACGAAGGCGAGGCCCGTCCAGCCGCTGTCGATCTTGACGCGCGGGGTGAGGGTGCCGTCGCCGAGCGGCGTGTAGTGGTAGGCGTTGCCGGAGCTGTCGACGCCCTGGAGGCTGAACAGGGGCGCGTCGCCCACCTCGGCGGCGGAGGCGGTGGCGGCGGAGGCGCCGGTGGCGACCAGGGCCGCGGTTATCGCGGCGGCGGCGAGACGGGGCACAGCCCGTCCGGGCCGACGGCCAGAGATCTTGGCCACGTGTGTTCTCCATGGATGATGGGACGAGGCGTGACGCGCCGCGGGATACGGGGACACGCCACGGAATTGAGGGTGATCCTTTCACGAGTCCCTCACGTCTCCAAGGGTTTGGCGAAATGCGGCCACCACCCGGCCTTCGCCCCGATATGCGGACACCTGCGGCGTTCGCGGGAGCGGTGTACCGGTGTCAGGCCCGGTGTGCCGCGATCAGCCGCTGATACCAGCGGTAGCTGTCCTTCGGGGTGCGTTCCAGGGTGTCGTAATCGACGCGGATGATCCCGAACCGCTTCGCATATCCCAGCGCCCACTCGAAGTTGTCGAGCAGCGACCACACGTAGTAGCCCCGCACATCGACGCCCGCGTCCATCGCGGACCGCAGCGCCGCCAGATGCGTACGCAGGTACTCCACCCGGTCCGCGTCCCGCACCGCGCCGTCCGGCTCGACGGTGTCGTGCTCCGCCGAGCCGTTCTCCGTGATGTGCACCGGCGGCAGCGCGTCCCCGTAGGTGTCCTTGAGGGCGGTCAGCAGATCGGTGAAGGACTCCGGCACGACCGGCCAGTCCATCGCCGTGCGCCGCACGTCCGGGTACCGGGTCTCGGCGTACCGGTTGTCGGTGGCGACCCGCAGCGCCGGGTCGGGCTCACGGTGCGGGGCGTCGGCGACCACGATCGGGCGGTAGTAGTTGATGCCCAGGAAGTCCAGCGGCTGGGAGATCAGCTCCAGGTCGCCCTCGCGCCGGAAGTCCTGCCCGGTGATCAGCTTGCCCCAGGTCTCCTCCTCGGTGGCCGGGTAGCGGCCCGCGAGGATCGGCTCCGTCCACACCAGGTTGTGCTGGGTGTCCGCCCGGACCACCGCGGCCCGGTCGGCGTCCGATCCGGTGGCCGGCACATTGCGGTCCAGGTTGAGCGTGATGCCCGCCTCCCGGACGCCCGCCGCGCGCAGCGCCGTCATCGCCAGGCCGTGGCCGACGAGCAGGTGGTGGGCGGCGGCCAGGGCGCCGCGCCCCTCCTGCGCGCCGGGGGCGTGGCGGCCCACGGAGTAGCCGAGGAAGGCGCTGCACCAGGGCTCGTTGAGGGTGATCCAGCGCGGCACCCGGTCGCCCAGGTGCTCGGCGACGATCGCCGTGTACTCGCCGAACCGCTCGGCCGTCTCCCGTACCCGCCAGCCGCCCCGGTCCTCCAGGGCCTGCGGCAGGTCCCAGTGGTAGAGGGTGGCGGCCGGTTCGATGCCCGCTTCGAGCAACTCGTCGACGAGCCGGGAGTAGAAGTCGAGGCCCTTCGGGTTCACCGCGCCGGAGCCCTCCGGCAGGATGCGCGACCAGGCGAGGGAGAAGCGGTACGAGTCGACGCCGAGATCGCGCAGCAGCGCCACGTCCTCCCGGTAGCGGTGGTAGTGGTCGCAGGCCACGTCGCCCGTGTCGCCGCCGTCCGTGCGGCCGGGCGTGTGGCTGTAGGTGTCCCAGATGGACGGGCCGCGGCCGTCCTCCCGCACGGCGCCCTCGATCTGGTACGAGGCCGTGGCCGCGCCGAACACGAAACCGGGCGGAAAGACCGGGAACTCACTCATGGATGCGATGCCCTTACTTGACCGAGCCGCCGGTGATCCCGGCGGCGATGTATTTCTGCGAGAGCACGAGCAGGACGGCCGCCGGGATCGCGGACAGCACGGACGCCGCCATCACCGAACCCCAGTCGCCGACATGCGCGCCGATGTACTGGTAGATGCCGAGCGTGATCGGCTTGACGTCGTCCGTGGTGTTCAGCGTCAGGGCGAACATGAAGTCGCTCCACGCGTACAGGAACGCGAACAGCCCGGCGGTGATCAGCGAGTTCCGGCTCATCGGCAGCACGACCCGGACGAAGGTGCGCAGCCGCCCGGCGCCGTCCACCTCGGCCGCCTCGATCACCTCGCGCGGGATGGCGACCATGAACGACCGCATCAGGACGATCGCGAACGGGATGCCCAGCGAGGCGTCGGCCAGCATCAGCCCGGCGTAGGAGTTGACCAGGCCGAGGTCCACGTAGGCGCTGTACAGGGCGTTGGCGATGACGATGCCCGGAACCATCTGGGTGATCAGGGTGCCGAAGACGATGCTCTTGCTGCCCCGGAGCCCGAACTGCGCCAGCCCGTACGCGGCGGGCGCCGAGATCGCCAGGCAGATGGCGACCGCGCCGAGCGCCACCGCCAGTGAGGTCAGCAGGTTGCCGCCCTGGTCGCTGAGCGCCGAGCGGAAGCCCGACAGGTCCAGGCCGTGCGGGATGGGATCGACCTCCAGCAGTCCGGAATCGGGCTGCAGCGCGGTGTTCACCATCCAGTACAGCGGGAACAGCATCACGCACAGCACCAGGATGCCGAAGACCATGGCGCCCCAGCGCCGCTTCGGCCGGCCGGTGAGTTGCGTGGGAGCGGGGGTACGCACGGTGTCCGCCATGCCGGTCACTTCCCCTCGTTGCGGTTGGCCCGCAGGTAGAACACCGCGAAGACGGCGGAGATCAGGATCAGGATGTTGCCGACCACGGCACCGGCCCCGAAGTCCAGCTGGACGAAGGAGTTCTGGTACGTGAGGGTGCCGAGGGTCTGGGTGGAGTCTGCGGGTCCGCCGTCGGTGAGCGCGAGGATCAGATCGAGGATCTTCACCGTGGACATGAAGCCCAGCACCAGCACCACCGTGATCACCGGCCGCAGCATCGGCAGCGTGATCGAGCGGAAGGTGCGCCAGGCGGACGCGCCGTCCAGCGAGGCGGCCTCGTACAGCTCCTTGGGGACCTCCTGGAGCCCGCCGTAGAGGATCACCATGTTGAACGGGATGCCGATCCAGATGTTCACCAGGATCACCGAGGTCAGCGCCATGCTCGTGCTGGTCAGCCAGGGGGTGTCACCGCCGAGACCGATGGTGCCCAGGAACGAGTTGAGGACGCCGGTGTCCTGGTCGAGGATGCGCCGCCAGACGACACCGGAGACCACCATCGGCACCAGCCACGGCAGCAGGATCAGCGACCGCAGCACCCCGTTGAGCGGGAAGCGCCGGTTGAAGAACACCGCCAGGGCCAGACCGATGCCGAACTGTCCGATCAGCGAGCCGATGGTGAACAGGATTGTGTGCCACAGGGCCTTCCCGAACAGCTCGTCGTTGAAGACCTTGCTCCAGTTGTCCGTCCCGTTGAACGGCGACTCGCCCGTGAAGAACGTGGACGGCGAGTAGTCCTGGAAGCTCATCACGATGTTCCGGACGAGCGGATAGCCGAAGAACAGCGCCATGAAGATCACGGCGGGGGCGATGAAGCCCCACTGGGCGAGCCGTCGTCGGCGGCGGATGCGGGCGGGGTTCGGCGGCTTCGGGGCCTTCTTCGCGGCGGGCGCCGGGCCCGCGCCCGCGGAGGCGGTGGTGGTCGACATGGTTCGGATACCTCAGTTCCCGCTCGTCGCGCGCTTCTGGGCGCGGTTGAGGGCGGCCTCGCTCGACTCGCCGGTCAGGGCGGACTGGAACGCGCTCTGCAGCGCGAGGGAGACGGACGACCAGCGCGCGCCGAGCTTGGCCGTACGGGACCGGGCTGTGGCGACCTGGTCGGCCAGGGCGTCCAGCTCCGGCACCTTCGTCCGCCACACGGCGGCGGCCTTCTCGTTGGCCGGGACCATCCAGCTGTTCAGCGCGTAGGTGATCTGCTCCTGCTCGCCGGACATGCAGCCGATGATCTCGGCGGCCTTCTTCTCGCGCTTCTCGTCGCCGGTGTTGGGCACGGTGAGTACACCGCCGCCCAGCGGGCCCACCGAGTCGTCGCCGGCCTCCGGGACCGGGATCTCGGCGATGCCCCAGTTCAGGCCCTTCCTGGAGTTCAGGGTCTCCACCTGCCAGGGGCCGTTGATCATCATCGCGGCGTTGCCGGCCATGAACTGGTCGTTCACATCGGCCTGGGTCCAGTTGACCGTCGACTTGGACAGCGAGCCGTCCGCCAGCAGGCTCTTCCAGTAGTCCAGCGCCCCGACCACCTCGGGGCTGTCGAGCTTCGTCTCGTCGCCGCCGTTGGACCACATGAAGGGGGTGAACTGGAAGACGCCGTCCTCCGCGCCGCCCGCGCTGAGCGCGATCCCGTACTGCCGGCCGTGCGTGAGCTTCTTCGCGGTCTCCCGCATCTCGTCCCAGGTGGTGGGGACCTCCAGCCCGGCCTTGTCGAGCGTGTCCTTGTTGTAGAAGAGGGCCAGCGTGTTCACGGTGCGCGCGGCCCCGTAGTAGGTGCCCTCGTAGGAGCCGAAGTCCACGATGCCGCCGGGGATGTCCTTCGTGCTCAGCCCGAGGTCCTTCAGCGGGATCAGCCCGCCGGCCTCGGCGAACGTCGGCATCTCGGAGGCGTCCAGCTGGAGCACGTCCGGCAGCGACTTGGAGGACGCCATCCGCAGGGCCTTGGTCATCACCTGCGAGGCCGGAACGCTCTGCTGCTCGATGGTCACCCCGAGCCGCTCACTGCACCGGGCCAGCGTCTGGGCGTCCCAGCGGTGGTAGGACTCGTCGGTCGACGAGTTCAGCACGGTGTAGACGTCCGGGTCCCGCTGCTGGCCGCAGCCCGTCAGGACCGCACCGCCGATCAGCGCGGACACGACGGTGAGCGGGACGGCGACCCGAGGGGTGAAGCGGTTCGACATTCTGCTGCCTCTTGTCGGCGGGGCCCGGACGGCTGCGCTGCCGTCCGACCGATTTGTTTGCTGCCAGTACTAATACGTCATGTGGCCCGGCGTTTCTAGACCGTCCTGGTGACGTGCACGTCACACTGGGACAACGCGCCCGCTCAGCGGGGGTCTCCCGGTCCGCGATCCAGCGGATTCATAGGTTCCGCAAGGCAAATCGAAGCGCTTCGAAAAACATTTGTTTTGTGTACGATCAAATCAGGACCCACAGGAACGGACCCCCCATGAAGTTCACCGACGGCTTCTGGCAGATGCGAGACGGTGTCCACGCCTCGTACGCCACCGAACTCCGCGACCTCCGCCTCGACACCGACCGTCTCACCGCCTACGCCGCGGTCCAGCGCGTGACGCGGCGCGGGGACACCCTCAACGCGCCCCTGATCACCGTGGAGGCCCACGCCCCCGCCGAGGGCGTCATCGGTGTCCGGATCACCCATCTGGCGGGCAGGCGCCACCCCGGCCCGGACTTCGCGCTGCCCGGCGCCACCGGAGACGCCTCCGCCGCCACCCGTGAGAACGCCGGCGCCGCCGAGCTGACCAGCGGCGGGCTCACGCTCCGGCTGCCCACCTCCGGCGCCTTCGGCCTGGAGTTCCGCGACGCGGACGGCCGGCTGCTCACCGCCGCCGGGCGCAAGGGGACGGCCTTCGCCACCACCGGTGACGGCGCCCACCACATGTTCGCCCAGCTCGCGCTCGGCGTCGGGGAGAACGTCTACGGGCTCGGCGAGCGGTTCACCCCGTACGTCAAGAACGGCCAGACCGTCGACATGTGGCAGGCGGACGGCGGCACCAGCAGCGAGCAGGCGTACAAGAACGTCCCGTTCTACCTCTCCTCGCGCGGCTACGGCGTCTTCGTCAACCACCCCGGCCGGGTCTCCTTCGAGGTCGGCTCCGAGGCGGTCGGCCAGGTCCAGTTCAGCGTCGAGGACCAGACCCTGGAGTACTACGTCGTCGCCGGGCCCACCCCCAAGGAGGTGCTGGCCCGCTACACCGCGCTCACCGGCCGCCCGGCCCTGCCCCCGGCCTGGTCCTTCGGCCTCTGGCTCACCACCTCGTTCACCACCTCCTACGACGAGGCCACCGTCACCTCGTTCGTGGACGGCATGGCCGAGCGCGGCATCCCGCTCTCCGTCTTCCACTTCGACTGCTTCTGGATGCGCGAGTACCAGTGGTGCGACTTCGAGTGGGACCCGGCCGTCTTCCCCGACCCGGCGGGCATGATCGCCCGGCTCAAGGCCAAGGGCCTGCGGATCTGCGTCTGGATCAACCCGTACATCGCGCAGAAGAGCCCCCTGTACGAGGAGGGCGCGGCGCGCGGCTACTTCGTCCGCACCCCCGGGGGCGACATCTGGCAGTGGGACAAGTGGCAGGCCGGCATGGCCCTGGTCGACTTCACCAACCCGGAGGCCACCGCCTGGTTCCAGGGCAAGCTCCGTACGCTGCTCGGACAGGGCGTGGACGGCTTCAAGACCGACTTCGGCGAGCGCATCCCCACCGATGTCGTCTGGCACGACGGCTCCGACCCGGAGCGCATGCACAACTACTACACGCACCTGTACAACAAGGCCGTCTTCGAACTCCTGGAGAAGGAACGCGGCCGGGGCGAGGCCGTCCTGTTCGCCCGCTCCGCCACGGCCGGCGGCCAGCAGTACCCCGTCCACTGGGGCGGCGACTGCTGGTCCTCCTTCGAGGCGATGGCGGAGTCCCTGCGCGGCGGCCTGTCCCTCTCGCTCTCCGGCTTCGGCTTCTGGAGCCATGACATCGGCGGCTTCGAGGGCACCCCCGACCCGGCCGTCTTCAAGCGCTGGCTCGCCTTCGGACTGCTCTCCTCGCACAGCAGGCTGCACGGCTCCTCGTCGTACCGGGTGCCGTGGGAGTTCGGCGATGAGGCGGTGGACGTCGCCCGCCGCTTCACGGAGCTCAAGCACCGGCTGATGCCCTACCTGTACGGGGCGGCCGTCGAGGCCCACCGCACCGGCGTCCCGGTCATGCGGCCCATGCTCCTGGAGTTCCCGGACGACCCGGCCGCCCGCACCGCCGACCGGCAGTACATGCTCGGCCCGGACCTGCTGGTCGCCCCGGTCTTCAGCGAGGACGGCGAGGTCGAGTACTACGTCCCCGAGGGCACCTGGACCCACCTGCTGACCGGCGAAACCGTCACCGGCCCAGCCTGGCACCGGGACACCCACGGCTTCGACAGCCTGCCGCTGCTCGTCCGCCCCGGCGCGGTCCTCCCGCTCGGCGCGGACACCTCACGCCCCGACGCCGACTGGACCGACGGGCTGGAACTGCGCGCGTACGCCCCCGAGGGCACCGGCGACTTCACCCGCACGGTGACGGTCCCCGACCTCACGGGCGCCCCCGCCGCCACCTACCGGGTGGTCCACGAGGCCGGCACGCTCCACGTCACCAGTGACACGGACCGGCCGCACCGGGCGGTGGCCGTCACGCCCGGCGCGCCCGCTCCCGCGATCTGACCCAGGCGGTGAACGCCTCGACCGCGTCCACCACCGCTTCGAACCGCGGCGAGTGGTACAGGTCGAAGGCATGGTGGCCGCCCCGCAGCTCGGCGTACACGACCGGGTTCGCGGAGGCGGCCCGCAGCCCCTCGACCACCTCCCGGATGCCGGCCACCGGCACCAGCGGGTCCAGATCGCCGTGCGCGACGAACATCGGGGGCGCGTCCGGCCGGGCGTGGCCCAGCGGCGACGACTCGGGGCCCTGGTCCCAGTACGAGCCCAGGAAGCCGTTGAGGACGACGACCCCGCTGACCGAGGTGTCGGCGTCCTCGAACCCCGGCTGGAACGCGGGGTCACCGGCGGTCAGCGCGGCGATCGAGCCCATGTGGCCGCCCGCCGAACTGCCCGCGACGAACACGGTCGAGGCGTCCGCCCCGTACTCGTGGGCGTGTTCCCGCGCCCAGGCGATCACCCTCTTCAGGTCGATCATGTGCTCCGGGTGCCGCACCTGCGGCTTCAGCCGGTAGTTGGCGCTGATGGTGACCCACCCCCGGCTCGCCAGCCGGTGCAGCAGCGGGAGCGACTGGCTGTTCTTGTGGCCGCCGCTGTAGTGGCCGCCGTGCATGTGGATCAGCACCGGCCCGCCCTGCGGCCGGGCGCGGTGGTGGTACACGTCCAGCAGATTGCGGCGCCCCGCGTCCCCGTACGACAGGTTCGCCACCCGCCGCACGCTCCGGTGGCGCCGCAGGATCGGCAGGAACACGACGTGCGGCCACGGCGGCCGGCGGCGCAGCCCCCGGGCGAGATCCGCGTCGATCGAGGCGCGCCAGCCCTGGCCCAGCTCCTTCGTCATCGCCCGCTCGATCCGCTCCCGCTCGCCCGACGCGCGGCGGGCGACGACCACGAGGCCGGGCACGGTCGCGGCGGCCAGCGCGACGATCGCCCAGGCGCCCGGCGAGTCCCGGACGTCGTCCTGGGCGAAGGCCATCGCCGTGGGGACCAGCAGCATCCAGAAGAGGACGGCGTACGGCAGCTCGTTGGCGGCCAGGCCGAAGAAGTAGGAGGGGCGGCCCAGCGGGCGCTCCCAGGGCACCGGCCACAGCGCGCACAGCGTTCCGATCGCTGCGACGGCGACGGGGATCAGATATCCGACGGGCACGGCACCTCCCAGGGACGGCAGCCGGTACTGCCCGCTCGCCCACCCCCGGCCGGAGGTGGCCCGACCAGTCTTCCCCGGCGCGCCCCGGTCATCAACGACCGTCCTGGTAACGTCCTTTGACTCTGGGCTAAAGAATCCGGGGGCCGCGCGCGTGGAGATGCGGGAGATAGAGATCTTCCTGACCCTGGCGGAGGAGCTGCACTTCAGCCGCACCGCCGAACGGCTGGGCGTGAGCCCCGGCCGGGTCAGCCAGTCGGTCAAGAAACAGGAACGGCTCATCGGCGGACCGCTGTTCGACCGCACCACCCGCACCGTGCGCCTCTCGCCCCTCGGCGAACAGCTGTACCAGGCCCTCGAACGCGGACACCGGCAGATCACCGAGGGCATCGAGGCGGCCAGGGCCACCGCCCGGGGCACCAGGGGCACCCTGACCCTCGGCACCATGGGCCCGTACTCCCTCCAGATCGAGAGGACGCTGGAGCTGTTCCGCGCCCGCCACCCCGACGCCCGCGTCCGGCACCGCGAGATCCAGCCCGCCTCGCCCCTGGACCTGCTCCTGTCCGGCGACGTGGACCTGGTGTACGTGTGGCTGCCGGTCGAGGAGCCCGGACTGACCGTCGTCCCGACCGCGCACGTCTCCGAGCTGCTCCTCATGGTCGGCGCCGGGCACCCCTTCGCCCGGCGGGAGGCCGTCTGCCTGGAGGACTTCGGCGACTGCGCCGTGGTCGAGGGCGGCTCGATCCCCTCCACCATGGAGGAGGCCCTGAACCCCCGCCGCACCCCGTCCGGCCGCCCGGTGCCCCGGGGGCCGCGCGTCACCACCTGGCAGGAGGCGCTCAGCGTGGTCGCCTCGGGCCAGGCGGTCGCCGCCGTCCCGGCCGAGACGCCCCGCTTCTACGCCTGGCCGAGCCTGGTCTACCTCCCCATCCGCGACGCGCCGCCCTGCCGCTGGGCCCTCGCCTGGCGCACCGCGGCCGCCACCCCGCTCATCCGCGCCTACGCCGAGGCGTCGGCCGACGCCGACCGCTTCCGCGACGACCCCCGCGCGTAGCCGTACCGGATCACGAACGACCCCCGCGCGCAGCCGTACCGGATCGCCAACGACCCCCGCGCGCAGCCGTACCGGATCGCCCGCCGGGCGCGCCCCGCGCCGTGCGGCCCGGCCGGAATGGGATCGTGGGGCGGCGGGTTCGCACCCGGCGAAACGCGTGAGCGGTTACGGCACTGAGAGCGGACGGCCTTCACATGGGCGAACTGATCCTGATCCGGCACGGCGAGACCGCGTGGTCCCGTGACGGGCGGCACACCAGCCACACCGACCTGCCTCTGACCCCCCTCGGCGAACGCCAGGCCCGCGCCCTGGCCCCGCTGCTCGCCGAGCGCTCCCTCGCCCTCACCCTCGTCAGCCCGCTCGTCCGGGCGCTGCGCACCGCCGAACTCGCCGGGCTCGCCGCGCCCCGCGTCACCCCGGAGCTGCACGAGTGGGACTACGGCGGCTACGAGGGCGTCACCACGGACGAGATCCACCGCACCCGGCCCGGCTGGAACCTCTGGACGGACGGGGTGGCGGCCGGGCCCCCGGACCATCCGGGGGAGACCCCGGCCCAGGTCGGCGAGCGGGCCGACCGGGTGCTGGCGCAGGTGGCCGACGCGGCGGCGCGGGCCGGCGACCGGGACATCGCGCTCGTCGCCCACTCGCACTTCCTGCGTGTCCTGACCGCCCGCTACCTGGGGCTCGGCCCGGCCGGGGGCACCTTGTTCCAGCTGGCCACGGGCGCGGTGTCGCGGCTGGGCCGGGAACACGGCAACCCGGTCGTCACCGCGTGGAACGTCGCGCTGCCGCAGAGCCTCTTCCCGGTGACGGCCCACGAGGGCCCGGAACACTACTGACAAGTTGATTGGACTGGACCAATAGTGGTCTTCAACGGAACCGCGCCACAAGGAGATCGCCCGTCCGAGCGGCACGGCGCCATCCTAGGTCTCAAGTAGGGAAAGACTCTTTCGTAAGTCCGCATTCGATCTTGCGTAGTTGACGAGAAGTGGACTATACCTGTCGGCGTCCGCATAGCCGAGGTAGTCGGCGGCGGTCCAGGGGGAATCGGAAGCGGTCCGTGCGAACGAGTGCGCGGCGCGCCGGAGGCTCCCCGTGGCCAGAATGATCCAGCTTCAACTGACCGCGGTGGCGGGACCCTTTGCCGAGGCACATTCTCGCTGGGCGACCGGTACACCGCCTGAGTCCTGGAGAAGGCGAGGACTTGAGCATGGGAACCACCTCCGCTCACGGTAATGAGGGTCTCGGACGCCGTGATCTGATCAAGCGGTCCGCAGCCATTGGGCTGATCACCGTGCCGACGATGAGTCTCCTGACGAGCTGCGCCACCGGTGGCGGCGGCAGCGACGAGAAGAAGACCAAGGCGCCGGCCGGCAAGACCTCCGCCACCAACCCCCTCGGTGTGAAAAAGGGCCTGGCGCTCGAAGCGTTCATCTTCAAGGGCGGTCTGGGCGACCAGTACGCCAAGGACGCGGAGGCCGACTACAAGTCGACGTACGGGGCGACGGTCAAGCACACCGGCACCCAGCAGGTCGGCCCGAAGCTGACCCCGCGCTTCGCGGGCGGCAACCCGCCGGACGTGATCGACAACTCCGGCGCCGACCACCTCAACATGAACAAGCTCTCCGACCAGGGCCAGCTCCAGGACCTGAAGGCGCTGCTCGACGCGGGCTCCATCGACGACCCGGCCAAGAAGGTCCGGGACACGATCCACCCGAGCACCCTGGAGAAGGGCCTGCACGGCGACACGTTCGACGTGCTGTACTACGCCTTCACCATCTACGGCACCTGGTACTCCCAGAAGCTGATGGAGTCCAAGGGCTGGGAGTACCCCAAGTCCCTCAGCGACATGGTCAAGCTCTGTGGCGAGATCAAGAAGGAGGGCATCGCGCCCTGGACGTACGCGGGCAAGTACCCGTACTACGTCCACTTCAACCTGTTCGCCCAGATCGCCAAGATCGGCGGCATGGACGCCTGGATGGCGATCGACAACCTTGAGCCGAACGCGTGGACGAAGAACGACGCGGTCAAGGAAGTCATCGAGCACTACGAGGAGTTGGCCGCCAAGAAGTACTTCCTGGAGGGCAGCCAGGGCCTCACCCACATCCAGTCCCAGACCCAGTGGACCAAGGGCAAGGCAGTCTTCATCCCGAACGGTTCCTGGGTCGAGAACGAGGCCGCCCCGACCACCCCGGAGGACTTCGGGATGGCGGTCGGCGCGCTCTTCGACGGCACCGGCGACAAGATGCCGCACGGCTCCCTGCGCGCCGAGCCCAGCGAGCCGTTCATCGTGCCGAGCAAGGGCAAGAACCCGGTCGGCGGCATGGAACTGCTGCGCATCATGCTCTCCAAGAAGCACGCGCAGAACTTCGCCACCAAGGTCAAGTCCCTCACCTGTGTGATGGACGCGACCGAGGGGATGAAGCTGTCGCCGGGTCTGGCCTCGGCCAGTTCGGTCTTCAAGGAGGCCGGCACCAACCTCGTCAGCTGCCAGCTGCAGGAGTGGTACCCCGCCCTGACGGACGAGAAGATGGGCGGCCTGACGGGCCAGCTGCTCACGGGTGACCTCAAGGCGTCCGACTGGATCAAGAAGACCCAGGAGGCGGCCGACAAGGTCGCCAAGGACGACTCGGTCGCCAAGTTCAAGCGCACTTCCTGAGCTGCGCCCCGAAACCGAGGAGAAGGGCCGGGAAAGACCATGCAACACGGCAAGTACCGATTCGTCGCGGGCTTCCTGGCCCTGCCTCTGATCGTCTACGCGATCTTTGTGATCTCACCTTTCGTCCAAGCGTTCCAGATCTCGATGACCGACTGGTCGGGACTGGTCGGGACGGCCGAGTTCGTCGGGCTCGACAACTTCCGGCGGCTCTGGGAGAGCGACGAATTCTGGAATGCGCTGCGGCACAACATCTACATGCTCGCGCTGATCCCCGTGATCACGCTGGGAATGGGCCTCTTCTTCGCCTTCATGCTCAATGTCGGCGGACGGCGCAAGAAGAACGAAGTGGTCACCGGGGTGGCCGGTTCCAAGTTCTACAAGTTCGTCTTCTTCTTCCCCCAGGTCATTTCCATCACGATCATCGCGGTGATCTGGTTCAACATCTACAACCCGGACCCGCACGACGGAATGCTCAACTCGTTCCTGGGGACCGTGGGGCTCGACTCGCTGCAGAACGCGTGGCTGGGCGAGAAGAGCATCGCGCTCTGGTGCATCAGCGCCGTCATGGTGTGGAGCAACGTCGGCTTCTACGTCGTGCTCTTCTCCGCCGCGATGGCCTCGATCCCGCGCGAGATCTACGAGGCGGCGCTGCTGGACGGCGCCGGCCGCTTCGACACCTTCTTCAAGATCACCGTCCCCCTGCTGTGGGACACCGTGCAGACCGGCTGGGTGTACATGGGCATCATCGCGCTCGACGCGTTCGCCCTGGTGCAGATCATGTCGGTCAACATGGGCGGGCCGGACGGCGCCACCGACGTCATGCCGCTGCGGCTCTTCCAGACGGCCTTCCGCGACAGCCAGTTCGGCTACGCCTCCGCCATGGGTATCGCGATGCTGATCGTCACGATGGCCTTCGCCGTGCTCACCATGCGCTTCGCGCGGCGTGAGCGAATCGAGTTCTAGGGGTTACGGGCGCATGACGATCGACGAAACCGAGGCCGTGGCCAAGCAGGACCCGGCCCCGACGGGGACGGCCCGGCCCGTACCCGCCAAGCGCAAGAGCGGCGGCGAGGGCGGTGTCCTCAACGTCTTCTCGCACGGCATGCTGGTCGTGTGGACGCTGATGGTCGGCGTGCCGCTGCTGTGGGTGCTGTGGAGCGCGTTCAAGGACAGCAACGGCATCCTCACCGACCCGTGGGGCCTGCCGACCTCGCTGCACTGGGAGAACTGGTCCAACGCGTGGAACGACGCGCACATGGGCCGCTACTTCATCAACACCGCCATCGTGGTGGGCGGTTCGGTCACCGGCACGATGATCCTCGGCTCGATGGCCGCGTACGTGCTGGCCCGGTTCCAGTTCCCGGGGAACAGGTTCATCTACTACCTGTTCGTGGCCGGCATGTCCTTCCCCGTGTTCATGCTGGTGATCCCGCTCTTCTTCGTCCTGCGGGACTTCCCCGGCGGCTCGCTCCTGGCGACCTACCACGGGCTGATCCTGGTCTACATCGCCTACTCGCTGCCGTTCACCGTCTTCTTCATGACGGCGTTCTTCCGCACGCTGCCCGCCTCGGTGGCGGAGGCGGCGATGATCGACGGGGCCTCGCACACCCGTACGTTCTTCCAGGTGATGCTGCCGATGGCCAAGCCCGGCCTCATCAGCATCGGCATCTTCAACTTCCTGGGCCAGTGGAACCAGTACCTGCTGCCCATGGTGCTGGACCAGGACGAGGACAAGTACGTCCTCACCCAGGGGCTCGCGATGATCGCCCTCCAGCAGGGCTACGACAACGACTGGGGCGCCCTGATGGCGGGCATGATGATCGCCATCATCCCCGTCCTGGCCGTGTACGCGATCTTCCAGCGCCAGGTCCAGGCGGGCCTCACCGCCGGCGCCCTCAAGTAGGCGTTCACCTCTCGAAACCGGAAACCGCCCGTCGGCTCGGCCGACGGGCGGTTCTTCGTGCTGCCCGGCCCGGCGCGGCCGTGGCGCGACCCCGGACCGCCCGCGCTCAGGTCTTGACGGGGAGTACCCCAAAACGGTCAGCTTGGAGTTCACATGTTGGAGAATAGGGCAGGAGTGAGTGAGTCGATGGAGACTCCCGGGTCGCAGACGTCTCTGCATCGCGCCAACCTCGAGCGGGTCGTACGCGCCGTACGCATGGCGGGTTCGCTCACACAGGCGGAGATCGCGAGGAGTACGGGCCTGTCCGCGGCCACGGTCTCCAATATCGTTCGTGAACTGAAGGACAGCGGCACGGTCGAGGTCACCCCCACCTCGGCGGGCGGCCGGCGCGCCCGCAGCGTCTCGCTCAGCGGGGACGCGGGCATCGTGATCGGCGTCGACTTCGGCCACACCCATCTGCGCGTGGCCGTGGGCAACCTCGCCCACCAGGTGCTCGCCGAGGAGTCCGAGCCGCTGGACGTGGACGCCTCCTCGGCCCAGGGCTTCGGACGGGCGGAACAACTGGTCAACCGGCTGATCGACACGACCGGGATCAGCCCCGGCAAGGTCATCGGAGTGGGGCTCGGTGTACCCGGCCCGATCGACGTGGTGTCCGGCACGCTGGGCTCCACGTCGATCCTGCCGGGCTGGACGGGCATCAACCCCAGCGACGAGCTGTCCTCGCGCCTGGGCGTACCGGTGTACGTGGACAACGACGCCAACCTCGGCGCGCTCGGCGAGCTGGTGTGGGGGAGCGGCCGGGGGGTCAAGGACCTCGCGTACATCAAGGTCGCCAGCGGCGTCGGCGCCGGTCTGGTCATCGACGGCCACATCTACCGGGGCCCCGGCGGCACGGCCGGCGAGATCGGCCACATCACCCTGGACGAGTCGGGCCCGGTCTGCCGCTGCGGCAACCGCGGCTGCCTGGAGACCTTCACGGCCGCGCGCTACGTCCTGCCGCTGCTCCAGCCCAGCCACGGCCCCGATCTCACCATGGAGCGGGTGGTCCAGCTGGCCCGCGAGGGCGATCCGGGGTGCCGGCGGGTGATCGGTGACGTCGGGCGGCACATCGGCAGTGGTGTCGCCAACCTTTGCAATCTCTTGAACCCGAGCCGGGTCGTACTCGGCGGTTCGCTGGCGGAGGCGGGCGAGTTGGTCCTCGGACCCATCCGGGATTCCGTGTCCCGGTACGCCATCCCCAGTGCGGCGCGGCAGCTCTCGGTACTGCCGGGGGCCCTGGGAGGACGCGCGGAGGTGCTGGGCGCGCTGGCCCTCGTACTGAGCGAGATGGGGGATTCGACCCTTTTGGAGAACGGCACGCCCGCAGCGACCCCCGCCTTCACTTAGAAAACGGATGGCACCGTTGTCATCTCGTTAAGGATTTACTCCTTGACGTCGTCCGTGCGGCCGAGTTGACTTCCAGCCACCTCGGCCGCGACGTTGCGGCCTCGTCAGGGAGGCACACCCCCAATGAACGCAATGACGCGACGCATCGTCATAGGCACGGCCGCCGTCTCGATGGCCGTCTCCCTCGCCGCGTGCGGCAAGGCCGGCGACGACAAGGACTCGGCGGACTCGGGCAGCAAGACCAAGATCGGCCTGCTGCTCCCGGAGAACAAGACCGCCCGCTACGAGACGCTGGACAAGCCGCTGTTCATCGAAGCGGTCAAGAAGGACTGCGCGGACTGCGAGGTCGTCTACAAGAACGCGGCCGGTGACGTCGGCCAGCAGAAGCAGCAGTTCGAGCAGCAGATCGCCGACGGCATCAAGGTCATCGCGATCTCCTCCGTCGACGCCGAGAAGGCCGCCGGCTGGATCGCCGCCGCGCACAAGAAGGACGTCAAGGTCGTCGCGTACGACCGCGCCATCGCCGGTGCCGACGCCTACGTCAGCCACGACAACGAGAAGATCGGCAAGCTCCAGGGCCAGGCCATCCTCGACGCCCTCGGCTCCAAGGCGGCCGGCGCCAACCTCGTCATGATCAACGGCGACGAGAAGGACCCCAACGCCGGCCTGTTCAAGAAGGGCGCGCACGCGTCCCTCGACGGCAAGATCAAGATCGCCTACGAGGCATCCGGCGAGTGGGACCCGAAGATCGCCGGTGAGAAGATGACCGCCGCCATCTCCTCGGTCGGCAAGGACAAGATCGACGCGGTCTACTCCGCCAACGACGGCATGGCCGGCGGCATCATCACCTCCCTCGGCAACGCCGGCATCAAGGAAATCCCGGTGGGCGGCCAGGACGCCGAACTCCCCGGCATCCAGCGGATCATCGCCGGTACGCAGACCTTCACCATCTACAAGTCGCCGAAGCAGCTCGCCCCGACGGCCGCCCAGTTCGCCGTCAACCTGCTCCACGGCAAGGACATCGGCGCCGCGGGCGAGACGGACGGCGTTCCCTCCACGCTGCTGGAGCCGACCGTGGTCAACAAGGACAACATCCAGTCCACCGTGATCAAGGACGGCATCTACGAGGCGTCCAAGGTCTGCGTCTCGGACATCGCCGACAAGTGCGCCGCGCTGGGCATCAAGTAGCCCCTCCCCGCGCCGGGGCCGCCGGGCCCCGGCGCGCACGGGCCCGCTCCGCCCCGTACGGCGGAGCCCGCCCGTCCCACGGCTGTCCGGCCCCGGTCGGCTCATACCCCGCTGCCGCCGGGGACCGGACGCTCACCCCCCCGTACTTCCCGTACGCCGGCCCGCCCCCGCGGCCCGGCGTCTTTGCCGGTCAGCCGGCACATCCCCGCCGGGTCAGGCGGCGAAGGAGATGGTTCACGTGTCACAGACGCCCGTGCTGGCGTTGCGTGGAGTCCGCAAGCGATTCGGAGCGGTCCAGGTCCTCTCCGGTGTCGATCTCGAAGTCCACGCCGGAGAAGTGGTCGCCCTGGTCGGCGACAACGGCGCAGGAAAGTCCACGCTGGTCAAGACGATCGCCGGGGTGCACCCCATCGACGAGGGCGCCATCGAGTGGGAGGGCGCCAAGGTGGACATCAGCCGCCCGCACGACGCCCAGAACCTCGGCGTCGCCACCGTCTACCAGGACCTCGCGCTCTGCGACAACCTGGACGTCGTCGCCAACCTGTTCCTCGGACGCGAGATCAAGAGGGGCGGAATCCTCGACGAGGTCGCCATGGAGAAGCGGGCCCAGGACCTCCTGTCCACCCTCTCCATCCGCATCCCCAGCGTCCGCATCCCGGTCGCCGCGCTCTCCGGCGGCCAGCGCCAGGTCGTGGCCATCGCCCGCGCCCTGGTCGGCAACCCCAAGATCGTGATCCTGGACGAGCCCACCGCCGCCCTCGGCGTCGAGCAGACCGCACAGGTCCTCGACCTGGTCGAGCGACTGCGCGAGCAGAACCTCGGCGTCATCCTCATCAGCCACAACATGGCCGATGTCAAGGCCGTCGCCGACACCGTCGCCGTGCTGCGCCTCGGCCACAACAACGGCACCTTCCCCGTGGCGACGACCAGCCACGAAGAAATCATCGCCGCGATCACGGGCGCCACCGACAACGCCGTGACCCGCCGCAAGTCCCGCAGCGCGGAGGCATCCAAGTGAGCGACATCAACGAGACCGCGACCGACACCGCGCCGCCGAAGGACGCCCCCGAGGCCCCGGCGGCCGGCGCCGTCACCACCGTCGACCCCCGCCTGCTCGTCCGCGAACAGGGCATCAAGGGCTACTGGATCGAGTTCGAGCGCAAGGTCCGCTCCGGCGAGATCGGCTCGCTGCCCGTCGTGCTGGGCCTGATCATCATCGGGATCGTCTTCCAGCTGGAGACCGGCAACTTCCTCACCTCGTACAACCTCGACCAGATCACGCTGTACGCCACCGGCCCCGGCATCATGGCCGTCGGCATCGTCTTCGTCCTGCTGCTCGGCGAGATCGACCTCGCGGTCGGCTCCGTCGCGGGGCTCGCGGGTTCGGTGTGGGCCGTGCTCGGCACGGACATGCCCGACTCCCTCGCCATCCTGCTCGGCATCCTGTCCGGCACCCTCATCGGCGCCTTCCACGGCATCGTCTTCGCCAAGATAGGCGTGCCCGCGTTCGTCGTGACCCTGGCGGGCTTCCTGGGCTGGGCCGGCATGCAGACCTGGGTGATGGGTGACAAGTCCACCATCACCACCCCGCTCGGCAGCTTCGTCCGCGACCTGACCAGCTTCTACTTCAGCGACATCGCCGCCGCCTACGGCCTCGCCATCGCCGTGATCGCCGCCTTCTACCTGGCGCAGCTGCGCGACTCCCGCCGCCGCAGGGCGGCCGAGCTGCCGTACCGCCCGCAGAGCGAGATCATCCTGCGCACCGTGCTGCTCGCCGTCCTGTGCCTGCTCGCCGCGTACGGGTTCAACCAGGAGCAGGGCCTCCCGCTCTCCCTGGTGATCTTCCTCGCCATCCTGGTCGTCACCGACTTCATCCTGCGCCGCACCACCTACGGCCGGCAGGTCTTCGCGGTCGGCGGCGGCATCGAGGCGGCCCGCCGGGCCGGCATCAACGTGTCCTGGATTCGCATCTCGGTGTTCGCGATCTCCGGCACGCTCGGCGCGGTCGGCGGCCTCTTCCTGGCCTCCGCGACCGGCGGCGCCGACCGCTCCCTCGGCGGCGGCAACCAGCTCATGATGTGCATCGCGGCGGCCGTCATCGGCGGTACGTCCCTGTTCGGCGGACGCGGCAAGGTCTGGTCCGCGCTGCTGGGCATCCTGGTCATCCAGTCGATCGTCCAGGGCCTCAACCAGATGGACCTGTCGTCGAACGCGATCCAGTACATGATCACCGGCGCGGTGCTCCTCATCGCCGTGATCATCGACTCGGTCTCCCGCAAGACCCAGAAGACCGCAGGCCGCGCCTAGCGCGGGCCCGCACACGCCTTCCCGCCGGAGCCCGGCCCCCCGCCAAGGGGCGCCGGGCTCCGGCGCGCGACGGGACGGAAGGGGCAGTACGCCCCGCCTCCCGCTCCGGAGGGAGGCCGTTAGACTCATCGGATCGGCAAGCTCGACCAGCACAATCGCAAGGAGGCACGGTGACACAGCCGCGCGAAGCGCGTCCCGCACGGGCGGTGGTGGGCGACGGAGGAGATCTGCTGACCGGCATCGGCGGACCACGTGACCTCGACCGACTCACCCCCGAGCAGCTGGTCCGGCTCGCCGAGGAGATCCGCACCTTCCTCGTCGACGCCGTCTCCAAGACCGGCGGCCACCTCGGACCCAACCTCGGCGTGGTCGAGCTGACCATCGCCCTGCACCGGGTCTTCGACTCGCCGAAGGACAAGGTCCTCTTCGACACCGGCCACCAGAGCTACGTGCACAAGCTCCTCACCGGCCGCCAGGACTTCAGCAGGCTCAAGAGCAAGGGCGGCCTGTCCGGCTACCCCTCGCGCGCCGAGTCCGAGCACGACGTCATCGAGAACTCGCACGCCTCCACCGTCCTCGGCTGGGCGGACGGCCTCGCCAAGGCCAACGAGGTACGCGGCAAGGACGACCACGTCGTGGCCGTCATCGGCGACGGCGCGCTGACCGGCGGCATGGCCTGGGAGGCGCTGAACAACATCGCCGCCGCCAAGGACCGCCCCCTCGTCATCGTCGTCAACGACAACGAGCGCTCCTACGCCCCCACCATCGGCGGCCTCGCCAACCACCTCGCCACCCTGCGCACCACCGACGGCTACGAGCGCTTCCTCGCCCGCGGCAAGGACCTCCTGGAGCGCACCCCCGTCGTCGGCAAGCCGCTGTACGAGACGCTGCACGGCGCCAAGAAGGGCCTCAAGGACTTCATCGCCCCGCAGGGCATGTTCGAGGACCTCGGCCTGAAGTACGTCGGCCCCATCGACGGCCACGACATCGAGGCCCTGGAGTCCGCGCTCCAGCGCGCCAAGCGCTTCGGCGGCCCCGTCATCGTGCACTGCCTCACCGAGAAGGGCCGCGGCTACACCCCCGCCCTCCAGGACGAGGCCGACCGCTTCCACGCCGTCGGCAAGATCCACCCCGACACGGGCCTGCCCGTCGCCACCTCCGGCCTCGACTGGACCTCGGTGTTCGGCGAGGAGATGGTCAAGCTCGGCCACGAGCGCGAGGACATCGTCGCCATCACCGCGGCCATGCTCCAGCCGGTCGGCCTGACCAAGTTCGAGAAGGAGTTCCCGGACCGGATCTACGACGTCGGCATCGCCGAGCAGCACGGCGCCGTCTCCGCCGCCGGCCTCGCCACCGGCGGACTGCACCCCGTCTTCGCGGTGTACGCCACCTTCCTCAACCGCGCCTTCGACCAGGTCCTGATGGACGTCGCCCTGCACAAGTGCGGGGTCACCTTCGTCCTGGACCGGGCCGGCATCACCGGTACGGACGGCGCCTCGCACAACGGCATGTGGGACATGTCCATCCTCCAGGTCGTCCCCGGCCTGCGCATCGCCGCCCCGCGCGACGCCGACCAGGTCCGCGCCCAGCTCCGCGAGGCCGTCGAGGTCGACGACGCCGCCACCGTCGTCCGCTTCTCCAAGGGCGCCGTCGGCCCCTCGGTCAAGGCCGTCGGCACGGTGGGCGGCATGGACGTGCTGCGCAAGCCGACCGCCGCCAAGCCCGACGTGCTGCTCGTCTCCATCGGCGCGCTCGCCCCGATGTGCCTGGAGATCGCCGACCTGCTCGACGCCCAGGGCATCTCGACCACCGTCGTGGACCCCCGCTGGGTCAAGCCCGTCGACGAGGCCATGGCCCCGCTCGCCGCGCAGCACCGCGTCGTCGTCACCGTCGAGGACAACAGCCGGGCCGGCGGCGTCGGCTCCGCGATCTCCCAGGCCCTGCGCGACGCCGACGTGGACGTGCCGCTGCGCGACTTCGGCATCCCGCCGGTCTTCCTCGACCACGCGTCCCGCAAGGAGGTCATGGCCGAGATCGGGCTGACCGCCCCGGACATCGCCCGCCAGGTCACCGGCCTGGTCGCCAAGCTCGACGGCCGCTACGACACGGCCGCCGACAACCGCACCGTCGCGGAGCACGTCGCGGACTGACCCGTACCACCGCTTCGGCCGAACGGGCCGGTCGGACCACCCGTAACGAGTGGTCCGACCGGCCCGTTCGCGTGAAATCCGGCCCCGGCAGGCGTGCCGCGCGCACGTGGTGATGCATGCTCCGAATCATGGCGGGCACGACAAGTGCGTGGAGGTACGCCGGTGAGCACGCAGCAGGACCTGCCCCCCAGCGGAGACGGGCTGTTCAGGACCAAGACGGTCGAGCAGTCCATCCGGGACACCGAGGAGCCGGAGCACGCCCTCAGAAAGTCGCTCTCCGCGCTCGACCTCACCGTCTTCGGAGTCGGCGTCGTCATCGGCACCGGGATCTTCGTCCTCACCGGAAAGGTCGCCAAGGAGACCGCGGGCCCCGCCACCGCCCTCGCCTTCGTGGTCGCCGGCGTCGTCTGCGCCCTGGCCGCCCTGTGCTACGCGGAGTTCGCGTCCACCGTCCCGGTCGCCGGGTCCGCGTACACCTTCTCGTACGCCTCGCTCGGCGAACTGGTCGCCTGGATCATCGGCTGGGACCTGGTGCTGGAGTTCGCGCTCGGCACCGCGGTGGTCGCGGTCGGCTGGTCCGGCTACGTCCGCTCGCTGCTGGACAACGCGGGCTGGCATCTGCCGGACGTGCTGTCCGGGCCCGACGTGGCGGAAGGATTCGGCTTCGACATCCTCGCCTTCGCCCTGGTGTTGCTGCTCACCGTGATCCTGGTGCTCGGCATGAAGCTCTCCGCCCGGGTCACCGCCGTGGTCGTCGCCGTGAAGATCGCCGTCGTGCTGATCGTCATCATCGCCGGACTGTTCTTCATCGACACCGGCAACTACTCGCCGTTCATCCCGGAGGCCGAGCCGCAGCCCTCCGGGTCGGGGCTCGACGCCCCGCTGGTCCAGCTCATCTTCGGCTACGCCCCGACCAACTTCGGCGTGATGGGCATCTTCACCGCCGCCTCCATCGTCTTCTTCGCCTTCATCGGCTTCGACGTCGTCGCCACGGCCGCCGAGGAGACCAAGCTGCCGCAGCGCGACATGCCGCGCGGCATCCTGGCCTCCCTGCTCATCTGCACCGTGCTGTACGTCGCGGTGTCGATCGTCGTCACCGGGATGCAGCACTACACGGAACTGTCCGTCAGCGCCCCGCTCGCGGACGCCTTCAAGGCGGTCGGGCACCCCTTCTACGCGGGCGTCATCAGCTTCGGCGCCGCCGTCGGCCTCACCACGGTCTGCATGATCCTGCTGCTGGGCCAGACCCGGGTGTTCTTCGCGATGAGCCGCGACGGCCTGCTCCCCACGTTCTTCTCCAAGACCCACCCGCGCTTCCGCACCCCGTACCGCCCGACCATCCTGCTCGGTGCGGTGATCGCCGTGGTCGCCGGGGTGACCAGCATCAACGAGCTGGCGACCCTGGTGAACATCGGCACCCTCTTCGCCTTCGTGGTCGTCGCGCTCGGCGTCATCGTGCTGCGCCGCACCCGTCCGGACCTGCACCGCGCCTTCCGTACGCCGCTGGTGCCGCTGATCCCGGTCCTGTCGGTGGCCGCGTCGGTCTGGCTGATGCTCAATCTGCCGGCCGAGACCTGGCTGCGGTTCGCGATCTGGATGGTGCTCGGCGCGATCATCTACTTCGCGTACGGCCGCTCGCACAGCCGCCTGCACCGCGACCGGGGCTGACCCGGGCCGCGGACTGTCCGGGGGCCTCGCATGCGCGGGCGGACGCGGTGATTCCATGGGTTCGAACGGTGATTCTATGATGGGTGCTCCCCGACTTCCGGGTGCCGGTCGTGACACAAAGCCGCAGATCGGGAGCGGACCATCACGGAAGGAAGACGCCACGACATGCGAGTCAGGTCGAGACGTGTCCGGGGGAGTGCCTCCGGCAAGGGCGAGGACGCCCTGCGAGACGTCGAAAGCCCCAGTGGGACGGCCGGAACCCCGGTCGACGGACGCTGGCTCGTGCGTGGCAAGGACGGCCGGCTCACCGCGTACGCCCGCGACGAGGACGGGATCGTGCGCTGGACCGAGGAGCGACCCGGCGGCCCCCGCTGGCAGGGCCCGGAGTTCTTCCCCGCCCCGGACGTCGACCGCATCGGCATCGCCCAGGGCGAGGACGGCTATGTCCACTTCGTCGGGCGCCGCTCGGTGCGGGAGGACGAGGGCCCGCCGAAGGTGGACCTCGTCCACGCCGTCCAGTACCAGACGGGCCGCCCGGTCACCGCGTTCCGCTCGCTGGGCAACCCGTACAAGGACGGTGACGAGCGCGGCGCCCGCATCGGCCCCCCGGGCGCCGCGGTCGCCCCGACCGGCATGGTCCACGTCTTCGTCCGCAACGCCAACGGCGGGATGATGCTGCGCCGCGAGGCGAAGAACGGCAAGTGGGAGGGGTGGAAGGACCTCCGGGGCACCCTCGGCAAGGAGACGATGGCCGTCGCGGTCGCCGAGTCCGGGCGCATCGAGCTGTTCGTCCCCGGCACCACCAAGGCGATGCGGTGGGCCCAGAGCGAGCCGGGCGGAGCCTTCGAGAAGGGCACCAACCTCAACGTCAAGATCGCCGGCGGCGCGGTGAGCGCGCTGGCGACGGCACCCGACCGCAACACCTACTACTGGACCGACGCCGCCACGGGCGCCCTGGTCGCCAGCCGCGCGGACACCCCGCCCGTCACCATCGGCGACACCCCGGCCGAGGGCCGGATCGCCGTGCTGCGCGCCGAACTGGACGGCTACGACTGCACGGTGCTGGCCCACCGCACGCGCGACGGCCGCGTGATGCTGGCGGCCTGCGGTACGGAGAACGAGGCCGGGGGCCTGTGGTGGGCGGCGACGGGGGAGCGCACCCCGGCCCCGCCCGCGCTGGCGCTGGACGGCCGGGGGCGCGTGGTGCTCGCGCTGATGGGTGAGCGCGGCGGGCTGTACGTGGCCCGGCAGAACGACGAACCGGGCCTGGCGCTGGGCCCGGCCGAGCGGGTGTGAGGAAGCGCCGGACAGCGTTGGTGCGGGGCGCCGGACACAGGGGGAGCGGGGCGCCGGCTGCTGCCGGCGCCCCGCTCCTTTCCGTTCTGTGCGTCCGGGGTCCCGGCCCCGGACGCGGTGTCAGCCCTCGCCGAGCGCGGGCGACTTCTTGGCGGTCTCGGGGATCGGCGCGTCCTCGCGGATCGCCTTCCACAGGGCCGATGCGCGCGACTCGACGGCCACGACGCGGTTGCGGTCGATCTTGTCGTACTCGACGGGCAGCATGATCGTCTCCATCGACTCCGGGTCGACCCCGTTCATCGACCGGGCGAACTTCGCGAGCGAGGTGAGCGAGGCCAGCTCGTCGTCGGTGGTGAGGGCGGCGGTGGCCGAGTTGGCGATCTTGTAGGCGCTGGTCGGGCTGCCCAGCAGGTCCTGGCTCTTGACCTCCTTGAGCAGCGCGACGAGGAACTGCTGCTGGAGGCCGATGCGGCTCAGGTCCGTACCGTCGCGCAGGCTGTAGCGGGTGCGGACGAACTTCAGGGACTCGGTGCCGTCGAGCTTCTGCGGGCCGGCCTCGAGGTCCAGCCCGGTCTTCTTGTCGTGGATGGGTTCCTTGACGTCGATGGTGACGCCGCCGATGGCGTCGACCAGCCCCTTGAACCCGGCGAAGTTGATCTCCAGGTAGTGGTCGATGCGCACGCCGGACATCTTCTCGACGGTCTTGACCACGCAGGACGGGCCGACCTGCGAGTAGACCGAGTTGAACATCACACGGTTCGCGGTGGGCACCGTCGAGCCGTCCGCCCTGGTGCACTCGGGCCGGGTGACGAGGGTGTCGCGCGGGATGGACACGGCGACGGCCTTGTCCCGGCCCTCCGGGATGTGCACGACGAGCGCGGTGTCGGAGCGTGCCCCGCTGACCCCGGCCCCGCCGCCGAGTTCCTTGTTCTCGGACCCGGCCCGCGAGTCCGAACCGAGGACGAGCAGGTTCTGCCCGCTGGTCGGCAGCTTCTCGGGGCGGTCCTCGCCGAGCGCCTTGTTGATGTCGACGCCGGTGATGTTGCCGTCGAGCCGGCTGTAGAGCCAGTAGGCCGTGCCGCCTGCGGCGATGAGCAGGACGAGCAGGACGATCAGGGTGATCTTGAGGCCGCGGCGCCGCTTGCGGCCTGCCTTGCGGCTCGCCTTGCGCTTCCCTGCGCGGCCGGGGGACGCCGGACTGCTTTCCTGCGTGCTCTCGGCTGTCGCGTCGTGGGTCATCGTGGTCGAGTCCTCAAATCTCGTGGCCCCTGTGGCGGGCTGTGGAGTGCGTGGGACTCGGGTGGGGGGCGCGGCCGGTCCGTGCGTGTATGACTGAGCGTGCACTATAGAACAGAGGATCGTGCGAACGGGTGTTTTGGTTCCCGGCGTCCGGGGACTGAATGGCCGCGCTTGGCAGGCCGGTGCTGAGCATATGATGCTATTGGTCCCGTGTGCGCGGGATGAAGAGCCGGTGAAGGGCAGGGGGGCCAGGGGGCATGAGGAGAAGGAAACCGGACTTCTCGGGCGGCGCCCTGCTGTCGGCTCCTCCGTCCGGCGGTCACCGGGTCACCGGGACCCCGCGCGGACGCTGGATGACGCTGGGTAAGGACGGCAGGCTCACGCTGTACGCCCGTACGGACGGCGGACTGCTGCGCTGGACGCAGCGGAGCGTGGCCGGCGACGCCTGGGACGGCCCCGACCTCTTCCCGATCGAGGGCCTGACCGACCTGACCGTCGTCCAGGGCGCCAACACCTACGTCCACTTCCTGGGCCGCCGCGAGGGCCGCGACGCCGAGGGCCCCCACGTGGACTTCGTGCACGCCGTCCAGTACCAGACGGGCCGCCCCGTCACGGAGTGGCGCTCCCTCGGCAACATCTACCGCGACCGGGAACGGGGCCTGAAGGTGGGCGCCCCGGCCGGGGCCGTCGACGCCCAGGGCACCGTCTTCGTCTTCGCGCGCAACGCGGGCCGCGGCCTCCAGATGCGCCGCGAGGGCAAGGGCGGCAAGTGGGGCTCCTGGCAGGACCTCAAGGGCGCCGGCCTCTCCGCGGAGATCGTGCCCTCGGTGACCTCCGGCGGCCTCGTGGAGGTCTTCGTCACGGGCGACCGGGGCGTGCAGCAGTGGCGCCAGGAGGCGCCGGACGGCCCGCTGGTGATGGCCCCCGCCCTGCAGTTCTACGCCCTGGAGGACTCCGCGACGGCGCTGGAGACGGCGCCGGACCGGCTCACGTACTACTGGACCGACGTCCACCGAACCGGTGTCGTCTGCTACCGGGCGGGCGCCTGGCCCGTCCCGGTGGGCGGTCAGCCGGGTGACGGTCCCGTGGCCGCCCTGCGCGCCGTGCTCGACGGCTACGACTGCACGGTGCTGGCCCAGCGCGGCGCGGGCGGCACCCTGCTCGTCGGGGTCTGCGGCACCGAGGCGGAGCAGGGCGGCGTCTGGTGGTCCGACACCGCCGAGGAGTGCACCGGCGAGCCCGCCCTCGCCGTCGACGGGCACGGTCGCGTCGTCGTGGCGGTGTGCGGGCGGGACGGCACGGTCTCCGTCGCGCGGCAGGAGGAGGGGCCGGGGCTCACGCTCTCGCCCCGGTGGCGGCGACTGTGACCCCGCGGGGTCCCGCGGAATTCGGCAGCGCTGCGTGACATCGCGCCGCCACTCCGTGTTCACGTGATGTTTTCGTGAAGTTGTAGAAGGTTGTACGGGGCACCAGTGGGATTCGTCACTGGCATATGCGAGATGTGTCCGCTTTTTTGACTGGACGTTGACCACTTATTTATGTGAAGGTTCTGTGGCTTGTTCACAAGTGAGCAAGCTCGACCGCCTCTCGGGGCGGTCTTCATGGGGGATGACAGGTTTCGGTCTCATGCCGTCCTCGTCCGGCCGCAACGAGGCGTCCGGTCGAGTCGGGCGCTGGACCGCAGTGGCGTGGGTGGTGGATGCCTCGTGGTCGGTTCCGGCAATCCGGAGGCGGGATCGCTGGTTTCGGCGTACCGGTCCGTGGTGCCGGCCGGGGCACGGAGGCGCATCGTCCGCAAGGTGCCGGCCCCGCTGCGCTCCGCGGTCAAGTCGTCCTTCGGGTCCGTCGACGCCATCCGGTCCGCGACCGTCGTATGGGCGATGGGCGGCCGCCGCAACGCCCCCCGGCACAGCGTCGCCGCCACCCGCCGCGTCG
This sequence comes from Streptomyces sp. NBC_00525, assembly GCF_036346595.1. GTDB lineage: Bacteria > Actinomycetota > Actinomycetes > Streptomycetales > Streptomycetaceae > Streptomyces. The sequence goes on from NZ_CP107834.1 coordinate 5,571,548, forward strand.
TACGCGTCAAGGGCCGGCACATGCACGCCCTCGTCGTCGACGGCGCCACGGCCTGGGCCGCCCGGGCCCGCAACCTCCACATCCTCATCGCCGCGCTGGAAGCCGGCGGGATCGACTACTTCTGCATCCGGGGCGCCACCAAGGACCTGCCCACCGTCGCGGTCCCCGCCGACCAGCGCGAAGCGGCCGAGGAAATGTTCCAGATCGCCTTCGACCAGACCCCCGGCTACGTCGGCGCCGCCACCGCGCCGGAGTCCGGCATGCGCCCCGGCGACAACGCCAAGTCCTGGCGCCAGCTCCGCAAGCACGACGCCCTCCGGCTCGCCTGGTACGTCACCGACCCCACCCAGGAACTTGCCTTCGGTGCCGACCAGGGCTGCGACGTGGAGTTCTGGAAGGAGCGCGACGGACTCCTCGAAGCACCCCGCCCCAACCGGGTGGTGGCCGAGGTACCGGTCGACGCCCCCCGCTACACCGTCCCGCAGGCCCTGTTCGCCCTCATCCCCGGCGCCTACACCACCGGCAGCGCCCGCACGGTAGCCGAGTTCACCCAGCCCCTGGCCGAGGACCACCTCTTCCCCATCGACGTCGTCTACACCTGGGTCGACGACTCCGACCCCCAGTGGCGCGCCGAACGCGAAGCCGTCCGCTCGGGCCGCACCGGCGGCGGCCCCACCCGTACGCTGCACGCCCAGGCCGCCAACGACTCCCGCTTCACCAGCCGCGACGAGCTGCGCTACTCCCTGCGCTCCCTGCACCAGTACGCGCCCTGGGTCCGCACCATCTACCTGGTCACCGCCGGCCAGGTGCCCAGCTGGCTGGACACCGAGGCACCCGGCATCAAGGTCGTCGACCACCGCGAGATCTTCTCCGACCCGACCGCCCTGCCCACGTTCAACTCGCACGCCATCGAGAGCCAGCTCCACCACATCGAGGGCCTGTCCGAGCACTTCCTCTACCTCAACGACGACGTCTTCCTCGGCCGCCCGGTCGGCGCCGACCGCTTCTTCCACACCAACGGCCTGACCAAGTTCTTCCAGTCCAAGGCGCTCATCCCCAGCGGCCCCGTGGTCACCGAGGACCTGCCGGTGAACGCCGCGGGCAAGAACAGCCGGGCCCTGATCGAGCGGTCCTTCGGCACCCGCATCGCGCAGAAGATGAAGCACACCCCGCACGCCCTGCGGCGCAGCATCCTCGCCGACATCGAACTGGTCTACAGCGCGGAGCACCACCGCACCCAGCACTCCCGCTTCCGGTCGCCCGAGGACGTCCCCATCGCCTCCTCGCTGCACCACTACTACGGCTTCCACACCGGGCGCACGACCACCGGCAACCTGCGCTACCAGTACATCGACCTCGCCGCCGACCAGGCCCGGCGCCGCCTGGACAACCTCTTGGCCCACCGGCACTTCGACACGTTCTGCCTGAACGACACCGTCGAACACCCCGACCCCGAGGCCCAGGAACGCATGGTCAGGAACTTCCTCGACGCGTACTTCCCCGTCCCCAGCCGGTTCGAGCGCGCGGACTGGGACGGCCGGCGCGCCGTGCACCGTCCGGAACGGCCGGAGAAGGCCGAGCTCAGACAGTGAGCGGCCCGGTCCGCCCGTCGCAGCGCCCATGTCCGGTACGAAACGAAAGTGAACCGCGTGTTTGACACCTCCAGTCGAGAGACGGCTGGCGAGACCCCCACGGGCCCCGGCCGCCGCCCGGAGCCCGCGCCCGCGCAGCTGCGCAGGGGCCGTACGGAGCGACGGGTCGTCGTCGACATGCACAAGCGTGTCGCGCTGGTGCACGACCGCCTCACGCCCCTCGCCGCGCGCGAGATGAACAACCTGGAAGTCCGCCGCGCCCTGGAGGCCGCCGGGATCGACTGGTTCGCCGTACCCGCTCTCGACGACACCGCGTCGGCGATCGGCGTGGACGCGCGCCGCCGCCCGCAGGCCCTGGCCGCGCTGCGCGCCCGGCTGTCCGGGAGCAAGGGCTACCTGGCCCGCCCGAAGACCGGCATGGCCCCCGGCGACGGCGCCTGGGACGGCGCGTCCCCCAAGACGTGGGAACGGGCGGCCGGCCTCTCCGTCGTCCGCGTCTTCTGGTTCCGCACCACCGAGGAAGGCCGCCTCACCCACGGCGCCGACACGGGCTGCGACGTCGAGTTCTGGGAGCCCGAGGAGAGCGTCCCCGGCCAGGGGATCGACCGCCTCGCCGCCCCCCGCCGCAACCGCGCCAGCGAGCACGTCTCCCTCACGCAGTCCGAGCTGGTCGTGCCCGGGGAGCACATGACCAAGCTGGTGGGCCGGGCCCACGGCTCCGAGGTGCCGCAGCTGCGCCCCACCCGGACCCGCCCCGAACTGGACATCCCCTTCCCCGACGAGCACCCCTTCCCCATCGACGTCGTCTACACCTGGGTGGACGGCGACGACCCGGCCTGGCAGCGGCGCCGCGCCGAGAGCCGCGGCGAGGTCTTCCACGCCGAGGCGGCGAGCCTCGCCCGCTACGTCTCCCGCGACGAGCTGAAGTACAGCCTCCGCTCGGTCCGCATGTTCATGCCGTGGGTGCGCAACATCTACATCGTCACCGACCAGCAGACCCCGCACTGGTGGGCCCCCGGCGACGGCCGGGCCCGCGTGGTGGACCACCGGGAGATCTTCGACGACCCGTCCCACCTGCCCACCTTCAACAGCCACGCGATCGAGTCCCGGCTGCACCACATCCCCGGACTCTCCCGCCACTTCGTCTACTTCAACGACGACATGTTCATCGGACGGACGCTCACACCCTCCGCGTTCTTCCACCCCAACGGCATCGCCAAGTTCTTCCCGTCCCCGGCCCAGGTCCCCTACGGCCCGCCGGAGCCCGAGGAAGTGCCGACCTCGGTCGCCGCCAAGAACAACCGCCGGCTCATCCAGCAGCGGTTCGGCCGCACCCTCGTACAGAAGATGAAGCACGTGCCGTACGCGCTCAACCGGGACATCCTCGCCGCCATCGAACGCGACTTCCCCGAGGAGCACCGGGGCACCTCCGCCAGCCCCGTGCGCAGCATCACCGACCTGTCCATCGCCTCCTCGCTGCACCACTACTACGCCTACTACTCCGGGTGCAGCCTCCCCGGCGACCTGCGGTACGGCTACTTCGCGCTGGACGACCCCGAGCTGGAGCACAAGCTGGAACTGCTGCTCCTGCGCCGGGACCGGGACACCTTCTGCCTGAACGACTCCGCGAGCGACCCCGCCGAGATCGAGCACCAGAGCCACCTGCTCCACCGGTTCCTGGAGGCCTTCTACCCGGTGCCGAGCCCGTACGAGAAGACGGCGGCCTGAGCTGTGAACATCGAGATCCTGGCCCACACCCTGGCCACTGATTCCATCGGCGCGCGGGCGGCCGCCCGGCTCGCCCAGTCCCTCGCCCCCCGCCACCGGGTCACCGTCGTCACCGCACGGGGCGCCGCCGAACCGCACGCCGCCCTCCGCTTCCCGGAGAACGTGACCGTCACCGCCCTGGCCCCCGCGGTCGGCTCCGGTGACCGGGACGACGACGAGACCTCGCAGCTCGTCCTCGCCGGCGACCCCGAGTTCCGGCGCTACAACCGCTCCGACGACAACAGGCTCCGCAAGCACCTGGGCGGGACCACCGCCGACGTGGTGATCGCCCTCAGCTCCGCGCTCGGCGCGGTCCTGGCGCAGTGCTCCGTGCCCCACGCCCGGCGCATCGCCCGCCAGCCCGCACCCGTCGAACGGCTCCCGGAGTCGGTACGCCCCCGCTGGACGGAGCTGTACCGCGAACTCGACGCCGTCGTCCCTCTCACCCGGGGCGACGCGAACGCCCCCGAGTACCAGGCGCTGCGCGGCGCCGGTGTCGAGGTGTGCCAGATCGCCGAACCGGTGCTCCTGGCCGAGGGTCCGGACAAGCCGACCACCGGCGTGGTGATCAGCGCCGGGCGACTGGTCTCGCACCGCCGCGTCGACCTGGCCCTGCACGCCTTCGCCCGGACCCACGCGACACAGCCCGGCTGGCAGCTGCGGCTGTTCGGCACCGGACCGCTGCGCCGCGAGACCCGCGACCTGGTCACCGCCCTGGGCTTGCACGACCGCGTGCTCGTCTTCAACCGCGAAGCCGCGGAGGAGGACTTCTACGACGCCGACATCGCCCTGGTCACCTACGAGCGCATGGACAGCGCCCGCCCGGTCCTCGAAGCGCTCGCCCAGGCCACCCCGGTCGTCGCCACGGACGCGCCCTTCGGCGCTCCCGAGGTGCTCGCCGACGGCCACGCCGGGCTGCTCGTCCCGGTCGGCGACGTCCACGCCACGGCCCACGCGCTGGAGCGCTACATGGCGGACGAACGCCTGCGCTCCGCCCACCGGGACGCGGCCCTGCACATCGCGCGGTCCGCGAGCGCCGACCAGGTCGGCGACGCCTACGAGGAACTGTTCGCCGCCGTCAAGGCCGGCGCACGCGGCCGGTGGGGCCAGCGACGGCGAACCGGCGGCGGTGGCGCCCCCACCGAGGACCGGCCCCGCCCCACCGCCGACTGCCGGCTGCTGCCGGACGGCGCCTGGGAGCTGACCCTGCACGGCGTGTCCGGCGCCCGCGTCCTGCGCGTCAAGGACGAGAGCAAGGGCGGCGGCGAGGTCGACTTCGCCATCGGGGGCGGCGGTACCCGGGCACAGATCGACGCCCGCGCCCTGTCCGGGCTGCGCGAGGGCCGCGCCGACTTCTACGCGGTCGACGGCAAGGGCAAGGAGCGCCGGCTGCGCTACGGGCGGTGCACGCTCGGCGGCGCCCGCGACGTCGGCCATCTGAGCGACCTGGACCACTTCCACTGGGCCCTGCCGTATGCGACCGAGGGCGGCTATCTGCGCCTGCGCGTCTGGTCCCGGCAGAGCCACGCCGAACTGGTCACCGTCGACTACACCGACACCAGCCTCTGGCTCACCGGCTGGCTCCAGGGCCAGTGGCAGCCCGGCGGCGAGTGGCTGCTGCTGCTCCGCCGCCGCCAGGAGCCCACCCGCACCCTCGCGGTCGGCCGGGCACGCTTCGAGGACGGCTGGTTCGGCGCGGAGCTGAGCATGGACGAGACCATGAGGGCCCGGCTGTTCACGCGGGAGAACTGGGACGTGCTGCTCACCGACGGCAGCGGCAGCGAGCCGGTCAGGGTGGCCCGCATCGCCGACGACCAGGTGATGCGGCGCGATGTGCAGCGCTTCCCCGAGCTGGTGCGCGAGGAGCCGGCGCATCTGTTCGGACCCGACGTGGGCCGGGCCGTCGTCGGACTGCGCCCCTACTTCACCGCCGACAACGAACTCTCTGTCGTGGTGACCGAGCACCACTGACAGCGGCCTCCAACGGCCCTCGAGAACCCCAGAGGACACTTGTGCGGATCTCCTTCCTGCTCCACAGCATCGACAACTTCGGCGGGGTGCCGCGGGCGACCAGCAGTCTGGCCTCCGCGCTGGCGGCCCAGCACGACGTGGAGATCGTCTCGATCTTCCGGACGGCGGACCGGCCGTCCTTCGCCCCGTCGGCCGCGGTCACGGTCCGCCACCTCGTGGACCAGCGCGGCGGTGCCCAGAAGGCCGGGAAGCCGTCCCGGATCATGCCGCGCGAGGACGGCTGGGCGGACCGCTACACGCAGGAGACCGACGAGCTGATCCTCGGCCACCTCGCGAGCACGAGTGCCGACGTCGTGATCGTCGCCCGGCCGGGGCTCGCCGCGTACCTCATCGCCCACGGGCGGCACGGCTACGGCCGCGTGGTCATCGACCACGAGAGCTCGATGGTGCCCTCCCAGGCGCTGCGCGACCGCACCCTGGAGCTGTACCGGGAGATGGACGGAGTCGTCTGCCTCACCCAGGCAGACCTGGAGAGCTACCGGCGCCTGCTCGGCGACACGGCGCCCCCGTTCGCGGCCATCGGCAACATCGTGCCGCCGCCGGCCCGCCACGCCCCGGTCCGCGGACTGCCGCTGATCGCCGCAGCCGGACGGCTCGTGCCGCTCAAGGGCTTCGACACGCTGATCAACGCGTTCTCGATGGTCGCCCCGCACCACCCGCAGTGGCGGCTGCGCATCTACGGCCGCGGCCCCGAGCAGGCCCGGCTGCAGGACCTCGTGCACGCCCACGGCCTCAGCGACTCGGTCCGGCTGATGGGCGCGCTGCCCGACCTCACCGCGGAGTGGGACAAGGCCGCGTTCGCGGTGAGCGCGGCCCGCCGCGAGTCCTTCGGGCTCACCCTGGTGGAGGCCATGCATCACGGACTGCCGGTGCTCGCCGCCGACGCCCCCTTCGGCCCCGGCGAGATCGTCGTGCCGGGCCGCAACGGCATCCTGGTCCCGGTCGGGGACGAGGAGTCCATGGCCCAGGCGATGCGCTATCTGATCGAACAGCCGGCCGTGCGGGAGCAGCTGTCCGAGGGCGCCTACGCCTCGGCCCCGCTCTACAGCGCCGAGCAGATCGCCTTCCGCTACGACACGTTCCTGCGCGACGTGGTGGCCGCCGTGCCGAGGGCGCAGGCCGCCCCGGCCCCGGCCGCCGGCCCGTCCGGCGTACCGGCGGAGGTCCTGGTACGCGGCGACGGCGCCATCGAGGTCCGCGCCGTACTGCCGCCCGGCGCCGAGCCCCCGGTACTGCGCGTCACTCTGAGAAGGGCCGAGGCGCCGCTCGTCAGGCTGGCCGCTCTCGGGACGTCGGTGGACGAGGCGACCGGTGTGGTGCGCGCCGTGTACGCGGTCCCCGCCGAGCCGCCGGTCCTCGCCGAGGGCCGCTACGACATCGACGTGGAGCTGCCGGACGGGCAGCGCCGGCCCTTCGACGTGGAGAACGTCCACACCGGTGGCCTCCTCGTCCGCCGCATTCCGGCCGAGGGTCCCGCGTACTGGCCCATGCCCTACCGCACGGCGGACGGCCATCTGTCCGTCTTCGTACGCCACCGCGTGGAGCACGCCGAGGTGCACGCCGTGGTGGTCGGCCAGGACGGCTGGCTCGTGCGGGGCAGCCTGATCACCCCGCCGGGCACCGATCTCTCCGCGCTGCGGCTCGCCGCCTCGCCCCGCAAGGGCAGCGCCGCCTCCACCATCGCGGGCCAGGTCTCCATGGGGTACGACGGGGCCTTCGAGGCGCACCTGCCGTTCGCCGGAGTGGTCGCCGCCTCGTCCGGCGGCCACGACGACTGGGACCTGTGGCTGGAGCGCGAACCCGGCCTGCCGCGCATCCGCCTCGCCCGCTTCTTCGACGACATCCTGGAACGCAAGCGGATCGACGTCTATCCCACCCAGCGCTGGCACCACCCCACCCAGGGCCCGACCCGCGGCCGGGTCTTCTTCACCCCGGGCAACGAACTCTCCTTCACCGTCAGCCCCGACAAGGGCTGATTTCCCGTCACATCGTCACACCGTCACATCAGCCGTTCGCTGTGGAGTAAACGTTTATGCACAGGCACCACCGCCAGACCCGCAAGGCCGTCATCCCGGCTGCGGGTCTCGGCACCCGATTCCTCCCCGCGACCAAGGCGACTCCCAAGGAGATGCTTCCGGTCGTGGACCGGCCCGCCATCGAGTACGTCGTGGCGGAGGCCGTACGGAGCGGGCTCGACGACGTGCTGATGGTGACCGGCCGCAACAAGCGGGCCCTGGAGGACCACTTCGACCGGGCCTACGAGCTGGAACACCTGCTGGAGCTGAAGGGCGACCTCGGCAAGCTGGCCCACGTCCGCGAGTCGAGCGAGCTGGCCGACGTCCACTACGTACGGCAGGGCAACCCGCTCGGTCTCGGCCACGCCGTCCTGTGCGCCGAACCGCACGTCGGCGACTCCCCGTTCGCGGTGCTGCTCGGCGACGACCTCATCGACGAGCGGGACCCGCTGCTGGTTCGGATGCTGGAGGTCCAGGAGCAGCGCGGCGGCAGCGTCGTGGCGCTCATGGAGGTCGAGCCCGACCGCACCCACCTCTACGGATGCGCGGCCGTGGCCCCGCTGGACGACGAGGCGGGAGACGTCCTGGCCGTCACGGACCTCGTGGAGAAGCCCGAACCCGGCACCGCGCCCAGCAACCTCGCCGTGATCGGGCGCTACGTCCTGGCCCCGGAGATCTTCGAGGTCCTGCGCAAGACCCCACCTGGCCGGGGCGGCGAGATCCAGCTGACCGACGCGCTGCGCCGGCTGGCCCTCGACCCGTCGCTCGGCGGCCCCGTGCACGCCGTCGTCTTCTCCGGCCGCCGCTACGACACCGGGGACCGGGGCGACTATCTGCGCACCGTCGTCCGGCTGGCCAGCGAGCGCGCGGACCTCGGCCCGGAATTCCGTTCCTGGCTGCGCGAGTTCGTCAAGGAAGAGGGCATCCTCTGACAACCGGCCCCCGGCAGCTGACGACCAGAGCCGGCGCCGGGGGCGGAACGGACGAGGGCCGTACGGGAAACCCCGTACGGCCCTCGCCGTGTCCGGCCGGCAGACGTTACGCCGGGACGCTCGCCACGCCCCGCGCCAGGAACTTCTTCCCGTTCACCCGCTCCGACACGCCCTCGCGGTCCAGGTACGGCGTGATGCCGCCCAGGTGGAAGGGCCAGCCCGCGCCGGTGATCAGGCAGAGGTCGATGTCCTGGGCCTCGGCGACGACGCCCTCGTCCAGCATCAGGCCGATCTCCTGGGCCACCGCGTCCAGGACGCGGTCGCGGACCTGCTCCTCGGTCAGGACGGTGTCGCCCTGCTTGAGGAGGGCGGCGACCTCCGGGTCCAGCTCCGGCTTGCCGGACTCGTAGACGTAGAAGCCGCGCTTGCCCGCCTTGACGACGGCCGCCAGGTTCTCGGAGACGGTGAAGCGCTCCGGGAAGGCGCGGTTCAGGGTCTCGGAGACGTGCAGGCCGATCGCCGGGCCGACCAGCTCCAGGAGCACCAGCGGGGACATCGGCAGGCCGAGCGGCTCGATGGCCTTCTCCGCGACCTCGACCGGGGTGCCCTCGTCGATGACGTTCTGGATCTCGCCCATGAAGCGGGTGAGGATGCGGTTGACGACGAACGCCGGGGCGTCCTTCACCAGCACCGCGGTCTTCTTCAGCTTGCGGGCCACCCCGAAGGCCGTGGCCAGCGAGGCGTCGTCCGTCTTCTCGCCGCGCACGATCTCCAGCAGCGGGAGGATCGCGACCGGGTTGAAGAAGTGGAAGCCGACGACCCGCTCCGGGTGCTGGAGCTTCGACGCCATCTCGGTGACCGAGAGGGAGGAGGTGTTGGTGGCGAGGATCGCGTGCGCCGGGGCGACCGCCTCGACCTCCGCGAACACCTGCTGCTTGACGCCGATCTCCTCGAAGACGGCCTCGATGATGAAGTCGGCGTCGGAGAAGCCCTCCGCCTTGTCCAGCACACCGGTGACCAGGGCCTTGAGGCGGTTGGCCTTGTCCTGGTTGACGCGGCCCTTGGCGAGCAGCTTCTCGATCTCGGCGTGGACGTAGCCCACACCCTTGTCCACGCGCTCCTGGTCGATGTCGGTCAGCACGACCGGCACCTCCAGGCGGCGCAGGAACAGCAGGGCGAGCTGGCTGGCCATCAGGCCCGCGCCCACCACGCCGACCTTGGTGACCGGGCGCGCCAGGTTCTTGTCCGGGGCACCGGCCGGGCGCTTGGCGCGCTTCTGGACCAGGTTGAACGAGTAGATGCCGGAGCGCAGCTCGCCGCCCATGATCAGGTCCGCCAGGGCCTGGTCCTCGCGGTCGAAGCCGGCGGACAGGTCGCCGTCCTTGGCCGCGGCGATGATCTCCAGCGCGCGGTACGCGGCCGGGGCGGCGCCGTGCACCTTGGAGTCGGCGATGGCACGGCCGCGGGCGACGGCCTGGTCCCAGGCCTCACCGCGGTCCACGTCGGGGCGCTCCACCGTGACCGTGCCGTTGAGCACGTCGGCGGTCCACACGAGCGAGCGCTCCAGGAAGTCCGCGCCCTCGAAGATCGCGTCGGCGATGCCGAGCTCGAAGACCTGCTTGCCCTTGAGCTGGCGGTTCTGGTTCAGCGAGTTCTCGATGATCACCGAGACCGCGCGGTCGGCGCCGATCAGGTTCGGCAGCAGCGCGCAGCCGCCCCAGCCGGGCACCAGGCCGAGGAAGACCTCGGGCAGCGAGAACGCGGGCAGCGCCTTGGAGACGGTGCGGTACGTGCAGTGCAGCCCGACCTCGACGCCGCCGCCCATCGCCGCGCCGTTGTAGTACGCGAAGGTGGGCACCGCGAGGCCGGAGAGCCGGCGGAAGACGTCGTGGCCGCCCTTGCCGATGGCCAGCGCGTCCTTGTGCTCCTTGAGCAGCTCGACGCCCTTGAGGTCGGCGCCGACCGCGAAGATGAACGGCTTGCCGGTGATGCCGACGCCGGTGATCGCGCCCTCGGCGGCCTCCTTCTCGACCTGGTCGACGGCGGCGTCCAGGTTCGCCAGCGACTGCGGTCCGAAGGTGGTCGGCTTGGTGTGGTCCAGGCCGTTGTCCAGCGTGATGAGGGCGAAGCGCCCCGCACCGGCCGGCAGGTCCAGGTGGCGTACGTGCGCCCGGGTGACGACCTCGTCCGGGAACAGCGCGGCCGCGCCCTTCAGAAGCTCGGTGGTGGTGCTCACTTGTCGCCTCCGGCGTTCTCGAAGTGCGGGTTCTCCCAGACGACCGTCGCGCCCATGCCGAAGCCGACGCACATGGTCGTCAGGCCGTAACGGACCTCGGGGTGCTCCTCGAACTGGCGGGCCAGCTGGGTCATCAGCCGGACCCCGGAGGAGGCCAGCGGGTGGCCGTAGGCGATGGCGCCGCCGTACTCGTTGACGCGGGCGTCGTCGTCGGCGATGCCGTAGTGCTCCAGGAAGGCCAGCACCTGTACGGCGAACGCCTCGTTGATCTCGAAGAGGCCGATGTCCGAGATGGACAGGCCGGCCTTGGCGAGGGCCTTCTCGGTGGCCGGGATCGGCCCGTAGCCCATGACCTCCGGCTCCACGCCCGCGAAGGCGTAGGAGACCAGGCGCATCTTCACCGGCAGGCCCAGCTCGCGCGCGACGTCCTCGGCGGCGAGCAGCGAGGCGGTGGCGCCGTCGTTGAGCCCGGCGGCGTTACCGGCCGTGACGCGGCCGTGGGCGCGGAAGGGGGTCTTCAGGCCGGCCAGGGACTCCATGGTGGTGCCCGGACGCATCGGCTCGTCGGCGGTGACCAGGCCCCAGCCCGTCTCCCCGCCCTCCGGGCTGGTGCGGCGCACCGAGATCGGCACCAGGTCCTGCTGGATCTTGCCGTTGGCGTACGCCTTGGCGGCCTTCTCCTGCGAACGCACCGCGTAGGCGTCGGCGCGCTCCTTGGTGATCGTGGGGTAGCGGTCGTGCAGGTTCTCCGCGGTCATGCCCATGAACAGGGCGGACTCGTCGACCAGCTTCTCCGACACGAACCGCGGGTTCGGGTCCACGCCCTCGCCCATCGGGTGGCGGCCCATGTGCTCGACACCGCCGGCGACGACGACGTCGTACGCGCCGAAGGCGATGGAGCCGGCCGTCGAGGTGACGGCGGTCAGGGCGCCCGCGCACATGCGGTCGATGGAGTAGCCCGGTACGGACTGCGGCAGCCCGGCCAGAATGCCCGCGGTACGGCCGAGCGTGAGGCCCTGGTCGCCGATCTGCGTGGTCGCGGCGATGGCGACCTCGTCGATCTTCTTGGGGTCCAGGTCCGGGTTGCGGCGCAGCAGCTCCCGGATGGCCTTCACGACGAGATCGTCGGCGCGGGTCTCGTGGTAGATGCCCTTCGGGCCCGCCTTGCCGAACGGGGTGCGGACGCCGTCGACGAAGACGACGTCCCGGATGGTACGAGGCACGATGGCTCTCCTCCAGGGTGCGGGATGGCACTGCTGCGGGGCGCGCCCAGAAGGCACGCCGCTCCGCTCATGCTACTTGCGAGTAACCGGGCTGCCCACCCCCTGTGGCCGGAGCGGCGAAGGTCACATGCGGAAACTGCCCGGCCCCGGCCGCCCCGCACACGGCGAATGGCCCGGACGGACTCGAAAACGAGTCCGTCCGGGCCATTCGGGCGCCGCGCGCGCCGCGCGGAACCTGGCGTGAATACGCCCCTCCGTCGCGCCGCTCCGGCCGGTTACGCGGGTCCGGTGAGCGTCCGGAGCAGCAGCGGGGCCACCTGCTCGATCTGCCAGTGGCGGGCGCCGTAGCCCGCGAGCGCCGACTCCACCGTCTCCGGCGTCGGGTTCTTCGGCGGCTCCCAGCACACCCGGCGCACGGTGTCCGGCGTGATCAGGTTCTCCTGCGGCATGTGCAGCCGCTCCGCCAGCGCGGAGACCGCGGCGCGGGCGGCGGCGAGCCGGGCGGCGGCCGCTGGGTCCTTGTCGGCCCAGGCGCGCGGCGGGGGCGGTCCGGCGACGGCCTGGCCGGGCTGCGGCAGCTCCGTGTCGGGCAGCGCCTTGGCCCGGTCCACGGCGCCCTGCCACTGCTCCAGCTGGCGGCGCCCCATGCGCGGGCCGAAGCCGGGCAGGGCGGTCAGCGCGTGGACGTTGGGCGGCAGCGCGAGCGCGGCCTCGATGATCGCGGCGTCCCCGAGCACCTTGCCGGGCGAGATGTCGCGGCGCCGGGCGATCCGGTCGCGGGTGTTCCACAGCTCCCGGACCACCGCCATCTGCCGGCGGCGGCGGACCTTGTGCATCCCGGAGGTGCGGCGCCAGGGGTCCTGGCGCGGGGGAGCGGGCGGCGCCGAGGCGATGGCGTCGAACTCCTCGCGGGCCCAGCCGAGCTTGCCCTGCCGGTCGAGCTCGTCCTCCAGGGCGTTGCGCAGGTCGATGAGGAGCTCGACGTCGAGCGCGGCGTAGCGCAGCCAGGGCTCGGGCAGCGGGCGGGTGGACCAGTCGACGGCGGAGTGGCCCTTCTCCAGGGAGTAGCCGAGGACGTTCTCGACCATGGCGCCGAGGCCGACCCGCGGGAACCCGGCCAGCCGTCCGGCCAGCTCGGTGTCGAAGAGCCCGGTCGGCGTCATCCCTATCTCGCGCAGGCACGGCAGGTCTTGCGTCGCCGCGTGCAGAATCCACTCGGTGCCGCGCAGGACCTCGCCGAGGCCGGACAGGTCGGGGCAGCCCACCGGGTCCACGAGCGCGCTGCCCGCGCCGTCGCGGCGCAGCTGTACGAGGTAGGCGCGCTGGCCGTAGCGGTAGCCGGAGGCCCGTTCGGCGTCCACGGCCACCGGGCCCGAGCCCGCGGCGAAGGCGGCGATCACTCCGGCCAGGTCGTCGTCGGACGCCACCACCGGTGGAATGCCCTCGCGTGGTTCGAGCAAGGGGATCGGCGCCGGGGCGACGTCGTCCGGGGGAGCGCCCCCGGTGGTTCGCAGTGATGTGTCTGCTGCGGTCTCTTGGGCGTCGGTCACGTGTCAAGGGTATCTGTGCGTGCGCGGCGCCCGCCGACGGAACGTTCCGTCGGCAGGCGCCGATGCGCGTAATCCAGCCGGTCGCGCGAACGGCGCACCGGTGGGATGCGGTGAAGCGGGGTGCGGTGAAGCGTGAGGGGTCGGTGGAGCGTGGATTCAGTGGATGATGCCCGTCCGCAGGGCCACGGCGACCATTCCGGCGCGGTCTCCGGTGCCGAGCTTGCGGGCGATGCGGGCGAGGTGGCTCTTGACGGTCAGGGCGGACAGGCCCATCGAGACGCCGATGGCCTTGTTGGACTGGCCCTCGGCGACGAGCCGGAGCACCTCCACCTCGCGGCCGGAGAGCTCGCGGTAGCCGCCCGGATGGCTCGGGGAGCCGGGGGGCCGGCGGTGCATTCGGGCGGCGGTGGCGCCGATGGGGACGACGCCGGGACGGGCCGGGTGGCCGATGTTGGTACGGGTGCCGGTGACGACGTAGCCCTTGACGCCGCCCGCGAGGGCGTTGCGCACGGCGCCGATGTCGTCGGCTGCGGACAGGGCCAGACCGTTGGGCCAGCCGGCGGCTCGGGTTTCGGACAGCAGGGTCAGCCCGGAACCGTCGGGCAGATGGACGTCGGCTACGCAGATGTCGCGCGGGTTGCCGACGCGGGGACGGGCCTCCGCGATGGACGACGCCTCGATGACGTCACGAACTCCGAGGGCCCACAGATGGCGGGTCACGGTGGAACGGACGCGCGGGTCGGCCACGACGACCATGGCCGTCGGCTTGTTCGGGCGGTAGGCGACCAGGCTTGCGGGCTGCTCGAGGAGAACGGACACCAGGCCTCCTGGGGAGTGGCGGGACGGGCCGGCTCGGGGATGAAGCCGGGGCGAACCGTGCTTGAAGGGTCATTGACTCCTTCGGCAGTACCCGCCTGCTCCTTTAGGGGAAGATCACGAATTCATGCGTAACAATTCGGGCAAATCGGATGAGCGATCGATTGTGCGAATGTCTAGCCGGTGGCCGAAAGTGAGCGCGCCGGGGCCGCGGATGCCGTGGCACCCGCGGCGCAAGGCTCGGAAACCGAGGAGTTACGGGACCTGGGGTACGGGCCCTGGGTCACGGGCCCTGGGGGCCGCGCCGCTGGGGCAGCGTCACCACCGCCGCGTCCAGCGGACCGGACGGCGGCAGCCCCGCGATCTGGCACAGCAGATCGCCCCAGGCGACCAGATGCGCCGCCGCGTCCGGCACCCCGCCGCGCCCCTCGCGCGGCGTCCAGGACGCCCGGATCTCGATCTGCGTCGCCGGCCGCCGGGTCTCCAGCGCGCCGAAGTAGTGCGAGCCCGCCATGGTCACCGTGCCGCCGGCCTCGCCGTAGAACAGGCCGCGCGCCTCCAGCGCCCCGGTCAGCCAGGACCAGCACACCTCCGGCAGCAGCGGATCGGCGGCCATCTCCGGCTCCAGCTCGGCGCGCACCAGCGTCACCAGCCGGAAGGTCCCCTGCCAGGCCTCGTGCCCGGCCGGGTCGTGGAGCAGGACCAGCCGGCCGTCCGCGAGGTCGTCCTCGCCGTCGACGACCGCGGCCTCCAGCGCGTACGCGTGCGGCGCGAGCCGCTTCGGCGGGCGGGTCGGCTCCACCTCCAGCTCGGGACGCAGCCGCGCCGCGCGCAGCGCGTCCACCGCCGAACGGAACGCGGACGGAACGGCGGCACCCTCCGCGCCGTCCGTGCCGTCAGCGCCATCGGATTGACCGGAGATGTGTCCCTGAGCCGCAGCCATGCGGGGAAGAGTAGGCGGAATGCGCGCTCGGCGTGCGCAAGGACACCCGTGCGGGGGCGGGCTCGTTGTGCGCACGTGCGAAGATTCCTACCGTGAGTGCCAACGACCGCCCCTCCGGGCCGCTGACCCAGACTTCCGCCACCTACGACTCCGCGTTCCTCAAGGCCTGCCGCCGCGAGCCGGTGCCGCACACGCCGGTCTGGTTCATGCGTCAGGCGGGACGCTCGCTGCCCGAGTACCTCAAGGTGCGCGAGGGCATCCCGATGCTCGACTCCTGCATGATGCCGGAGCTGGTCGCCGAGATCACGATGCAGCCCGTCCGCCGCCACGGGGTGGACGCCGCGATCTACTTCAGCGACATCGTCGTGCCCCTCAAGGCCATCGGCATCGACCTCGACATCAAGCCCGGCGTCGGCCCCGTCGTCGCCGAGCCGTTCCGCACCCGCGCCGACCTGGCCCGGCTGCGCGACCTCACGCCCGAGGACGTCCCGTACGTCACCGAGGCCATCGGGCTGCTCACGGCCGAGCTGGGGGCCACCCCGCTCATCGGCTTCGCGGGCGCGCCGTTCACACTCGCGAGCTACCTCGTGGAGGGCGGCCCGTCCCGCAACCACGAGCACACCAAGGCCATGATGTACGGCGACCCGCAGCTGTGGGCCGACCTGCTCGACCGCCTCGCCGAGATCACCGGCGCCTTCCTCACCGTCCAGATCGAGGCCGGCGCCTCCGCCGTCCAGCTCTTCGACTCCTGGGTCGGCGCCCTCGCCCCCGCCGACTACCGGCGCTCGGTGCTGCCCGCCTCCGCGAAGGTGTTCGACACCGTCGCCCCGTACGGGGTGCCCCGCATCCACTTCGGCGTCGGCACCGGCGAACTCCTCGGCCTGATGGGCGAGGCCGGCGCGGACGTCGTCGGCGTGGACTGGCGCGTCCCGCTGGACGAGGCGGCGCGCCGCGTCGGCCCCGGCAAGGCGCTCCAGGGCAACCTCGACCCGGCGGTGCTGTTCGCGCCGACCCCCGCGGTGGAGGCCAAGGCGCAGGAGGTGCTGGACGCGGCGGCCGGCCTGGAGGGGCACATCTTCAACCTGGGCCACGGCGTGATGCCGACCATGGACCCCGACGCGCTGTCCCGCCTCGTCGAGTACGTCCACACCCGCACCGCCCGCTGAACCACCGCACGTCCCGCACCACCCGGAGGCGGGCCCCGCTCAGGCGGAGCCCGCCTTCCGCAGCACCGAGACGGTCCTGCGGGCGGCCACCAGGACGGGGTCCCAGACCGGCGAGAACGGCGGCGCGTAGCCCAGGTCCAGGGCGGTCATCCGCTCCACCGTCATCCCGGCCGTGAGCGCCACCGCCGCCACGTCCACCCGCTTGGCCGCGCCCTCGCGGCCCACGATCTGCACCCCGAGCAGCCGGCCCGTCCGGTACTCCGCGAGCATCTTCACCGTCATCGGCCGCGCGTTCGGGTAGTAGCCCGCCCGGCTCGTGGACTCGATCGTCGCCGTCACATACCGGAGCCCCACCGCCCGCGCGTCCTTCTCGCGCAGCCCGGTCCGGGCGATCTCCAGGTCGCACACCTTGCTCACCGCCGTACCCACCACACCGGGGAACGTGCCGTAGCCGCCGCCCACGTTGGAGCCGATGACCTGGCCGTGCTTGTTGGCGTGGGTGCCGAGCGCGATGTGCCGGGTGTGGCCCGCCACCAGGTCCAGCACCTCCACGCAGTCGCCGCCCGCCCAGATGTCCTCGTGGCCGGTGACCCGCATCGACAGATCGGTGAGCAGCCCGCCGTGCGGCCCCAGCGGCAGCCCGGCCGCCCGCGCGAGCTCCGTCTCCGGCCGCACCCCGATGCCGAGCACCACCACGTCCGCCGGATAGTCCGCGGCGTCCGTGACCACCGCGGCGACCCGGCCGTCCGGACCGGTCCTGACCCCGGTCACCTCGGCGCCGTTCACCGTGGTGATCCCGAGCCCGTCCATGGCCTCGTGGACCAGGCGTCCCATGTCCGGGTCGAGCGTCGCCATCGGCTGCTCGCCCCGGTTGAGGACCGTGACCTCGAAGCCGCGCTTCAGCATCGCCTCGGCCATCTCGACCCCGATGTAGCCCGCCCCGACGACGACCGCCCGCCGGCCTTCCGTCCGGTCCAGGGTGTCCAGCAGCGCCTGCCCGTCGTCCAGGGTCTGCACCCCGTGCACCCCCGGCGCGTCCATGCCGGGCAGCGCCGGACGCACCGGCCGGGCCCCGGTGGCGATCACCAGCTTGTCGTAGCCGGTCCAGTACGCCTCGCCGGACTCCCGGTCCAGGGCGCGCACCCGCCGGCCCGCCACATCGATCTCGGTGACCTCGGTGCGGGTGCGCAGATCGATGTCACGGGCCCGGTGCTCCTCGGGCGTACGGGCGATCAGCTCCTCCCGGTCCGCCACGTCGCCGCTGACCCAGTACGGGATGCCGCAGGCGGAGTACGAGGTGAAGTGGCCCCGCTCGAAGGCGGTGATGCTCAGCTCGTCCGGCCCCCTGAGCCGCCGGGCCCGGGACGCCGCGGACATCCCCGCCGCGTCCCCGCCGATGACCACCAGTCGTTCCGCCGCCATGCCAGTCCCTCCGAAGCCGTCGATGCGCCCCACGCTACGGCGCACCCCGCCCCGGCGGGCGTACTCAGCCCTCCCCGGCCGGTCCGCGCCGCCGCTCGGCCCGGCGGCGCAGCAGCAGCCGCCACAGCACCGCCAGGACGGCCGCCGCAGCCAGGAACGGCGCCGCCGCGCCCATGGCCATCGCCAGCCAGCGCAGCACCGTCACGAAGGCGTGCCAGCCCCCGGCGACGGCGTCGGAGAAGCCGGGGTCGTCGTCGGCGGCGGTCGCGGCCCCCGGCTCCGGCTCCACCAGGTCCAGCGTGATGGTCGCCAGCGTCGTACGGTCCTTGAGGGACGCCTGCTGGGCGAGCAGCGACTCCAGGGCCGCCTGACGGCTGCTCAGTTCCCCTTCCAGGGTGACCACGTCGGCCAGCTTGTCGGCCCGGTCCATCAGCTCGCGCACCCGCGCCACACTGGCCCGCTGGGTGGCGATCCGGCTGTCGATGTCCACGACCTGGTCGGTGACGTCCTTCGCCGCCGAGGTACGGGAGACCAGCTTCCCCGTACCGGACAGCTCCCGCAGCACCTCGTCGTACGCGTCCTGCGGGACGCGCAGCACGAGATGCGAGGAGTCCCGCGTGCCGTCGATCCGCTCGGTGGTCTCCTTCTCGACGAGCCCGCCCGCGTCCTGCGCCGCCGTACGGGCCCGCGCGGCCGCCTTCGCGGCGTCCTTCACCTCCACGGAGAGGGAGGCGGTGCGGATGACGTGGACGGCGGCCGGCTTCGGGGTCTTCCCCGGCTCCTTCCGCTGCGCCTCGGCCGCCGCCGGGGCCCCGGCCCCGCCGCCCTTCGCGGCCCCGGAGTCCGCCTTCTCCTGCTGTGCCGCCGAGTAGCCCCGGTCGGCGCCGCCGGCCGCGTCGTCACCGGACGCGCCGCAGCCGCTCAGCGCGAGCACGGCCGCCAGCAGCGCGACGGCCGGAACGGTACGCGACGCGCGGACGGCTCGGCGGCGCGCGCCCGGACCGGTGCGGGCGAAGGGTGCTCCCTGCATAACTGTCCCCCCTGGACGGGTGATCGATGTCGGGGATGGGACGTGCGAAGGGCGCCGCAGGACCCGGTGCACCGGTTTCGAACCGGTCACGGTCGGGACTCGGAACCGGTTTGAGAGAGTGGGACCATGCAGTCATCCACGCACTCCGCGGGCCCGGCCCCCCGCCATGTCGTCGTCATCGGCGGCGGGATCGCCGGGCTCGCCGCCGCCCACCGGCTCGTCGGCGCAGGGCTGGGGGTCACCGTCCTGGAGGCGACCGACCGGCTCGGCGGCAAGCTCATGACCGGCGACGTCGCGGGCGTCCGGGTCGACCTGGGCGCCGAGTCGATGCTCGCCCGCCGCCCCGAGGCGGTCGCCCTGGCCCGCGCCGCGGGCCTCGGGGACCGCCTCCAGCCGCCCGCCACCGCCACCGCGGCGCTGTGGACCCGCGACGAGCTGCGCCCCATGCCCACCGGTCATGTGATGGGCGTGCCGGGCGACCCGTCCGTCCTGGGCGACGTCCTGTCGCCCGAGGGCCTGGCCCGTATCGCCGAGGACCGCGAACTGCCCGCATCGGTCATCGGCGACGACGTCGCCGTGGGCGCGTACGTCGCGGACCGGCTGGGCCGCGAGGTGGTGGACCGGCTGGTGGAGCCGCTGCTCGGCGGGGTGTACGCGGGCGACGCCTACCGGATCTCGATGCGCGCCGCCGTACCGCAGCTCTTCGAGGCGGCCCGGCAGGGCGGCCCGCTGCTCGACGGGGTCACCCGGCTCCAGGAGCAGGCCGCCGCGCGGCAGCTGACCGGGCCCGTCTTCCAGGGCATCGAGGGCGGTGTCGGCACCCTGCCGGGCGCCGTCGCCGACGCCGTACGCGCCGGGGGCGGCGAGATCCTCACCGAGACCCCCGTGCTGGGCCTCACCCGTACCGCCACCGGCTGGGACGTCCGCACCGACACGCGGGTCCTCGCCGCCGACGGCGTCGTCATCGCCGTGCCGGCCCGGGCCGCCGCCACCCTGCTCGCCGCCGAGTCCCCGGACGCGTCGGCCGAACTCGCGGGCGTCGAGTACGCGTCGATGGCCCTGATCACCATGGCGTTCCGGCGCTCCGACGTGACCGGGGCGGCCTTCGCCGGGCGCTCCGGCTTCCTGGTGCCGCCGGTCGACGGACACACCATCAAGGCCGCCACCTTCTCCACCCACAAGTGGCGGTGGGTCGCCGACGCGGCCCCCGACCTGTTCGTCCTGCGGACCTCCGTCGGCCGGTACGGCGAGGAGGAGCACCTGAACCGCGAGGACGGCGAACTGGCCGCCCTGGCCCTGCGCGACCTCGCCGCCGCCACCGGGCTCACCGCCCGGCCCGTCGACACCGTGGTCACCCGGTGGACCGGCGGACTGCCGCAGTACCCGGTGGGCCACCTCGGCCGGGTCGCCCGTATCCGCGACGCGGTCGCGAAGCTGCCCGCGCTGCGGGTGTGCGGGGCCGTGTACGACGGGGTCGGCATCCCGGCCTGCGTGGCGAGCGCCCACCGCGCGGCGGACGAGATCGCCGGGGACCTCGGCGGGGACCTCGCCGGGGATCTCGGCGGGGATCTCGGCGGGGAGATCATCGCCACGCCGACCCTGGTTCAGGGCACTCGGAGCGAGGCGGGACAATAGCCGTATGAGTGCTCCCGAGACTGAGACATCAAGCAAGGTTCCGAACGCCGGCAAGAAGGCCAAGGACCTCAACGAGGTCATCCGCTACACGCTGTGGTCCGTCTTCAAGCTGCGCGACGTCCTGCCCGCCGACACCGACCGCGCCGCCGTCGCCGGCGAGGTCCAGGAGCTGTTCGACCAGCTCGCGGCCAAGGACATCACCATTCGCGGCACGTACGACGTCTCGGGCCTGCGCGCCGACGCCGACCTGCTGATCTGGTGGCACGCGGAGACCGCGGACGCGCTGCAGGAGGCGTACAACCTCTTCCGCCGCACCCGGCTCGGCCGCCACCTGGAGCCGGTCTGGTCGAACATGGCCCTGCACCGCCCCGCCGAGTTCAACAAGTCGCACATCCCGGCGTTCCTCGCCGACGAGACGCCGCGCGACTACGTCAGCGTGTACCCCTTCGTGCGCTCGTACGAGTGGTACCTGCTGGCCGACGAGGACCGCCGCCGCATGCTCGCCGACCACGGCAAGATGGCGCGCGGCTACCCGGACGTGCGCGCCAACACCGTCGCCTCGTTCGCCCTCGGCGACTACGAGTGGCTGCTGGCCTTCGAGGCGGACGAACTGCACCGCATCGTCGACCTGATGCGTCACCTGCGGGGCGCCGAGGCGCGGCTGCACGTCCGCGAGGAGGTCCCCTTCTTCACCGGCCGGCGCAAGTCGGTCGCGGACCTGGTGGCCGGGCTCGCGTAGCGAGCGGGCTCCCGACCACCCCAACCCGGAAGATCAGACGGCGGGTCCCCGGCGCGGCACCCCGCGCCTTCCCGCCGGTCCAGCGACACCGGGTTCGGCTCAGCGGTGCGGCGCGCGCACGTCCTGCGCGCGCCGCACCGTTCGTCATACCGCGGCACGGCGTACGCGCCGGCTCGCCAGAGCCGCCCGCAGCGCCGGGTCGTCCACCGCCTCCACCCCGCACACGGCGACCGTCACCAGCGTGTCGCCCGTCGCGCCGTCCCCCGGCACCGCGCACGCCTCCAGCAGCCGCTGACCGGCCGGGGAGGCCCAGGAACCGTACGGGTGCGCCTCCAGCCGGGCTATCGCCAGGCACCCCAGGGCCATCGCCAGCGGCGGCGCGAACCACAGCAGCGTCGCCGTGTCCGGGCCGCCGGAGACCAGCACGGCCAGCCCGCCCAGCGCGGCCACCAGCAGCGCCGCCCCGCGCACCGCCCGCACCGCCGAGGCCATGTCGGCCCCGCGCGGAACGGCCAGACCGGCGGCGACGAGCCGGTCAGCCACGGCCCGCACCGCGTCCGCCGCCGCGGCCGACGCCCGCACCGGCCCTATCAGTGACTGGCCCTCCGGCCCTATGGCCCGGATCACCGTACGCTCCACCTCGTCCCGGCCCTCCGGATCGACGACCGTCGCCCAACCGGTGTGTGCGAGCAGCAGCCGTCGCCGCAGATGCATGGAGACGAGCGCCAGATCGGCGACCCGGCGCGGACCGCCCGACAGGAACGCCGCCTCGTAGAGCGTGAGCTGCCGGCCGCTCTCCCGGAGCCCGTCGCCCTCCCGCCGCGCGCCGGCCAGACAGAGCCGGACACAGGACAGTCCCGCCGTACCCCAGGCGACCAGCAGCAACAGAATCGGCACCATGTCCGATTTCTATGCGAGCCCCGACCGCGGCGCCATAGCGTGTCCAACAGATGGACGGGCCATCTCAGGAACTGCTCCCACAGCTCGACCCGCCGCCACAACTGGAGCCCCCGCCGCAACTGGACCCGCCCCCACAGCCGGAGCCTCCACCGCAGCTCGACCCGCCGCCGGAACCGCTCCCGCAGCCCGACCCGCCGCCGCCCGTGCCGTCGCTCCCCGACGAGCTGCCGCAGCCGCCGCCGGGGCCCGCCCCCGCGCACCACACCGCCGGCGCGAGCAGCAGCGCCGAGGAGTCCGAGGAACCGTGCGGCCCGTGCGCGGACCCGATGGGCCGGGTGCGGGCCGCCGTGATCAGGTGCGTCCGCAGCGCCGGGTCCGTGACGGCCTGCGGCCCGCGGACCGCCACCAGGAACGCGGGGTCCGTCCGGTGGGCGTGGGCGGCCGCGAACTCCGCCGCCGCCCGGCGCCCGGCGCGGGTGATCCGGGACCGGGCCACCGCCGCGCACACCAGCCCGCACACGATCCCGCCGAGCATCGCCGGGAACACCAGCACGGCGAACGGGAGCCCCCAGCCCGGTCCCTCCTCGTCGGCCATGACGACCCCGAAGGCCACCGGGACGGCCAGGAAGCACACCAGCGCCTGCACGGTGCCCAGGACCTGCCACTTCGCGTCGGCGCCGGGCGGGGCGAGGAGCCCGCGTGCGGCCAGCCCGTCGCCCGTCTCCTGCACGGCCGGGTGTCGCATCACGGCGGCCCGCAACGGGGCCAGCGCCCCGCTCGGCGCGCCCGCCACTTCGTGGAGGACGGCCCGCTCCACCGGATCGTGCGCGGTGGCCCGGACCACGGCGACGATGCCGGGCCCGCCGATGTCCAGCCGGCCGTCCGCCCGCAGGGCGGTGAGCGCCGTGTCCACGACCCGGCCGGGCCCGCCGTTCAGGAACGCCGCCTCGTACAGGTCGTGGACCGGACCGCCCGAGCCCCGGCGGGACCGGGCCAGGCCGTTGATCAGCAGGGCGGAGGAGACGATCGCCGCCATCGACAGCAGCATCAGGAACATGTCCATCCCGGTCACCGCCCCGCCAGCACGGAGCGGGCGGCACGGGCCAGCCGGACGGCCCGCCCCGGCGGCCGGGGCGCGGCCCGGTCCCGCCACCAGTACGTCAGCCGGCGACGCGCGGTGTCGTCCCGCGGCCGGTCCGCGAGCAGCAGGTGTTCCGCGAAGTCCAGCGCGTCGCGCCGGTACCCGCCCGTCATGGGCCGCCCCCCGGCGTACGCGAGGAACGCCTCCCGGTAGCCGCGCCCCAGGATCTCCGGCAGCTCCGGCGCCACCTTCGCCACGACATCGGCCCGCTTGGCGGCCAGCGCCCGGCTCTGCACCCGCAGCCTCTTCGGATCGAACCCGGCGGGCGCGGGCGTCCCGGCGACCAGGGCGGACAGCAGGGCCGTCTGCGCGAGCGCGACGCCGTCGCGCACCGCCTCGGGAACGGGGACGGGAGCGGGCGAGGGTACGGGGACGGCTACGGGGACGGGCGCGCCGGCCGGGGAGTCGGTCACCGCGTCCGGCCGTGCCGGCCCGCCCTTGTCCAGCGTCGCCCGGATCGCGTCCAGTTCGTGCGCCAGCTCGTCCGCCGGCGGGAACGCGTCATCACGCTCCAGCAGCACGCCCGGCGGGTCCACCCGCGACCGCAGCTCCGCCAGGACGTCGAGCACCGGGGCCGTCACCGGGTGGGCGTGCGTGTCGTGCCAGACGCCGTCCTTCTCGACCCCGCCCGCCACATGCACGTACGCGATGGCCTCCACCGGGAGTTCGTCCAGCGCGGTCGCCGGGTCCTCGCCCCGGTTCACCTGGTTCGTGTGCAGGTTGGCCACGTCGATCAGCAGCCGCACCCCGGTGCGCTCGACCAGCTCCGCCAGGAACTGCCCCTCCGTCAGCTCCTCGCCCGGCCAGGAGATCAGCGCCGCGATGTTCTCCAGCGCCAGCGGCACCGGCAGCGCGTCCTGCGCGATGCGCACGTTCTCGCAGAGCACGTCCAGCGCGGCGCGGGTGCGCGGCACGGGCAGCAGATGCCCTGCCTCCAGCGCCGGGGACCCGGTGCGTGCCCCGCCCGCCCGTACGAACGCGATGTGCTCGGTCACCAGCGGCGCGTCCAGCAGGGCGACCCGGTCGGCGAGGTCCGCCAGCCGGCCGGGGTCGGGGCGGTCGGCCCCGCCCAGGCCCAGCGAGACCCCGTGCGGGATCACCGTGACCCCGCGCTCCCGCAGCCGCACCAGCGAGTCCGGCAGATGCCCGGCGCAGAGGTTCTCCGCGACCGCCTCCACCCAGTCGATCCCCGGCAGCGCCTCCACCTCACCGGCGATCTCCGGCCGCCAGCCGATTCCGACACCCAGCCTCAACCCGTCCCCCATGCCATCCCCCATGTGTTCCCCCGGCCTTGTGCAAGGGTGATGGCCCCGGCGCGCGGCGGTGAACCCGGTACGGCCGACGTTCAGAGCAACATTTGAGGTTGGCCAGCCGGTGGAGCCGCCCGGAAGGGCGCCGGCGAGGCCGCCCGGAAAGCCTCCCCGCAGTCCCGCTCCGCCCCGCTCAGCGGCGGCCGCGCAGCGCCGGATGGTCGGCGACCACCGTGCACGAACCCGGTGCGATCTCCGTGAAGCCCGCGTCCCGGACGACCGGCAGCCCGCTCACCGTCAGCTCCCGCCACCGCTCCGGCTCCGCCGTGGCCACCGAGAGCGGGAATCCCGCCTCGCGCCACGTCTTGCGCTCGGTCTCCGACAGCTCCCACCAGGCGAGCTGTGCGCCGTGGCCCACCTGCGCCATCTCCTTGCCGGCCGACATGCCGAGGTCCGGGTTGAGCCACAGCACGGGGCCGACGGGGTCGGGCGCGGCCGGGGGCTCATGATCGTCCAGGTCGGTCCCGGAGACCTGGAGCTTGGCCAGCTCCTTCGGCCAGCCGTCCAGGGGCACCGGCGGGAACACCCGCACCTCGGCCGCCTCGCCCGTCACCGCGATCCCCGGCAGGGCGGACGCCTTGCGCCACTCCGCGCCGCGCGCCCGGCGGACCACCTTGCGGATACGGGCGTCCTGCCAGTCCCGTATCGCCTCCGCCCACTCGCCCTCGCCCACCGAACGCTCGTCGGAGAGCATCACCAGGACCGCGCGGGCCGCCGTGCGCAGGGCGTCGGTGCGGGCCGGCGGCGCGGTCTTCTCGATCCGCACCACCAGCGGTAGCACGTACTGCGGTGCCTCGTCCCGGTCTGTCGTGTCGTCGCTGCTCACCCGACCAGTCTGCCAGCCGCCTCGGACGGCGTTGTTGGCGGAATGGGTGCCTCCGGGCGAGGATGCCGCCCATGAAGAGCGATCTCTTTTCCAGTGAGCACATGGTGGAGCAGGCGACCGCCCCCGGTATGACGCTGCAGAACGCCAAGTCCATCAAGTACGCGGTCAACGGCGAGATGCACGCCCGCCAGGGATCGATGGTCGCCTTCCGCGGCGACCTCCAGTTCGAGCACAAGAGCCAGGGCATAGGCGGCCTGCTCAAGCGCGCCGTCACCGGCGAGGGCCTGCCGCTGATGGCCGTACGCGGCCTGGGCGAGGCGTGGTTCGCGCACGAGGCCGCCAACTGCTTCATCGTGGAGCTGGAGCAGGGCGACGCCCTCACCATCAACGGCCGCAACGTCCTGTGCTTCGACGCGACGCTCGCGTACGAGATCAAGGTCGTCAAGGGCGCGGGCATGACCGGCGGCGGTCTCTTCAACAGCGTGTTCACCGGCCACGGCAAGCTGGGGCTGATGTGCGACGGATATCCCATCGTCATCCCCGTCACGCCGCAGCAGCCGGTCTTCGTCGACACGGATGCCGTCGTCGGCTGGAGCGCCCAGCTGCAGACCTCGCTGCACCGCTCGCAGAGCGTCGGCTCGATGATCCGGGGTGGCTCGGGTGAGGCCGTGCAACTGCGCCTGGACGGGCACGGTTTCGTCGTCGTACGGCCCAGTGAGCTGAAGCCCGAGAAGGCGTCGTCCCACTGAGCACCGGCCCGCAGGCCCTGCGGCTGCGGGGCGTCGGCCGGCGGTACGGCCTCGCCGGGCCGTGGGTGCTGCGCGGCATCGACCTCGCCCTGCCCGCCGGCGCGCTCGTCCGCGTCGAGGGCGCCAACGGCACCGGCAAGTCGACCCTGTTGCGGCTGCTGGCCGGGATCGACGCCCCCTCCGAGGGCCGGATCACCGGCCACCGGCCGCGTACCGCGTACGTCCCCGAGCGGTTCCCGGCCGCCCTGCCCTTCACGGCGGCCGGGTATCTCGTCCACCTCGGCCGCGTCCACGGCCTGCGACGGCGCGAGGCGGCGGACCGCGCGGACCACTGGCTGACCCGCTTCGGCGCGACCGCCCACGCCCGCACCCCGATCGCCGAACTCTCCAAGGGCACCAGCCAGAAGGTCGCCGTGGCCCAGGCGCTCCTCGCCGAACCGGAACTGCTGGTGCTGGACGAGGCGTGGACGGGCCTCGACACCGAGGCGCGCGCCGAACTGGACCGGGCCGCGGGGGAGCGGGTGGCGGCCGGGGCGACGGTCGTGTTCGTGGACCACGACCCGCGCCGCCTGGCGGACACGGTCGACGCGGCGTACCGAGTGGAGGGCACGGGCCTGACGGCCGCACGCCCCCCGGCGCGGGCCACGGACCCCGGCCGGCGGGTACGCGTCGAGGCGACGGCCCCGCCCGGCACCCCGCTCCCGGACGCGCTGCCCGGCGCGCCCGCGTACACCCCGGCCGGCGCCGGGACGGCCCGTCTCACCGTCGCGGCGGCGCACTCCGACGCCCTGCTCGTGGCGCTGCTGACCGCCCGCCCGCCGTGGCACATCGACCGCGTGACGCCGCTGCCGGCGACCGGGACGGCGGGCGGCGACGCCACCCGTACGCTCCCCGGCGAGGCCCCCGCCCACCATCGGGACGGCACCCCATGACCGCCCTCGTCCGCTACCAGGCCGCCCTGCTCGTCCGGTCCCAGCGCTGGCCGGCGCCCGTGCTGCTGTACGCGGCGTTCCTCGCCGTGGGCGTCCGCTCCGGGCAGCCCGTCCTGGACTCGCTCGGTTACGCCGCCGCCGGGATGCTGCCGGTCACCGCCTGGCTGGTGCGGATCTGCGTGACGCAGGAGCCGCCCGCCGCCCGCACCGTCGTCGCGGCGGCGGTCGGCGGACGGCCGCGGGTCCATCTGGCGGCGCTGCTCACCGCGCTGGGATGCGCCGGGGCGCTCGGGGCGGTCGCCACCGCCGTGGTGCTGGCGATCAGCGATTGGGCGAGCACCGACCACCTGGTGCGGGTGCCCCCGGGGCCCGCCGGGGCGGCCGGGCTCCTCGCCACCGCCTGCTGCGTGCTGCTGGGCGCGGCGGTGGGCGCGCTGTGCGGCCGGCCGCTGCTGCACGGACGCGGCTGGTCGCTCGCCGCGACGGCGCTCGCCGCGCTGCTGGCACTGGTCACCGCCGGTTCGCCCGCGCGGTACGCGGTGACGGGCCTGGTCACCGGCTCGCTGACCGGCACCGTCCACATACCCGTGCTCCCGCTCCTCGCCGCGGCCGCCGTGGCGACCGCGGCGCTCGCGCTCGCCTGCCGGCTCACCTCGGTACGCGGCTGAGTAGGCTCGTACGTATGAGTGAGGACAGGAACGAGCGGACGGAAGCGGAATCCGGGTCCTACTGCGAGACGGGCGCGCCCGAGACCCCGGAGCGGGCCGACGGGCCGCCGTACGCGGAGTGCGTGCTGTGCCGGGAGCCCACGGAGTACGCCGAGTCGGTCAAGGGGATCACGCTGTGCCCGGTCTGCGAGTGGCAGGAGGCCCAGCGCTCGGCGTGCTCCGGTTGACGGGGCCCCGCCTCATCCGGCCATCAGCTCGGACACCTTGACGAAGCGGTAGCCGCGCTTCCGCAGCTCCGGCACGATCTGGCGCACCGCGTCGACGGTGGCCGGGGCCGCGCTGCGGGTGCAGTGCATGACGACCAGCGAACCGGACCGCACCCCGTCCAGCACCTGCGCGGCGACGGCGTCCGCGTCCGTCGCGAAGGCGTCGCCGCCGACCACGTCCCACTGCACGGCGGTCACCTTCTCCGGCCCGAGGGCGCGCAGCGTGTCGTCGTCGTAGCAGCCGCCGGGGAAGCGGAAGTACGGCACCACATTGCGGGCGCCGGTCCGGCGGATCGCCGTGAAGGCCCGCCGCACCTCGTCGCGCACGGCGCCCTCGTCCACGGTCGGCAGCCCGTAGCAGGGCGTGGTGAACGCGTAGTGGCTGTAGGAGTGGTTGCCGATCTCGAACAGCGGGTCGGTGCCGATGGAGCGGGCCTCGGCGGGGTACTCCTCGGCCCACCGCCCGGTCATGAACACCGTGGCGGGCACCTTCAGCCGGCGCAGCAGGGCGATGAGTTCCGGATTGTCGAAGCGTTCACCGGCCGCCGCGCGCGGGCCCTCGTCGGCGGTCATGTCGGCGTCGAAGGTGAGCGCGACGACCTTCGCCGCGCGCTGCGGCCCGCGCTCGAAGACGGGCGTCACCCCGCCGGGCCCGGGCGCCATGACGGGCGCCTGCCGCTCGGCGGACGCCGAGGGCGCGGGCGAGGCGGGCGGCCGTTCGACGGCCGTACGGGGCTCGGCCCGGCCGCAGCCGAAGAGCACCGCACCAAGGACACCCAAAGCGGCCATTTTATATGCATATCGGATCACTTCCGGAAGCTAACCGATCAACCGACGGTGATACGGCGCTGGCGCGCTAGGAGGGGGACGCCCCACGCAGATGGCGCATGAGCTGCTCGAAGGCCGCCCAGCTCTCGGCGCTCCCGGCGTCGCCGAGCGGGTAGTAGTACCCCGGCCGCCCGCCGGGCCCGAGCCGCACCGGGGCCTCCGCGAGCGGGGTCCGGGCGGCGGTGTCGGCGCCCACCTCCCGCACCTCGTCGGAGCCGAGCGCGAAGGCGTACGGAAGCGGCGGCCGCTCGAAGCGGGGCGGGGCGTGCAGATCGCGGCGGCCCTCGCCGAGCCGGCACAGCATCGTCCGCAGCCCGTGCCGGTTCACCAGCTCGTCGGCGAGCCCCGGCAGCGCGTCCAGCGCCGGACTCTCGCCGGCGCCGTGGCCGACGACGAGCGTGATGTCCTCCTCGACCCCCGCCGGGGTGCGGCTCACCCGCAGGGTGGCCACGGCGGGCCGATCCGGGCTGCCCACGGCCACCAGCCAGGTCGGCCGGGGCGCACGCTCGTACGCGAGGGCGGTGAGCCGGCGCCGCGACCAGGTGAGACCGGCGGGCTCCGACGTCCCCCAGCCGGCCGGCGGGGCGCCGGTCAGCGCGGTCCAGGCGGTCTCCAGGGCGCCGCCGAGGACGAGGTCGGCGGTGGGGCGGTGCGTGGTCCGCAACGACACGACGAGCTGCCGCTCGGCGGTGGGCCCGGCCTCGGTGAACGCCTCGGCTACCGGGGTCCGCCCGTCCGCGTCCCGGTCCGGGGCGAAGGCGTCGTCCTGCCAGCGGAGTACGGCGCCGGTGAGCCCGTCGTAGTAGCCGCACCGCTCGTCCCGGACGACCCAGCGGGCGTCGGTGGACTGGAGCAGCAGCCGGGTCGGCAGCGAGAGCAGGCAGTGCGGCGGGGTGACGATCTGGAGCGAGCGGTCGCTCTCCACGGCAGCCCGGAACGCCTCCGCCAGCCAGCTCGTCATGGGGACGACCGGCCGGTCCTGGAGGACGACGGCCGCCTTGTCGGTGAGCATGTCCACGGCCGGCTGCGCGGCGGCGGGTGCGGGCACGGCCGTGATGCCCGAGAGGATGTCCGAGACGTCTACGGGCTGGGCCGCGCCGGTGGTGCCGGGGGCGTCGGCGGGCCAGACCGTGCCGCCCAGCAGCATGGTCAGCCGTGCGGCGAACGCCCCGGCGAGCGCGTCGGCCCGCGCCACCCCGGCGGCGGCCCGCGCCTCCACCCACCACCAGGGCCCGTCCCCCTCCGGCGCGGCGCCGGCCCCGAGCAGCCGGGCGGCCTCACCGGGCACCTGGATCAGCAGCGGCACCTCCACGGACACCAGCGGCCGCCCCTCGTCGTCGCACAACTGCACGACGGCCCCGTCCCCGGCGGACCCCACCCGCAACTCGGGCCCCCCGGCGAGCAACCCGGCGAGCACGCTCATCGAGTCGGGCATGCGCCGGGTGAGAGCGACGACGTCCTGGGTCATACGGGGTCCTTCCCCTCGATGTGCACCTGCCGCGCCGGCCGTCGCGGCGGGACCACCTGGACCGCGGCGCCGCGCGCGCCGAACCATGCTTCCAGGTCCGCGCCGCCCACTTCGCGGGAGCCCTCGCCGTCGACGACCGTGACGGGCCCGAAGGCGGTGCCGGTGAGGCCGCGTACAACGGTGTCGTCGTCGACGATCACCTTGAAGGTGTTATGGGCCAGAACCGCATCGGTCAGGTCCGCCCCTCGCAGGTCGAAACGGAACAGCGACGCACCCATGATGCGCGTCCCGCGAAAGCTCGCCCGCGACGCATCGACGCCGTGCAGCGATGAGTTGACCATGTCGGCCCCGTCGAGCCGGGCGGCCCGGAGCACGGCCCCGTCGAGCTTCGCCCGGACGAGGTCGGCGCCGACCAGATTTGCCCCGGTCAGGTCCGCCCCGCTGAGGTCCGCACGGTAGAAACTCGCCGACGCGAGTTCCACGCCCGCCAGCACCGCGTCGATGAGCCACGCACCGGAGAAGTCGCCGTTCGCGAGACGGGCACCCCGGAAGTCGTGCTCGATGCCGTAGAGGCTGTAGCTCATGTCATCGAGCCATTCCCTCAACTGCTGCGCTGCCGCCGGGTCGGCGGGGAACGTGGCCGGCTGCCACGGGGTCGATTCGGTGAGGGACGTATCCGTCACCGCGAGCTCTCCCACGCCTCGCGGACTTCCGTCCGTACGCGCTCGTTGCCGACCGTCGCGAGGTACTCGCCGAACGCCCGGATCTCCGGCCCCCCGGCCCGGTGGACGATCGTGACGGCGTGCTGCACCGTGCGGGGCGAGGCGCTGACCCGTAGCACGCTCATGGCCAGCTCGGCCGCCAGGGGGCCGTCGACCGGCGCGACGGCGCAGGCCAGGTCCACCAGTTGCGTGGCGAGGTCGAACCGCTGCTTCTCCCCGGCGGCCAGGGCACGCACACCACGGCCGATGGCTTCCTCGATCTCACCCAGCGTGGCCCTGATCGTCGCGTTGTCGATCAGCTCGCCGAGCCGGTCCTCGAAGTACTGCGTGTCGGCGAGCCGCACGAGCGCGCGGAACGCCTCTACGCGCAGCGCCGCCGTGCCCTTCTCCTCGACCTCGTAGTGGCTCGCGTCCACGGCCACCGCCAACTGCGAGAACGTGCTGTCCACGGAGAACTTCCGGTCGATCGAGCAGTCGTACCACGGGGTGCCCTCCGGGTCGCCGGCTGCCCGGATCACCGCGTTGAACCCGGCCGCCTCACCCTCTTCCGTCAGATCCCGGCACGCCAGAAAGCGATCCATGGCCGCTGCGCCGGGCTCGTTCATCACACGAACGAGCCCGGCGACGCGGTCGAGTTCCTGATCCATCAACCCTCTTCCTTGGACAACTGACCCGGAGGCATCGGCTGTAGCTCGTATCGCCGAGCCATCCCGAATGTGGCCACCTACCGCGACGGCCGGCGCGGTGGGATGACCTGGACCTGCCCGCCGCGCGCGCCGACCCACGCCTCCAGGTCCGCGCCGCCCACTTCGCGTGCGGAGTCTCCCTCGACGACCGTGATCGGCCCGAAGACGGTGCCGCGCAGTCCGCGCACAACCGTGGTGTCGTCGGCCTTGATCTCGAAGAAGTTCTCCTCGACCACCGCGTCGGACAGGTCGCTGCCCCGCATATCGACGTCGAGCAATTCCGCGCCGACGAACCGGGTCCCCCGGAAACTGGTGCCCCTGGCGTCGACATCGCACAGCGAGGCACCGACCAGGTCCGCACCGTCGAGCACCGCCGACCGCAGGACGGCCTCGTCCAGATTGGCCTTCACCAGATCCGCATCGGTCAGGTCCGCACGCGTCAGGTCCGCCGACTGGAGGTCGGCCCGGTAGAAGGAAGCGCCGACGAGCCGGACCGCCACCAGGACGGCGTCGGTGAACCAGGAATTCGAGAAATCCCCACCGGAGAGGTCGGCGTTCCGCAGGTCCTGCCCGGCGCAGTCGAGACCGCGACCGGGGGCGGTGAGCCATTCCCGCAACAGGCCTGCCGCTCCCGGGTCCGCAGGGAGAGCTTTCGGTTTCCAGTTCTTGGGTGCGTCGATGGGCGTGAGCTCGCTCAATGTGTACCTACCGCATCTCCCGGTGTGGCGGGATGACCTGGACCTGCCCGCCGCGTGCGCTGATCCACGCCTCCAGGTCCGCGCCGCCCACCGTCTGGGAAGAGTCTCCGTCAACGACGGTGATCGGTCCGAAGACGGTGCCGGTCAGGCCGCGAACCAGAGTGGATTCGTCGACCGTTACCCGGAAGGTGTTCTCGAAGAGAACGGCGTCGGTGAGGTCTGCTCCCCGCATGTCCGTGTCGAACAGTGCCGCACCCATGATCCGGGTCCCGCGAAAGCTCGCTCGCGACGCGTCGACGTCGTACAGCGATGATTTGACCATGTCAGCACCATCGAGCCTTGCTGAGCGAATCACGGCTTCACTGAGGTCGGCCCGGACAAGATCGGCACCTGTGAGATCTGCGCCCGTGAGGTTCGCGGACTGGAGATCGGCACGATAGAAGCTCGCCCCCCTGAATTTTACCCCTGCCAGATTGGCTTGAGTGAACAATGCCAGTGTGAAATCACCCCCCGAAAGGTCGGCTCCCCGGAAATCGTGTTCGAATCCGTAAAGGCTGTAACCATCTTCGGCGAGCCATTCCTGCAACTGTCGCTTCGCCTCGGGATCGACAGGAAAGGCGATTGGCTTCCAACTCTTAGGGGTACCAGATGACATTGTCTTCCCAGCCGTGGTCTTTGATGATGCCCTTGATGCTGTCGATCGCTATCTGATTTGCATTCCGGACGTCGATTATAACAATGCGATTATGGACTTTTATCTGGTGGGTGAGGTTTTTGATCCAGATTCCTGCATGCTTTGCCGGATTGTATGCGCCGGGGAATGGCTTGGTGAGCAGGTCTGGATTTCGCATCGTGTTGAAGGGGGGCCAGAATGAATGAATTCCCTTGATGTCGTAGTACTTGCCTGTTGATGCGGAGTAAAACTCGCCCATGTCTGCGCCAGGCGGACGCTGGATGTCTGCCGGGAGGCGGCCCTGCTCTCGCAGGTCAAGTCCCACTCGTGCTTCGTCCATGGAGGATTTTGAAACTCTCCCCATGTGATCCGGGTCGTACTTCAAGTGGTCGAACTCGTCCGGAGCCCGCTGTTCCACCTCGTCCAGGTGGTCCCAGTGGGCCGCCCGCTCCTCCGTTGTGAAGGCGGGCAGCGGTTCGTTCGGGCGGTCGCCGCCGCCGTGCGGGCCTTCGGTCGGGCCGTCGTTGCCCGAGCCGCCGTTGCCATCGCCGTGGCCGCCGCCACCGCCGCCCGGCGTGTGGGCGTCGGAGCCGCCCGCGCCGCCGCTCGGCGCATGGGGCGGCGGGTTCGTCGAGTTCTCCGCGTGGCTCGGGCCGCCCGCGCCCTCCAGGATCTTCTCCTCGGCCGGCAGCTCGTTCTTGTGCGGTTCGCGGACCGGCTCGGTGTCCGGTACGGGGTTCCCGTGCTCGTCGCGGATGATCGCGTCGTCGCCGATCACGCGCGGGTTGCCCTGCTCGTCCACGTATCTGACGCCGTTGTCGGTCGTCCGGGCCATGTCGTCGACGCTCGCGCTGCCCGCCTTCAGGCTCTCCAGCAGGTCGCCGGCCTTGATCTTGGTGACGCCCGCCGCCTTGCCCAGCCAGGTCATCGGGTCGACCAGCACGCCCGCCTTGCCCGCCACCGCCGCCGCATCGGCGACCGCGCCCACCTTGCCGGCCCTGCCCAGCTTGAGCAGCGTGCCGGAACCGAGGGTCACCACGTTGAACAGCACCGTGCCGAAGGCGCGCGACGGATCGGTGCCCCACTCGTCCCAGGCGACCAGCGACTTGCCGAAGTTGCGCAGGGCCGCCTTCTGCCGGTCGCTGTCGCTGTGGTCGGTCGGGCCGAACA
Source organism: Streptomyces sp. NBC_00525 (assembly GCF_036346595.1). Lineage (GTDB taxonomy): Bacteria > Actinomycetota > Actinomycetes > Streptomycetales > Streptomycetaceae > Streptomyces. Next base: position 5,605,682 of record NZ_CP107834.1, read on the forward strand.
TCTGGTCCATCGCCCAGTCGTACGGCGTCATGAGGTACGCGCTGACCCCGCCGAAGACGTCACCGATGCCCGACCACGTCTTCTTGAAGTTGTCCCAGTCGAAGACGTTGACCATGCTGCCGAGGCCCTTGATCGTGCCCCAGACCCCGTCGACGAAGAAGCCCTTCAGCGCGCCGCCGACGTTGTCCTTCGTCCATTCCCACGCGGCCCGCAGCCCCGTGTACTCGCGCTCGTCCACCGTGCCCCACGGCGTCTCGCTCGCGTCCTTGACGTCGTCGGCCCTGAAGCCGTACATGCCCGCCTTGTGCGAGCCGTCGTCCACGACGAAACGCGTACCGCCCACCAGCGCGGTGATCTTGTTGGCCGCGTCGCGCTCGGCGCCCTGGAAGGCCACCCACGTCGTGCCGACCTCGTGGACCAGGCGCTCGTTCTCGTCGATCTTGTCCTGGTCCTGCTGCCAGTCGTCGTCGTCCTTGTTCTCCGCGACGAACTTCGCCGCGTCCTCGCGGAGCCGGTTCATCCGGGCCACCAGCGGCCGGGCCGCCGTCGCGAAGCCCGAGAGCGCCCCGCTCACCGTCTCCAGCTTGTCCGCGAACGCGTCCGCCTTGTCCCGCACCGGGATCGTGGAGTCGAGCAACTCCTCCTGCTCCGGCGCGTCATAGACCGGATCGAGAGTCTGGAAGGCCTCGTGGACGTCCTTCCCCGTGGTCCGGATGGCACCGGCCGTCGTCTTCAGCGCGGCCGCGTGCGTCTCCAGGGTCGCCAGATTGCCGGTGAAGGTCGGTATCTTCCCCAGGTCGATCACTTCGAAAGGCCCTTGCCCTTCAGCTCCTGCGGCGTCGGCGCCTTGGAGTAGAGCTCCTGCTTGTTCTTCGCCATCTCCAGATCGCCCTTGAGGTACTCCTCAGTGGCCAGCCGCGCCCCGGTCATGGACTTCGCCGTCCGGACGGGCAGGAACTTCAGATCGTCGAGCGTGCCCTGCTGGAATTCCTGCAACGCCTGGGCCACCGGCCCGAACGCGCCCCCCTCGGGAATCGCGGTGCCGCCCAGCACCAGCGTGCCCGCCGAAGACGCGGACCCCACCAGGTCGTTGTTGTAGGACGTGAATTCCTTCTCGAACTCCCCGCCCACCTTGGCGGTCCTCATCAGAACCCGACGAACCCCGGCCGGGTCGATGTCCCACTTGGTCACGGTGCCCCCCCCGTCAAGAATCGTTTCCCCCGTACGCCCGGCGCGTGCGCGCCGCAGCACACACCGGGCGCGCGCACGAAAGAGAACGCACCCCGCCATCCTGCACCGGCCCACCCGGATGGATCAAACCCCCGTGTTACCGACTGCAAAGGAACGGCGGGGTGCGCCCCCGCCCCCGTCAGGTCGTCAGCGCCACGGGCCCGTCACGGCGAACGTGGTACCGGGCGTATACACGTTCACATACATCGTTCCGTAGTCCGGTGCGAATGTGACGCCCGCGAACTCGCCCCACTCCGGGGCCTCCTCGGTGCCGATGTTCTGCCGGCCGCGAGCCATCGCGTACACCTCGCCGTGCCGGGTCAGCCCGAACACGTGCTGGGCGCCGCCGCCGTCCTCACAGACCATCAGGCCGCCGTCCGGAGCCAGGGTGATGTTGTCGGGGGATTCGCCGGGGAGTTGGAGGTCGGTGCCCGGCCCGAAGACGACGACCAGCGTCAGCCGTCGGCGCGCCGGATCGTACCGCCACACCTGCCCGTAGTGGTCCGCCGCCGAACCCTCGTCGCGGTGCGCGAAGCTGGAGACGAAGTACACGCACGAGCCGCCCCAGTAGCAGCCCTCCAGCTTCTGGGCGTGGGTGATGCCGCCGCGGCCGAAGTCCTGGAAGCGGATGGGCGTTTCGGTGGCCTGCGGGTCCGGTACGGGAACCCACTCGATGCCCTCGAACACCGTCCCGGTCTCCTGGACGGCCGACAGGTCGGGCACCCCCGGCACCCGCATCGCCTCCAGCCGGCCGCCCGCCCGCAGCGACCCCGTACCGCCCAGCGGCCTCCTCGGCAGGAAGCGGTAGAAGAGGCCGAACGGTTTCTCGAAGGCGTCCTCCGTCTCGTACACCGTCCCGTCGCGCGGGTCGATCGCGACGGCCTCGTGCTGGAAGCGGCCCATCGCGGTCAGCGGTACGGCGCCGGTGCGGCGCGGATCGGCGCCGTCCACCTCGAAGATGTAGCCGTGGTCCTTGGTGTAGCCGTTGGTGCCCGCCCGGTCCTCGGTCTCCTCGCAGGTCAGCCAGGTGTTCCACGGGGTGCGCCCGCCCGCGCAGTTGACCGCGGTACCGGCGATGGCGACGCGCTCGGACAGTACCCGGCCGCGGCCGTCCAGCTCCAGCGCCGTACACCCGCCCTTGCCCATCGGGTCGTACGTGAGCCCCGGCACGGTCGGTACGGGGATCGCGGCGTCCACCCGGTTCTCGTGGTTGCGCACCAGCCGGACCCGCCCGCCCCGGCCGGCGAACGCCGCCATGCCGTCGCAGTGGCTGGGCACCCGGCCCTCGCCGGAGCGGAGCGGGTCGCCCTCGCGGGACAGCACCCGGTAGCGGAATCCTTTCGGCAGGTCCAGGAGGCCGTCCGGGTCCGGGACGAGCGGGCCGTATCCGCCGTGCCCGCGCGCGGCGGCACTGCCCGCGAACAGCTCGGTGAACGCCCCGGTGAAGGCGATGGAGACGGCGGCGGCACCGCTCGTGGCGAGCACGCTCCGGCGGGATGGAAGGGGGCGGGGTGCGACTGACATGGGCAACTCCCTGCTGGGGGACAGGTGGCATGGCTTCGTCAAGAGCTGGCCTGCCCGTTCGAGGCCACCGCTGAACGTTGCCACGCCGGGCAGTCCGGACCGGCGCCGACGCTCCGGGCGGGCGGCAGACGGCAGACGCGGCCGTCGCCCGGCCGGGTGCCGGGCCCCGGCCGGGTGGGCCGGCCCCGCGCGAATGACGGTGTCCCCGGGACCGGCGGTGGACGCCGGCCCCGGGGACACCGGGGAGTGCGATCAGGCGAGCGAGGCGCTCAGCGTGATCGTGGTGCCGGAAAGCGCCTGGCTGACTGGGCAGTTCGCCTTGGCGTCCTCCGCCGCCTTGGTGAAGGCCGCCTCGTCCAGACCGGGCACCTCGCCGACGACGGTGAGGTGGATGCCGGTGATGCCGGTGCCGGGCTGGAAGGTGACCTCGGCCTTGGTGTCCAGCCGGGCCGGCGGCGTGCCGGCACCGGCGAGGCCGTGCGACAGCGCCATCGAGAAGCAGCTGGAGTGGGCCGCGGCGATCAGCTCCTCCGGGCTGGTCTTCCCGTTCGCCTGCTCGGCACGGGACGGCCAGGAGACCGGGTAGTCGCCGATCCCGGAGGAGTCGAACGTGACGACGCCCGTGCCCTCGGTCAGATTGCCTTCCCAGACCGTGTGCGCCTGACGCGTGGTAGCCATGCTGGTTCCCTTCGAACGGAATGCGCGGTTGTACGGGGACGGCGGAGCACGGCGTCGTGTTCCGCCGGGTGGTACGTCCTTACGCCCCCGAACCTACTGCGCCACCAGCTCCTTCGCGTCACGCGCCAGCGCGGTGAGACGGGAGATCGCCCGGAAATACTTCTTCCGGTACCCGCCGTTCAGCATCTCCTCACTGAACAGCCGGTCGAACGGCACCCCGGACGCGAGGACCGGCACCTCCCGGTCGTACAGCCGGTCCGCGAGCACCACGAGCCGCAGCGCGGTCGACTGGTCCGGCACCGCCCGCACCTCGGTCAGGCACACCGCCGCCAGCCCGTCCGTCAGCGCCCCGTACCGGCTGGGGTGGACGCGCGCCAGATGGTCCAGGAGCGCCGGGAAGTCGTCCAGGCTGGCGCCCGGCGTGGCGTACGCGGCCTTGGTGACCTGCTCGTCCGAGTACGGCGGCGGGGCCTCGGGCAGACCGCGGTGGCGGTAGTCCTCGCCGTCGATGCGCAGCGGCCGGAAGTGCGCCGACAGACCTTGGATCTCGCGCAGGAAGTCGGCGGCGGCGAACCGGCCCTCGCCCAGCTTGCCGGGCAGCGTGTTGGAGGTCGCGGCCAGCGCGACGCCCTCCTCCACCAGCCGGCTCAGCAGCGAGGACACCAGCACGGTGTCGCCCGGATCGTCCAGCTCGAACTCGTCGATGCACAGCAGCCGGTGCCCGCTCAGGGTCCGTACGGTCTGCTGGAAGCCCAGCGCGCCCACCAGGTTCGTCAGCTCGACGAAGGTGCCGAAAGCTTTCAGCGAGGGCGCGGCCGGGGTGGCGTGCCAGAGGGAGGCGAGCAGATGGGTCTTGCCGACCCCGTACCCGCCGTCGAGATACACCCCGCGCGGCCCGGCCGGCGCGGCCGCCGCCTTCCGGCCGAACCACTTGCGCTTCCCCGCCCCGGAGGCGTGAGCCCCGCCGAGCCCGGCGGCGAAGTCGCTCAGCACCCGGACCGCCTCGGTCTGGCTCGGCTGGTTCGGGTCGGGCACGTACGTATCGAAACGCACCGAGTCGAAGCGCGGCGGCGGCACCATCTCGGCGACCAGGCGGTCGGCGGGGACGTGCGGCTCGCGGGCGCACAGGGACAGCGGGGCCGCTTCGGCTATGGGGCTGGACCCCGGCGCGGCGTAGGAGGACGACACAACCGTCAAGCTTACGACCCGTGTCACACTGCCGGACATGCGACGCCTGTTCCCTGTGACCGACCTGACAGCGGCCGACGCCCCCCACGCGTGGAGCCTGGACGAGCTGGCCGACGCCTACGCCTACCCCGCGACGGACGGGCCCTGGCTGCGCGCCAACATGGTGTCCACCCTGGACGGGGCCGCCCAGCACGACGGCCGCTCGCAGCCCATCTCCTGCGAGAGCGACATGCGGATCTTCGGCACCCTGCGCGGCCTGGCCGACGTGGTGATCGCGGGCGCCGAGACCGTACGCCAGGAGGGTTACCGTCCGGCGCGGGCGCGGGACGCCTTCGCGGCGCGGCGGGCGGCGGCCGGCCAGACCGTCGCCCCGGCCGTCGCGGTGGTCAGCGGCAGCCTGGACCTCGACTTCTCGCTCCCGCTCTTCGTCTCGCCGCTGGTCCCGACGCTGGTGCTGACCGGGGCGGGCGCGCCCCCGGACCGGATCGAGACGGCCCGGAAGGCAGGCGCCGAGGTGGTGATCGCGGGGGAGGGCTCGCGGGTGGACCCCGCCCGCGCGGTGCGGGAGCTGGCCGACCGGGGGCTGCGGCGGCTGCTGACGGAGGGCGGGCCCCGGCTGCTCGGGCAGTTCGTGGCCCATGGCGTGCTGGACGAGCTGTGCCTGACCGTCGCCCCGCTGCTCACGGCCGGTGACGCCCAGCGGATCGCGGGCGGCCCCTCGGTGGCCGTGCCGAAACGATTCGCCCTGGCATCGCTGCTGGAGGAGGACGGGTTCCTGTTCTCCCGCTACCGCCGGAGCTGATTCCGGAGCTGATTTTCGTACCCCTGAGCCCGACCGGCCGTACCGGAACGGCGATTCCGGTTTCTTGGCCCGCGTCGACCTTGTCGGGGCAATCAGCGGAATATCACGTTCCGGTTAGCGTTCCGTGGGCAGAATGGATCTCGCAGACCCCGTGCGAGCGCGGGGAAGGATGGTTTCAGCAGCGACCGGCGACGGTCGCTGAAGAGAAGGGCTCTGTGGTGTTCACCAGCGTTTTGATGATCGAGAAGGCCCTCACCTCCGAGGACGTCGAATTCGTCACCACCCTGCACGGCGATGAGCGCACCTCCTTCGTCGTCCTCATGCAGCCGCGCGGCTACCAGGCGGACGTGCTGCTGCGGGCCATCGACGACCTGGCGATGGGCGAACTGAAGGAAGCGGCCCGCGAGAGCGAGGAGCCCGAGGGCAAGAGCGCCCGGGACTCCGCCGCGCTCGCCCTGGAGGTGTCCCTGGAGGCACTGCGCCAGGCGGGCTCCGAAGCCGTCGGACAGGTGATCGAGAACCATCCCCTGGACAAGCTCACCACTGTGGTCGAGGAGTCCGAGGCCGACGAGGTCATCGTGCTGACCGCCCCCCACTACGTCGAGGAGTTCTTCCACCGCGACTGGGCCTCCCGCGCCCGTCACAAGGTCGGCGTCCCGGTGCTCAAGCTCTTCGCGCACAGCGAATAGGCTGGGCCCGCGGCCAGGAGTGGCACCCGAGCCGCACCGAACCCACTCGAAACCCGCAGGAGCACAGATGGCACCCGGCATTCCCGCCGCCATGGAACGACCGCACTTCATCGGCATCGGCGGCGCCGGAATGTCGGGCATCGCCAAGATCCTCGCCCAGCGCGGCGCGAAGGTCGCCGGCAGCGACGCCAAGGAGTCCCCCACCGCCGACGCCCTGCGCGCCCTCGGCGCCACCGTCCACATCGGACACGCCGCCGCACACCTGGCCGACGACGCCTCCTGCGTGGTCGTCTCCAGCGCCATCCGCGCCGACAACCCGGAGCTGGTGCGCGCCGCCGAGCTGTCGGTCCCCGTCGTCCACCGCTCCGACGCCCTGGCCTCCCTGATGGGTGGCCTGCGCTCCATCGCCGTCGCCGGCACCCACGGCAAGACCACCACCACCTCGATGCTCGCCGTCGCCCTCGGTGAACTGGGCCTCGACCCCTCGTACGCCATCGGCGGCGACCTCGCCGGACCCGGCACCAACGCCGCGCACGGCGAGGGCGACATCTTCGTCGCCGAGGCCGACGAGAGCGACCGGAGCTTCCAGAAGTACGACCCCGACGTCGCGATCGTCCTCAACGTCGAGCTGGACCACCACGCCAACTACGCCTCGATGGACGAGATCCACGAGTCCTTCGAGACCTTCGCCGGCAAGATCGTCCCCGGCGGCACCCTGGTCGTCTCCGCCGACCAGTCCGGCGCCACCGAGCTGACCCGCCGGGTCCGCGAGACGCTGCCCGCGCTCACCGTCGTCACCTACGGCGAGGCCGAGGACGCCGACGTACGCGTGCACAAGATCACCCCGCGCGGTCTGACCAGCGAGGTCACCCTCGTCCTGGGCGGCAAGTTCCTCACCTTCACCGTCTCCGTCCCCGGCCGCCACTACGCGCTCAACGCGGTCGCCGCCCTCGCCGCGGGCATCGCCCTCGGCATCCCCGCCCACAACCTCGCCTCTGCCCTGGGCAAGTACACCGGGGTCAAGCGCCGCCTCCAGCTCAAGGGCGAGGCGGCCGGCGTCCAGGTCATCGACAGCTACGCCCACCACCCGACCGAGATGACCGCCGACCTGGAGGCCATGCGCGGCGCCGCCTCCGAGGCCCGCCTCCTCGTCGTCTTCCAGCCCCACCTCTTCTCCCGCACCCGCGAACTCGGCACCGAGATGGGCCGGGCCCTCGCCCTCGCCGACGCCTCCGTGGTCCTGGACATCTACCCGGCCCGCGAGGACCCGCTCCCCGGCGTCACCAGCGCCCTGATCATCGACGCCGCCACGGCCGCCGGCGCAGACGTCACCGCCGTCCACGACAAGGCGGAGGTTCCGGCGGTCGTCGCGGGAATGGCGAAGCCCGGCGACCTCGTTCTCACCATGGGAGCGGGCGACGTCACCGACCTCGGCCCGCGCATCCTGGACCACCTGTCGAGCTGAAGGAGCCACCGTGCCGTACGACGTCGAGAAGCCGGACGAACAGTGGCGGGAGGACCTCACCGCCGCCGAGTACGCGGTGCTGCGCAAGGCCGGCACCGAACCCGCGTTCACCGGTGAGTACACCGACACCAAGACCGCCGGGATCTACTCCTGCCGGGCCTGCGGCGCGGAGCTGTTCCGCTCCGACACCAAGTTCGAGTCGCACTGCGGCTGGCCGTCCTTCTACGACCCCAAGGACACCGACGCGGTCGAACTGATCCAGGACCGCAGCCACGGCATGGTCCGCACCGAGGTCCGCTGCGCCCGCTGCGGCTCCCACCTGGGCCATGTCTTCGAGGGCGAGGGCTACCCGACCCCCACCGACCAGCGGTACTGCATCAACTCCATCTCCCTGCGGCTGACCCCGGAGTCCTGACCCGGCCACCCGTACGGGACCGGCACCCGCCGGCCCCGTACGGGCCCGCCCTACCCGGCGCCCCGTACGCTCAGCCCCGCCGCACCCGGCCCGCGATCCGCCGGCCCAGCCGGCCCAGCGTGCCGCGCTCCCGGCGGTTCCAGTCCCGGAACGCCTCCGCCCGGCCGCTGCTCCCCGACCGCCCGACCGCCTCCTCGACCGCCGCCACCCGGTCGGCCGGCAGCCCGCGCACCACCGGCCGCAGCACCTCGTCCAGCAGCCCGGCGGCGGTCTCGCTCCACACCCGGCCCGCATGCGGATGGGCCGTCCAGACCGTGAAGCAGTCGGCCGCGTATCCGGGATCGGCGGCCAGCCGGGCCCGTACGCCGTCCCCGCGCGCCGCCCGCGCGTAGGCGCCGATCAGATCCGCGTCCCCGCTGTGCACCAGCGCGTACAGCTCGGCGTCCGGCCGCTCCGGCGCCAGCAGCCGCCCGGCCACCGCGTCGCACGCCTGCCCCAGCACACCCGGCTCCACCGGCTCCGCCTCCGCGCGCAGCGCCGCCACCCGCTCCGCCCACTCCGGCTCCGCCGCGCCCGAGCGCACCTCACGGGCGAACTCCAGGAGCTGGAGGGCCGCCCGCGTCCGGCCCCCGGTCTCCTGCGGAAAGCCGCGCAGCAGCTCGTGGGCCAGCTCCGGCGCATCCCCGTCCGCCGCCCCGGAGCCCAGCGCGGCGGCCACCAGACGCTGCCAGGTACCGGCCGCCCGGTGCGCGTCGGAGGTCGCCGCCTCCAGCAGCAGCCGGGCCTCGGCCGGCGCCGGCGCCTCCTCGCCCCACACCAGGCCCACGGCCGTCCGCAGCACCAGCGGCTCCGCGAACGGGGAGACCCCGCCGGCCCGCAGAATCCGCTGGAGCGCCGCCACCCGGTCGTCGCCGCAGTCGGACCGGGCCTCCGGCGCCCCGGCGCACATCCGCAGATGCGGCAGCGCCTGGGTGCCGGTGAACGGCAGCGGCACCCGGCTCAGCAGCTCCTCCACCGCCGCCGGGCCGTCCGGCGCGATCCGGTCGAGCGCGCCCAGCAGGGCGGTCCGGACGTCGAACTGCTCGTCCATCAGCTCCAGCAGCGCCGCCGCCCAGCCCGGCGTGCCCATTCCCGTCCCGCCGGCGGCGTCCGGCAGCAGCGCGGGCGCCAGCCGGTCCACGACGGCGGGCAGCAGCTCGGCGCAGTCCACCCCCAGCAGCCGGGCCACCCGCAGCAGCTGCACCGTACGGGCCACGTCCAGACCGACGCCCGCGCCGCCCAGCTCCGTCCGGATCTCCGGCCCCAGGACCTCGGCGACGGCCGCGCCCTCGGGCCCGCTGAACGCGGTGCGGCCGGGCAGCTCCAGCGAGCCGTTGCCGCCGCGCACCGCCTCCGTCACCAGCATCGCGGCGAGCGGGGCGGTGGTGGTCACGGGGGAGCGGCCGTCGAGCGCGGCGAACAGCCGTCCGGCGGCGTCGAACTCGGGCCCGGAGCGGTCGTCCACGCCGGGCGCGGTCAGCGCGTCGACCAGCTGCCGGGTCCGCTTCCCGTCCAGGGCGTACGGCCGCTCCGCCGCCCAGTCGGCCGCCGCCGCGCGCTCCCCGGTGCCCAGCGGTATGCCCGCGCACAGGGCGGTCACCGCCAGCGGGCCCGCCGCGAACGGCTCGCCGGGCAGCGCCGCCGCCTCCCGGAACAGCTCGGGCGCCCGGCCGCGCCAGATCCGGGCGGCCGTCCGGGCCCAGACGTCGTCCACCGGCTCGTCCGGGCGCGGGCCGCCGCACACATGCACGCACAGCCCGGAGTCCGCCAGGTCGTCGGCGTCCTCGGGGAGCACGCCGACGACCTGCTGGGCGGCGTCGCGCGGGCGGCGGGTGTACGTGGTGAAGGTCAGGTTCTCGGCGAGCCCGTCCGGCAGGGCGTACCCGGCGAGCGCGAGCCAGCGCGCGACGTCGGCGCTGTGGCGTTCGACGAGCACGACCCGCTCCGGAGCCCCGGGCCCGTGGAGCCTGCGCAGGTCGGACAGCACACCGGCCAGCCAGGGGCCGCGCGCGACGGCGAAGTCGTTGAGGGTCTCGCGCTCGCGGGCCTCGTGCCCGGTCACGGCGGGCGGCGCGGCCGACGGGTCGGGCAGCGGGCGCTGCGGGACGGCGGCGGCCCAGCGGCCGGAGCGGCAGGCGGTGAGCGGCAGCATGCCGCCGGGGAGCCGGGTGCCGGCGGGCAGGTGGACGGCGTGCGCGTGGAAGCCCGCGGCGGACGAGCGGGCGGAGCGGACGGCGACGGTTCGGGCGAGCAGCCGGCTGCCGTCGGACAGCACGCTGAAGCTGAGCGCCTCGGGCAGGGCCCGCAGATCTGCGTCCGTGAGCCGGTCCGGGGTGCCGCGCGGTGGCTCGTACGCCAGGAGCGGTCCCGCCTCGGTCAGCACGGACGCCGGTATGGAGGGGTCCACCGCCGCGAACCGGCCGGCCGTGCCGCCGTCCTCGCCGGTTCCGTCCCCGTCCGCCGAGGTGTAGTGCAACTGTGCGAGGCTCATGCGCCGGCTCTCTTCGTCCCTGCCTGAAGATCCCCTGCCACCCGCACCCGCCCGCGCGGTGGCAGCGGCCTCCCGGCAGAGCGGCGACCCCGGCGGGGAGTGCTCCGCAGTCGCTGGGGCGACGCTATCAAGGACCGGACCGCACCGGGTGGGGCCCGGACCCCAACTGCCCGCCGCGCCGGCGGCCCTGACGCCGTACTACTCGAACCGTGAGGTGTCGCCGGCTCCCCTGCGTACGATCTCCAGGTCGCCGTTGGAGAAGTCGATGACGGTGGTGGGCTCGGTGCCGCAGTCGCCGGAGTCGAGGACGATGTCCACCTCGTGGTCGAGGCGCTCCTTGATCTCCCAGCCCTGCGTCAGCGGCTCCTCCTCGTCGGGCAGCAACAGCGTGCTGGAGAGCAGCGGTTCGCCCAGTTCGGCCAGGAGGGCCTGGACGACGGGGTGGGACGGGATGCGGACGCCGACCGTTTTCTTCTTCGGGTGCAGCAGCTGGCGGGGCACCTCCTTCGTCGCCGGCAGGATGAAGGTGTACTGGCCGGGCGTCGCCGACTTGACGGTGCGGAACACGTCGTTGTCGATGTGCACGAACTGCCCGAGCTGGGCGAAGTTCTGACACATCAGCGTGAAGTGGTGACGGTCGTCGAGATGGCGGACGGCCCGGATGCGTGCCAGCCCGTCACGGTTGCCCAGCTGGCACCCGAGCGCGTAGCAGGAGTCCGTGGGGTACGCGACGAGCGCGCCGGAACGGATGTTCTCGGCCACGTTGGTGATGGTGCGGTGCTGGGGATTTTCGGGGTGTACGTCGAAATACTTCGCCATCCGCCGAGTCTACGGCGGGCCCCGCACCGCTTGTGCGTCATACATACTCCATGCATCGTGCACACATTCCGTGGTATATCTGTACAGAGAGGTCGCGTTCCGGCGGAGGAGGCGTACCGCAGTCGTAGGGAGCCGCGCGTGGACGAGCCTGTGGACCGGATCGAGTTCGAGACGATGCTGCTCGGCCGGCACATGAGTCTGATCACCTCGCGGGGCGACGGCCGGCTCGACCGCAGCGCCTACATCCTGCTCAGCCGCATCCGGGCCCAGGGCCCGATGTCCATCGGCCAGTTGCGCGACGCCTTCGGCCTGGACACCTCCACGCTCAACCGGCAGAGCGCCGCCATGCTCCGGGCCGGTGTCGTGGACCGCATCCCCGACCCGGACGGCGGCATCGCCCGCAAGTTCGCCATCACGGACGAGGGCGAGCGCCGGCTCGACAAGGACCGCGCGGAGAACCGGGAGGGCCTGCGGCGGGTCCTCGCCGACTGGACCCCGGAGGAGGCCGCCCGCTTCGCCGAAGGGCTGGCCCGCCTCAACCGCGACATCGAACGGCTCGACGGACGGCCCTGGCCCCGCGACTGAGACCGGCCGGCGAATGGGGCGTGGGTGAAGGAGCGGGTCCGGGTGCGCGCGGCGTGAAGCGGAGCTGCGGTCCCGTTTAAGAAATCCTCGATGGACCCGGGGCGCGGGGTACGGCAGATTTCTCCGTGACGGCGGAGGATGGTGCGCGGCAGCCGGTGCGAGCGCGCTGCCATGCCGTCCCTCTCATTCTTCCCCCGGGGCCGCAGGCCTGCTCGAACATGCCCGCGGCTCGGGGGAGCACCACGCCGCACCAGGTACAGGGAGCCGCAGCCGTGAAGGCACTCGTCAAGCAGAAGGCAGAGCCCGGACTCTGGCTGATGGACGTCCCCGAGCCGGAGACCGGCCCCGGCGACGTACTGATCAAGGTGCTGCGCACCGGCATCTGCGGAACCGACCTGCACATCCGCGACTACGACGGCTGGGCGCGGCAGGCCGTCACCACCCCGCTGATCCTCGGACACGAGTTCGTCGGGGAGGTCGCCGCGGTCGGCGCGGACGTCGTCGACATCGCGGTGGGCGACCTGGTCAGCGGCGAGGGCCACCTCGTCTGCGGCAAGTGCCGCAACTGCCTGGCCGGCCGCCGCCACCTCTGCCGCTCCACCCTCGGCCTCGGCGTCGGCCGCGACGGGGCCTTCGCCGAGTACGTCGCGCTGCCCGCGTCCAACGTGTGGGTGCACCGGGTCCGGGTCGACCTCGACGTCGCCGCGATCTTCGACCCGTTCGGCAACGCCGTGCACACCGCGCTGTCCTTCCCGCTGGTCGGCGAGGACGTCCTGATCACCGGCGCCGGACCGATCGGCATCATGGCCGCCGCCGTCGCCAAGCACGCCGGCGCCCGCAACGTCGTCATCACCGACGTCAGCGAGGCCCGCCTCGACCTGGCCCGCAAGGTCGGCGTCAGCCTCGCCCTCAACGTCGCCGAGCAGACCATCGAGGACGGCCAGCGCGAGCTGGGCCTGCGCGAGGGCTTCGACATCGGCCTGGAGATGTCCGGCCGCCCCGAGGCGATGCGCGACATGCTCGCCAACATGACGCACGGCGGCCGCATCGCCATGCTCGGACTCCCCGCCGAGGAGTTCGCCGTGGACTGGGCCCGGATCGTCACCTCGATGATCACGATCAAGGGCATCTACGGCCGTGAGATGTACGAGACCTGGTACGCCATGTCCGTGCTGCTGGAGGGCGGCCTCGACCTCGCCCCCGTGATCACCGGCCGGTACGGCTACCGCGACTTCGAGGCGGCCTTCGACGACGCGGCGAGCGGCCGCGGCGGCAAGGTCATCCTCGACTGGACCGCCTGACCTCCTCACCTCTTTAAGGAACCGGCATGTTCGACTCCGTACGCGACGACCTGCGCACCACCCTCGAAGAGATCGAGGCGGCCGGGCTGCACAAGCCCGAGCGCGTCATCGGCACCCCGCAGTCCGCGACCGTGGCCGTCACCGCCGGGGGCCGCCCCGGCGAGGTGCTCAACTTCTGCGCCAACAACTACCTGGGCCTCGCCGACCACCCCGACGTGATCGCCGCCGCGCACGAGGCGCTGGACCGCTGGGGCTACGGCATGGCCTCCGTCCGCTTCATCTGCGGCACCCAGGAGGTCCACAAGGAGCTGGAGCGGCGGCTCTCCTCCTTCCTGGGCCAGGAGGACACGATCCTCTACTCCTCCTGCTTCGACGCCAACGGCGGCGTCTTCGAGACGATCCTCGGCCCCGAGGACGCGGTCATCTCCGACGCCCTCAACCACGCCTCCATCATCGACGGCATCCGGCTCTCCAAAGCCAAGCGGTTCCGCTACGCCAACCGCGACATGGACGACCTGGAGAAGCAGCTCAAGGAGGCGTCCGGGGCCCGGCGCCGCCTCGTCGTCACCGACGGCGTCTTCTCCATGGACGGCTACGTCGCGCCGCTGCGCGAGATCTGCGACCTCGCCGAGCGCTACGACGCCATGGTCATGGTCGACGACTCGCACGCCGTGGGCTTCGTCGGCGCCGGTGGCCGGGGCACGCCCGAGCTGCACGGCGTGATGGACCGCGTCGACATCATCACCGGCACCCTCGGCAAGGCCCTCGGCGGCGCCTCCGGCGGTTACGTCGCGGCCCGCGCCGAGATCGTCGCCCTGCTGCGCCAGCGCTCGCGGCCCTACCTCTTCTCGAACTCGCTCGCCCCGGTCATCGCCGCCGCCTCCCTCAAGGTCATCGACCTCCTGGAGTCCGCCGGCGACCTGCGCGAGCGGCTCAACGCCAACACCGCGCTCTTCCGCACCCGGATGACCGCGGAGGGCTTCGACATCCTGCCCGGCGACCACGCCATCGCCCCCGTCATGATCGGGGACGCGGCGAAGGCGGGCCGGATGGCGGAGCTGCTCCTGGAGCGCGGCGTGTACGTGATCGGGTTCTCCTACCCGGTCGTCCCGCAGGGCGCGGCCCGCATCCGCGTCCAGCTCTCGGCGGCGCACTCCACCGACGACGTGAACCGCGCCGTGGACGCGTTCGTCGCCGCCCGCGCCGCGCTGGAGAGCTGAGCGCGGTCCCCAGCGGTCGCGGGGGCGGTCAGGGCGCCCCCGCGACCTGGCCCGGAGCACCGCCGCGACCTGGGACAATGGGGCGCATGATCGATGCACGGCGGCTGCGTGTCCTGCGCGCCGTGGCGGACCACGGCACGGTGACCGCCGCGGCCGCCGCCCTGTACCTGACCCCGTCCGCCGTCTCCCAGCAGCTCGCCGCCCTGGAGCAGGAGACCGGCCACCGGCTCGTCGAACGCGGCTCGCGCGGCGCCCGCCTCACCCCGGCCGGCGACATCCTGCTCACCCACACCAACGCGGTGCTCGCCCAGCTGGAGCGGGCGGAGGCCGAACTGGCCGCGTACGGCTCCGGCGAGGCCGGTACGGTCACGGTCGCCGCGTTCGCCACCGGCATCGAACACGTCGTCGCCCCGGCGGTCGCCGCGCTGAGCCGGAGCGCGCCCGGCATCCGGGTGCGCGTACAGGACGCCGAGGGCGACGCCAGCGTGCCGATGGTGCTGGACCGGCAGGTCGATGTGGCCGTCGCCGTCGAGTACCGGGGCGCACCCGGCGAGGACGACCGCCGGCTCACCCGCGTACCGCTGTACTCGGAGCCGTTCGACGCGGTCCTGCCGGTCGGGCACCGGCTGGCCGGACAGGAGCAGGTGGCCGTCGCCGAACTGGCCAAGGACGCCTGGATCGGGCCCTATCCGGGCAACCCCTGCCACGACGTGGTGGTCCTGGCCTGCGAGTACGCCGGATTCGCCCCGAACCTCGAACACTCGTCGGACGACTTCCACGCGGTGGTCGCGCTCGCCGGCGCGGAAGCCGGAGTGGCGCTGGTGCCGCGCACCGCGCTGCGGGGCATGCCGCTGACCGGGGTGGTGGTCCGCCCGGTCCGGGACACCGCGCCGACCCGCCGGGTGTTCGCGGCGGTACGCCGGGGCGCCGAGGCCCATCCGCTGATCGCCCCCGTACTGGACGCCCTGGCCGGCGCGGCCACCTGAACCGGACGCCCGGCCCCCGCCACCGGCACCCCCGGATCGCTCGCGGGCGCCCCGCCCGGCGGGCAGGATGGGAGGGCCGTCGTGTGCCTTCAGGAGGTCCGCATGTCCAGCTCCAGCCAGCCCGTGCCGTTCACCGCCGACGACTACCGGGAGCGGATGGCCAGGGCCGCCGAGAGCGCCGCCGAGGCCGGGCTCGCCGGGGTACTCGTCGCGCCCGGCCCCGACCTCGTCCACCTGACGGGCTACCGGCCGACCGCGATCACCGAACGCCTCACGCTGCTCGTCCTCGCGGCGGGCCGGGAGCCCGTCCTCGTCGTGCCCACGCTGGAGGCGCCGGACGCGGCGCAGGCCGTGGGCGCCCCCGCGCTGACCCTGCGGGACTGGACGGACGGCAAGGACCCGTACGCCGTCACCGCCCCGCTGCTCGACGCCCGGGGCCGGTTCGCGATCAGCGACAACGCCTGGGCCATGCACCTCATCGGCCTCCAGCAGCGGCTGCCCGACACCTCCTACGCCTCGCTCACCGAAGCGCTGCCCATGCTGCGCGCCGTGAAGGACGCCCATGAGCTGGCCCGGCTCGCCGCCGCCGGGGCCGCCGCCGACGCCACGTACGAGGAGATCCTCAAGGTCCGCTTCTCCGGCCGGAAGGAGACCGAAGTCGCCGCCGACCTGGCCCGGCTGCTCACCGAGCACGGGCACTCCCAGGTCGACTTCACGGTCGTCGGCTCCGGGCCCAACGGGGCCAACCCGCACCACGAGGCGGGCGACCGCACCATCGAGCACGGCGACATGGTCGTCCTCGACTTCGGCGGCCTCAAGCACGGCTACGGCTCCGACACCTCCCGCACCGTCCACGTCGGCGAGCCCACCGCCGAGGAGCAGCGGGTCCACGACATCGTGCGCGCCGCCCAGCAGGCCGGCTGCGAGGCGGTCCGCCCCGGCGTCGCCTGCCAGGAGATCGACCGGGCCGCCCGCGCCGTCATCACCGAGGCCGGCTACGGCGAACGCTTCATCCACCGCACCGGCCACGGCATCGGCGTCACCACCCACGAGCCGCCGTACATGATCGAGGGCGAGGAGCGGCCGCTGGTGCCCGGCATGTGCTTCTCGGTGGAGCCCGGCATCTATCTGCCGGGCCGCTTCGGCGTCCGCATCGAGGACATCGTGACCGTCACCGAGGACGGCGGGCGCCGCCTCAACGCCACCGCCCGCGAACTGGCGATCGTGGAGTGACGCCGGTCAGCCGTCGGCCAGCACCACGCAGGACTCGGGCGGCAGGCGCAGCACCCCGTCCGGGCCCGGCGGGTCCACCGGCAGCCATGCCGCCAGCACCCGCCCCGGACCGCCCCGGTGCCGGCCGCCGCCCAGCGGGATCGCGGCCGGCTTCGCGTCCAGGTTGACCGCGATCCGCAGATCGCCCCGGCGCACCGCCAGCCAGCGCGCCGCGTCGTCGTACGCGGCCTTCACGCTCGCCAGGTCCGGGTCGCGCAGGTCCGGCAGGGTGCGGCGCAGGGCGATCAGCTCCCGGTACCAGGCGAGCAGCCGGCCGTGCGGTTCGCGGCCCGGCTCCGCCCAGTCCAGGCAGGAGCGGGCGCGGGTGGCCGGGTCCTGCGGGTCCGGGATGTCCTCCTGCGCCCAGCCGTGCGCCCCGAACTCCCGCCGTCTGCCGGTGCGCACGGCCTCCGCCAGCTCCGGGTCCGTGTGGTCGGTGAAGAACTGCCACGGGGTGCGCGCGCCCCATTCCTCGCCCATGAACAGCATCGGGGTGAAGGGGCCGGTCAGCACGAGCGCCGCCGCGCAGGCCAGCAGACCGGGGGAGAGGGAGGCGGCGAGCCGGTCGCCGAGGGCCCGGTTGCCGATCTGGTCGTGGGTCTGGGCGTAGCCGACGAAGCGGTGGGCCGCGGTGCGGGTGACGTCCACGGGGCGGCCGTGCGTACGCCCCCGGAAACTGGAGTACGTGCCGTCGTGGAAGAAGGCGCGCGTCATCGTCTTGGCGAGACCGGCCAGCGGGGCGGCCGCGAAGTCCGCGTAGTAGCCCTGCGCCTCACCGGTGAGCGCGGTGTGCAGGCAGTGGTGGAAGTCGTCGTTCCACTGGGCGTGCAGGCCGAGCCCGCCCTCCTCGCGGGGGGTCGTGGTGCGCGGGTCGCACAGATCGGACTCGGCGATCAGCGGCAGCGGGCGCCCCAGCTCCGCCGAGAGCGCGTCCACCGCTGCGGACAGCTCCTCCAGGAAGGTCAGCGCGCGGGTGTCGGCGAGCGCGTGCACCGCGTCCAGCCGCAGCCCGTCCAGCCGGTAGTCCCGCAGCCAGGCCAGCGCGCTGCCCAGCAGGAACGCCCGCACCTCGTCGGAGCCCGGCGCGTCCAGATTGACCGCCGCGCCCCACGGGGTGTGGTGCGTCTCGGTGAAGTACGGGCCGAACAGCGGGAGGTAGTTGCCGGACGGGCCCAGATGGTTGTGGACCACGTCCAGGACGACGGCGAGCCCCAGCCCGTGCGCCGTGTCGACAAAGCGCTTCAGCCCTTCGGGGCCGCCGTACGGCTCGTGCACGGCCCACAGCGACACTCCCTCGTACCCCCAGCCGTGCACCCCGGGGAACGGGCAGACCGGCATCAGCGACACATGGGTGACCCCCAGCTCCGCCAGATGCCCCAGCCGGGCCGCCGCCGCCTCGAAGGTGCCCTCGCCGGTGAAGGTGCCGATGTGCAGCTCGTACAGGACCGCGCCGGGCAGGGCGCGCCCCGCCCAGTCGGAGCGCCAGACGTACGCGTCGTGGTCGACCACCGCCGACTCGCCGTCCGGCCCGTCCGGCTGGCGGCGCGAACGGGGGTCGGGGCGCACCGGGCCGCCGTCGAGGGCGAAGCCGTACCGGTCGCCGTCCGCGGCCTCCGCCTCGGCGGTCCACCAGCCGGGGCGGTCCGGATCGGGCTCCATCGGCTGCGACCCGTCCCGCAGCCGCAGCGCGGCCGATCCCGCGTCCGGTGCCCATACCTCGAACAACATGCGGCGCTCCTCGCTTCCGGGGCCGCGGTCCGCTGAAGCTCTGGATCGGGGCCGACACCGGCGATTAAGGTCTGGAACTGATCACTGCCCTGTCGGGTTCTGTCCTACGCACCCCCTACCTACGGCTGTGGAGGCCGAGATGACCGTGCCGCTCTTCCCGCCCGGATTCCTTTGGGGAGCCTCCGCGTCCGCGTTCCAGACCGAGGGCGCCGCCGACGCCGAGGGCAAGGGCCCCTCCGGCTGGGACGCCTTCGCCGCGCAGCCCGGACGCATCAAGGACGGCACCGACACCAGCCGGGGCACCGGCTTCCACCGGCACTACCGGGAGGACGTCGCCCTGCTGGCCGGGCTGGGCGCCGACGCCTTCCGCTTCTCGGTGAGCTGGCCGCGCGTCGTCCCCGGCGGCAGCGGCCCGGTCAACCCGCAGGGGCTGGACTTCTACGACCGGCTCGTGGACGAGCTGTGCGCCCACGGCATCACCCCGGCGCCCACCCTCTACCACTGGGACACTCCGCTCCCGCTGGACGAGGAGGGCGGCTGGCTCAACCGCGACACGGCCTACCGCTTCGCCGAGTACGCGGGCATCGTCGCCGAACGCCTCGCCGACCGCGTACCCATGTGGATCACCCTCAACGAACCCGCCGAGGTCACCCTGCTGGGGTACGCGCTCGGCGAGCACGCCCCCGGCCGCACCCTCCTGTTCGACGCGCTGCCCGCCGCCCACCACCAGCTCCTCGCCCACGGTCTGGCCGTACGCGCGCTGCGCGCGGCGGGCGCCGACAACATCGGCATAGCCGTCTCGCACTCGCCGGTCTGGACGGCCGGGGAGTCCGAGGAGGACCGCTTCGCCGCCGGGCTGTACGACACCCTCACCAACCGGCTCTTCGCCGACCCGCTGCTCACCGGCCGCTACCCGGACGAGAACGTCGCCGCCCTGATGCCGGGCGCGGTCGAGGACGACCTGCGGACCATCTCCGCCCGGATCGACTGGTACGGCGTCAACTACTACAACCCGACCCTCGTCGGCGCGCCCGCGCCCGACGCGCTCGCATCGTTCGCCGGCTTCGGCGTGCCCGAGGGCCTGCCGTTCGGCATCCGGGAGATCGAGGGCTACGAGAAGACCGACTTCGGCTGGCCCGTCGTCCCGGACGGGCTGCGCGAGACCCTCGTACAGCTGCGGGAGCGCTACGGCGAGCTGCTGCCGCCGGTCTACATCACCGAGAACGGCTGCGCGGTGGACGAGCCGGCCGCGGACAGCCGCCGGATCGCCTTCCTCGACGGGCATCTGCGGGCGTTGCGGGAGGCGATCGACGCGGGCGTGGACGTACGCGGCTACTTCACCTGGTCGCTCACCGACAACATCGAGTGGACCGAGGGCGCCAGCAAGCGCTTCGGGCTCGTGCACATCGACTACGAGACGCTGCGCCGCACCCCGAAGGACTCCTACACCTGGTACCGCGACCTCATCAGGGCCCAGCGGCCGGCGGACTGACGGGCCGTCCCCGGCAACCGTGCGGAGCGACCGCCCCCGGATATCCGGAGGCGGTCCCGTGCAGGTCAGGAGGGGCGGATGGGCCGCCCGTTCTGGACACTTCGGGGCCGTCGGGCCGACAATCGGTGGGTGACGTCCCCGTTCGAGTTCCACACGCCCACCGCGCGCCTGTCCGACGCGCAGCGCGACCGTGTTCTCGGTGTGCTCAGGGAGGGCGCGGCCCAGGGCAAGCTCTCCCAGGACACCTTCATGCGGCGCATGGAGGTGGCGCTGACGACCAGCCGCCCCGAGGAGCTGGAGGCCCTCACCAGGGACCTGGAGCGCGAAGGCCGCTGGTCGCGCGGGCTGTTGCGGGTCGTGGGCGGGATCTCGGGCTTCCCGGAGCGGATTCGCCGGGCGTGGCGGGCGGAGCGGCTGCCCAAGCTGCTGCTGCCGGCCCCCAGCCCGCATCCCCTGCTCATCGGCCGCGATCCCGGCAACGGACTTCGCCTCACCCACGAGACGGTCTCCCGGATGCACGCGGAGCTGACCGCGCAGGGCGACCGCTGGCTGCTGCGCGACCTCGGCTCGACCAACGGCACCTGCGTCAACGGGCAGCGCGTCACCGGCACCGTCCCGGTGCGCGAGGGGGACCAGGTCAGCTTCGGCCGCATGATGTTCCGGCTCTCCGCCCCCGCGCTCCCGCCGCCCGCCTGAGAGGCCGCCGGGCGCCCCAGGACCGGGCGGCTCACGCCTGTTGGTGCAGCCCCCGGCCGGCCAGCGTGAGGAACGACTCCCCGATCGCCTCGGAGAGCGTCGGATGCGGGTGGATGTGCCGGGCCACGTCCAGGGGCTCCGCGTCCCAGCCGACGATCAGCTGGGACTCGGCGATCATCTCCGAGACGTGCGGCCCGACCAGATGCACCCCGAGCACCCGGCCCCCGCGCTCGGCGACCACCTTCACCAGGCCGCCCTGCCCGTGCACCATGCCCTTGGCGACGGCGGTCAGCGGCATGGTGTTCACCACGACGTCGTGGCCCGCGTCCCGCGCCGCCGCCTCGGAGAGCCCCACCGCGGCCGTCTGCGGCGCCGAGTACGTCACCCGCGGCACCGCGTCGTAGTCCACCGGCGCCGGACGCCGCCCCGCCAGGGTCTCCGCCACCGACAGCCCCTCCGCGAACGAGGCGTGGGCCAGGCCGAGGGACGGCGGCGGCAGCAGATCGCCCACCACATGGACGCCCGGCACCGCGGTCTCCAGCCGCGACCAGTCCGCCGGCGCCACGAAGCCCCGCCCGTCCGCGGCCAGGCCGGCGGCCGAGAGCCCGAGCCCGTCCGTCACCGGGACCCGGCCCACCGCCACCAGCAGCCGCCGCGCCTCCACCGTCAGCGTCTCCCCGCGCGGGGTCCGCAGCGTCGCCCGTACCCCGTCGTCCAGCACCACCGCGTCCAGCAGCCGCGTCCCGGCCCGCACATCGATGCCCCGCTTCCTCAGCCCGCGCGCCAGATGGCGCGACACCTCCGCGTCCTCCAGCGGCACCAGCCGGTCTGCCGCCTCCACCAGGGTCACCCGCGCCCCCATCGACCGGTGCAGCGAGGCGTACTCGACGCCGATCGCCCCGCCGCCCAGCACCAGCACCGATTCCGGCAGACCGGGCGCGAACAGCGCGTCGTCGCTGGTCACCACCCGCCGCCCGTCCGCCGCCAGGCCCGGCAGCATCCGGGGCCGCGACCCCGTCGCCAGCACGATGCCGCGCCGGGCGGCCACCTCCCCGTACCCCGCGATGCGCACGGTGCGCGGCCCGGTCAACTCGGCGCCGCCCGCCACCACGTTCACCCCGGCGTGCGCCAAGTGCGCCTGGACGCCCCGGTGGTTGCGGCCGACGATGTCGTCGCGGGTCGCCACCAGCGCCGGCCAGTCCACCGACTCCACGGCCGCCCGCACACCCCACCGCTCGCGCGCCTCCGCGATCCCGTCCACGAGTTCCGCCGCGTGCAGCATGGCCTTGCTGGGGACGCAGCCCCGGTGCAGACAGGTCCCGCCCACCTTGTCCCGCTCCGCGAGGACCACGTCCAGCCCGAGCCCGGCCGCCCGCAGCGCCGTCGAATAGCCCCCGGTCCCGCCGCCGATGACGACGATGTCCACCTCGTTCGTACGCGCGTTCCGTTTCATGGCCCCCAGCCTCCGCCCGCTCCTTGCCATGAGTCCAAGGCAATGTTTCTCTGGCCTCCATGCACACCGTTCATGACGGAGCGGACGGGCACGCGCCCGGAGGGGGACCACGATGAGCCTGCGGCAGATGGAGTACTTCCTCACGGTGGTCGAGGAGTCCTCCTTCACCCGCGCCGCCGAACGCCTCCACGTCACCCAGCCGGCGCTCTCCCACCAGATCAAGGCCCTGGAACGGGCCGTGGGCGGCGCGCTGCTCGAACGGCTCCCGCGCGGGGTGCGGCTCACCGCGATGGGCCGCGCCTTCCTGCCGCACGCCGAACGAGCCGTCCGCAGCGCCGCCCAGGCCCGCCGGGCCGCCCGCGCCGCCGCCGGGGCGCACGGCGGCGAACTGCACATCGCCACCGTCCACGCCATCGCCGTGGGCATCCTGCCCGACGTCTTCGCCCGCTGGCGCGCCGCCCACCCCGGCGTCGCCCTCGTCCTGCACGAGTACGCCACCACCGAGGCACTGGAGGAGCAGATCGAACGCGGCACCGCCGACCTCGCCGTCGGACCGCCGCCCGCCCGCTGGAGCGGCCCCGTCGTCCCCATCGGCGCGGAGGACATCGTGCTCGTCGTCCCCTTCGACGACCCGCTCGCCGGGCGGACCTCCGTCCGCCTCCAGGAACTGGCCGACCGCTCCTGGGTGCGCTGCGCCATGGAGGCCGTCGTGGAGGGCCTGCCCTTCCTCGACTGGGCCTGCGCCCGCGCCGGCTTCACCCCGCGTACGGCGGTGCGCACCGAACACACCTCGACCGCGGTCCGGATGGCGGCGGCCGGGGTCGGCGTCGCCACCGCACCCGCCCATGTCGTACGGGGCGCCGTCGGCGAGGACTGCGCCCTGCTCACCGTGGACCCGGCCTGGCGCCGGGAGCTCGCCGTGTTCTCCCGCGTCGAGCTGACCGGCGCCGCCGCCGCCTTCACCGGACTGCTGGCCGACGTCCGGCGCGGCACCGCCGAGGCGCCCCCGGCGTCACCCGGACGGCCGCGCGCCGACTGCGACGGACCCGTTCAGGTGATGCCCTGAGAGGGACCGCGCCGCCGTGCGGCACAACCGACTCGTTCCGGGGGAAACGCCATGCAGGCCGACACGCCCCGAGACATACCGGCCCCGACCGTCTCGCCCGAACCCCGAGCCCGCACCGCCCGCCCCCGCACCGGCCCCAGCCTGCTGGCCCGCGGCGCGGCCCGTGACCCGTACCGCTTCTACCGGATGCTGCGCGAGCAGTACCCGCTCAGCTACGACGCGCCGCTCGGCGCCTGGCTGATCAGCCGGTACGACGACGTCAGCGCCGCCCTCACCGATCCCCGCTTCACCGGCCTCCCGCAGGACGGGGCGCCACGCGGCGGCCTCGCGCCGATCGGGCTCTGCCACGGTAGCCCCCGCTGCCGGCCCGCCGACCGGTACACCGTGGTGACCGGCACCGTGCCCGCCCCGCTCGCCGAGCGCGTCGAACGCACCGCCTACGTGCTGGCCCGCCGCATCGCCCGGCGCCCCCGCGCCGACCTCGTCGAGGAGTTCTGCCGCTGGCTGCCCGCCGCACCCCGCCGGGAACCCGCCGAACCGCCCGCCGCCGGACCCTGTGTACGGGACTCCGCGCTGCGGCGGACCGCGCTCGCCTCGCTCCTCGCCAACCTGCTCGACGACCCCGACCTGCTGGCCGCCCTGCGCATCGAACCCGCGCTCGCCGGACGGGCCTGGACGGAGTCGCTGCGCCGCGACCCGCCGGTCCAGGTCGTCCTGCGCCGCACGGTCGCCGAAGTCACCCTCAGCGGCGGCACCCTTCCCGCGCGGGCCACCGTGGCCTGCCTCGTCGGGGCCGCCGCCCGCGACCCGCAGCGCTTCGCCGCCCCGGACGTCTTCGACCCCTTCCGCCCCGACCAGGACCGCGCCCTGACCGGGCCGGCGGGCTGCCCGGCCGTGGCGCTCAGCCGGCTGGAGGCCGAACAGGGCCTGCGCGCCCTGCTCGACGCGATGCCCCGGCTCCGCTGGGCCGACGGATTCCGCCCCGCCGCCACCGGCCTCCTCACCCGAGGCCCCCGCTCCCTGCTGGTCCGGCCCGGCTGAGCCCGCCCGGCCGCAGCCCCCTCACCCCCGTACCAGCAGTGCCACCGGACGGTCCGCGAACAGCTCCGCCACGCCCGCGTCCCCGCCGGCGAACTTCCGGCCGGGGCTCAGCAGGTCCCGCCACTCCCCGTCGTCCGGCAGCGCGAGGCGCGTCCCCCGCCAGCCGCCCGACTCCGCGAGCCGCAGCGACAGCCGGGTCACCGCCGTGACCACCTCGCCCGACCGGCAGAACGCCACACAGTGCTCCGCCGCCGGACCGGACGCCCGCAGCGGCGTGTACGTACCCGACTCGCCGAACACTCCGGGACGCTCCCGGCGCAGCCGCAGCGCCACCCCGGTCAGCTCCGCCTTCTCGTCGGCCGGCGCCTGCGGCGAAGGCTCCGCGAACGGCCGCCGGTTGTCCGGATCGACCAGGGCCAGATACGAGCGCTCCGTGCCCTGGTACAGGTCCGGCACCCCGGGCATCGTCAGATGCACCAGCGCCGCGCCCAGCGACTGCGCCCGCACATGCGCGGCCAGCGGCGCGGCGAACTCCTCCACCAGATCCCGCACCGGACCGGTGTCCGCGGCGGGACCGGCGGCCACGAAGTCCGACACCAGCCGCTCGTACACCGGATCGGGCTCCGTCCAGCTGGTGAACAGGCCCGACTCGCGCACCGCCTTCAGCAGCGCGGGCTCCAGCCGCGCCGCCCGCTCACCGGCCGGAACCCCCGCGCAGCCGACCGCCGTCTGCCACGCCTGCCAGGCCAGCTGCGGATCGGGTGCGGCCGGGGCGGACCGGGCGAGCCCCGCCACCAGCCCCGCCCACCGGCCGGGGCACTGCGACAGCACCGCGATGCCCGCCCGCACATCGGCGCTCCGCTTGGTGTCATGCGTCGTCAGCGCCGTCCCGGTGGCGGGCCAGTCCCGCGCCAGCCGGGTGCAGAAGGCGTGGAAGTCCTCCGGCGCGACCGCCGGATGCCCCGGATCGCCGCCCACCTCATTCGCCGAGACCAGCGGCACGTACCGGTAGTACGCCGTGTCCTCGACCGCCTTCGCCCGCAGCGCGGACGCCGTCTGGGCGAACCGGGCGCAGAACGCCGCCCGGTCCCCGCCGCCGCCCAGCCGCCCCAGCGCCAGGTCCCGCACCACATCGACGGCCGACGCCTCGTCGCGTACCGAGAAGACCGCCTTGGCGTCGCTCACCGCCGTCGCGTCCAGCGTCGCCCCGGCCTCCGCCGGGCAGGGGCCGCCCGCCGTCACGTACGGGCGGTACACCGGGACGCGCACCAGCAGTTCGCGCACCGCCGTCCGCAGCGCCCACGGCGCGTGGTCGCGCAGCGCGGGGTCACCGGCGCAGATCCGGGCGGCCAGCCGGGTCAGCAGCTCGGTCTCCGCCGCCAGCTCATGGCTGACCACCCGGTACGCGGCCCGGCGCACGGTCGCCGTCCACGAGCCGCCCCGGTCCCCGGCCGGGGACGCCGCCTCGCGGTAATGGCCCAGCAGCTCGGCCGCGCCCCGCGGATCGGTGAACAGGCCGTCGATCCGGTACAGCGCGTCGTACCCCGTGGTCCCGGCGACGGCCCAGCCGGCCGGCAGCCGCTCGGAGCCGGTGAGGATCTTCTCCACCACCGTCCACACCCCGCCGCTCGCCTCCGACAGCCGCTCCAGATAGCCGGCCGGGTCGGCGAGGCCGTCCGGATGGTCGATCCGCAGACCGTCCACCACCCCGTCCCGGACCAGTTCGAGGATCTTGCCGTGGGTGGCGGCGAACACCTCCGGGTCCTCCACCCGCACCCCGATCAGGTCCGAGATGGTGAAGAACCGCCGGTAGTTCAGCTCGGTGCGGGCCAGCCGCCACCAGCCGAGCCGGTAGTACTGGGCGTCCAGCAGCTCCGGCAGGCCGAGGTGGGCGGTGCCGGAGCGCAGCGGGAACTCCTGCTCCCCGTACCGCAGCACATCGCCGTCCACCCGCATCCGTGCCATCTCGTCGCCGATCCGGCCGGCCAGCACCGGCAGCAGCAGCCGGCCGCCGCCCGCCTCCCAGTCGATGTCGAACCAGCGCGCGTACGGCGAGCCGGGGCCCTCCCGCAGCACCTCGCGCAGCGCGTGGTTGTGCCGGGGATCGGCCGCCATGTGGTTGGGCACGATGTCCAGGACCAGGCCGAGGCCGTGTTCCCGCGCGGTGCGCGCCAGCCGCCGCAGCCCCTCCTCGCCGCCCAGCGCCTCCCGTACCCGGCCGTGGTCCGTGACGTCGTAGCCGTGCCGGGAACCCGGCACGGCCTCCAGGACCGGCGACAGATGAAGATGCGAGACGCCGAGCGAGGCGAGATACGGAACGGCGTCCTCGGCGGCCCGGAACGGGAACTCCGGCTGGAGCTGCAGCCGGTACGTGGCGGTAGGCGTCATGGGATCTTCCGTACCCACATCACGGCCGCCTGTGTCACCCCGCCGGACACAAGGGCACGACGGGGTGACACGAGCGGCCCCGCTCCGGGGCCCCCGCGGTCACGCGGGCCGTTGCAGCACCACCATGCTGCGCCCCACCAGCGTCACCCGATCGCCCGCCGCCACCTTCGGCCCCGCTCCGGGCAGCACCCCGGCCGGGCGCGCGGTGTCCACCACGGCGTGCCACTGCCGGCCGTGGTCGACGGGCACCGCGAACTCCAGCGTCTCGGCGCTCGCGTTGAACATCAGCAGGAAGGAGTCGTCGGAGATCCGCTCCCCGCGCGGACCGGGCTCCGAGATGGCGTGCCCGTTCAGGAAGACCGTCAGGGCCTTGGCGTGCGCGGCCTGCCAGTCCCGCTGGGTCATCTCCTGGCCCTGGGGCGTGAACCAGGCGATGTCGGACAGCTCGTCGTGCGTGCCCTCCACCGGGCGGCCGTGGAAGAACCGGCGGCGGCGGAAGACCGGATGGTCGCGGCGCAGCCACACCATCGCGCGGGTGAACTCCAGCAGGGTCATGCCGCGCGCCGCGCCGTCCGGCTCCTCCCCGTCGTCGTCCTCGATGTCGGCGCCGAGCGCGCAGGGCGGTTCGGGCCAGTGCACCCAGGACAGCTCGTTGTCCTGGCAGTAGGCGTTGTTGTTGCCGCGCTGGGTGCGGCCGAACTCGTCGCCGTGGCTGAGCATGGGCACGCCCTGCGACAGCATCAGCGTGGCGATGAAGTTGCGCATCTGGCGTTCGCGCAGCTCCAGCACATCCGGCCGGTCCGTCTCGCCCTCCACGCCGCAGTTCCAGGACCGGTTGTGGCTCTCGCCGTCCCGGTTGCCCTCGCCGTTGGCCTCGTTGTGCTTGTCGTTGTACGAGACCAGGTCGTGCAGGGTGAAGCCGTCGTGGCAGGTGGTGAAGTTGATCGAGGCCAGCGGGCGCCGTCCGTCGTCCTGATAGAGGTCGGAGGAGCCGGTCAGCCGCCCGGCGAATTCGGCCAGGGTCCGGGGCTCGCCCCGCCACAGATCGCGGACCGTGTCCCGGTACTTGCCGTTCCACTCCGTCCACAGCGGCGGGAAGTTTCCCACCTGGTAGCCGCCCTCGCCCACGTCCCACGGCTCGGCGATCAGTTTCACCTGGCTGACCACCGGGTCCTGCTGCACCAGGTCGAAGAACGACGACAGCCGGTCCACCTCGTGGAACTGCCGGGCCAGCGTGGCCGCCAGGTCGAAGCGGAAGCCGTCCACATGCATCTCGGTCACCCAGTACCGCAGCGAGTCCATGATCATCTGGAGCACGTGCGGGGACCGCATGAGCAGCGAGTTCCCGGTGCCCGTGGTGTCCATGTAGTAGCGCTGGTCCTCGGTCAGCCGGTAGTACGAGGCGTTGTCCAGCCCCCGGAAGGACAGCGTCGGGCCCAGGTGGTTGCCCTCGGCGGTGTGGTTGTAGACCACGTCGAGGATCACCTCGATGCCCGCCTGGTGCAGGGCGCGCACGGCCTGCTTGAACTCCAGCACCTGTTCGCCCCGGTCGCCCCAGGAGGCGTACGCGTTGTGCGGGGCGAAGAAGCCGATGGTGTTGTAGCCCCAGTAGTTGGTGAGCCCCGCGTCGGAGAGCCGGTGGTCCTGGACGAACTGGTGTACGGGCATCAGTTCGATGGCGGTGACGCCCAGTTCGGTCAGATGGGCGATGATCTCCGGATGCGCCAGCCCGGCGTAGGTGCCGCGCAGCTCCTCGGGCAGCCCCGGATGGAGCATCGTCAGGCCCTTCACATGGGCCTCGTAGATCACCGTGCGGTGGTAGTCCGTACGGGGGCGCCGGTCGTCGCCCCAGTCGAAGTACGGGTTCACCACCACGGAGGTCATCGTGTGCGGGGCGGAGTCCAGGTCGTTGCGCGCGTCGGGCCGGCCGAACGGATAGCCGTAGACCGCCTCGCCCCAGGTGATCCGCCCGGAGACCGCCCGCGCGTAGGGGTCCAGCAGCAGCTTGGCGGAGTTGCACCGCACGCCCCGCTGCGGCTCGTACGGGCCGTGCACCCGGAATCCGTAGCGCTGACCCGGCATCACCCCCGGCAGATACGCGTGCCGGACGAAGGCATCGGTCTCTCTCAGCTCCACCGCCGTCTCGGAACCGTCGTCGTGCAGCAGGCACAACTCGATTCGGTGGGCGGCCTCCGAGAAGACCGCGAAATTGGTCCCGGCGCCGTCGTACGTGGCACCGAGCGGGTACGCCTGTCCCGGCCACACCTGCATGGATTCGACTCTTCCAGTCCAGTTCTGCCGCGGTCGCCTGGTCGCCCTGGTGGGGCCACACGGCCCACCTGGGCCCCGCGCCAGATCTTCCCCGAAAGAAGGCCCCTTACCTAGGACGTCGGCCCGTCGGTCAACCTCGTGCCTCTCCGTGTCGCCCGCGAACGTCCGAAGACCGGTCCCGTACCGCGGCTGTCCGGTTCCCGGTCCGGGGTGGGGTGTTTAATCCCTATGAATCCGCTCACTCCGCCCGAACTCGCCGTCCGGAACAGGTTTGATCCCATGGGGAGTTGGTAAAGGAGCCTGCGCATCGGGCTGCACCGGCTCCCGCTCCCGGAGTACCCTTCCTTGATCGTTGGTGGGGGAGTGGAAGGCGGTGCGTGGGTGAGCTCGGGAGGATTCGAGCTGCCCTCGGGTGACGCGGGTCACGAGGGGGACGTGGCCGAGGTTCCCCCTGGGGCGGTCTCGCTGGCGCAGCCCCTGGAGATCGGCGCGGAGCTGGAGTGGGACGCCGACGACTGGAGCGAGGTGCGCACCCGCGCGCAGCGGGCCGGGCGCGCCTACATCTGGCTGAACCTCGTCGAACAGCGGCTGCGTGCCGTGGTCGCCGCGGTGCTCCGGCCGATCTACGAGCCCGTCCACGGCGAGGACTGGGTGGTCGCCGCGGCCGGGCCCGCCGGCCAGGAGTGGGTGCAGCGCGCCGTCGCCGTCCGCGAGGTCTCCCGCCGCAAGGGCTATCTGCTCGACCCGGCCGACGACAACGTCCTCAGCTTCCTCACGCTGCCCCAGCTCCGCGAGCTGATGGTCCAGCACTGGCCCTGCTTCGAGCCCTACTTCGACGACCGCCGCGACGTCGAACTGGCACTCGACGAGCTGGAGGTCGCCCGCAACGTCGTCTCCCGCAACCGCGCCCTGAACGAAGCGGTGCTCGCCCAGGCCGAGCGGGCCTCCGCCCGGCTCCTGGAGATGCTCGGCGGCGGCGCGTCCGTGCCCTCCGCCGACCGGCTCCCGGTCGACGCCGTCGAGGAACTGGTCGGCGACCGGTACGCGGACGTGGTCTCCGTCCACCCCGACCGGGTGCGGCTCCAGCGCCAGCTGCCCGCCGAGGACCTGTTCGGCGGGGCGCGCCGGCTGGACGCCATCGGCATAGGGCTCAACCTGCTGGTGCAGAACTTCTCCGGACGCCGGCTCATCCGGCTCGCCGAGTCGGGCTGCCGGATACGGCTGCTGTTCATCAACCCGGCCAGCAGCGCGGTCAAGCGCCGGGAACGGGAGCTGGGGCTCAAGAAGGGCGAGCTGAGCCGGTCCGTCGAGATGAACATCCTGCACATGCGCCGGGTGCGCGCCAAGCTCCGCGATCCGGGCGCCTTCGAGATCCACGTCTTCGACGAGACCCCGCGCTTCACGGCCTACCTGGTCGACGGCGACGGCGCCGACGCGGTGGGCGTCGTCCAGACCTATCTGCGCCGGGCGCGCGGCATGGAGGCGCCGGTGCTGGTGCTGCGCGGCGGCGGGCGTGCGGTGGTCCGGGCGGGGCAGGGATACGAGCACGGGCTGTTCGAGACCTACCGGGAGGAGTTCGAGTCCGTGTGGACGGACTCCCGGCCGGTCTCCTGAGCGGCGTTGTCAGTGGCCCGTGCGAGGGTGGTCGTCATCCGGGGGAGCACCATGAAGGAGGTACGGGATGAGCTGGCACCGGCATGCGCTGGTCGGCTTCGATCTGGAGACGACGGGGACGGACCCGCTGGAGGCCCGGATCGTGACGGCCGCGGTGATCGCCGTCGACGACCGGGACGGCGAGCCGACCGCCCGGCACACCTGGCTGGCCGATCCGGGCGTCCGCATCCCCGCCCAGGCGTCCGCGATCCACGGCATCAGCAGTGAGCGGGCGGCCGCGGAGGGCCGCCCGGCGCGCGAGGTGGCCGACGAGGTCGCCGACACGCTGGCCGGCTACTGGCGCCGGGGCATCCCGGTCGTGGCCTACAACGCCGCCTTCGACCTGACCCTGCTCACGGCCGAGCTGCACCGCCACCAACTGCCCTCGCTCGCCGACCGGCTCGACGGCGCCCCGGTCGGGCCCGTGATCGACCCGTACACCATCGACCGCGCCGTCGACCGCTACCGCAAGGGCAAGCGGAACCTGGAGGCGGTCTGCGTCGAGTACGGCGTGGTCCACGGCGGCGCGCACGACGCGGCGGCGGACGCGCTGGCCGCGGTCCGGGTGGCGTACGCGATAGCCGCCCGCCACCGCGCGGTCGCCGACCTCACGGTGGAGCTGCTGCACGAACGCCAGATCGCGTGGTACGCGGAATGGGCGGCGGACTTCCAGAGCTTCCTGCGCCGCAAGGGCACCCCGGACGCGGTGATCGACGCCCGCTGGCCGGTCCGCGAGCCCGCGACGGTCACGGGCCGGCCGTAGCGGGCCCGGTCAGAAGGGATACCAGCGCACCGAGGCGTCCCCGTCGCGCAGGGATGCCACGCGGCGCCGGAACTCCGCCAGGGCGGCCTCGTTCGAGGGCGCGTGCTGCGCCACCCACGCACAGCTCGCCGTCTCCCGTGCCCCCCGCAGCACGGCGCACCCCTCCCACTCGCGCACATCCCAGCCGTACGCAGCGGTGAACGCGTCGTACGCGTCGGCCGCGAGGCCGTACCGGTCGCGGGACAGCGCGAGGACCACCAGATCGTGTTCGCGCAGGTCCGAGGAGAAGGTCTCCAGGTCCACCAGGACCGGTCCGTCCGGGCCGACATGGACGTTGCGCGCCAGCGCGTCCCCGTGGATCGGGCCCGCCGGAAGGTGGGGGACCAGTGCCGCGGCCGCGGCGGCGAACCCGTCGCGGCGCTCGCGCAGATAGGCCGCGTCGGCCGGGTCGATCGCGTCGCCCGCCAGCCGCAGCCAGCGCTCGACGCCGCCCAGCAGCTCCCGGCGCGGCAGCGCGAACCCCTCGGGCGCGGGCAGCGCGTGCACCGCGCGCAGCAGCGGGGCGAGGTCGCGCGGCTCGGCGGGGCGCACCGCGTCCGGCAGCCGGTGCCACACGGTCACCGGATGCCCCTCGACCAGCCGGGCCCCGGCCTCGGCCGCCCGCACGGCGGGCACCCCGGACTCCGCGAGCCACCGGGCGACGGCCACCTCGCGCTCCGCCCGCTCCCACAGCTCCGGGTGGCGCCCGGCGTCCCGGCCGACCTTGACGACGAGGTCACCGGCCGCGAACACCGCGTTCTCGCCGAGCGCGAGTAGTCCGGCGTCCCCGGGGAATCCGGCGGCCACCAGCACCTCGCGCGCTTCCATCTCGTTCATGGCCCGATTTTCTCACCCGTTCGGGGCCTCGCCGGCGCCTCGCTCAGGACAACGTCCATGGACCCTTGGATCTCTGCCACCATGGGCGGCTGATCCTCGAACCACATCAGCGTGACCAGGCCCTCAAGCAGCGGATGCGGGCTCCTGTCGAACGGCAACAGGTTGACCCTGATGCGCCCCGACTCGGCGAGCTTGACGATGCGGTCCAGCTGATCGGCCATGACCGCAGGTCCCCGCCCTCCCGCGCCCCGGACTCCGGGACGGGGGAGGGCGCGGACACCCTCGGGGTCAGACGCCGACCCGCTCCGGGGCCTCGCCGCCGCGTGCGGGTGCGGGCGGCGCCGGCACGTCGTCGTACGACTCGTCGTGCGTCATGTCCGGCAGCCGGCGCAGCCACTTCGGGAAGTACCAGTTGCGCTCGCCCAGCAGGGCCATCGTGGCCGGGAGCAGCACCCCGCGGATGATCGTCGCGTCGATCAGCACGGCCGCCGCGAGACCGACGCCCATCTGCTTCATGGACTGCATCGACAGCGTGCCGAAGATGGCGAACACGGCGACCATGATGACGGCCGCGCTGGTCACCACCCCGGCCGTGGTGACCACGCCGTGGGCGATGGCATCGCGGGTGGTGCGGCCCTGGAGGCGGGCCTCACGGATACGGGAGACCACGAACACGTGGTAGTCCATCGAGAGCCCGAACAGGATCACGAAGAGGAACAGCGGCAGCCAGGAGATGATCGCGCCGACGCCCTCGGCGCCCACCAGCGAGGCGCCCCAGCCGTGCTGGAAGATCGCGGTCAGGATGCCGTAGGCGGCGCCCACCGAGAGCAGGTTGAGGACGATCGAGGTGACCGCCACCGTCAGCGAGCGGAAGCAGAGCAGCATCAGCAGGAAGGCGAAGGCGACCACGAAGGCGAAGACCGGCACGACGGAGCCGACGATCTGCTCGTTGAAGTCCTTCGAACCGGCGACCTGCCCGGTGATCGGCGCCTCCACCCCGTCGACCGTGCCGAGCGTGGCCGGGCGCACGGTGTTCCGCAGCAGGTCCAGGCTCTTCTCGGCCGCTTCCTGGTCCGAACCGCCGACCAGCGGCACATCGATGACCGCGACGTTCTCCGCGTCGTGCGTCACGATGTCCACCGGACCCTTGGACGCGCCCGAGGCGACCGCCTGCTTGCGGAAGTCCGCCAGCGCCTTGCGGACCGGGGCGGCGCCGATGTCGTCGGCCCTGACCACGACCTGCGCCGGGTCGGCGCCCCCGGGGAACGCCTCGTTCAGCCGGTCGTAGGTCCGCACGATCGGCAGCGAGTCGCCGAACTCCTGGTCCAGGGTGAGGTTCTGGGTGTGCATGCCGAGCGCGGGCAGGGCGAGCGCCGCGAGCGCCCCGGCGGCGACCACGGCCGCGGTCCACGGCCGGCGCAGCACCGCGGTGAGCACCGCGCGCCAGATCCGGCTCTCGCCGTCCGCGCCGCCGTGCCGGGAGCGCTTGAGACGGCCCAGGAACGGCACCCGGCCCTTCTCGACCCGCTCGCCGAGCAGGGAGAGCAGCGCGGGCAGCACGGTGACCGAACCGACCATGGCGACGGCCACGACCATCAGCGAGGCCAGGCCCATCGCCTCGAACTCGGCGATGCCGGTGAAGAGCATGCCCGCCATCGCGACGCAGACCGTCACACCGGAGACGACGATGGCGCGCCCGCTGGTCGCGGCGGCGATCATCAGCGCGGTCCGGGCGTCCCGGCCCTTGGCCCGCTCCTCGCGCTCCCGGCGCAGATAGAACAGGCAGTAGTCGACGCCGACGGCCAGACCGACCAGCAGCATCACGGAGTTGGCGGTGTCACTCATCGGCTGGAAGTGGCTCACCACGCCCATCAGACCCATCGTCGCCATGATCGCGGTGAGGGCCAGGGCGACCGGCAGCAGCGCGGCGACCAGCGCCCCGAAGGCGATGAGCAGAATGCCGAGCGCGACCGGTACGGCGGAGAACTCGGCCCGCTGGAAGTCGCTGCCGAACGCGTCGTCGAACGTCTTGCCCATGCTGGCGCCGCCGATCTCCTCGATCAGCAGCCCCTCGTGCTTCGCGTCCACCTTCGCGACGGCGTCGAGCACCGGGCCGACGCGCTCGCTCGCCGTCTCCGCGTCGCCGCGCATCTCGAACTGCACCAGCGCGCTGTGCCCGTCCGCCGAGATGGTCCCGGTGGTGTACGGCGAGGTGACGGCGGTGACCTCACCGGTGCCCTGTACGGCGTCGATCACCTCGTCGACGGCCGCCCGGAACTCCTTGGAGCCGGCCACCGGCCCGTCCCCGGCCGCCGACTGGATCAGCACGGTCTCACCGGCCGGGGCCTTGAGCCCCGCGTCCTCGATGATCTGCACCGCCCGGCCGACCTCGCCGGACATCTGCTCGCTCTCCTTCACATCGACCCGGCCCGCCGCGGAGCCCAGGCCCATCGCCAGGACGACGAACAGCACCCAGATCGTCACCGCCGCCCAGCGGTGCCGCGCACTCCAGCCGCCCGCGCGGGCGGCGACGCCCTTGACCCGCGGCCCCCTCACCGCTGCCGAATCCACATTCCCCATGACGGGCGTGCCCCCTCGTGACCGGCACCGGCCCCGCGCCGCCGCCTCCGCATTCGAAGGTAGGGGCGCCGTAAGGCCGTCTCGTCATGCTCTGCTCCTGACCGCGCGTCACGCCTCTCCACCTCGGGGAGGGGCCCTCCCCCCGACAAGGCGGATCGAAGCCCCTTACACGTAAAGGCGATCGGGGCATCCCGAGACCGCCGGGGGTGTGTTGTGACGAAAGGTTGGTGAGTGCGTCGGAGCTGTAGCGGGCTCTTGATCTGCGCGCGTCAATCGGCCAGGGTTTCGAGCCAACCCCCGGAGATCTTCCGGCCGGGGGCCAATCCCCCCACAAAGAATGACGAGGAGACCCCTCTTCATGGCCAATCACAAGCGCGCACGCCGGTTCAAGCTGACCGCCTCCATCACCGCGGTGGCGGCCGCCGCCGGCATCACCCTGCTCGGCACCCCGTTCGCCGGGGCGGCCCCCGCCCCGGCCCAGGGCAAGATCTACGGCGCCGACGCGGCGACCGCGGTCGCCGGCAGCTACATCGTGATGCTGGACCACACGGCCGACAAGGAGAAGCTCGCCGAGGAGTACGGCGGGAAGCTGAAGCGCGACTACAGCTCCGCCATCAACGGCTTCTCCGCCAACGGACTTTCGGAGACCGAGGCCAAGCGGCTCGCCGCCGACCCGGCCGTCTCCAAGGTCGTCCAGAACAAGAAGTTCCACATCGACGCCACCCAGGACGACCCGCCGTCCTGGGGCCTGGACCGCATCGACCAGACGGAGACCGCCGGCGACAACGCCTACACCTACCCGGACAGCGCGGGCGAGGGCGTCAGCGCGTACGTCATCGACACCGGAGTCCGCACCACCCACGAGGAGTTCGGCGGCCGGGCCACCTCCGGCTACGACGCCGTGGACGACGACGACAGCGCCGACGACGGCAACGGCCACGGCACCCACGTCGCCGGCACCATAGCCGGGTCCTCCTACGGCGTCGCCAAGAACGCCGAGATCGTCGCCGTCCGCGTCCTGGACGACTCCGGCTCCGGCACCACCGAGCAGGTCGTCGCCGGCATCGACTGGGTCACCGAGCACCACCAGGGCCCGTCCGTCGCCAACATGAGTCTGGGCGGCGGCGCCGACGAAGCGCTCGACGCGGCCGTCCAGAAGGCCATCGCCTCCGGCGTCACCTTCGCGGTCGCCGCCGGCAACGAGTCGAGCGACGCCGGCCAGGGCTCGCCCTCCCGCGTCCCCGAGGCCATCACCGTCGCCTCGTCCACCGTGGACGACCAGCAGTCGTCGTTCTCCAACTACGGCCCGGTCGTGGACCTCTACGCACCAGGCTCCGACATCACGTCCGCCTGGAACGACAGCGACACCGGCTCCAACACCATCTCCGGCACGTCGATGGCGACCCCGCACGTCGTCGGAGCCGCCGCCGTCTACCTCGCCGGACACCCGGACGCCACCCCGGCCGAGGTCGCCGCGGCCCTGACCGAGGGAGCCACCCCGGACGCCATCGGCAACGCCACCGAGGGCACGGCCAACAAGCTCCTCAAGATCGTCGAGTAACCGCCCGCCGACCGCCGGCGGCCACCGCGCCCTCCCCCACGGGGCGCGGCGGCCGCCTGGCCCGCGCCGCCCACCGGCCGTCCGTCCGGCTGATGCGCACCGGATGGCCGAAGCACTCGCTCACCAGCTCCGTGGTCAGCACCTCGTCCGCCGCGCCCGAGGCCAGACACCGTCCGTCGCGCAGCAGCAACGCGTGCGTCGTGGACGCGGGCAGCTCCTCCAGATGGTGTGTCACCAGCACCGTCGCCAGCCCCGGATGCTCCTCGCGCAGCGCGTCCAGACTGTCCAGCAACTGCTCGCGGGCGGCCAGGTCGAGCCCCGTCGCCGGCTCGTCGAGCAGCAGCAGCCGGGGTTCCGGCATCAGCGCGCGGGCGATCAGCGTACGGCCGCGCTCGCCCTGCGACAGCGCCGGCCAGCGCGACCCCTCCTTGCCGGCCATCCCCAGCATCGCCAGCAGCCGCGCCGCCCGCTCCCGCTGCCCCGCACCCGGCGACCAGCGCGGCACCGGCTCCACCGAGTTCGTCAGACCGGTCAGCACCACCTCGTTCACCGTCAGCGGCGAACGCAGCGGATGACGCGGATTGACATGGCCGAGCAGCGTCCGCAGCTCCCGCAGATCCACCCGCCCCAGCGTCCGGCCCAGCACCTCGACCGAACCCCGCGTCGGATGGTTCACCGCCCCCAGCAGCCCGAGCAGCGTGCTCTTGCCGGCTCCGTTGGCCCCCAGCAGCGCCCAGTGCTCCCCGCCCCGCACGGTGAGCGACACCCCGTCCAGCAGGACGTTCCCCTCGCGTACGAGCGAGACCTCGTCGGCCCGGACGACCGGCACCGGGCTCGCGCCGGCGGCGGGGGACAGGGGTGCGGTGGTGGTCACGTGCGGCTGCTCCTTCGTACGGGCGCGATCGCCTCGCGGCGTACCGGAAAGCCTATCCGTGCCCCGTACACACTCCTCGCCCGGCACCTGTCGCCTTTCTTCAATACCGGCCCCGCGCGCCCGCCTAGGTTGGAACGCATGAAGACCGAGCACGCCCACATGACCGAATGCGCCGCCGAGGCCGCCCGCGTGGCCCGGGGCGTCACCGCCCGACAGCTGGAGGCGACCGCCACCCCCTGCGCGGACTGGGACGTCCGCACGCTCGTCAACCACTGGGTGCTCTACACCTCGCACGGCATGGAGCACCGGGCCCTGCGCACCGAACTGCCCGAGGAGCTGATCGCCCGCGACTTCACCGCCGACGCCGACTGGGCCGAGCGGTACGCAGCCCAGCTCGACCGGGCCGTCGCCGCCTGGTCCGACCCGGCCGTCTGGGAGGGCCCCATCGGCGAGGGCGATTTCGCGTCCCCCGCCGCCGACACCGCCGCGATGCTCATCGAGGAGATCGTGCTGCACGGCTGGGACGTGGCCCGCGCCACCGGACAGGAGTTCCGGATCTCCGACGCGGCCGCCGCCCATGTGCTGGGCACCGTGGAGAGGACCGCCGCGCTCTACCGTCAGTACGAGGGGTTCACCGACGAGGTGGACGCCCCCGGGGCCACCGGCTTCACCCGCGCCCTGGCCCTCAGCGGACGCGACCCGCACTGGCGCCCGGCCGCCTGACGGCCGGCCGCAATGGCCCAGGCGGACGGGCACCGAATGGCCCGGGGGAGTGCGCCACCGGCTGGCTAGGCTCGGCCCATGAGCACACACCCCACCACGGAACAGGGCAGGCCCGCCGTCGACTTCTACTTCGACCCGGCCTGCCCGTTCGCCTGGATCACCTCCCGCTGGATGCTGGAGGTGGAGCGGCACCGCCCCATCGACCTCCGCTTCCACGTCATGAGCCTCTACCTGCACAACACCGGCAACGAACTCCCCGACTGGTACCGCGATCTCGTCGACCGGTCGATCGGCCCGGTACGGGTGGCGGCGGCCGCCGCCGAGGAGCGCGGCGAGGAGATCCTCCGCGACCTCTACACCGCCCTCGGCAGCCGCATCCACCAGCGGAAGAACGAGGACTTCGACGAGGTGATCGCCCAGTCCCTCGCCGAACTGGAGCTGCCCGCCCGCCTCGCGGACGCCGCGCACGACGAGCGGTACGACGAGGCCGTACGGCGCAGCCACGAGGCGGGCCGGGACCCGGAGGCCGGCGGCTACGTCGGCACGCCCACCATCCACGTCGACGGGACCGTGTGGTTCGGCCCCGTGCTGCGGGCGATCCCGCGCGGCGAGGAGGCGGCCCGGCTGTTCGACAGCTTCCGCGTGCTCGCCGGCCACCCCGACTTCTTCGAACTCAAGCGCACCCGCACGGGTGGCATCGACGCCGGCTGAGCGGCTCAGGCGCTGACCGCGACCCGCAGGGACGCGGTCGCGTGCGCCTCGTCGTAGCGGTCGAGCAGCAGCCGGGCCAGCTCCGGGGCCGGCCCCAGCACCCCGGCCAGCACATCCGCGCCGGCCGCCGAGGCCCCCGCCTCGATGCGGTCCGGGAGGCGGCCCGGCGCGATGACGTACGGGGCGACCGCGACGCGGTCCACACCCGCGGCCCGCAGGGCCCGTACCGCGTCCTCGGTGCGGGACGGGCCCCCGGCACGAACAGCGGAGGCGAACGCAGGCCGCACGGAACACCAACCGGTGTGCCGCAGCTCCCGCGCGATTTCAGCGATCACTGCGATCGCCTCCGGGTCTGATGAGCCCGCCGAGGCCAGGACGAGCCCGGTCGAGCTTCGGTCGCCGGGGCGCACCCCGGCCTCGTACAGCCGCCGCTCCAGCGCCGCGTTCAGCAGCGGCGACGGGCCCAGCACCGCGGCCTGGCGCACCCGCAGCCGGGGCAGCGCCGCGCGCGCCTCGCGCAGCACCGCCGGGATGTCCGACTTGGCGTGGAAGGCGCGGGTCAGCAGCAGCGGCAGCGCCACCACCTCGTCCGTGCCGTCGGCGGCCAGCCGCTCCAGGACCCGCGGCACCGAGGGCGCGTTGAAGTCCAGGAACCCGGTCTCCACCCGCAGACCCGGCCGCAGGGCCCGTACCCGCGCGGTCAGCGCGTGCACGGTCGCGGCATGCCGGGGATCGCGGCTGCCGTGGGCGATGACGAGGAGGACCGGAGAGGACATGGCGGCTCAGTTCTTGACGAGGAGACCGCGGCTGCGCAGCACCCACCGCTCCAGCGGACTGAAGATGAGCAGGTCGATGGCGATGCCGACGAACAGGATCAGGGTGATGGCGAGGAAGATCCCCGGCATGTCCGCGTTGTTGCGGCCGTTCTCCAGCAACTGGCCCAGGCCCAGGCCCAGTTCCGGGGAGGAGGCGATGATCTCGGCGGCCATCAGCGAACGCCAGGAGAACGCCCAGCCCTGCTTGAGCCCCGCCAGATAGCCCGGCAGCGCGGCCGGCATCACGATCAGCCAGGTGCCCCGCAGCCCGGTCGCGCCCAGGGTCCGCCCCGCCCGCAGGAACAGCGGCGGCACCTGGTCGACGCCCGAGACCAGACCGTTGGCGATCGAGGGCACCGCGCCGAGCAGGATGACCGCGAACATCATCTTGTCGTCGAGCCCGAGCCAGATCACCGCCGGCGCCACCCAGGCCACCGAGGGCAGCGACTGCAGCCCGGACAGGATGGGGCCGATCGCGGCGCGCACGAACCTCACCCGCGCCACCAGCAGCCCCAGCGGCGTACCGATCGCCACCGACAGCAGGAAGCCGAGCAGACCGCGCGAGACGCTGGTCCACACCACGTCCAGGAGCGTGCCCTGGAGCCACATCTCGCGGGCGCTGTCCCAGACGGCGCCGGGCGACGGCAGTTTGTAATCCTCCGTCACCTCCGCCCGCACGAGCAGTTCCCAGACGACCAGGACCAGCGCCACCGCGACCAGCGGCGGCAGGACCTTGCGCACCAGGACCTCGCGGACCGGGGTGCGGTGCACCTGCACGGCGTCCAGGGCGTCCAGCCCGGCCTCCAGGCCGGCCAGGTCGTCCGGCCTGCTCCTGCCGGACCCCGCCTCGTCCGACTTGATGTCAGTGCTCGCCATGACGGCGGATCTCCCCACGCAGTTGTTCGGTGATCTCGACGGACAGTTCCGCGACGGCGGTGTCCTCGATGCGGCGCGGATGCTCGATGCCGACCGTCCACTCACGGGCGATCCGGCCGGGGCGGGACGAGAGCAGCACCACGCGCTCGGCGAGGCGCACGGCCTCGCGCACGTTGTGCGTGACGAACAGGACCGAGACGTTGGTCTCGCGCCAGATCCGGGTCAGCTCGTCGTGCAGCACATCGCGGGTGATGGCGTCGAGCGCGGCGAACGGCTCGTCCATCAGCAGCAGCTGGCTGTCCTGGGCGAGCGCGCGGGCCATCGCCACGCGCTGCCGCATGCCGCCGGACAGCTCGTGCACCCGCTTGCCGTACGCCCCGCCCAGCCGCACCAGCTCCAGCAGGCGTTCCGCCTCGCCGCGCCGCCGCCCCTTGGGCACCCCGCGCAGCCGCAGGGCCAGTTCGATGTTCTTGCCGGCGGTCAGCCACGGGAACAGGGCGTGTTCCTGGAACATCAGCGCCGGGCGGCCGCCGGGCGTCTCGATGGTTCCGCCGGTCGGCCGGTCGAGCCCGGCCACGAGGTTGAGCAGCGTCGACTTGCCGCACCCGGAGGCTCCCAGGAGCGTGACGAACTCGCCCGGAGCGACATCGAGACTGATGTCGTCCAGGACCAGCTGCGTGCCCGCGGGCCCGGCGAAGGACTTCGAGACATGCGCGATACGGGCGGCGTGCCCGACCGCGACGCGGTCCTCGGCCTTGGTGAGGGTGGTCGCCATGGTCGTCACCTCCTGGGAGTCTTCGGGCGGCTGGTCACTCGGCGCCGAGTCCGGCGTCGTCGGCTGCGGGTTTGCCCGCGGCCTTGAGGAGCTTGTTGAGCGGCTTCAGGTCGTAGATGCCCTTGAGGTCGGGCTTGTCCAGCAGACCCGCGTCCACCGCGTGTTCGGCCTGCGCGTCGAGCGTGGCGGCCAGCGGGTCGTCGGTGATCCGGATCGACTTCCAGGCCGGGTCGATGACCTCGGGCGGCAGTTCCTTGCCGGTGAGCTTCTTCAGCGCGGCGTTGGCGGACTTCTTCGCCTTGTCCGGGTTGTCGTTGATCCAGGCGTTGGTGGCCATGGAGCCGCGCAGCACGGCCTCCACGACGTCCGGGTGTTCGTCGAGGAACTTCTGCGACACGATGATGTTGGTGATCACGAACTTGTCGTCCGGCCACAGCGTCGACTCGTCCAGCAGTTCCTTCGCGCCCTCGGCGACCAGCTTGGCGGCGGTCGGCTCGGGCACCCAGGCGCCGTCGATGGAGCCGGAGCGGTAGGCGTTGGGGGCCACCTTGTTGTCCGTGCGGATGACGGAGACGTCGCCCTTGCCGCTCTGCGCGTCGACCTTCCAGCCCTGCTCGGAGATCCAGTGGAGGAACGCCACGTCCTGGGTGTTGCCGAGCTGCGGGGTGGTGATCCGCTTGCCCTTGACGTCGGCCGTGGTCCTGATCTTCTCCGGGTTCACGACGAGCTTGACGCCGCCGGAGGCGGAGCCCCCGATGATCCGCAGGTTCTGGCCCTTGGACTTGGTGTAGCCGTTGATGGCCGGCGACGGGCCGATGAAGCCGATGTCGATCGAGCCGGCGTTCAGCGCCTCGATCTCGGACGGGCCGGCGTTGAAGACGGCTGTCTTGAGCTGGGTGCCGCCCAGTTCCTTCTGGAACAGCCCCTCCTGGTCGCCCACGAGCGCGGTGGCGTGGGTGAGGTTGGGGAAGTACCCGATGCGCACGGTGTCGGCGGACAGCTTCTCGCCCTTGGCGGTGTGCGCCTTCGCGTCGTCCGGCGCCTGCGAGCCGTAGCCGCAGGCGGTCAGGGCCAGGGCCAGCAGGGGCGGGGCGGCGAGTGCGGCGATGCCACGGCGCCGCGTGGTACGGGGGGCAGGCACGGGAGGTGTTCCTCTCGGAGGCCCGGTGCTCACGCCCCTCGTATATGCGGGGGCGCGGCCGGGAGATCGGCAGGTCTGCGTCTGGACGGGCGGTGCGGTTGGTGCTGCCGGGCGCGCGGGCGGTGCGCGTACGTCATCGCGCACATCGCCCGACACCGCCCTGCCCACTCCCGACCGCGCCGCTGCCGATGCGGCCGCCCTCCTTGGCGAAGGTCGAGAAGACGTCGACACCCATCAGAAGTCCCACTCCGCGTCGTCGTCCGCGGCAGCCGGCTCCTCGGCGGCGGCGAACGAGGCGCCCGCCATGCCGGCCGAGAGCGTGGTGCCGTCCGCCGGGTCGATCAGCAGGAAGGAACCGGTGCGGCGGGAGTCGGCGTACGCGTCGAGCGCGAGCGGCTCGGCGGTACGGACCACGACCCGGCCGATGTCGTTGGCGACGAGCCTGCCCGGCGCCGGGTGCTGGGACAGGTCGTCGAGACCCAGCCGCGACGGGATGTCCTTCACGATCGCCTTGACCGTGCGGGTGGTGTGCTTGAGCAGCACCCGCCGGCCCACGGTGAGCGGCTCGTCCGCGACGTGGCAGACGGTCGCCTCGACGTCCTGGGTGGTGACCGGGGCGTCGGCGGCCGGGGCGATGAGGTCGCCGCGCGAGACGTCGATGTCGTCCGTGAGGCGCAGCGTCACCGACTGGGGCGCCCAGGCGATGTTCACGCTCTCGCCGAGCAGGTCGATGCCCTCGATGGTGGTGGTGCGGCCCGAGGGCAGCACGGTGACGGCGTCGCCGACCCGGAACACGCCGGCCGCGATCTGGCCCGCGTAGCCCCGGTAGTCGGGGTGCTCGGCGGTCTGCGGCCGGATCACGTACTGGACCGGGAAGCGGGCGTGGCAGGCGGTCAGGTCGTGGCTGACCGGGACCGTCTCCAGGTGCTCCAGGACGGTCGGGCCGCCGTACCAGTCCATGTTCGCGGACGGCTCGACGACGTTGTCGCCGGCCAGCGCGGATATGGGTATCGCGGTGATCTCCGGCACCCCGAGGGAGGCCGCGTACGCGGTGAACTCCTCGGCGATGGCGGCGAACACCGGCTCCGCGTAGTCGACCAGGTCCATCTTGTTGACGGCGAGGACGACGTGCGGGACGCGCAGCAGGGCGGCGACGGCGGCGTGCCGGCGGGTCTGCTCGACGACGCCGTTGCGGGCGTCGACCAGCACCACGGCCAGCTCGGCGGTGGAGGCGCCGGTGACCATGTTCCGGGTGTACTGCACATGGCCGGGCGTGTCGGCGAGGATGAACCGGCGCCGGGCGGTGGCGAAGTAGCGGTAGGCGACATCGATGGTGATGCCCTGCTCGCGCTCGGCGCGCAGTCCGTCGGTCAGCAGCGCCAGGTCCGGCGCCTCCTGACCGCGGTTGCGCGAGGCGTGCTCGACCGCCTCCAGCTGGTCGGTGAGGACCGACTTGGAGTCGTGCAGCAGCCGCCCGACGAGCGTGGACTTGCCGTCGTCCACCGACCCCGCGGTGGCGAACCGCAGC
The DNA here is from genome assembly GCF_036346595.1 of Streptomyces sp. NBC_00525. Classification (GTDB taxonomy): domain Bacteria; phylum Actinomycetota; class Actinomycetes; order Streptomycetales; family Streptomycetaceae; genus Streptomyces. The sequence continues at coordinate 5,649,397 of NZ_CP107834.1, forward strand.
AGGGTGGTGGCCGCGAGCAGCTCGGCCGACTGGGTGGGCGTGGTCATCTTAGAAGTACCCCTCGCGCTTGCGGTCTTCCATCGCGGCCTCGGACATCTTGTCGTCGGCACGGGTGGCGCCCCGTTCGGTGAGCCGGGAGGCGGCGATCTCGGTGATCACCGCGTCCAGCGTGGTGGCGTCGGAGTCCACGGCGCCGGTGCAGGACATGTCGCCGACGGTGCGGTAGCGCACCTGCCGGGTCTCGGTCCGCTCGTGCTCCTTGGGCCCGCCCCAGTCGCCGGCGGTCAGCCACATCCCGGAGCGGTTGAAGACCTCGCGCTCGTGGGCGAAGTAGATCGACGGGAGCTCGATGCCCTCGTGCTGGATGTACTGCCAGACGTCCAGCTCGGTCCAGTTGGAGATCGGGAAGACGCGGACGTGCTCACCGGGCGCGTGCCGGCCGTTGTACAGGTTCCACAGCTCGGGGCGCTGGCGGCGCGGGTCCCACTGGGAGAACTCGTCGCGCAGCGAGAACACCCGCTCCTTGGCACGGGCCTTCTCCTCGTCGCGCCGGCCACCGCCGAAGACGGCGTCGAAGCGGTGCTGCTGGATGGCCTCGGTCAGCGGCACGGTCTGCAGCGGGTTGCGGGTGCCGTCGGGGCGCTCGCGGAGCTTGCCGGCGTCGATGTACTCCTGGACCGACGCGACGTGCAGCCGCAGCCCGTGCTCGGCGACCACGCGGTCGCGGTAGGCCAGCACCTCGGGGAAGTTGTGCCCGGTGTCCACGTGCAGCAGCGCGAAGGGCACCGGCGCGGGGGCGAACGCCTTGAGCGCCAGGTGCAGCATCAGGATCGAGTCCTTGCCGCCGGAGAACAGGATCACCGGCTTCTCGAACTCGCCCGCCACCTCGCGGAAGATGTGCACCGCCTCGGACTCCAGCGAGTCCAGGTGGCTCAGCGCGTACGGATGGTCGGTGCCCTCATGCACAGTCGCGACGGTCGTCACGCCGCACCCCTCTCGCTCAGCAGCGCGTACAGCTCCGCCGCGGACTCCTGCACGGTCTGGCGGTGCGACTCGATGCGCAGATCGGGCGACTCGGGTGCCTCGTAGGGGTCGTCCACCCCGGTGAGCCCGGATATCTCGCCCGCCGCCTGCTTGGCGTACAGCCCCTTCACATCGCGTTCCGAGCACACCTCGACCGGCGTGGCCACGTGCACCTCCAGGTACGCGGTGCCCTCGGCCTCGTGCCGCTTGCGGACGGCGTCCCTGCTGTCCGCGTACGGGGCGATGACCGGGACCAGGGCCTTGACGCCGTTGGCCGCCAGCAGCTCGGCGACGAAGCCGATCCGCTGGACGTTGGTGTGCCGGTCCTCGCGGGAGAAGCCCAGACCGGCCGAGAGGAACTCGCGGATCTCGTCGCCGTCGAGCACCTCGACGCGGTGGCCCTCGGCCCGCAGCCGCCCGGCGAGTTCGTACGCGATGGTGGTCTTGCCGGCGCTCGGCAGACCGGTCAGCCAGACGGTGGCTCCCGTCTCCGTCACGCTCATCGAATTCTCCTGATCAGTCGTCATCAGCCGTGCAGCCCGCACTCGGTCTTGCCCCGCCCGGCCCAGCGGCCGGCCCGCGCGTCCTCGCCCTCCAGCACCCGGCGGGTGCAGGGCGCGCAGCCGACGGAGGCGTAGCCGTCCATCAGCAGCGGGTTGGTGAGCACCCCGTGCTCGGCGACGTAGGCGTCGACGTCGTCCTGGGTCCAGCGGGCGATGGGCGAGATCTTGACCTTGCGGCGCTTCTCGTCCCAGCCGACCACCGGGGTGTTCGCCCGGGTCGGGGACTCGTCGCGGCGCAGCCCGGTCGCCCAGGCCGCGTAGCCGGTCAGGCCCTCTTCCAGCGGCCGGACCTTGCGCAGCTTGCAGCAGAGGTCGGGGTCGCGGTCGTGCAGCTTCGGCCCGTACGCGGCGTCCTGCTCGGCGACCGTCTGACGCGGGGTCAGCGTGATGACGTTGACGTCCATCACGGCGTCGACCGCGTCGCGGGTGCCGATGGTCTCCTCGAAGTGGTAGCCGGTGTCGAGGAACACCACGTCCACGCCCGGCATGGCGCGCGAGGCGAGGTGGGCCACGACCGCGTCCTCCATCGAGGAGGTGACGCAGAACCGCTTGCCGAAGGTGTCGGCGGCCCACTTCAGGATGTCGAGCGCGGAGGCGTCCTCCAGCTCGCGCCCGGCCCGCTCGGCCAGGTCCCTCAGCTCGTCGTCGGTGAGCGTGTCCAGCTCCTGAGCGACCGTCATGTCCCGTCCCCTCCCACGTCGTTGCGCTGCAGTCCCCGGCTCAGCAGACCCAGGAACCTCAGCTGGAACGCGCGATTGCAGGAGGCGCATTCCCATGCCCCGTGCCCGGTCTCGTGCGGGCGCAGGTCCTCGTCGCCGCAGTAGGGGCAGTGGAACGGAGCGGCGCGCTCGCTCATGACAGCGACTCCACGCTCGCGCGGGCGGCCCAGGCGGCGAACCGCTCGCCCTCCTCGCGCTCGGCCTGGAACCGGACGAGGACGCGCTCGATGTAGTCGGGCAGGTCGTCGGAGGTGACCTTGAGGCCGCGCACCTTGCGGCCGAAGGTGGCGTCCACGCCGAGCGAGCCGCCGAGGTGGACCTGGTAGCCGCCGACCTGCTCGCCGTCCGCGGTCATCATCAGCTGGCCCTTGAGGCCGATGTCCGCGGTCTGGATGCGGGCGCAGGCGTTCGGGCAGCCGTTGATGTTGATGGTGATCGGCTCGTCGAAGTCCGGGAGGCGGCGCTCCAGTTCGTCGATGAGGTCGCTGCCCCGCTTCTTGGTGTCGACGATCGCCAGCTTGCAGAACTCGATGCCGGTGCAGGCCATCGTGCCGCGCCGGAACGTCGAGGGGTTGACCCGCAGGTCCATCGCCTCGAGGCTCTCGACCAGCGAGGTGACCCGGTCCTCGGGCACGTCCAGGATGATCAGCTTCTGCTCGACCGTGGTGGAGACCCGGCCGGAGCCGTGCGCCTCGGCCAGCTCGGCGATCTTGCCGATCTGGGAGCCGTCCAGCCGGCCGACGCGCGGGGCGCAGCCCACGTAGAAGCGGCCGTCCTTCTGCCGGTGCACGCCCATGTGGTCGCGCCAGCGCTGCTTGGGCTGCTCGGGCGCGGGCCCGTCGCTCAGCTTGCGCAGCAGGTACTCGTCCTCCAGCACCTGGCGGAACTTCTCCGGGCCCCAGTCGGCGATCAGGAACTTCAGCCGGGCGCGGTTGCGCAGCCGGCGGTAGCCGTAGTCGCGGAAGATGGAGGTGACGCCCTCCCAGACGTCCGGCACGTCCTCCTCGGGCACCCAGGCGCCCAGGCGCACCCCGAACCGGGGGTTGGTGGACAGGCCGCCGCCGACCCACAGATCGAAGCCGGGGCCGTGCTCGGGGTGGACGACGCCGACGAACGAGATGTCGTTGATCTCGTGCGCCACGTCCAGCACGGGCGAGCCGGAGACCGCGGTCTTGTACTTGCGGGGCAGGTTGGAGAAGCGCGGGTCGCCGAGGTAGCGGCGGGCGATCTCGTCGAGCGCGGCGGAGCCGTCGATGATCTCGTCCTCGGCCACGCCCGCGACGGGCGAGCCCAGCATGCCGCGCGGGCAGTCACCGCACGCCTCGGTGGTGGACAGGCCGACGGCCTCCAGCTCGCGCCAGATGGCCGGCACGTCCTCGATGCGCACCCAGTGCAGCTGGATGTTCTGACGGTCCGTGATGTCCGCCGAGCCGCGAGCGTACTTCTGCGACACCTGGCCTATGACGCGGAGTTGGGCGGTGGTGAGCCGGCCGCCGGTCACCCGGACCCGCAGCATGAAGTACTTGTCCTCGAGCTCCTCCGGCTCCAGCGCGCCGGTGTGGCCGCCGTCGATTCCGGGGCGGCGCTGGGTGTAGAGCCCCCACCAGCGGAAGCGTCCGCGCAGGTCGTTGGGGTCGATCGAGTCGAAGCCACGCTTGGAGTAGATCGTCTCAATGCGTGTCCGCACATTGAGACCGTCGTCGTCCCGCTTGAACTGTTCGGTGCCGTTCAGGGGCGTTGTGTATCCCAGGCCCCACTGACCTTCACCACGGTGCCGACCGGCCTTGCGGCGGGGCGTGGCGGTAGCAGGTTGTTCGGTGCTGGCCATGGCAAATTCGTCCTTCGGGACTGCAGGAGGGCGGCTCTGAACTGCACACTCGCGTGAAGCGCGGCGGTGCGCAGGCTGAACTGAAGCAAAGGGGGATCGCGGCGGTGCTGGGACTCTCAGCTCACCGGACAGATGGCGCTGGACATGCGGCCGAGGTCGACGTGGCGTCGACTCACCAAGGCAATTCCAGTTCCGGACATGACGGAAGCGTGTCATGGGGATCTCGCGACAGTCCACCACTATCCATGATGTGGACGAGTCTGTCCCGGTCAATGAGACGGTGTGGCGCCGGTCACGGGCAAATCGGGCGCCAGGGGTGGAGCGTAAAACCGGACAGACAAGGGGATTTGCTAAAAAAGCGGCTCGCGTTCGGCGCCCGGCCACGGACCCGGCGTGGCGACCGATTCCTCCAGTTCCGTCCGGGTGTCGAACAGCCGGAAGCCGCGCCTCCGGTAGTTCTCCATCGCGTGCGGTCCGTCCTTGGAACAGGTGTGCAGCCACACCCGCTTCGTCGCCGGACGCTCCGGCCACCGCTCGGCCAGGTCCCAGGCACGGGCCGTCCCGTACGACAGCAGATGCCCGCCGATCCGCCGCCCCCGGAACGCCGGGATCAGCCCGAAGTACATGATCTCGACGACCCCGTCGTCCTGCGGGTCCAATTCGATGTAGCCGGCCGGGGTGCCGTCGGCGTACGCCACCCACGTCTCCGCGCCCGGCCGCTCCAGCGCCTCGCGCCACTGCGCGTACGTCATCCCCAGCCGGTCCGTCCACCGGACGTCACCGCCGACCGCCGTGTAGAGGAACCGGCTGAACTCGGGCAGCGGCACCCCGGACCGCATGATCCGGACATCGCCCTCCGGCGCGGCGGACGGCCGCAGATCGTCCGGGGAGGTCTGCTCCAGGGACCAGATGGTCACCTCTTCGAGGGCCGGTCCTGCGGCACGTACGGGGTCGCTCATGGCAGCCAGACAACCATGCCCGGCCCCGCGCGCGAAAGCCGGGCCCCGGCCTCTCAGCCGACCCCGCGCGCCGCCGCCACCACCGGCGCGCTGGAGCGCGGCAGCAGGTCCGCCGGGTCGTCCGGCTCGACGACCTCCACCTCCACGCCCTCGACGAAGCGGTACGGGCGGTGCGCCAGCACCTCGGCCAGATGGCGCCGCAGCCGCGACATCTCCGCCCGCACCGTCACCGTCCGGGTCGCGTCGCCGAACAGGTCCTGCGCCAGCTCCGACGCCGTACGCCCCTCCCGGTGCAGCGCCAGCGCGTACAGCAGTTCGGCGTGGCGCGGCGAGAGCCGCTGCGCCCAGGTGCCCACCGGGCCCACCACGTTCACCGCGAGCGCCCGCGGGCGGCTCAGATCCAGCACCACCCGGCGCGGCGGGCTGTCCGCCGTCCCGTCCGCCACCTGCACCAGCCAGCCGCCCGGCAGCGGCTCCACCCGGCACATCCCCAGCGACGGCAGCCACACCCGCCCCGGCCCCAGCGACTTCGGCAGCGGCAGCCGGTCCACCGGAGGCATCCCCGTCACCGCCGCCGTCCAGCCGTGACCGTCCACCGCCACCGCCCGGCCGCCCAGCCGGCTCAGCACCGGCGCCGCCACCGCGCGCAGCCGGTCCACCGCCTCCAGATGCCGCACCCGGATCTCGCTCTCCGCCAGCCGCGCCACCGACCGCACCAGCGCCAGCGTCGTCGGATGGAAGGTGGACGCCGGCCCGCTGATGTCCACGATGCCCATCAGCCGCCCGTCACGCGGATCGCGCACCGGCGCCGCCGCACACGTCCAGCCGTGCAGACTGCGCACGAAGTGCTCCGCCGAGTGCACCTGCACCGGGGCGCGGGAGGCCAGCGCCGTACCGATCGCGTTGGTGCCGGTGATCTCCTCGGACCAGGCGGCGCCCTCCGCGAGGCAGATGCCGTCCGCCCGCCGCAGCACCGCGGTGTTGCCCTCGCGCCACAGCACCCGGCCGTCCACATCGGTGACCACCATGATCTGCTGCGAGGCGTCCGCGATGCTCGTCAGCCCGTCGCTGAGCAGCGGCATCACCTCGCCCAGCGCGGAGCTGCGGCGCCGGTGCTCGATCTCGTCCGCCTCCAGGAGCCTGCTGTGCGTCGTCTGCTCGGGATTGATCCCACTGCGCAGCACCCGGTCCCAGGAGGCCCCGATCTCCGCGCGCGGCACGGCCGGCATCCGGTCGCCCGCCATCCGCGCCTCACGGGCCCGGTGCACCAGACGTCTGGCCTCCGCGCTCTCCTGGGCGGCCGGCCGCATCACGCCGAGCGGAGTCGTCTCCACGCCCGTTCCCCCTCACCCCGCAGCGGGCCCCGTCCGGGGGCCGCACCCCCATCCTGCCGCCACTCGTGCCCCGCCACCGCAACTCCACACAATGGTTGCAACCCTCTGCAACTCTGGCGAGCGCCTCGGGTCCGTACAAGAGTGGCGGTACACCGTACCGACGGGCCCCGGCCCCACGTCCGGTGTGTACAGCATGGGGGGTGGTGCCGTGTCGGCGCAGCACCACCCCCCGTCGCTGTTCCCCCAAGCCGCCACCGCCCCGTCCGGCCGGGCCCGGTCCACGATCGAGGCCAGGTCCGGGGTGGGCGGCAGCGTCCCGAAGACCGCGCCCCCGTCCCCGCCCAGGCGCGCCGCGCAGAAGGCGTCCGCCACCTCCGGCGGCGCCCAGCGCACCAGCAGCGCACCCTGGAGCACCAGCGCCATGCGCTCCACCACACGGCGCGCCCGCGCCTCGATCCCCGCCAGATCGGCCAGCTCCGTAAGCATGTCCCGGATCGCCGCGTCCAGCCGGTGATCGGCGCCGCGCGCCCGCCCGATCTCCCGGAGGAACGCGTCGAACGCGAGCGGGTCACCGCCAAGCGACCGCAGCACGTCCAGCGCCAGGACGTTCCCCGGACCAGCCCCGATCGAGGGGAGCGGCGCCTCCCGCAGCAGCCGGGGCATCCCCGACTCCTCCACAAAGCCGTTGCCGCCCAGGCACTCCAGCGCCTCGCCCACCACCGGGGTACACCGCTTCGTCACCCAGTACGCGGCCACCGGCACGGCGATCCGCAGGAACGCCGACTCGCCCTCGCCCCCGTCGTCGTACGCGGCGGCGAGCCGCATCGCCAGCACGGTCGCCGCCTCCGACTCCAGCGCCAGATCGGCCAGCACCGTGCGCATCAGCGGCTTGTCCACGAGCGGGCCGCCGAACGCCGAGCGGTGCGCCGTGTGGTGGACGGCCCGCGCCACGGCCTGCCGCATCAGCGCCGCCGACCCGGTCACACAGTCCAGCCGGGTCGCCGCGAGCGTCCCCGTGAGCGTCTGCGTCCCCTGCCCCTCCTCGCCGATCCGGCGCGCCCATGTCCCGGCGAACTCGACCTCCGCCGAGGCGTCGGACCGGTTGCCCAGCTTGTCCTTGAGCCGCTGGATCGCGAACGGGTTGCGGCTGCCGTCCGGCAGCACACGGGGCAGCAGGAAGCAGGTGAGGCCGCCGGGGGCCTGCGCCAGGACCAGGAACCCGTCGGACATCGGCGCGGAGCAGAACCACTTGTGCCCGGTCAGCAGATACTCGCCCGCGCCCGACAGCGGCTCGGCCCGCGTGGCGACCGCCCGCGGGTCCGAGCCGCCCTGCTTCTCCGTCAGGCCCGTCCCGAGCAGCGCCCCGGCCTTCTCGCCGGCCGGCCGCAGCCCTTGGTCGTACACCCGCGAGGTCAGCAGCTGCTCCCACCCGGCCGCCACCTCCGGCTCGGCGCGCAGGGCCGGCACCGCCGCGTGCGTCGTCGACAGCGGGCCGCCGTGCCCCGCCTCCGCCTGGGTCCAGACCAGGAACCCGGCCGCCCGGCGCACGTGCCCGCCCGGCCGGTCCCAGCCGCCGGTCAGCCCCGCGCCGACCGCATGGCCCAGCAGCCGGTGCCAGGCCGGGTGGAAGTCCACCTCGTCCACGCGGTGCCCCGAGCGGTCGTGGGTGCGCAGCCTCGGCGGGTTCTCATTGGCCCGCGCCCCCCAGTCCGCCGCCTGTGCGGAGCCGGCGGACCGGCCGAGCGCCGACAGTTCCCGCCGCGCCTCCGCCAGCACCTCGGGCGGAAGATGACGTTCCACTGCCTCCCCGAGCACCCGGTCGGCGCCGAAGACGTCATAGCCGAGCAGGGGAGGGGCCTGGTTGGACACGGTGTGGGTGGTGGCTGCCATGCCGATACGGTAAAGAGGTGCAGGCAGCAGACGAAACACCCGAACGACCACCGGGCCGGCTCCACCGGGCCCGAGTCCTCTACCGCAACGTATCCAAGCGGCAGCTCGCCTGGCAGTTGCTCAAGGACACGGTCAACTCGTGCATGGAGTACCGCATCCTCGGACTCGCCGCCGAAGCGGCGTTCTTCACCCTGCTGTCCCTGCCCCCGCTGCTCCTGGGCCTGATCGGCCTGCTCGGATACGTGGACGAGTGGACCAGCACCACCACGGTCGCCTCCATCGAGCGCAACATCCTCAGCGCCGCGCACACCGTGCTCTCCGAGCGCGGCGTCAACGAGTTCGCCAAACCGCTGCTGGCCGACGTCACCACGGGCGCCCGGCCCGACGTCATCTCCATCGGCTTCGCCATCGCCCTGTGGTCCGGCTCCCGCGCGGTGAACGTCTTCATCGACACCATCACCGTGATGTACGGGCTGGACGGCCAGCGCGGCATCGTCAAGACCCGGATGCTCGCCTTCCTGCTGTACGTGGTGGCGCTGCTGCTCGGGGCGGTGGTGCTGCCGCTGCTCGTGGTGGGCCCCGACCGGGTCGTGGAGTTCATACCGTGGGGCACCGAGCTGATAAGCGTCCTGTACTGGCCGCTGGTGATCGTGCTGTCCGTCGCCTTCCTCACCACGCTGTACCACGTGTCCGTACCCGTCCGCTCGCCGTGGATCGAGGACATGCCGGGCGCCCTGGTGGCGCTGGCGATGTGGGTGCTGGGCAGCTTCCTGCTGCGGATCTACCTGACCAGCACGGTGGAGGGCCCCACGATCTACGGATCGCTGGCCGCGCCGATCGCGGTCCTGCTCTGGATCGGCATCTCCGCGTTCGCCGTGCTGGTCGGCGCCGCCGTCAACGCGGCCATCGACCGGGTCTGGCCCTCCGTCGCCACGGCCGCCGCCCGCGCCGCCAACGACCGGGTGCGCGCCGCCCAGGCCGCCGAGTTCGTGGCCCGCACCCGGGCGGAGAGCTGGCACGGCGGCCCGCTCGACGAGGACGACGACGAGGACGACGGGGACGAGGGCGACAGCCCGTACATGCCCTCCGAGTTCCCCGAGCGCTGGTCGCGGTTCCTGCCCCCGGACGACGTGAAGTCCCGGCTGCACGCCCGCGAGAGGGACGGCGACCGGCCGGCGAACCCGTACGACGAGTGACCGGCTAACCGGCGGCGGGCGGGGCGGCGGGAGCCGGCGGGGCCGACCGGTCCGCCGCCCCCGGCGACCAGGACAGCTTCACCGTCAGATGGCCCTCCAGGGCGCTCTTCGCGATCACCGCCCCCGCCTCCGAGGTGATCTTCACGCCGAACTCCAGCTCCACCCCGTCCGGCCGCAGCGCTCCGTCCCGGAACACGGCGAGCGCCGACTCGGCCGCCGCGCGGATGCCCTCCAGCGCGCTGTCGAACGTCCGCCCCGCCCGCGCCAGGGCGTGCCCGCCGTCCCGCGAGACCAGTTGCGCGCCCGGAGCATGACGGTCCACCTCCACGGTCACCGTCGCCCCGCTGTCCGTGGTGAACTCCATCAGTGACGCCATGACCGCCCCCGTAGCCGATTTCGCGTCCGCCGCGTCCGCCGACGACACTAGCGCCATGGCCGACGACTACACAGAGCGCGCCGCGCGGCTGGACGGCGCGACGGTGTGGACGCTGAGCGCGCCGCCGGGCACGGTCCACCCGGTGCTCCCGGACGGCTGCATGGACCTGCTCTGGAGCGGGGAGCGGCTGCTCGTCGCCGGACCGGACACCCGCGCCGCGCCCGCGTCCGGCACCGGCGGCAGCTGGGCCGGGGTCCGCTTCGCACCCGGCACCGCCCCCGCCCTGCTCGGCGTGGACGCGGCGGAACTGCGCGACCGCCGGGTCCCGCTCGACGCCCTCTGGGACGGCGCCCGCGTCCGCCGCCTCACCGAGCGCGTCGCCGAGGCGGCCGACCCGGCCCGCGCGCTGGAGGACATCGCCCTGGACCGGGCCGCCCGCACCCCGCCCCCGGACCCGGCGATGCGCGCGGTCGCGGCACGCCTGGCGTCCGGCGGCACCGTCGCCGAGGCGGCCGGGACGGCCGGACTCGGCACCCGGCAACTGCACCGCCGCTCCCTCGCCGCCTTCGGCTACGGGCCCAAGGCCCTCGCCCGGATTCTCCGCCTGCAACGGGCCCTGGCCCTCGTACGCTCCGGGCTGCCGTACGCCGAGGCCGCCCTCGCGGCGGGCTGCGCCGACCAGTCCCACCTGGCACGCGACATGCGCGCCCTGACCGGCACCACCCTGACCGCGTACTTCGACAGGGACTAGGCCCCGGCGGCCAGCGGTGCGAACAGGGAGACCGCGCAGCCGTCCGGGTCCAGGACGACGGCGTACCGCTGCCCCCACACCGCGTCCCACGGCTCCAGATGGCCCCGGTGGCCCGCGCCCGTCAGGTCCGCGTACACCGCGTCCACCTCCGCCGGACCGTCGCACAGGAACGCGAGCCCCACCCGGTCACCGCCGGACGGCCCCGGAGTCCAGCCGGGGTCGTAGGAGCGGACGACCGCCTCCGCGTCCCACATCAGCCGCGCGCCGCCCGGCAGGACCACCTCCACATGGGGCGCGGACTCCGCCCCCTCCGGGATGTCCAGGCCCAGCCGGCGGTAGAAGGCGAGGGATGCGGGCAGGTCGGCGGCGACGATGCCGATCGCGTCGAGTCGAAGAGTCATGGACCGACCCTAGGCAGCGCCCCGGCCCGCCGTCTTGAACGAATCGGTCGCGGCGGGGGACCGGCCGGTCACGGCGCCCCGAGCACGTCCGCCGGTGACGTCCCCCGCTCCGTCAGCGCCAGGCCCAGGGCCGCGCGCTCGGCCACCCAGCGGGTCGGGCGGTGGCGGGGGTCGCCCGTCGACGCGTACAGCGCCCGGTGCAGCTCCAGCATCCGGGCCGCGCCCACCCGGTCGCCCCAGGCCAGCGGGCCCGCCGGATAGCCGAGACCGGTCGTCACGGCCACGTCGATGTCGGCCGGGGCGGCCAGCCCCCGCTCCGCGATGGACGCCGCCACGGACACGATCGAGGCGAGCAGCCGCTGCGCCACCGAACCGGCCGTGTCCCGGACCACCGACACCGCGAACGGCTCCTCGCCGCCGGCCGCCCGCGCCAGCACCGCGCGTGCGTCCCGCGCCGCGGCCGGGTCCGCCGCCGGGGTCACCGCGAGCACCCTGCGGCGCCCGGCCGCAGGCAGCGGGTCCACGCCGAAGGTGCGCCCGGCGGGCAGGTGGTGCGCGGCCACCGCCGAGGCGACCGGGGTGCCCCACACCGGGACCAGCACCAGCGCCCCGGCGGACGGCCGCTCCCCGTGCTCCACGGCCGCGCCCGCCGAGGCCAGCGCGTCGCGGAGCGCGGCCGCGCCGGCCTCCCGCGCCGGGTCCGGGGCGAAGACGTGCACCGGGCGGTCCGCGTCGCCGGTGACCGGCGGCTCCGGCGCGGGCCCCGCGGCCTCGGGGCCGTACCCGTACCAGCCGCGTCCGGTCTTGCGGCCGTGCAGTCCGGCCACCACCCGGTTCGGCGTCAGATAGGAGGGGCGCAGCCGGTCCTCGTGGCGGAAGCCCGTCCAGATGGAGTCGATGACGGCGGCGGTCACATCGAGCCCGGTGAGGTCCATCAGCTCGAACGGGCCCATCCGCAGCCCCAGCACGTCCCGCGCGATCCGGTCGATGTCCGCCGGATCGCCCACGTTCTCCTCGACCAGGGCGAGCGCCTCGGTCACCAGACCGCGCCCCGCGTGGTTGACGAGGAAGCCGGGGGTGTCCGCGACCGTCACCGCGCGGTGGCCGCAGCCCTCCACGAACGAGGTCAGCATGGGCGGGATCTCCGGCCGGGTGGCGGCGCCGGGCACCACCTCCACGATCCGCATCAGCGGCACCGGGTTGAAGAAGTGCAGCCCGGCCAGGCGCGTCGGGTCCTTCAGCGCGGCGGCGATCCGGGTCACCGAGAGCGAGGAGGTGTTGGTGGCGAAGACCGCGGAGTCCGGCAGGGCCTGCTCCAGGCGGCCGAACACCGCGGTCTTGGTCGCCAGGTCCTCGCGCACCGCCTCGATCACCAGGGACACCTCGGGGCCCGCCGCCCACGGGTCGTCCAGCGGGACGAGCCGCCCCGCGGCCGCCTCCGCGTCCGCCGCCGCCAGCCGCCCCTTGGCCACGGCCCGGTCCAGCATGGAGCGTACGAAGGTCACCGCGTCCGTCACCGCCTCGGACCGCACGTCGCCCAGCTCGACGGTGTGTCCGGCGACGGCCGCCCACTGGGCGATGCCGCGGCCCATGGCTCCGGCGCCGACGATCCTGATACGCATACGGGTCCTGTCCTCTCGACGGGGCGGGCCCGGTGCCCGCGCTGCCGACGCTGTCAGCGTCCTTTGATCCCCGTCCAATACCGAATTAGGCTCAGACCCGGACGCCGCACGAATCAATCATGGCGGCGGAACTGGGGGGTGGCATGGAGCTGCGGCATCTCGCCGCGTTCCTCGCGGTGGCGGAGGAACTGCACTTCGGACGGGCCGCCCGGCGGCTCCAGATGGCACAGCCGCCGCTCAGCCAGCGCATCCGCCGCCTGGAGAAGGAACTCGGCGTCCAGCTCTTCGAACGCAACACCCGCTCGGTGCGGCTCACCAGCGCGGGGGAGTCCTTCCTCCAGCCGGTCCGGACCGTGCTCGCGGACCTCGACACGGCGGTGCGGGCGGCGCGGGCGGCCGGCCGGGGCGCGTACGGGCGGGTGCGCATCGGCTTCGCGGGCGCCTCCAGCCACGAGACGCTGCCCCTGCTCACGCGCGCGGTGCGGGCCGCCCATCCGGGCATCGAGCTGGTCATGGCCGGGCAGACCTACGCCAATGTGGCGCTCGCCCGCGTCGCCGACGGCTCGCTGGACCTCGGGTTCGTCCGGCTGCCGGTGAGCCGGCCGGGCGTCAGCTGCCGGGTGATCGACGAGGAGGAGCTGGTGTGCGCGCTCCCCCTCGACCATCCGCTCGCCGCCCGGCCGCAGATCCCGCTCGACGCGCTGGCCGGCGAGCCGTTCGTCGCCTTCCCCGCCAACAGCGGCTCCACCGTGCGCGACGCGATGGTCGAGGCGTGCGAGGCGGCCGGCTTCGATCCGCGCGTGGTGCAGGAGGCGCCGGACTCGTACACCATCCTGGCGCTGGTCGCGGCGGGCGTCGGGGTCACGCTGACCGTGACCTCCGTCCAGCACATCCAGCTCGGCGGCCTCGTCTACCGGCCGCTCGCCGGGCCGCCGATCCGCCGCCAGGCCGCGCTCGCCTGGCGGACGGACAACCCCTCGGCCGCCCTGCGCGCCGTGCTCGCCGTCGCGGAGAGCGCGCTGCCCACCCCCGCCCGCTGACCCCCGCCCGGTCAGCCGCTCCGGCCCGCGCCGAGGAAGGCGAGCAGACCGACCGGCTCCGGGCGCGCCCCGCCGGCGGCGGACCGGTGCAGATCCCGCACGGTACGCACCACCGCGCGGGTCACCGCGTCGGTGCCGGCCTTGCGCTCGAACCACTGCCAGTCGCCGTGCGCGTTCATCTCCAGGAACACCGGCTCGCCCCCGGCCCACAGGAAGTCGAACGCCCCGTACCCCACGCCGCTCTCCCCGGCCAGCGCCCGCGCCGCCGCGGCCACCGCCTCCGGAGCGCGTACCTGCCGCACCACCACCTCGTCGGGGCGCTCCCAGACGTCCTCCGGGCGCTCCTTGGCCACCTCGAAGGCGTGCAGCTCGTCCCCGGCGCAGTAGACCCGGTACTCGGTGTCGTGCCCGATGTACTCCTGGAGCAGCACCGGCGTCCCGCGCGGCAGACCCGCACCGCCGGACCCGCCGAGCCGGTCGCGGTCGAGCACCCGTGGCAGGAACCAGTCGAGCCGACCCGGCTCCGGCTCCACGTAGTGCCGGTCCAGCACCTTCAGCACATAGCGCCGGGCGGGCAGCAGCCCGGCCGCCCGCGCCGGATCGGTGGTGACCAGCCCGCGCGGAACGCGCACACCGAGCGCCCGCGCCCGGTCCCGCTGCACCAGCAGCCCCGGATCGTCGGCGCCGATGGCGGCCGGGGACGCGGCGGCGAGCTGCTGGGCCAGCACGCTCCACGCGTCCCGGTACACCAGCCTCCCGCCCGGTGTGCCGGCCGGCGAAGCGGCCCGCGCCGAGAAGTGGCGCAGCCAGGTCACGGTCGGCGTGAACCGGTGCCCGTCCAGGTCGAGGACGCCGTCCGGCCCCCGGACGGCCCGGACCTCCGCCAGGCCGTCCGCGTCGAGCCGGTGCACCGGCACCCCGATCCGGTGCAGCAGCGCGGCCGTCGCGGTCGCCTCCCCGTCGCCCCGTCTGGTCAGCAGCAGGACGGCCCGCCCGGCCGTCCGTTCAGCCATGGGAGCGGGCCAGCAGCGACTCCGCCATCTCCAGGAGCCGGAGCGCCTTGTCGGAACGCATGCCGGGGTCGGCGGCACGCAGCCGGGTGAGGAGTTCGAGCCCGATCGCGGCCTGGTCGGCCAGCAGCCCCAGCAGCTCCACGTCGGCCATCTCCCGTACGCCGTTGGCGCCCCGGTCCAGCACCTCCAGGACGCCGACGCACTCGTCCTCGCTGAACAGCGGGGCGGCCATGATGCTGTCGGGGACGTACCCGGTGGAGGCGGCGGCCTCCCCCGAGAAGTGCCGCGACTCGCGCAGGTCGTCCACGAGCATCGACTGCCCGGACGCGGCGACCCAGCCCGCGATGCCGGTCCCGGCCGGGAAGCGGGTGCCGACCAGCCGGCCGTCGCCCTCGCCGGCGACGGCCTCGAAGACCAGGTCGCCGGAGCCGGGATCGATGAGGAAGATCGAGGAGGCCGCCGCCCCGAAGGCATGGCGCGCGACCTCCACGACGGACTGGAGCAGGCGGCGCTCCGTGGGCGTCGCGGCGTCAACAGGGTTCATCTTGGGCACCTCCAAGGCGACCGGCGGTGTTCGCGGCACAGAGGAACAGCACCGTCTTGAGCTGGAACGGCGTGAGCCAGGGGTGCTTGCCGAGGATCAGCGCGCACAGGCCCGCGATGTGCGGCGCGGCGAAGCTGTTGCCGGTCGAGCGGATGGTGCCGCCGCCGGGCCACGCCACGGGCACGCGCACCCCGCGCGCGTGGAACTCCACGGGCGGCGCGGGGTTGTAGTAGTACGTCATCGGGTCGTCCTCGTCGTGGCTGGCGACGGAGATCACCGAGGAGAACGACCAGGGATAGCTGGTCACCGGCCGGTTGTGCGCGGAGACGACCAGGACGCAGCGGCGGAAGTAGGCGCGGTCCACCAGCTCGTGCAGCCGCGCGGTCAGGGCCGGACGGGTCGTCGCCAGGCTCAGGTTGATGACGTCGAAGCCCTGCTCGATGGCCCAGGACAGCCCGGAGAGCAGGGCGGGCCCGCTGCCCGTCCTGCCGTCGGTCAGCACCTGTGCGGAGGAGAGCGCGACGCCGGGCGCGACGGACCGGATCACCCCCGCGCAGGCGGTGCCGTGCCCGGCCCGGTCGGTCGGCTCGCACGGCACCATGCTCACCTCGCCGTCCTCGTCCGGGACGGCCGTCACCGCCGGTTCGACCGCCCCGACCAGCGGATGTCCGGCCTCCACCCCGCTGTCCACGACGCACACCCGGACCCCCGAACCGTCCGCCCCGCCCCAGGCCCACTCCGGGCCGACCGAGGCCATCGGAACGGCCGCGAACCCCTGGCGCGCCTGCTCGCGGGTCACACCCCAGGCGGGCATGCCCGGCGTCAGCGCCCTGGGCGGCCGTCTCCAGGGGGGATCGGGATCGGTCATCGCTTCTCCTCCAGTCCGGTCAGCCACGCCCGTACGGTCCGGGCGGGGAGTACGGCCTCCTTGGCCGTCAGCGCGGCGAGCGCCCGCCCGGCCGCCCGCCGGGCGCGCCCCGGTTCGCCGGAGGCGGCCAGCACCCTGGCCGCCTCGAACCACACATCGCCGATGAGACAGGGGTCGTCGGTGTCCTCCAGGGCGGCGGTGGCCAGTTCGGCGTCCCCGACCGCCTCCCCGTACGCGCCGCCGCGTGCCCGGACCCGCGCCCGCAGCGCCAGCCGCACGGCCCGCGTCCGGGTCTCCTCGGGCGCCCCGGCGGGCGGTCCGGCGAGCACGGCCGGGTCCGGACCGGCACCGGACCCGGCGCACAGCCGCTCCCGCGCCGCGTACAGCCGCAGCGTCGCCGCGGTCCGGTGCTGCCCCAGCGCGTCGAGCCCGTCGGCCGCCGCCGTGTAGTGGCCGGCCGCCACCGGATGAGCGCCGGCCAGCGACTCCACGAACCCCGCCGTCTGGTCGGCGGCCAGCACACCCAGGGCCAGTTGGAGGTCGTCGCAGTGCCTGCGGACCAGCGAGATGTCCGCGCGGGCCGCCTCCACCCGGTTGGACAGGGCCAGATGCCGGGCCCGCGTCAGCAGCACCGGCACCAGCAGGTTGCGGTCGCCGTCGAACCGCCGCACCAGGTCCTCGCAGAGCGCGACGGCCTGCGACAGCGGCGTCGGCGACCACTGCGTCAGCTCGCAGATGGAGGCGAGGATGCGATGGCCCTCGTAGGCGTCGCCCAGCCCGCGCGCCCGGTCCAGCGCGTCGCGCATGGCGCTCTCGGCGGCCCCGATCCGGCCCTCGGCGAAACCGCGCAGCGAGGACAGCTGATGCAGTCGGCACCAGCTCAGATCGTCGTCCGGGCCGGGCGCCGAGTCCCCGGCACCGGGGGAGTACGGGGCGCCGGCCGGTTCGGGGCCGCCCGAGCGCAGCGCGATCAACTGCCGCAGGATGGCGCAGGTGTCCCGCGCCGGAGCGTCCCGCGCGCACCGCCGCTCCGCCTCCGCCACCGCCGACCGGGCACTGTCCCAGCGGCCCAGCGCGGCGTACGCGTCGGTGATCCGGGCGGCCAGCACCCGGTGCTGCGGGTCGCCGTCCGGGGTGAGGTCGCGGCCCCGCTCCATCAGCGCGACGGCGCCCGGCAGATCGCGGCGGTGCAGGGCCAGATACCCGGCCGCCACCAGGGCGCGGGCGGCGCGCCCGGTCAGCGCGGGCAGTCCGGGGTCGCCCGGATCGGCCTCGGACCGCAGCCGGTACGCGGACTCCAGATGGTGGGCCAGGTCCGGCCCGGAATTCCGCACGGGCCCGGCGTTCCCCGCCGCGCCCCGGTCCGGCCCGGCGCCCCCCTCCGCTCCCCGGCCCGGTTCGGCGGTGCCCGGCGCCCGGCTCTCGATCCGGTCCGCGAGCACGGTGTGCCAGTCGGCCCGCCGCGCCTTCGACGTCATCTCGTACACCGTGTCCCGAGCCAGCGCGCGGGTGAACCGGAAGGTGCCGGGCGGCCCGTACGGATGGATCACCGCGGAGTCCAGCAGCCGGCCCAGCGCGTCGTCCAGGGCCCGGCCGGCCGGCGCCGGTCCGTCCGCGGCGAGCGCGTGCACGTCCCCGGCGGTGAACGAGCCGCCCGCCACCGCCGCGCGTTCCAGCACGGCCCGGTCGGTGGCCGGCAGCCGGTCCAGCCAGGCGGTCAGCAGGACCCGGATCGAGGTCGGGACGCCCTGGTCCACGGACCGGTGCCCGGCCAGGTGCTCCAGCAGCAGTTCGGCGAAGAGCGGATTGCCGTCGCACTCCCGCACGACCCGGTCCAGCGCGTCGGCGGTGGCGACCGCGTCCTGCGCGGCGACCTCCGCCCGGTCCGCGAGGAGCCCCACCAGACGTTCGGTCTCGGCGCGGGGCAGCGGAGCGAGCGGCAGCGCGAGACCGGCGGCGGGCGGCGCCGCCGCGTCCGGGCGGGCCACGCACAGCACCAGCAGCCCGGTGTCCCGGACCGCCCCGCCCAGCTCCGCCACCAGGTCCGCGAGGGTCGGCTGCGCCCACTGGAAGTCCTCGACGACCAGCACCACCGGGGCGTCGCGGACCCGGCCCAGCGCCTCCAGCAGCCGCCGGAACGCCCAGCCGATCTCGTTGACGCTCACCGGGAGCCCGCTCTCGGCGCACAGGTCCAGGGCGACGGCGAGCGCGGTGACCGCCCGGTCCGCGCTCGGCCGCAGCGTCTCCAGCGCGTCCTTCGCCTCGTCCCAGCCGCCGGGCAGCGACCAGACGGCCTCGGCCAGCGGGCGGTGGGCGAGCCCGGTCCCGTACGCCTGGCACGCGGCCCGCAGCACGACGGCCCCCCGCTCCGCGGCGTGCCCGGCCAGGAACTCCCGTACCAGGCGGGACTTCCCGACGCCCGGCGCACCGGTGACCGTGACGACCCGGCCGCGGCGCTCCCGGCCGGCCGCCCGGAACTCGCGGGCCAGGACGTCCAGTTCGGCGTCCCGGCCGATCAGCGGCACCAGGTCCTGGCGGTTCGCGCCGTCCAGGAGCGCGAGGACCCGCCGGGCGTGGACCGGTTCGCGCTTGCCCTTGACCCGCAGCGGGGCCACGGCCTCCATCCGGACGCGGGCGCCGACCAGCCGGGCCGTCTCGTCGCTCACCAGGATCTCGTGCGGCGCGGCATGCGACTGGAGCCGGGCCGCGGTGTGCACGACATCGCCGACCACCCGCGCCGCGCCGCCCAGCACGCCCGCCACCACGGCCTCGCCCGAGGCGATCCCGCAGTGGGTGTCCAGGCGCGCCCCGGCGGCGGACCCGCCGACCCCCGTCCCGATGGCCGTCACCGCCTCCCGTACGGCGCACGCCGCCCGGACCGCGTGCAGGGCGTCGTCCTCGTGCGTGACGAACGCCCCGAACACCGCCATGACGGCGTCGCCGATGAACTTCTCGACCACGCCGCCGTGTTCGGCCACGGCGGTGGTGCACGCCGTGTAGTAGCGGTCCATCGTGCGCCGCAGCGCCTCCGGGTCCAGGGTCTCGGCGAGCACGGTGGAGCCGACGAGGTCGATGAACAGTGCCGTGACGATTCTGCGGCTGTCCGACGACGGTGTTCCCGTGACGAGCGGGGTGCCGCACACCGGGCAGAACCGGGCCCCGTCCGGCACCGCGGCACGACAGGAGCCGCACCGCACCGCGCCGTTCACAGGAGCTTGAGGTCCTGTCCCTCCACCTCACCGGAGACCGCTTCCAGCCGCTCCTTCACGGAGTTGAGGACCTGGACCTCCTGCTCGCTGAGCGCGGAGAGCACCGAGCGCTGCTCCACCGCCAGCAGGTCCACCGGATGCCCGGCCTCACGAAGGGCGTGCAGAGCGTCGAAGGTCATGGCTACCGGTACCTCGTTCCCGTAGTGCGGCCAGTCGATGGTCACGCCGATCGAGCGTTCCGCGACCGCCGCGCCCGCGAGCGCGCCGACGGCCTCGGGAGCCTCCTGCCCCTTCCGCTCACCGGCGGGCAGCGGCGGCCAGCTTCCCTGGACGAGAATGCCCTGGGCGTACAGTCGCGCAATCATTTCCGTACGGTTGGAAGCGCCGGTTCTTCGTAACATGTTGCATAAGTGTGCCGCCACCGTGTGCGGGCTGATGCAGAGCGCTTCGGCGATATCCCGGTTCGAGGAGCCGGCGGCCACGAGCGAAGCGATAAGAATCTCACGCCTGGTCAAACCCTCTACCCCTCATTTCAATGAACGAAGCGCGGGCCGGCAGACGAGTTCCGCACTCCCGGAGGTCAGAGTAGCGGGGGGTCATGTTCCGGACAAGAACGCCTTGAGCGGAACCACAGAGCCACCGGATTCATAGTCGATCGAGGGATATGAAGTCGGGGGGCGCCGGAGCAGCCTTGCGGTTGCACCAGCCCGTGACCGTCTTCCCGAAGGAGTGACCCATGTCGCAAGCACCCCTGGACGCGCTGCGCAGTGCCGGTACCCAGGTCGACCTGCTGTCGGACTCCGAGCGCGAGGTCTTCAACGGCCTCAGCCCGGACGAGGTCGCGGTCCTCGGTTCGATCCAGGCCCGGCTCAACGCCGTGTCGGGTGCGGTCGAGGGCCAGAGCCAGGTGATCGACGCCAACCAGGTCAACGTCCTCTGCTGATTCCAGCCGCGGCGGGTCCGGCGGCCGCTGCCGCCGGACCCGCCGCGCCATCGCACCGGACCGCCGTGCGCCCGGACATCCAGTGGGAGCGTGATGATGGACCAAGTCAGCAGATACCTGGTGCTGAGCGACCGCGCGTACGCCGACACCGGCGGCGTCCCGGTCCGGCTCGCCTACAGCACCCGCACCGCGAGCACCCTCGCGGTCGACCTGCCCACCGCGCGGGCACTGGAGGCCGGTGACGCCGCCGCGCTCACCCCCGCCTGGACCGGCGTACTGCGCGCGGCCCAGCTGCTCGTCCCGGCCGGCGAGGACGAGCTGACCGCCGTACTCGACCGCAACCGGCAGGCCTCCGCCGAACGCTCGGCCGTGCACATCGCGCTGCTGCCGACCTCGTACTGCAACATGGGCTGCGCCTACTGCGGCCAGGAGCACACCCGAGGCGGGCTGTCCCACACCCACCGCAGCCGGGTCCGCGACCGGGTACTGCGCGCCGTGACCGCACCGGAGACCCGCAGCGCCCGCATCGACTGGTTCGGCGCCGAACCGATGATGGGCTACGCGGTCATCCGCGACCTGGCCCCGCAGTTCGTCGCCGCCGCCGCCGAACGCGAGGTCGCCTACTCCTCGGTGATCGTCACCAACGGCTCCCTCCTGACCACCAGGAAAATCAACACGCTCATCCGTTCCTGTGGTATCACCCATTTCGAGATCACGATCGACGGACCGCCGGACATACACAATGAACACCGGCCCCTGAAAAGCGGTCGCGGATCATTCTGGAACATCGTGCGCGCGGTGCGTTCCGTGCTCGACGAACCGGATCTCGGCCCCACCCATTTCACTTTCCGGACGAATGTCGACGTGCACAACCAGGACGCCCTGCCGCGCTATATCGAGATGATGGCGGAGCAGGGATTCAGCCATCCCCGTGTCTCCTTCTCGATCCATCCCGTGCACTCGTGGGGAAACGACGTATCGGCGATCGAGGTGTCCAAGCAGACCTTCGCCGAACGCGAGGCGGGGTGGCTCCGGCTGCTCACCGAGCACGGGCTGCACAGCCAGTTGCTGCCGGCCACCGTGCACAAGGTCCTCTGCCCCGCCACGACCCGCTCCTCCGAGATCATCAGCAGCACCGGCAGCATCTTCTCCTGCAGCGAGTACCCCCTCGTCCCCGAGGCCGAGCGCACCCTCGCCCTGACGCACATCGACCGGGCCGGCACCGAACCCCTGCGCCCGCTGGGCCCCTTCGACGGCTGGAACGACGAGATCGCCGCGGGCACCACCTGGTGCAAGGGCTGCGTCTTCATGCCCACCTGCGGCGGCTCCTGCCCCAAGGCCTGGCAGGAGGGCCATCCGCCCTGCCCCTCCTACAAGTACAACGTCCAGGACCGGTTCGACCTCGTCGCCGCCGAATGCGGTCTGCGCGTGGCCGGTGAGCCCGCCGGAGCCCGGTGATGGCGGCCGGGACCGGCCCGGACACCCCGCGCCGGCTGCTCATCGGGGTCTGCGGCTCCGGCAACGTGCTCGCGGTGCCGCAGTACCTCATGGCGCTGCGCACCGGCCTCGGACCCGGCGTCGAGATCCGCATGATCATGACCCGGTCCGCCGCCGCGATCATCCCGCCCTCCACCATGCGGCTGCTGTGCCGCACCGTCTACTGCGACGGCGAGGACGAACTGACGACCGGTCATGTCGCCCCGGCCGTCTGGGCGGAACGCTTCGTCGTACTGCCCGCCACCGCCAACATGCTCGGCCAGGCCGCCAACGGACTCGCCTCCGGACTGCTCAGCTCCGCCCTGCTCGCCCATGAGCGCCCGGTGGTGTTCTTCCCGAGCATGAACAGCCTGATGTGGGAGCGCCCCGCCGTCCGCCGCAACGTCGACCGGCTGCGCGCGGACGGCCACGCGGTCATCGACCCGGTACCCGCACCCGCCTGGCAGATCGCCGCGGGCGAGGTGCGCAAGAACCTCGGGCTGCCCCCGTCCAGCACCGTGGCCACGGTGATCGGCGAGTTCCTGGCCATGCCGGTCGACCCGCTCGGCGGCTGAGCACCCCACCAGCAGAAGGAGAAGACGTGGCAGCAGCCGGACAGCGACTCCGTACGGCACTGACGGGCGGACCCATGTCGGTGCGCGGCTTCCGGCTGCTGCTCGCCGGCCAGCTCTCCTCCACGGTCGGCGACTACTGCTACGCCGTCGCGCTGCCCTGGCTCATCCTCTCCGGCGACGGCGGCCCGGTCCTGCTCGGCACCGTCCTCGCCTGCTACGGCATCCCCCGCGTCGTCACCATTCCGCTGGGCGGTCTGGTGGCCGACCGGATCGGCGGCCGGCGGGTCATGCTGATGACCGACCTGGTCCGGGCCGCCGCCGTCGGCACCCTCGCCGTCATCGCCTCCACCGGAACCCCGACCCTCGCCCAACTCGCCCCGATCGCGGTCGTCCTGGGCGCCTGCTCCGGCATGTTCATCCCCGCCTCGTACACCCTCCTGCCGGCCCTGCTGCGCAAGGAGGACCTCGGCCGGGGCAACGCCCTGTCGACCATGGTCAACCAGGTCGGCGGCCTCCTCGGACCCACCGCGGGCGGCGCCCTGGTGGCCGCCTTCGACGCGGGCCCGGCGCTCACGGTCGACGCCGCGTCCTTCCTCGTGTCGGCGCTGGTCCTCTCCCGGATACGCACCGGCGCGGACGCGGCGGCGGACGGCGCCGCACCGGGCGGGGCCGCGCCGGGCGAAGCCTCCGCCCCCCGCACGACCTTCACCGAACTCCTGCGCCACGGACGGCTGCTGCACGTCGTCCTGGTCGTCGCCCTGGTCTGCAACCTGGCCTTCAGCGGCACCATCGAGGTGGCCCTGCCCGAACTCGCCCACCAGGACATGGGCGTCACCGGCTACGGCGTCCTGCTGACCTGCCTGAGCCTGGGCGGCCTGGCCGGCTCCCTGGTCGCCGCCCGCAGCCGCCCCGTACGGTCGCCCGCCTACCTGTTCGCCGTGCTCGCCGTCGTCATGGGCATCGCCCTCAGCGCCGTACCGTACGCCGGGGGCCTGGCCGGGGCCGCGATCTGCGTCTGCGTCTACGCGCTGGCCAGCGGCTGGCAGAACATCGTCGTCGTCACGATGCTCCAGGTCTGGGCCCCGCCCGCGCTCATCGGCCGGGTCATGAGCCTGGTCATGCTGGCCGTCATGGGCACCTTCCCGGTCTCCGTCGCGGTGGCCGGCTTCGGGGTGCGCCACCTGGGCGCGGCCCCCTTCTTTCCGGTGGCGGGCGGCGCCATCGCCCTGACCGTCGTGGGCGCCCTCACCCAGCGCGTCTTCCGCGACCACCGCGCCGACACCGAGTACACCCCGCCCGACCTCGTACCGGCCGGCACTCCGGCCGGGCCCGCACCCGGCGTACCGGCCGCCCGCTCCGCGCGACCGCGGCGGGACGACAGTCAGGAGTCACAGCGATGAGCGTGTTCGTCCCGCTGGGCATGCCGCGGTTCGAGGGCGGACCGGACCGGGGCCCGCGGCCGGGCCGGGGCACCGGCGACACCGCGTACCTGCTGATCAACCCGCCGGTGACCGACCCCACGACCGCCTACCACTCGATCCCGTACCTGGTGGGCGCCGCCAGGGCGGCCGGCCACACCGAGTACGCCTGCGTGGACGCCAACCTCGACGCCTTCACCTACCTCGCCGACCCCGCGCGCTTCGGCGCCGCGCTCGACGCCGCCCGCGCCCTGCGCGCCGAGATCGGGGCCAGGGCCGCCGCCCCGCGCCGCCACGACGAGATCCGCTACCGGCAGACGCTGGCCGCCGAGGGCCTGACCGCCACATCGGCGCGCGACGCGATCGCCGTCTTCCAGGACGCCGAGCACTTCTACCACCCCCCGACCTACGCCCAGGCGGTCGCGGTGATGAGCCGCTGGTGGCAGCTGCTCGCTCTGGACATGCCGCCCGGCACCGCGGACGGCTTCTCCATGCGGGTGAAGGCCGCCGTCAACCTGTGCAGTACGAAGGACCTGTCCGACCCGGCGGTCCCGGCGGCCGTCGCCCGCCCCTTCGAGGGCTACTTCACCGACGAGTTCGTCCCGAAGCTGCGCGAACGCCCCTGGGCCGTGGTCGGACTCTCCGTCAACTACACCAGCCAGCTGCCCGTCGCGCTGCGCATGGCCCGGCTCGTCCGCACCGTCCTCCCGGACACGGTGATCGTCTTCGGCGGCACGGAAGTCGGCGACGTCGTGAAGTACGCGCCCGAGCCCGCGGCCGCCTGGCGGGTCTTCCAGGACGCCGACCTGATCGTCCCCGGCGAGGGCGAGACCGCCCTCATCGGCATCCTCGACGCCGTCGGCAACGGCGCGACCAGGCACGGCGACGCCTTCGAGGGCATCGGCGGGGTCATGACCCGCAACCGGCCCGACCCGGACATCGCCTACGGCAGCGTGGCGACGCTCGCCTCCCCGGCGTACGACGTCTGGCAATGGGACCGCTACTGGGCACCCGAACCGGTGCTCCTCTACAGCCCGACCCGCGGCTGCTACTGGAACAAGTGCACCTTCTGCGACTACGGCCTGAACACCGACCGGCCGACCTCGCCCTCGCGCGAACGCCCCGTCGCCGCCGTCCTGCAGGACCTGCGCGAGGCCAGCAGCTATGCCAGGACCGTGTACTTCGCTGTGGACGCCATGTCCCCCCGCTATCTGCGCACCCTCGCCGCCGCCCTCGCCGAATCCTCCCTGGACCTGCGCTGGTCCGCCGAACTGCGCCTGGAACGGACCTTCCCCAAGCGCTCCGCCGGTGAAGTCCTCGCCGCCTCCGGCTGCGTGGCGGTCTCCTTCGGCTACGAGTCCGGCGCCCAGCGGGTCCTCGACCTCATCGACAAGGGCGTGAAGATCGAGGTGGTCCCCGACGTCCTCGCGGAACTGGCGCGCAACGGCATCGCCGCCCAGATGATGGGCTTCACCGGCTTCCCCACCGAGACCGCCGAAGAGGCGCTGGAGACGTACGAGTTCCTCCAGCGGCACGAGAAGCTGTGGACGACCTCCGGCATCGGCGTGTTCGCCCTGACCCCCGGCTCCATGGTCGCCAAGAACCCCGACCGCTTCGGCATCGACGTCCTGCCGACCTCCGCCTCCGACGACATCCGGCGCTATCTGCCCTGGCGCGACCGCCGCACCGGAGAGGCGCACTGGCCGGTCGCCGCCGACCCCCGCATCCCGCGCGAGTACTACGCCGGCAACCGCAGGACCGACTTCGACCGGCCCTTCCTCGGAGGCATCGACTCCGCGCACACCCTGCTGTACTTCGCCCGCTACGGCCGGGACCTGCTGCCCGGAACCCCCGAGGGCGCCGGCCACAAGGAGGAACCCCGCGTCCGCCTCGTCGAGGAGCCCGTCGTCACCGTGCCGTTCGCCTCCGTCGAGGGGCTGACCGGCATCGACGACCTGATGGCCCAGGTCGTCCGGCGCAGCCGGCAGGACCTGGACACCACCTCCGCCGGCTACGGGGAATGGCTCGACGGGACCGGATCGGCCCGCCCCGGCTCCTGCGGGGTCCTCGTCCTCACCCACGGCGAACTGGTCGAGGTGCCCGCCGGGGTGGACTTCACCACCGACAACGCGATGACCCGCGCACTGCGCCTGATGCTGGCCACGCGGGCCCGCGCCTGAGACCGTCCGGGGCGGCCGGGCGGACCGATTGAGACGCGGCAGGTCTCGAATCCGGGGAAACTCGGTATTGGACCGGTTCGGCCACCGGGTGCGAGGGTCGAGCCGGAGCCCTGTCCACCGCCCGCCGCCCCGGAAGGTCCTGCCGTGCCCGACGCCCGCGATGTCGTGATCTGCGAACCCCTGCGCACCCCCATCGGCCGCTTCGGCGGGGTGTTCGCCGGGGAGCGGCCGGCCGCCCTGGCCGCCCGCGTCATCGCCGAGGTCGTCGCCCGCACCGGCATCGACCCCGACCGGGTGGACGAGGTGATCCTCGGCCACTCCTACCCCTCCGCGGAGGCCCCCGCCATCGGCCGGGTCGCCGCCCTGGACGCCGGGCTGCCCCAGACGGTCACCGGCCTGCAGACCGACCGCCGCTGCGGCTCCGGGCTCCAGGCCGTCCTGGACGCGGCCATGCAGATCGCGGCCGGGTTCAGCGAGGTCGTCGTCGCGGGCGGCGTGGACGTGATGAGCGCGGCCCCCTACTACACGCACGACGGGCGCTGGGGCATCAAGGGCCCCGGCCTCCAGCTCCACGACGCGCTCGCCCGCGGCCGGGTCACCGCGGGCGGCCTCGACCACCCCGTCCCCGGCGGCATGATCGAGACCGCCGAGAACCTGCGCCGCGCGTACGGCATCAGCCGCGAGGACCAGGACGCGCTGGCCCTGCGCTCCCAGCGGCGCGCGGGCCGCGCCGCCACCGAGGGCCGGTACGGGAAGGAGATGGTCCCCGTCACCGTGCGGACGCGCAAGGGCGAGACCGTCGTCACCGCCGACGAGCACCCCCGCCCCGACACCACCGCCGAACAGCTCGCCGCGCTCCGCCCGGTCATGCTGAAGTCCGACCCGGAGGCCACCGTCACCGCCGGCAACGCCAGCGGCCAGAACGACGCGGCGGCCGCCTGCCTGGTGACCAGCGCCGCCACCGCCGAACGCCTCGGCCTCACCCCGCTGGTCCGGCTGGTCTCCTTCGCCCGCGCCGGGGTGCCCGCCGCCACCATGGGCCTGGGCCCCGTCCCCGCCACCCACGCCGCCCTCGGCCGCGCCGGGCTCACCCTCGGCGACCTCGACCTGATCGAGCTGAACGAGGCGTTCGCCGCCCAGGTCCTGGCCTGCACCCGCGAACTCGGCCTCGGCGAGAAGGACCACGAGCAGCGGATCAACGTGAACGGCTCCGGCGTCTCGCTGGGCCACCCGGTCGGCGCCACCGGCGCCCGCATCCTCGCCACCCTCACCCGCGAACTGCACCGCCGCGAGGCCCGCTACGGCCTGGAGACGATGTGCATCGGCGGCGGCCAGGGCCTCGCGGCCGTCTTCGAACGCATCGCCCCCTGACGACCGCCACCGCTCCGCGGCCGCAGGCCGACGGTCCGGGCGCCGCTACCGGTCCGGCGTGCCCGTGATCGCCGTGACCGCCATCCGCACCGCCCGCTCGGACACCGCCCGGTAGTTGTCGCCCGCCTCGATCGCCGTCGTGGCGGCGTTCACGATGCCCTGGAGCAGCACCGCCGTGCGGCGGGGATCGTCCTCGCCCAGCTCCGTGAGCGCGCCGATCAGCGGGGTGAGCAGCTCCGCGTGCGCCCGGCCCGCGCTCTCCCGTACCAGCTTCGCGTCCCGCACCCCGGCCAGGGCGCGGGCGATCCGGTGCTCCCCGCTCCGCACCAGCTCCAGCTGCGCCGACACATAGGCGGCGATCCGCTCGCGCGGGGTGTGCGCCGCCGCCATGCCGGACCGGATCGCGTCCGTCCAGCGGGGCAGCGCGTCCTCGACCACGGCGGCCAGGAGCTCGGGCCGGCCCGGAAAGTACTTGTACACGCTGTTGCGCGCCAGGCCCGTGGCCCGCGCCACGGCGGCGAAGGTGACCGCCTCCGCGTCGCCCTCCTCCAGCAGCGCGCGCGCCGCCCGCACCAGGGCCAGCCGCTGCTGGGCGTGGTGCTCGGCGACCGTGGCGGCGCTGATGCGGGGCATCCGCCCAGTCTAGGAGCCACGCCCGGAGACCCGACCCCCGCTTGGGGACGGTGCGTCGCCATCCTCTATGTTGGCGACGCACCGTCCCTAAAACCGACCGCCGGTCGGTCTGAACCTCTCCATGAAGGAAACCGCCGTGTTCCTCGCTCTGCTGGAGCTGCGGGCCGCCCGAGGGCGCTTCGCGCTCATGGGGTCCGTCGTGGTGCTCGTCGCCGCACTCGTCGGCATCGTCTCCGGTTTCACCACCGGCCTCGGCGACGACACCGTCTCCGCCCTGCGCGCCCTGCCCGCCTCCCACCTGGCCTTCTCGTCCGACGCCCGGTCCGACCAGTTCGCCCGCAGCCTCCTCGGCCCCAAGACGGCCACCGCCCTGCGCGAGGACGCGGGCACCGACGTCACACCCCTCGGCGTCTCCATCACCCGGGGCACCACCGACCGGGGCGCCGAGGTGGACCTCGCCGCCTTCGGCGTCGAGCCGGACGGCTTCCTCAGCCCCGCCGTCACCGGCGGCAGCCCGCTCACCACCACCGACCCCGGCACCGTCGTCGTCTCCGGCGCGCTCGTGGACGAGGGCGTGGCCGTGGGCGACACCCTCGTCATCGACCGCCTCGGCGTCGAACTGCGCGTCGTCGGCACCACCGGCCGCCTCAGCTACGGCCATGTACCCGCCGCCTACGTCCCCCTGACGACCTGGCAGCGCATCCGCTTCGCCACCCCCGGCGCGCCCGCCGCCACCGAGGTCCCCGACCAATTCGGCGCACTGGCCCTGCGCTCGGCGCCGGACACCCCGGTGGCCGAACTGGACGCACGCCACTCCACCACCACGCTCACCAAGGAGGAGGCGTACGAGGCGGCCCCCGGCTACACCGGCGAACGCGTCACGATGAACTCGATCCAGGTCTTCCTCTACCTGATCGCCCCGCTCGTCGTCGGCGCCTTCTTCGCCGTGTGGACCGTGCAGCGCGGCCCCGAACTCGCCCTGCTCCGCGCCCTCGGCGCCTCCCGCCGACGGCTCCTGGCCCACACCGTCGCACAGGCCGCCCTGGTCGTCGTGGCCGGTACCGCGGTCGGCGCCCTGCTCGCGGCGGCGGTCGGCCTGCTCGTGGGGGAGCAGGTGCCCTTCAGCCTGCCCGCCACCACCCTCCTCACCACCATGTGCACCGTCGCGGCCGTGGGCCTCGCCGGCACCGCGCTGACCCTGCGCCGGGTCACCTCCGCCGACCCGCTGATCATGCTGGGAGCCAACCGATGAACGCCCCGACGCCCCCGCCGCTCGAACTGGACGGCGTCACCGTCTCGTTCGGGCGCGGCGAGACCCGCACCACCGTCTTCGACGGACTCGGCCTCACCTTCGAACCCGGCGTGATGACCGCCCTCGTCGGCCCGTCCGGCTCCGGCAAGTCCTCGCTCCTTGCCGTGGCGGGCGCCCTGCTGCGGCCCGAGGCCGGCCGGGTCCTGCTCGGCGACGAGGACCTCGCGGCCCTCACCGACGCCGGGCGCGCCCGGGTCCGCCGCGAGCACATCGGCTACATGTTCCAGAGCGGCAACCTGCTCTCCGCGCTGCCCGCCGTCGAACAGCTCCTGGCCGCCGCGTACATCGGCGGGCACAGCCCCCGCGCCCACCGGGCCCGCGCCGAGGAGGCGCTGCGCGCGGTCGGCCTGGGCCACCGGCTGCGCCACCGCCCCGAGCAGCTGTCCGGCGGCGAGCGCCAGCGCATCGCCCTGGCCCGCGCGCTCTTCCTGTCGCCTCGGCTGCTGCTCGTGGACGAGCCGACCGCGGCCGTGGACCGCTCCCAGGCGGGCGAACTGGCCGCGCTGCTGGCCGACCGCACCCGCGAGGACCGGTGTGTCACCGTCGTCGCCACGCACGACCCGGTGGTGGCCGGGGCGGCCGGCCGGGTGGTGGACATGGCCGCGCTGACCGGGTAGCACCGGGCATCGGACCTGCCGGTCGTGCGGTGCGGGCATGCGAAAGGTCCGGCCGGACAGCGGGAGGCTGTCCGGCCGGACCTCGTCGTGCTCCGGAGGGTCAGGTCACTTCTTCGCGGCGCGGGCGCGGCCCATCATCAGACCGCCACCGAGGACCATCGCGGCGGCGGCGCCACCGGCGAGGCCCAGGTTCTCATTGGCACCGGTGTCCGCCATCTGCGGCGGCTTGTGGTGGTGGCTCGGCGGGCAGTCGTCGTCGTGGTGGTGCACCGGGGGAGTCGGCGTGGTCGGCGGCTCCGGCGGGGTGGGCGGGGTGTGGTGGTGACTGGGCGGGCAGTCGTCGTCGTGGTGGTGTGCCGGCGGGGTCGGCGGCGTCGGAGGCTTCGGGGGCTCCGGCGGGTTGTGGTGGTGGCTCGGCGGGCAGTCGTCGTCGTGGTGGTGCACCGGCGGCGTCGGAGGCTTGGGAGGCTCCGGCGTGGTGCAGTCGCAGTCGTGGTCGTGGTGACCCTTCGGCGGCTTGTGGTGCGGCGGCTTGTGGTGCGGGGGCTCCTCGGTCGGCGGCTCCACCACGGGCGGCGGGGTGACCTCGTCGCCCCCACCGTTCTCGCACTCGTTGCCGGCGGCCGGGTTCAGCAGCCCGACCACGTTGACGCTGTTGCCGCAGACGTTGACGGGGATGTCGACGGGGGCCTGGACCACGTTGCCCGACAGGACACCGGGGGAGTTGGCCGCGACGCCGGTGGCGCTGGCGCCCTGGGAGTCGCCGGAGCCGGAGCCGCCCTCGTTCTCGCACTCGTTGCCGAAGGCCGGGTTCAGCAGCCCGATCACGTTGACCGTGTTGCCGCAGACATTGACGGGCACGTGCACCGGAACCTGCACGACGTTGCCCGAAGCGACGCCGGGCGAACCGACGGCGGCGCCGTCTGCCGTGGCATCGGCGAAGGCGTAGCCGCCCGAGGCGGTCAGGATGCCTGACGCCGCCGCCATGACGAGCATGCTTTTACTCAAGGCTTTTCGCATTGGTGCCCTTCCTTGGGACATTTCTCGCGGACGCACGGCCCGCAGTTCGTTCATCAGGCGGTGCCGCGGCTGTCGGGCCTGCCCGGTGTATCGGGTGAGCCTCCCGCCGAGCGGGCTCGACGACAGCCATAACGACGTCCGCGTGCGTGAGAAACGTGAATCCAGTGAATTTCCTGTGATCGCGCGGCGAGGCTACGAGTGAACGTTTCCTCTCTCGATTTCCGTCAGTATGTCTCGATCACTTTCGTACGGACGTCCGTGTCTCCCCGGCATACGGGTGAATAGTGATAACCAAACGCCGGGCGACGAGTTGGTCAGGGCGCTCCGGTTCGGGGCATCCAGTACGAGAAGGGTTCATCGTGATCAAGAAGGTCCTGGCTACGGGTGCTGTCGCCGCCTCCATCCTCGGGCTCGGCGCCACGCAGGCGATGGCCATCGGCAACGACGGCGGTACGACCACGGTCAACGGCAACGGCGCCACCGAGGTGCTCGGCAACGCCGAGACGTACGGCGACGGCAGCCCGCAGTTCGACCTGGTCCAGGGCTCCCTGAACAAGGCCTGCGTCGGTCTGCCGCTCAAGGCGAACCTGGGTTCGCTGATCGGTCTCGTCCCGATTACGGTCCAGGACGTCAACGTCCTGTCCAACCCGCAGAACCAGCAGTGCACCGAGAACTCCACCCAGGCCAAGGGCGACGAGCCGCTGTCGCACATCCTGGACGGCATCCCGGTCCTCTCGGGCAACGGCGCCGGCAACCGCTGATCCGGCCGTCTCCGGGCCCGGCTCGTCGGCGTTCCTCCTCCGACGGTCCGGGCCCGTTGCTGCCCACACTGCATCATTCGGGCGGTATTGATGAAATGTTCCTCTTGGGCAGTTTCGCCCACCGCCCCACATCGTTACGTATGACAGCGGCGGGGTCACGAGCGATCAGGTCCGCGCTCGTGCGGCACGAAAGCCGTGGCCGCTCCGGACTCCGCCCAGGAAAGGGTTTGAAGTGAAGTACACCAAGATCGCCGCCGTCGCCGCCGGTACCCTCATGGCCGTCGGTGCCGCCACCCCGGCCTTCGCCGACGCGGGCGCCGAGGGCGCCGCAGTCGCCTCGCCGGGCGTCGTCTCGGGCAACACCATCCAGGTTCCGATCAACATCCCGATCAACCTGTGCGGCAACACCATCGACGTCGTCGGCGTGCTGAACCCGGCCTTCGGCAACACCTGCGTCAACGCCTGATCAGGGCGCGTCGAATTTCTTCGGCGCGGAATGCCCCGGACCGCTCGAACCGCGGTCCGGGGCATTCCTGTTGAAGAAAGCGGGGTTCCCCCAGTTGCCCCGGCGCCGTCGCGTCGTTAGGCAAGGGGAAAGCGGCGGAAGTCACGGCCACGGAAGGTTCGTACGGCGCGGGGACGCGACCGGAAATTCCGCCGCAGCAGAAGGGAACCCGAAAGTGAAGTACGCGAAGTCCGCCGCGCTCGTCGCCGGTTCCGTGATCGCGCTCGGCACGGCAGCCCCCGCCTTCGCCGCCGTCGCCACGCCCACGGCCCCCAGCTTCAGCCTCGACGGCGGCGTCAACCAGGTGATCGCGGCCGCCCCGCAGGTGGTCGACCCCGTCGTCGGTGCCGTCGACTCCGTCAGCGACACCACCGACCGCCTCCACGAGGACGGCACCGTGGCCAGGGTCGCAGGTCAGGCCACCGGAGCGGTGCAGGACGCGGCGCCCCTCCTCGGCGGCCTGCCGGTCGGCCGCTGACCCGAGCCGACGACGCGTGCGTCCGTTCGATCGCACGCGAACTCCGGCCGTGTACGCACCTTTCGGGTGATGTGCCAGAACCATTCCCGCGCCGCCGAGTTGATCAGTGCGCTCGGCACCGGCGGGCAACCAGAGAAGAACCAGAAGGGCAGTTTCATGATCAAGAAGATGATGGCCTCGGCAGCCGTCGCCGCATCGATCGTCGGCGTCTCCGCCGCGGTCGCCCCGTCGGCCATGGCCATCGGCAACGACCAGGGCACCACCACCCTGAACGGCAACGGTGCCGTGCAGTCGTACGGCAACTCCGCCACCCACGGCGACTGGAGCCCGCAGTTCGCGCTCATCCAGGGCTCGCTCAACAAGCCCTGCATCGCCCTGCCGGCCAAGGTCAACGCCGGTTCGCTGCTCGGCGTCGTGCCGATCTCGGTCCAGGACATCAACGTCCTGTCCTCGCCGCAGAACCAGCAGTGCACCGAGAACTCCACCCAGACCAAGGGTGACGAGGCGCTGTCGCACATCCTGGACGACATCCCGATCCTCTCGGGCAACGGCGTCGCCAACGACTGACGGGCGTCGACACAGCCCTTCCCGCACGGCCCAGTGGTCGCCCGAACGGGCGCCCCGCTGGGCCGTGTGCCGTAGTGGGGGCGGCCGGTTCCCGCCGTAGCGGGTAGGGCCCCCGCATGGACCAGCAGCACAGCCGGCATCCGTCCGGCACCACCCCGATCTACGACCGGCTCCTCGCCGAATGGCAGGCCGCCCGCACCGCGCCGGTCCCGGCGCCGCCCGCACCCTCCGGCCCGCTCCGCGCGGCCGGACTCGTGCCGGCGGCCCGTACCCCGGACCGGCCGGGCGACCGGGGATGACACCGGTCGATCGAACTCATGCGGGATCGAACCCATTTGGGTGGATCAGCGGAACCGAAACGTCCGCACGGGGTTGATCAGTACGTTCCAGAACGGAACGCTCCGAAAGGTGAAGCGTGATGAAGAAGATGATGGCCGGCGCGGCAGTGGCCGTGTCCCTGGTCGGGCTTTCGGCCGTCGCGGCCCCCTCGGCCATGGCGATCGGTAACGACGGTGGCACCACCACCCTCAACGGCAACGGTGCCACCAGCGCCGTCGGCAACGCCGCGACCCACGGCGACGGCAGCCCGCAGGCCCAGCTCGTCCAGGGCTCGCTCAACGACCTGTGCCTGGGTGTTCCGGTCAAGGTGAACGCGGGCTCGCTCGTGGGTCTGCTCGTGCCGATCACGGCCCAGGACATCAACGTCCTGTCCTCGCCGCAGAACCAGCAGTGCGCCGACAACTCCACCCAGGCCAAGGGTGACGAGGCCCTGTCGCACCTGGTCAACGGCATCCCGGTCCTCTCCGGGAACGGCGTCGGCAACAACTGACTCCGTACGCCCGCGGCGGGCGGCCCGGCCTCCGGGTGGTCCGTCGCGCGTCGTCCGTCCTGTGCGACGTGTGCGTAACGCATGACCGAGGCCCACCGCCCCGTCCGGGTGGTGGGCCTCAGCCATGGGCCGGGTCAGCGCAGGCCGCGCACCGGAAGCACGCAGTGCGCCGAGGTCGCGATGACGTCCGGGTCACCGGCGAAGGCCCGCAGCTCCGCCTCGCCCACCGGGAGTCCGGGAGCGCCCTGCGGCCAAGGGCGGGTGGCGAACATCGCGTGCACCTCGCCCATGCCGTTGGCCGCGGCCAGCCATTCGGAGCGGACCGGGTACTGCGCGGTGAAGTGCGGCAGGGTCAGCACGGCCTGACCGGCCTGGACGAGGAGCTTCACGGAGAGTCCCGGCGTCTCGTCGGCGCGAACCGAGGGGCCGCCGACGGTCAGCCCGGCGCGCTGCAGCGCGATGCGCATGGCGTGCTCGCCGACCACCGGCCCCTCCGCTCCGTCGCCCAGCGAATAGGCGAGAAGGAAGGCGGCGTCGTGCCCGCTCTGCTGGTACTCGCCGTTCCAGCCGATCAGGATGAGAGAGCCCAACTGGGCCGGGGTGAACGAGCCGGAGGCTGTCTGGGGGGAGGTCATGTGCCGCACCCTAACCGTCCGCGACCGGTCCAACTCCATGCGTATCACCCGATCGAGGGACGACTGTTGACGATCCGGTCCGCGCGGAATAATGCGTTGAGCCGCCGGAGCCCATGGGGCTATGGTGTGCGGCGAGACGGACGGCCGACCGGCCGCCGGAAGAGCACATGGACGAATGTGGAGGTGAGGACGTTGATGACGGCCGTTGCGATGGGCGCTGCCCACAAGTCGAACAAGTCGAAGTTTCTCGTTTCCACCTCTGTGGCCACCGGCTGACTCTCCGAAGACCTCCGCGCCGACGCGCGCACCGCCGGGGCCGCCCTGTGAAGGGTTTCCCTTGTCTCTCCCGTCTTCCTCCTCTTCCTTCTCCACCTCTCTCTCCACCGCTTCCCACCCCCTCGCCGCCTACGGCTGGGACGACGACTGGGCGGACGCGTTCGCCCCGTACGCCGCCCAGGGCCTGGTGCCCGGCCGGGTGCTGCGGGTGGACCGCGGGCGCTGCGACCTGATCACGCCCGAGGGCACGGTCCTCGCGGACACCGCCTTCGTCGTGCCCCGCGACCCGATGCGGATCATCTGCACCGGCGACTGGGCCGCGGTCGACGCCGAGGGCGACCCGCGCTTCGTGCGGGCGCTGCTGCCGCGCCGCACCGCGTTCGTCCGCTCCACCTCGTCCAAGCGCTCCGAGGGCCAGGTGCTCGCCACCAACATCGACCACATCGCCATCTGCGTCTCGCTGGCCGTGGAACTGGACCTGGGCCGGGTCGAACGCTTCCTGGCCCTCGCCCTGTCCAGCTCCGGCGGGGACGCCCTCCTCGGCGCGGCCGCCGGGGCGGGGGAGCGGACCGCCGAACCCCTCGTCGTCCTCACCAAGGCCGACCTGGTCCCCGACGCGGTCACCCTCTCCCATCTCGTCCAGGACATCGAGCGCATCGCGCCCGGCGTCCAGGTGCTGCCCGTCAGCTCCGCAAGCGGCGAGGGCATCGACGTGTTCTCGGCGATCGTCTCCGGCGGCACGAGTGTGCTCCTCGGCACCTCCGGGGCCGGCAAGTCCACCCTCGCCAACACGCTGCTCGGCCAGGACGTGATGACCGTCCGGGCCGCCCGCGACGTGGACGGCAAGGGCCGGCACACCACCACCACCCGCAACCTGCTCGTTCTGCCCACGGGCGGGGTCCTCATCGACACCCCCGGACTGCGCGGGGTCGGCCTCTGGGACGCCGAGGTCGGGGTCGGCCAGGTCTTCTCGGAGATCGAGGACCTGGCCGAGGAGTGCCGCTTCCACGACTGCGCCCACGAGGCGGAGCCGGGCTGCGCCGTGCGGGCCGCGATCGAGGACGGCGTCCTGCCCGAGCGCCGCTTCGACAGCTACCGCAAGCTCCTGCGCGAGAACCAGCGCATCGTCGCCAAGACCGACGCCCGCGTCCGGGCCGAGATCCGCAAGGACTGGAAGCGCAAGGGCGCCGAGGGCAGGGCCGCGATCGACGCCAAGCGCGGCCGGCTCCGCTAGGGGATTTGTCAGACACCCCCTAGCCGCACCATCCCCTGGTCGACGTCCGAAAACCGCGAGTGACGTCGCGGTGCCGGGCGCACACTGGACGGTGTGATGGACGAGACGACCAGGTACGAGGCGGTGAGCAGCCGCGACGCCCGTTTCGACGGCGAGTTCTTCTTCGCCGTCGAAACGACCGGCATCTACTGCCGGCCGAGCTGCCCCGCCGTCACCCCGAAGCGGCGGAACGTCCGCTTCTACCCGACGGCGGCGGCCGCCCAGAGCCACGGCTTCCGGGCGTGCCGCCGCTGCCGCCCGGACGCCGTGCCCGGCTCCGCCGAGTGGAACGTGCGGGCCGATGTGGTCGGGCGCGCCATGCGGATGATCGGCGACGGCGTGGTGGACCGGGAGGGCGTCCCCGGGCTCGCCCACCGGCTCGGCTACAGCCCCCGCCAGGTGCAGCGCCAGCTCAACGCCGAACTGGGCGCCGGACCCGTCGCCCTGGCCCGCGCCCAGCGCGCCCACACCGCCCGCGTGCTCCTCCAGACCACCGCCCTGCCCGTCACCGAGATCGCATTCGCGGCCGGTTTCCACAGCGTCCGGCAATTCAACGACACCGTCCGCCGGATCTACGCCCGCACCCCCAGCGCCCTGCGCGCCGAGGCCGGGACGGGGCTCGGCACCCCGGTCCGCGCCTCCCGCACCACCACCGGCATCCCGCTCCGGCTCGCCCACCGGGGCCCCTACGCGGCCCGCGACGTCTTCGACCTGCTCGCCGCCGGTACGGTCGCCCGCGTCGAGGAGGTCACCGGCGAGCCCGGCCGCCGCACCCACCGGCGCACGCTGCGCCTGCCGTACGGGACCGGCGTCGCCGCCGTGGACGAGCGGTCCGCCGGGAACTGGCTGGACGCCCGCATCCACCTCACCGATCTGCGCGACCTCACCACCGCCGTGCAGCGGCTGCGCCGGCTGTTCGACCTGGACGCCGACCCGTACGCCGTGGACGATCTGCTGGCCGCCGACCCGGCGCTCGCCCCGGACGTGGCGGCCCGGCCGGGCGTCCGCTCGCCGGGCACCGCCGAAGCGGAGGAGTTCGCCGTACGGGCGCTGGTGGGCGACGCGGCGGCGGGGGAGCTGGTCGAGGCGTACGGCAAGGTGCTGGACCTGCCGCACGGCGGACTCACCCACCTCTTCCCGGAACCGGCCGTGCTCGCCGAAGCATCCGCCGACCCGGCCCTGCGGGCGCTGACGACGGCCCTGGCGGACGGCACCGTACGGCTGGACGCCGGCGCCGACCGGGACGAGGCCGAACAGGCACTCCTCCGGCTGCCCGGCATCACCCCCGCCACCGCCGCGCTGATCCGCATGCGCGGCCTCGGCGACCCCGATGTGGACCCGTACGGCCTCCGGGGCGCCTCCCGCTGGCGCCCCTGGCGCTCGTACGGTGTGCGCCGGACCCGGACGGCGGATGCTCAGCCCCAGACCAGCGCGCCCAGCCAGGCGCCCGCCACCAGCAGGCAGGCGAACAGTTCGACCAGCACCGAGTAGCCGGTCGCCCGCATCACCGAGCGCACCGACGCCCAGCCCGCGCCCCGGCTGCCGAGCCGCAGCCGCTCCGCCCCGTAGATCACCCCGACGTATCCGGCGACGGCCCCGACCACGGGCACGACGAAGAAACCGGCGATCGCGCCGAGGCCGCCCAGCAGCAGCGTCCGGCGCGGCGCGCCCGACTCACGCGGCCGGCGCGGCGGCAGCAGCGGTTTCAGCGCCTGGTTCAGCAGCAGCAGCGCCGTGGCCCCGATCAGTACGCCCCAGGCCACCGGGGTCATGTCGGTGAGCGCCCACCACAGGACGGCGGCCCAGACGATCGCCTGCCCCGGCACACCCGGCACCAGGACACCGATCAGGCCGAGCAGCATCACCAGACCGACGGCGACGAGCTGCCACACACTCATCTGACCAGCGTGCCGGAGTCCGCCGCCTCCCGCCCGTCCAGGCAGACACCCCTAGCGGGCCACCCAGCCGCGTTCGTAGGCGTGCCAGCCGAGCTGGAGCCGGGTCGAGACGCCGGTCAGCTCCATCAGGCCCTTGACCCGGCGCTGTACGGTCCGCAGCCCCAGGTCCAGCTGCTTGGCCACGCTCGCGTCCGTCAGACCCGCCAGCAGGAGCGACAGGATCTCCAGATCCATCGGGTCCGGACCACCCGGCTCCGCCACGACCGCGCCGCTCTCCCCGAGCCGCAACGGCATCGCCTCGCGCCACACCGCCTCGAACAGCCCCGTCAGCGATTCCAGCAGGCCCGAGGCGTGCACCACCAGGGCGGCGGGTTCGGCGCCCCGCCCGGTCAGCGGCACCATCGCCAGTGCCCCGTCCGCGATCACCAGCTTCGTCGGCACCCGTGGCACCACCCGGCACCGCTCGTTGCGGCTCAGCGCCGCCGACAGCTCCAGAATGCCCGACTCCAGGCCCAGCACCTCGCGCTCGATCACCACCCGGAACGACACCCCGCGCGCCGCGGCCTCCTCCTCGGACTCGTTCTCCAGGCCGCTGACCGCCATCGGCTTCCCGGTGACCAGGGCGCACACCTCGCTCGTCGCGCCCAGCTGGAGCTGATGGAACCGGTGCGCGACGGCGCTCGCGCCCGTGACCACCTCGACCAGGTCGTGGACGGCCGGTTCGGCCGCGTCGGCCCGGTACTCCTCGGCGAGCAGGACCGCCGCCAGCTCCGCCTGCTCCAGCTGATGGCGCCGCCGGGTGAGCAGGGCCCCCAGCGCCACGCCGGGCGGCGCCGCGACCCAGCGGCCCGTGCGGGCGGAGGACTGGGCGGCCAGCCCGTGCTGTTCGAGCCGGCGCAGTGCGCGCTCGGTGTCCTGTTCGGGCAGGGCCAGCCGGTGCGAGAGATCGGACAGCTCGGCGGCCCCCATCGCCACGAGGGCGCGGTACGCCGACTCCTGCCTCTCGTCGAGACCTATGGCTCCCAGCATCCCCGACCCCTCCCCGTCTCCCCGCCCATTTTCCCGATGCCCGTTTTCGTGCGGCCCCGGCGGTCGACAATAAAGGCATGAGTCAGCAGGGGGAGAGGCCGGCGGCCCACGAGGACGACTGGTGGCGCAGGCTGTACGACGAATCCGCTCCGGACACGGGGGCGAGCCAGGCGGCCGACAGTCTCGACGACCGCTTCGACTCGGCCTCCGGCACGGTGGCCTCCGGCCCGGACCGGGCGTACGGCACGACGGAGGTGCCGGAGGAACGGCTTGAGCCCGCAGCCCCGGAACGGACGCCGGAACCGGAACCTGTGCTGCCGGAACCAGAACCGGAACCAGTGCTGCCGAAACCGGAGCCGGAGCCCGAGCCGGAACCCGTAACCGTATTCCGCGCGCCGGAACCCGCGCCCGTGCCCGGCCGCCTCCAGCTTCGCGCTCCGTGGGAGCCGCCGGTGGGCCCCTCGCTGCCGCGTACGTTTCCGGGGCCCGCGCCCGAGCCGGTCGCCCCCGAGCCGCCCGCGCCCGTGCCGGACCCCCGGATCGCCGCCGACGACGCCGATGCCGCCCACGACGAGGCGCGGGATCTCGCGCGGCCGGGCGCCGTCGCCCATGTGGGGGATCGGCCGCCCACCTACGACGCCGAGCCCACCGCGCTGCCCGCGACCGA
The DNA here is from genome assembly GCF_036346595.1 of Streptomyces sp. NBC_00525. GTDB lineage: Bacteria > Actinomycetota > Actinomycetes > Streptomycetales > Streptomycetaceae > Streptomyces. Next base: position 5,689,196 of record NZ_CP107834.1, read on the forward strand.
CCCGTACGAACTGGACCGGGTCGTTCCGGACACCGTCCTCGACGGGGCCTCGTACGGGGGCTACACCCTGCGCGCCGCCTCCGTGCGCGGGGACTCCGCGCGGTTCCGGGGCGAGCCGCGCCGCGACGCGCTGCTGACGGCCCGCTTCGGCAGCGGCGACGGCGCCCTGGTCCTCGTCGCCGTGGCGGGCGCCTCGCGGGGCGCGGAGGGGGCGTTCACCGCGTCGGCCGACGCCTGCCGCTGGATCGGTGAGGCCGTGGGCCGCAGCCATGTCCGGCTGGCCGACGACATAAGGGCGGGCCGCCGGGCCGACCTCAAGTCCGGGCTGCACCGGCTCACCGACCGCGCCTACGGCAAGCTGCGGGCCCGCGCCGCCGGACTCGGCGTGGAGCCGGACGCGTACACCGCGAGCCTGCGCTGTCTGCTGTTGTCCGCCGACCCCGGCTGCCGCACCCGGGTCTTCTTCGGGATCGGCGGCGGCGGCCTCTTCCGGCTCCGCGACGGCGAATGGCACGACCTGGAACCGGCGCTGCCGCCGCCCGCCGCGCTCAGCGGCGATCCGGTGGTCGGCTTCGGCTCGTCCGCGCCGGAGGGTACGCCGGAGAGCGGACCGGAGGGCGACCGGCTGACGATGGACCTGGGCATCACGACCGGCCCGGCCCCATTCGTCGAGGACCCGCTGCCGCCGCCCGCCGAACCGTTCCGCTTCCGGGCCTCCGTCGCCCGGCCGGGGGACACCCTGCTGCTGTGCGGCACGGGCCTCGCGGACCCGCTGCGCGAGGAGCCCGAGCTCGCCGGGGAACTCGCGGCGCGCTGGTCGCCGGTGGCGGCGCCGGGCCTCGGCGACTTCCTCGCCGACGTCCGGATCAGGGTGAAGGGGTACGCCGACGACCGCACGGCGGTCGGCGTCTGGGAGGCGTAACGGCGCGGGCCATGGGTTGATGGACTCCGGACACCCGTCCGGTCCGGGGTTTGGCTCCCCGCGTTCCGGACAGCCGGATGTGCACGGAGCACGGGCAGAGGGAGTGCGTCACCCATGGCCAAGCAGAATGTCTCGGAGCAGTTCGTCGACATCCTCGCCCGCGCGGGCGTCAAGCGGCTGTACGGCGTCGTGGGGGACAGCCTCAACCCGGTCGTCGACGCCGTCCGGCGCCACCCGGACATGGACTGGATCCAGGTCAGGCACGAGGAGACGGCGGCGTTCGCGGCGGGCGCCGAGGCGCAGATCACCGGCACGCTCGCGGCCTGCGCCGGCTCGTGCGGCCCCGGCAACCTGCACCTGATCAACGGCCTGTACGACGCCCACCGCTCCATGGCCCCGGTGCTCGCGCTCGCCTCGCACATCCCGTCGAGCGAGATCGGCCTCAACTACTTCCAGGCGACCCACCCCGAGCTGCTCTTCCAGGAGTGCAGCCACTACAACGAGATGATCTCCAACCCGCAGCAGATGCCCCGGCTGCTCCAGACGGCCATCCAGCACGCGGTCGGTCAGGGCGGGGTCAGCGTCGTGACGATGCCGGGCGACGTGGCGGGGCAGCCGGCCCCCGAGCGGTCCGCCGAGCACGCGCTGGTCACCTCGCGGCCCACCGTGCGGCCGGGCGACGGCGAGATCGAGAAGCTGTGCCGGATGGTGGACGAGGCCAAACGGGTGACGCTGTTCTGCGGCAGCGGCACGGCCGGGGCGCACGCCGAGGTGATGGAGTTCGCCGAGCGGGTCAAGGCCCCGGTCGGGCACGCGCTGCGCGGCAAGGAGTGGATCCAGTACGACAACCCGTTCGACGTCGGGATGAGCGGGCTGCTCGGCTACGGCGCGGCGTACGAGGCCACCCACGAGTGCGATCTGCTGATCCTGCTGGGCACGGACTTCCCGTACAACGCCTTTCTGCCCGACGACGTGAAGATCGTGCAGGTGGACGTGCGGCCCGAGCACCTGGGCCGGCGCACCAAGCTGGACCTGGCCGTCTGGGGGGACGTACGCGAGACGCTGCGCTGTCTGACGCCGAGGGTGAAGGCGAAGAGCGACCGCAAGTTCCTCGACCGGATGCTCAAGAAGCACGCGGACGCCCTGGAGGGCGTGGTCAAGGCGTACACCCGCAAGGTCGAGAAGCACATTCCGATCCACCCCGAGTACGTGGCCTCGGTGCTGGACGAACTCGCCGACGACGACGCGGTGTTCACCGTCGACACGGGCATGTGCAACGTCTGGGCGGCCCGCTATCTGTCGCCCAACGGCAAGCGGCGGGTGATCGGTTCGTTCAGCCACGGCTCGATGGCCAACGCGCTGCCGCAGGCGATCGGGGCGCAGTTCACCGATCGCGGCCGGCAGGTCGTCTCGATGTCGGGCGACGGCGGATTCACCATGCTGATGGGCGACTTCCTGACGCTCGTCCAGTACGACCTGCCGGTCAAGGTCGTCCTGTTCAACAACTCCTCGCTGGGCATGGTCGAGCTGGAGATGCTGGTCGGCGGACTGCCGTCGTTCGGGACGACCAACAAGAACCCCGACTTCGCGGCGGTGGCGCGCGCGGCGGGGGCGTACGGGGTCCGGGTCGAGAAGCCCAAGGAGCTGACGAGCGCCCTCAAGGACGCGTTCAAGCACAAGGGTCCGGCGCTCATCGACGTGGTCACCGACCCCAACGCGCTCTCCATCCCGCCGAAGATCAGCGCGGACATGGTGACCGGCTTCGCCCTGTCCGCCAGCAAGATCGTCCTGGACGGCGGGGTGGGCCGGATGGTCCAGATGGCCCGCTCCAACCTCCGCAACGTGCCCCGGCCCTGACGGGGTTGGCGGTTCGGTAGCGAGCGGGTCCGGCGCTAACGGGGCGGGGTTAGCGGGGGGTTACCGAGAATTCAGCGTGCCGCGGGATGCTCCGGGAGACCACTGTGCATACTCTCCCGGAGACCTTGCGTGAAACACCGTATTGCGGAGACGGCCTGGTGGCGCAGAGCCGCCACCCTGCTCACCGCGCTCGTGGCCATGGCCGCGACGATCACCGTCCTGAGCCCCGGAACGGCGTGGGCGGCGCTGCCGGACGACACCGACAACCCGGCCTACCGGTCGCTGGGCAAGGCGGACAACCCCGACTGGATGAAACCCCTCGGCGACAACACCTCGATCGGCGCGCTCTCCATTCCCGGAACGCACGAGACGCTGTCGATCCGCGGCGGCGACAGCACCTACACCCAGCAGAACGGCGGCCCCAGCGCCCAGACCCTGGCCGCCCAGCTCCAGGCGGGCATCCGCTCCATCGACATCCGGGTACGGGTGATCGGCGGCAGCTTCACGATCCACCACGGCAAGGTGTACCAGGACGCGAACTTCGCCGACGTCCTCGCGGTGCTGGGCCAGTTCCTCACGGCACACCCGAGCGAGACCGTGATGATGCACCTGCGGGCCGAGTGCGACAACAGCGCCGGCCCGTTCAGCTTCGACTGCAAGGACGATCCGAGCAGCACGACGGCCGCGGACCGTGTCGACGTGTTCCGCAAGTACCTCGACCAGGACCCCAACGCCCGCTTCTTCTGGGCGCCCGCGGTCAGCGGCGCCGGACAGGCGGCCGTTCCCTCCCTGGGCGAGGTACGCGGCAAGGTCGTCCTGGAGCGCTTCCGCAACGTGGGCGACTACAGCGGGAACTACGGCCTCACCGCGAACAGCTTCTTCATCCAGGACGAGTACAAGGTGCCGGACATCTTCGGCGGCATCGACACCAAGGTCGACCAGGTCGTCAACCATCTGACGGCGGCCGACAACGACACCGACCCCCAGCACATCTACCTCAACTACACCAGCGGCTCCAGCACCGGCGCCTACCCCAAGGCCGTGGCCGACCGGGTGAACGAACGGGTCCTCGGGCCGATCGGAGCCGTACGCAACCGCACCGGTGAAGTCCTGATGGACTACCCCGGATACGCGATGATCAACACGATCATCGGGCTGAACCCGCCCGCGCCCGAGCCGCCCGTCTGGCAGGTGCCGAGGCTCGCGGTCATGCCCCTCGGCGACTCCATCACGCTCGGCGTCGGCAGCGGCGACCGCACCGGCTACCGGCCCGCGCTGGCGAGCGCCCTCACCCGGCACGCGGGCGCCCTGGAGTTCGTCGGCTCGCAGGTCGACGCCGACGGGGTGACCCACCACGAGGGGCACTCGGGCTGGCTCATCGAGCAGCTGCAGGCCAACATCGAGACCTGGCTCGCCGAGGCCCGGCCCAATGTGGTGACCCTGCACATCGGCACCAACGACATGAACCGCGACAACCGGGTGTCCACCGCCCCGCAGCGGCTGGGCACGCTCATCGACCAGATCCACGCCGCATCGCCCGACACCGCGGTCGTGGTCGCCTCGCTCGTCCCCGCCACCGACCCGGCCGTCCAGGCCCGCATCGACACGTACAACGGGGCGATCCCCGGCATCGTCGCCGACCGGGCCCAGCGCGGCTACAAGATCGCCCAGGTGAGCATGGGCGCGCTGACCACCGGTGACCTCAACGACAACCTGCACCCCAACAACAGCGGCTACGCCAAGATGGCGGACGCCTTCCTCGGCGGCATCGCCGACGTCGCCGGCCGGGGCTGGATCAAGGAGACCGTCGAGGTCAAGCCGGCACCGCCGCGCGCCGCTTCGGCCCTCGGGGACTACGACGTGGACATCAACGCCGACGGCCGGGCCGACTACCTCGTGGTGAGCGCCAACGGGGCCGTGCGGGCCTGGCTCAACACGGCCGACCCCGCCACCGGCGCGGTGAAGTGGTCCGACCAGGGGGTCATCGCCTCGGGTTCCAGTGCGTGGACCGCCGACCAGGTGCGCTTCGCGGACGTCGGGGGCGACGACCGCGCCGACTACCTGGTGCTCGACCCCGGCAACGGGGCGGTGCGCGCGTTCATCAACACCGGCGGCGACGGCCGGGGCGGCTGGCAGGACAAGGGCGTCATCGCCACCGGCTCCAGCGGCTGGACCGGTGCCCAGGTCCGCTTCGCCGATGTGGGCGGCGACGCCAAGGCCGACTACCTCGTCGTCGGCGCCAACGGCTCCACCCGCGCCCTGCTCAACACCACCGACCCCGCCACGGGCGCGGTGAAGTGGTCCGACCAGGGGGTCATCGCCTCGGGTTCCAGTGCGTGGACCGCCGACCAGGTGCGCTTCGCGGACGTCGGGGGCGACGCCAAGGCCGACTACCTCGTCCTCGCGGACCAGGGCGCCACCCACGCGTACGTCAACACGGGCGGCGACGGCCGCGGCGGCTGGTCCGACCAGGGCGTCATCGCCACCGGCTCCTCCGGCTGGCTCGCCAACCAGGTCCGCTTCGCCGACATCAGCGGTGACGGCCGCGCCGACTACCTCGTCCTCGACGAGAACGGCGCCATCCACGCCTACCTCCACACCGTGGGCAGCACCGGGGCCGTCAAGTGGGCCGACCAGGGCGTGATCGCCACCGGTACCGGATCGCCCGCCTCCAGCGTCCGGATCTGATCCGGCCCGGCCGTCCCCGCCCACGCGGGGACGGCCGGCAGCCGACGCCCCCGGGGGGCAACTTCCTTCGTGATGCGGCCTCTTGGCACCCCCAGAACCATGTGACATATTACTGGCGTGTTCACGAGACAGCCGCTGGACGTCGTCGTGGTCGGAGCCGGTGTCGTCGGCGCCGCCTGCGCCTACTACGCCACCCGGTCCGGACTCGCGGTCGCGGTGGTGGACGCCGGACCCGTCGCCGGCGGGACCACGGGCGCGGGGGAGGGCAACCTCCTGGTCTCCGACAAACCCCCCGGCCCCGAACTCGCCCTCGCCCGGCTCTCCGCCGAACTGTGGCGCGAGCTGGCCGGCACGCTGCCCCCGGCGATCGAGTACGAGCGGAAGGGCGGCCTCGTCGTCGCGGCGGACGAGGCGTCCCTGGCCGGCCTGACCGCGACCGCCGCCGGACAGGCCGCCGCCGGGGTACGCACCGAGGCCGTCGCCGCCGGCGAACTGCCCGACCTGGAACCCCATCTGGCGCCCGGCCTCGCGGGCGGCGTCCGCTACCCGCAGGACGCCCAGGTGCAGCCCGCGCTCGCCGCCGCCCACCTGATCCGCGCCGCCCGCGACGCCGGAGCGCGTCTGCACCCCGGCAGCCCGGTCACCGCCCTGCTCACCTGCCCCACCGGAGCGGTGCGCGGCGTCCGCACCCCGGCGGGCGACCTCCTCGCCCCGGCCGTGGTCAACGCGACGGGCGTCCGGGGCGGCGAGTTCGCCGCGCTGGCCGGGGTGGAACTGCCCGTCCTGCCCCGGCGCGGGTTCGTCCTGGTCACCGAACCGCTGCCCCCGCTGATCCGGCACAAGGTGTACGCCGCCGAATACGTGGCCGACGTCTCCAGCGCGTCCGCCGCCCTCCAGACGTCACCGGTAGTCGAGGGCACCGCCGCCGGGCCCGTCCTGATCGGCGCCAGCCGGGAGCGCGTCGGCTTCGACCGCACCCTGTCCGTGCCCGTGATCAGCGCGCTGGCCGGCGCGGCCGCCGCGCTCTTCCCGGTCCTGAACACCGTCCGGGTGATGCGCGCCTACCACGGTTTCCGCCCGTACCTGCCCGACCACCTCCCCGCCATCGGCGCCGACCGCCGCGTCCCCGGCCTCTTCCACGCCTGCGGCCACGAGGGCGCGGGCATCGGTCTCGCCCCGGCCACCGCGGTCCTGGTCACCGCCGCGCTCCGGGGCGAGGAACCGCCGCTGGACCCCGCCCCGTTCAGCCCGGACCGCTTCGGCCCCGGCGCCGGATAGCGCGCCGCCCGCCGAGACCCGCGCCGGACCGACCTTCCCCCGTACCCGCCCGCACGACGAGACAGGAGCCCCGGTGAGACGAGCACGCCGACGCGAACCCGCCCGCACCCCGGCCGGCCTGGCCGGTGCCGAGCCGGGACCGGGGTTCGAGATCACCTTCGACGGACGGCCGCTGCGCGCCCTGCCGGGGCAGAGCGTCGCGGCCGTGCTGTGGGCCGCCTCCGTCCTCAGCTGGCGCACCACCCGGAACAACGGGCGCCCGCGCGGCGCCTTCTGCGGGATCGGCTCCTGCTACGAGTGCCTGGCCACCGTCAACGGCCGGCCCAACCTGCGCGCCTGTCTGCTGCCCGCCCGGCCCGGCGACGCCGTCACGACCCAGGAGGGGACCGGACATGACGCACCGCGCCCCTGACCGCGCCGACCTCGCCGTGGTGGGCGCCGGACCCGCCGGGCTCGCCGCCGCCGTCACCGCGGCCGACGCCGGACTCCGGGTGCTTCTGCTCGACGCGGCCGACGCCCCCGGCGGCCAGTACTACCGCGCACCCGCCCCCGGACTGCACGCCACCCGGCCCGAGGCCCTGCACCACCACTGGCCCGCCTTCACCGCGCTCACCGCCCGCCTCGACCGGCACCGCGCCACCGGGCGCGTGCGCCACCTCACCGGCCACCACGTCTGGACGATCGCCCGAACCGGCGAGGACTGGACCCTGCACACACTCACCGGCCCGGAGAGCTCCCACACCACCACACCGGACGACCCCGCCGCCATCGCCCCGCGCGCCCGCCGCATCCTCGTCGCGACCGGCGCCACCGAACGCCAACTCCCCTTCCCCGGCTGGACGCTGCCCGGCGTGGTCGGCGCGGCCGGCGCCCAGGCCATGCTCAAGTCCGGGCTCGTCCTGCCCGGCCGGCGCGTCGTCGTCGCCGGAAGCGGACCGCTGCTCCAGGCCGTCGCCCTCTCCCTGGCCAGGGCCGGAGCCCGCGTGCCCGCACTGGTGGAGGCCGCCGGATACGGGGCGTACGCCCGCGCGCCCCTGGTCCTGGCCGGCAACCCGGACCGGCTCGCCGAGGGCGCCCGCCACCGGGCGGGGCTCGCCCGGCACGGGGTGCGGCTGCTCCCGCACCGCGCCGTCACCGCCGTCCACGGCACCGGCCGGGTGGAAGGCGTCACCGTCAGCCGGCTCGACCGCGACTGGCGCCCGCTGCCGGGAACCGGGCGGCGCATCGACTGCGACGCGCTCGCCGTGGGCCACGGCCTCGTCCCGCACATCGACCTCGCCGCCCAACTCGGCTGCGCCACCCGGACCGGCACGGACGGATCGCCCGCCCTGGAACTCGACGAGGAGCTGCGCGCCAGCGTGCCCGGCGTCTGGGCGGCCGGCGAGACCGGCGGCATCGGCGGGGTCCGGCTCGCCCTCGCCGAAGGGGAGCTGGCCGCCCTGTCGGTGATCGCCGACGCACGGGACGGCCGCCCCGCACGGGACCGGGGCCGCGCCGCGCGACTGCGGCGCGCGCGGCGGCGGATGCGCCGGTTCGCCGGGCTCATGGGCGCCGTGCACCGGCCGGGGCCCGGATGGACGGACTGGCTCGCCCCGGACACCGAGGTCTGCCGGTGCGAAGAGGTCACCGCGGGCGCGATCCGCAGCGCCGTCGGCGACCTGGGCGCGGCCGACACCCGTACCGCCAAGCTCCTCACCCGAGCCGGCATGGGCTGGTGCCAGGGCCGCACCTGCGGCTTCGCCGTCCGTGCCCTCGCCGGACCGCCCACCGGCGAAACCCCCGACCGCAGGCCGCTCGCCTGCCCGGTCCCGCTCGCCGCGCTCGCCCGGACCGACCCGTCCGGCGACGCGTGAACACGCGACACGCCCGCATCCGCATCCCCGCAACCCGAGGAGCCCACATGACGGCCGACTCCACCCGCACCGACGCGCCCTGGCGGGGCGTCATGGTCGCGACCCCGCTCACCCTGCACGAGGACCGGTCCATCGACTTCGACGCGTACGCCGCCCACGTCCGCGACCTCATCGAAGCGGGCTGCGACGGCGTGGTGCCCAACGGCTCGCTGGGGGAGTACCAGACCCTCAGCGACCGGGAGCGCCGGGACGTCGTACGCGTCGCCGTGGAGGCGGCCGGCGACGGGGCCAGAGTGATGCCCGGCGTCTCCTCGTACGACAGCGCCCAGTCCCGGCGCCGGGCCGAGGAGGCCGCCGAGGCCGGCGCCGGCAGCGTCCTGCTGCTGCCGCCCAACGGCTACTCCTGCGAGGAGGAGGCCGTCCGCGCGCACTACGCCGAGGTGGCGGCGGCCGGGCTGCCCGTCGTCGCCTACAACAACCCGTACGACACCAAGGTGGACCTGACCCCCCGGCTGCTGGGACAGCTCCACGCGGAGGGGTCGGTCGTGGCCGTCAAGGAGTTCAGCGGCGACGTCCGCCGGGCGTACGAGATCGCCGAGGAGGCACCCGGCCTCGACCTGCTCGTGGGCGCCGACGACGTCCTGCTGGAACTCGTCCTGGCCGGGGCGGTCGGCTGGATCGCCGGCTGCCCCAACATGCTGCCGGCCGGCTGCGTCGAGCTGTACCGGGCGGCCGTCGCCGGCGACCTGGAGCGGGCCCTGCCGCTCTACCGGCGGCTGCATCCGCTGCTGCGCTGGGACTCCAAGCCGGAGTTCGTCCAGGCCATCAAGGCGTCCATGGACGTCGTCGGCCGGCACGGCGGCCCCACCCGGCCGCCCCGGCTGCCGCTCGGCGCCGACGCCCTGGCCGCCGTACGCGCCGCCACCGAGAAGGCGCGCGCCGAGGGCCTGGACTGAGAGGGGGACGACGCATGCGCAGCCGTCACGTCTTCCACGCCGTCGACTCGCACACCGAGGGCATGCCCACCCGCGTCGTCACCGGCGGGATCGGCACGCTCCCCGGCGCCACCATGGCCGAGCGCCGGGCGTACTTCACGGCGCACCGGGACGCGGTGCGCACCCTGCTGATGTACGAGCCGCGCGGCCACGCCGCGATGAGCGGCGCCGTCCTCCAGCCGCCGACCCGCCCCGACGCCGACTTCGGGGTGCTGTTCATGGAGGTCTCCGGCTGTCTGCCGATGTGCGGGCACGGCACCATCGGGGTGGCCACCGTGCTGGTCGAGACCGGCCTGGTCGAGGTCACCGAACCGGTCACCACCGTACGGCTGGACACCCCGGCCGGACTGGTGTGCGCGGACGTCCGGGTGGAGGGCGGGGCCGCCACCTCCGTCACCCTCACCAACGTCCCCGCGTTCAGCGCGGGGCTCGGGCTGACCGCGAAGGTGCCCGGGTTCGGGGAGGTGCCGTACGACCTCGCCTACGGCGGCAACTTCTACGCGATGGTTCGCCTGGAGGATCTGGGCCTGCCGTTCGACCGGGCGCGCAAGGACGAACTGCTGGCGGCCGGGCTCGCGTTGATGGACGCGGTCAACGCGGCCGACCGGCCGGTCCACCCGCTGGACGCGGGCATCCACGGGCTCAAGCACGTCCAGCTGATCGCGCCCGGCTCCGACGCCCGGCACTCGCGGCACGCCATGGCCATCCACCCCGGCTGGTTCGACCGTTCGCCGTGCGGCACCGGTACGTCGGCGCGGATGGCCCAGCTGCACGCGCGCGGCGAACTCGGCCTGGACCGGGACTTCGTGAACGAGTCCTTCATCGGCACCCGGTTCACCGGCCGGCTGGTCGGCGAGACGGAGGTGGCCGGGCTGCCCGCGGTCGTCCCCACGGTCACCGGACGGGCCTGGATCACCGGGACCGCGCAGTACTTCCTCGACCCGGACGACCCGTTCCCCGAGGGCTTCCTGCTGTGAGACCGCACCCGCGTGGGGGGCAACGTGACATTGTATTCTGACCGGCACGACGCCCCCTGCGTCCCCGCACGGTGCTGGAGGAACGAACATGGCCCGCCTGACGTCGCTCGGCGCGCTCACGGCGCAGGAGCATCTGCGCGACCAGGTGGCGCACGCGCTGCGGGCGGCGCTCATCTCCGGCGAGCTGCGGCCGGGCACGGTCTACTCGGCGCCCGCGCTCGCCGCCCAGTTCGGCGTCTCCGCCACCCCCGTTCGTGAGGCGATGCTCGACCTGGTCCGCGAGGGCCAGGTCGAGGCCGTCCGCAACAAGGGCTTCCGGATCACCGAGCTGACCGAGCAGGACCTGGACGACTTCACCGAGCTGCGCGCGATGATCGAGGTGCCCACGGTGGGCCGGATCGCGCGGATGGGGCTGACGCACGAGCTGGAGGCGCTGCGGCCGGTCGCCCTGGAGATCGTCGACGCCGCCCGGCGCCACGACATCCTGGACTATCTGGAGGCCGACCGCCGCTTCCACCTCGCCCTGCTCGCGCTGGCCGGCAACCGCCGCCTCGTCGAGCAGGTCGGCGAACTGCGCAAGCGCTCCCGCCTCTTCGGCCTGGACCGGCTCGCCGAGTCCGGGCAGCTGACGGCGTCGGCCGAGGAGCATGTGCAGCTCCTCGACCTGGTGGTGGCCGGGGACGCGCCGGGCGCTGAGGCGTGCATGCTCGCCCATATGTCGCACGTCCGCTCCCTGTGGGCCGACGGCGAGGGAACCCGGCCGGGCCTGTCCGCGCGGGCAGCCTCGCGTTCCCAACTCCCCCTGTAGCAACGCGCGCCGACGCGTTCAGGAATGTTGTCACGGCCGCTTCCTAAGACCATGTGACATGTGCCATTGTACTGACGGTCGCGCTGAGGTCGTGTCCATGTCATTCCGTGGCAGTCAACCCCCATCCCCGTCCGGCCTCACCCCGCGCCATCCCCCACGGCCGCGCAACGACGCGCGGTCCCCCACACCGCTGGGAGGCGGCACGTGAAGAAACGAACGGCCCGACAGAGATTCACCACACTCTCCACCGCGGCCCTGGCGGCCTGCCTCGGCGCCGGCATGCTCGCCGGCCCCGCGTGGGCCGCCGAACCCCGGCCCACCGCCCCGTCCACCGCGAGCGCGACCGCCGCCGCGCAGACGACGGCGGGCGACCCGGCCGCACCCGAGCCCGGCGGCCCCGCCGCCGAGGCCGCCACCGCGCCCGCACAGGACCCGGCCCACCTGGACGGCGCCGCCCTCAGCCCCGCCGACCGGGCCCCGCTCAGCGCCTCCAAGGACGCCCTGCGGCGCGACTACGACGACCCGAGCGCCGCCCGCCCGAGCCACCCGGCGCCCTCCATGCGGGCCGCGGCCCGTACCACCGCGAAGGCCGCCGCCTGCTCCGTGGCCGACTTCACCAGCCGCACCGGCAGCGCCCTCGTCCAGCAGATCAAGGCGTCCCCGACCGACTGCGTCAACACCCTGTTCTCCGTCAAGGGCAACGACGGCTACCTCGCCTTCCGCGAGGCCCAGATGGTCACCGTCGCCAACGCCCTGCGCGACGGATCGGCCGCCTACCCCGGCGACGGCAGCACCGGCATGCCGCAGCTGGTGCTCTATCTGCGCGCCGGCTACTACGTGCAGTACTACGACCCCGGCACCGTCGGCGACTACGGCACCGCCCTGCGCACCGCCATCCAGGGCGGCCTGGACGCCTTCTTCGCCTCGGCGCACTCCCGCGACGTCACCGACGCCAACGGCGAGACCCTGGCCGAGGCCGTCACCCTCATCGACAGCGCCGAGCAGAACGCCCGCTACCTGTACGTCCTCAAGCGGCTGCTGGCCGACTACGACTCCTCGTACGACGGCTCCTGGTACATGCTCAACGCGGTCAACAACGTCTACACCGTGACCTTCCGGGGCCACCAGCTGCCCGCCTTCGTCAGCGCCGTCGAGACCGACCCGAGCCTGCTCGACGCCCTCGCCGGCTTCGCCCGCGACCATCTCGACCTGCTGGGCACCGAACGGTCCTACCTCGCCTCCAACGCCGGCCGCGAACTGGCCCGCTTCCTCCAGGAGAACTCCCTGCGGCCCAAGGCGAAGCCGCTGGTCATCGACCTCCTCGGCCGCAGCTCCCTGACCGGGCCGACCGCTCCGCTGTGGGTGGGCCTCGCCGAGATGGCCGACTACTACGACAGCGCGAACTGCTCCGCGTACGGCACCTGCGATCTCGCCGCCCGCCTCAAGAGCGCCGTACTGCCCATCTCGTACACCTGCAGCGACAGCATCCGCATCCTCGCCCAGCAGATGTCCTCCGCCGACCTGACGAAGGCGTGCACCAGCCTGCGCGGCCAGGACGCCTACTTCCACCAGGTGGCCAGGGACAGCGGGCCCGTCGCCGGGGACCGCAACACCACCATCGAGGTGGTCGTCTTCGACTCCAGCACCGACTACCAGACCTACGCCGGAGCCATCTACGGCATCGACACCAACAACGGCGGCATGTACCTGGAGGGCGACCCGGCGGCGGCCGGCAACCAGCCGAGGTTCATCGCGTACGAGGCCGAGTGGGTCCGGCCCGACTTCCAGATATGGAACCTCAACCACGAGTACACCCACTACCTCGACGGCCGGTTCGACATGGCGGGCGACTTCGCCGCCGGGGTCAGCACCCCGACCGTCTGGTGGATCGAGGGCTTCGCGGAGTACGTCTCCTACTCGTACCGCGACGTCGTCTACGACGACGCCGTCACCCGGGCCGCCGCGCACACCTACCCGCTGCGCACCCTGTTCGACACCACCTACGAGAACGCCGACCAGACCCGCGTCTACAACTGGGGCTACCTGGCCGTCCGTTACATGCTCCAGTCGCACCGCGCCGATGTGGACAAGCTCCTCGGCCTGTACCGCGCCGGTGACTGGAACGGCGCCCGCACCCTGCTCACCACCACCATCGGCAACCGCTACGACGCCGACTGGAACACCTGGCTGACCGCCTGCGCCTCCGGCGACTGCGGCACCCTGAGCGATCCGCCGACCCAGCCCACCGCCCAGTGCACCGGCAGCGACATCCGCGAACTGGGCCAGGACTGCGCCCGCGACGGGCAGCACGCCACCCGCGGCGACTACTCCTACCTGTACCTCTACATACCCGCGGGCACCGAGCGGCTGACCATCACCACCAGCGGCGGCACCGGCGACGCCGACCTCTACTACAGCGCCAACGGCTGGGCGACCACCGGCTCGTACACCGCCAGGGCCACCGGCGACGGCAACGCGCACACCCTCACCATCGACCGCCCGGCCGCCGGGGCACACTTCATCAGCCTGTACGCCGTGCGGGACTTCGGGCAGGTGAGCGTCGCGACGAGCTACTGACCCCGGACCTCAGAGCAGCCTCAGTCCGTCCGCCCCCGCCCGGTCCCGGATGATCTCCACCAGCCGGTCGAAGAGGGTCGGACCCCGCCCCGCGGCCGCCCGCGCACACTCCTCGCGCAGGCGGCCGCGGTTGCTCTCATGGGCGCGGGCGGCCAGCCGCTCCAGGTAGCGCGCGGTCTCCGCATGCCCCAGCGCCCGCGCCGAGCGCGCGTGATCGCGCCACTCGAAGACGAAGTCGCCGTCGTCCGGCGTGCCCATGCCGCCGGACAGACAGTCCGCGAAGGCGTCGAGGTTCCGGCCGAAGTACCCACCGGGCCCGTTCACCGCCTCGCCGACCGCGGTCCAGAAGCTGTCCGCGCCGGTGACCCCGGAGCCCTCGATCACATAGGTCACGGTCATGGGGCGAGCGTACAAGCCGCACCGCCCGGCAGGGGTCCGCGCCGCAGGTGGGGGACTGCGACGCGGACCGGACAGGCGGTTCAGCAGCCGTACGCGATGAGGTCGAACGTCGCGTAGTGATCGGCGGTGTAGTAGTCCTCGCGGTACTCCTCGCCCGTCACGACGCGGCGCGCGCCGCGCGTCGGGGAGCCGGGCGTGATCACGGTGTACTCGTGGTAGTAGCCGGTGTCCTGCGAGGGCAGCACACCCTCACGGTTCTGGAAGACGGTGCCGTCCTGGCGGTACGGGAACGGGCCGCCGGACTCGATGAGATCCAGGGTGTCGTGGGCCTGGGACGGCAGGTCCGAGTAGCAGACGCTGCCGACCGACGAGGCCGTCGCGGAGGCGGTCGCCGTGACGGGGCCGCCGATGAGGAGAGCGGACAGAAGGGCGGCGGCGCCGCCGAGCGTGGTGATCCGTGGGGGGATTCGCATATCCCATGATGACGCGCGTAGACCCTGCCGCGTCAACGCCGATTCGGGTGAACTTTTGGTGAGTTGACCGAGGAGGGGGTGTACGGATCAGGGGCTGACCGAGCGCCAGATGTGCTCCGGAACCGTGCGCGCCGCCTCCTCGATGTCGATGTCCCCGAGGGCGAGCCAGCGGCGCGCGATGCCCGTCACCGGCCCCAGGATCAGCGACTCCAGCACGGGCAGCGGCAGCGCGACCAGCTCGCCCGACTCCCGGTGGGCGTGCAGCCAGGCGGCGAGCGGGGCGATCCGGGCCTCCTGCGCGCCCCGGATCTGCCGTGCGTCCGTGACCAGTTCGCGGTCGGCGGTGACCGAGTGCATGAGCCGGGAGGCGTCCGGATGCTCCTGGACGAAGCGCAGGTACGCCTCCGTGACCGCGTGGACTCCGGCGCGCGCGCCCGTCACCCGGCCGAGCTCGCCGGCCAGTTCCTCCAGGAGCCGGCCGAGCCAGGACTGCGCCAGGGCGAGCACCACTCCGTGCAGGCTGCCGAAGTGGTGGTAGATGCTGCCGGTGCTCACCCCGCTCGCCGAGGTGATCGCGGCGAGCGTCAGCCCCGCCTCGCCCCGTGACGCGTACAGTTCCAGGGCGCTGTCGAGGACCTGCGCGGCCGTGGCGGCGCCCCGCTGCTGCTTCGGACTCATCCACGCACCCCCATTTCCGGAACCGAACACTCCCCATGGTGCCGTCCGGGACAGCGTAGAAGAAGATTCCAGAATTTTTTCCGGAAGTTGTTCCAATCGGTTCCGCCTTTGCTTCACACTGAACGTTCGCCGCGCCAAGTCGCGGCCGCAGATGGGGATTTCGACAGGGGCGCGGTCCCAAGGAGGACCGCCGTCCGGGACACACGGGGAGCGCTCGGACATGACCGGCGTGCACAACGACGACCACGCTGACGACGAGGACTACCTCGACGGGGGCATCAAGCCGCTCACGCCGAGCGATCCGGCGCGCATCGGGCCCTATCTGCTGCTGGGCCGGCTCGGCGCGGGCGGCATGGGCCGGGTCTACCTCGCGCGGGCCGACGGCGGCCGCACGGTCGCGGTCAAGGTGGTGCACGCGGAGCACGTCGCGGACCCGCAGTTCCGGGCCCGCTTCCGCCGCGAGGTCGAGGCCGCCCGGCGCGTCGGCGCACGCCACACCGCGCCCGTCCTGGACGCGGCGCCGGACGCCGAGTTCCCCTGGGTGGCCACCGGCTATGTGCCCGGCCTCTCCCTGGAACAGGTCGTCCGCGGCCATGGCGCGCTGCCCGCCGAAGCCGTACAGGCCCTCGCCACCGGGCTGTTGCACGCCCTCAAGGACATCCACGCGGCGAAGATCGTGCACCGCGACCTCAAGCCGTCCAACGTGATGCTCACGATGGAGGGCCCCAAGGTCATCGACTTCGGCATCGCGCGCGCGGTCGGGACCACCGTCGAGTCCCTGCTCACCAGCACCGGCATGATGATCGGCTCGCCCGGCTTCATGGCCCCGGAGCAGGTGCGCGGGGAGAGCGCGGTCCCCAAGAGCGATGTGTTCACCCTCGGCTGTGTGCTGACGTACGCGGCGACCGGCACGCTCCCGTTCGGCCACGGCGCGAGCAACCAGCACGCGATCATGTACCGGATCGCCGAGGGCGAACCCGACCTGGGACGGGTCCGGGACGAGGACCTCAAGGCCCTGATCGCGCGCCTGCTCACCAAGAGCATCGACGAGCGGCCCTCCGTGGACGAGCTGCTGGCCGAGCCCGTGCGCGCGGCCGGACCGGTGGCCGCCACCTGGCTGCCCGCCGCCGTGGTGAGCCATCTGGCCCGCCAGGGCGCGCAGTTGCTGGACGCGGAGGCGAAGCCGCTGCGGCAGGAGGGCGACCACGCGACGATGCGCCTCGGCGCCCCGGAGGACGGGGCGGCGGCGGCCGGGGGAGCGGTGCCCGGTGACGAGGCGGGGGCGAAGGGCGGGACTACGGCCGTGAAGCCGAAACGGGAGCGGCGCCGCTCCTGGCTGATCGCCGTTCCGCTGGTGGTCGTCGTCGGCGGCGGAGGCGGCACGCTGGCCGTGCTCCAGCCCTTCGGCCAGGACGACGGGGCGCACGCGGCCCCGCCGGCCTTCTCGACACCGGCCGCCACACCCGCGTCGGAGCCCTCGGCGGCCGGCAGCGCGTCGCCCACCGGCTCCCCGAGCCCCTCCGCGTCCAGAAGCGGGAAGAAGAAGGACGAGCCGGCGAAGGACGGGAAGGACGGCACGGACGGGAAGCCGGGCGAGGACGGCCGGGACGGCGGCGACACGGGCGGCTCGTCCACCACGAACGGCGGCGCGGGCGGCTCGTCCGGCGGTTCCTCGTCCTCGGGCGGCAGCGGTTCCTCCGGCGGGAGTTCGAGCGGCGGCTCGTCCACCACCTCCGGCGGCTCCTCCTCGGGCGGCTCCACGAGCACGTCCGGCGGCGGCGCGTCGACCACCACGTCCGGCGGCTCCTCCTCCGGCGGCTCGGACAGCGGCAGCACGGTGCCGGGAAGCTTCGTCGGCACCTGGAAGTACGGTGGTGCGTACAACACGGGTCAGCCCGATACCATCACCATCTCCAAGTCCGGCGTGGTCCGCCTGAGCTCTTCCTATCCGTTCGAGGGCTGCTTGTTCGAGGCAAGGGTGACCTCCAGCAGCAGCAGTCGCCTGAGCGTCGGCGCCGCAAAGATCGCCGATCCCGATCCGGGCTACTGCTTCGGCGAGCCCGGCCCGTCCTCCTTCGTCATCAGCGGCAGTGGCATCAACCACAACGTCGAGGGGTTCGACTACTACTACAAACGAGCCTGAACGCCGCACGATTCACCCCGGTCCGCCCCTCCCCGCAAGCGTGACCGCGTGTAGGCGGGGCATGCATGGCGTGAGCACCTTTGCGACAGGGGGGCGAATGACCGTGCAGTCGGGGGAAACGATGGAGCGTCACGAAGTGGCCCGGATGCTCCGCAGGGTGGACCGGGCCGACCTGGCAGCCGTGGGCGAAGTGCGCGGAGCCGTACGGGAGTTATTGCGCCACCGGTGGAAGGACGAGCCGGTGCGGGTCGCGGAGCTGCTGCTCAGCGAGCTGGTGACCAACGCCCTGGTGCACACCGACGACGGCGCGGTCGTCGCGGTGAGCGTCGCGCCCCGCCGACTGCGCGTGGAGGTACGGGACTTCGTCCCCGGAATGCCGCCCGAGCCGCACGTACCGCCCGCCGACGACGGTACGCACGGCCGGGGGCTGATCCTGGTGGAGAGCCTGGCCGACTCCTGGGGGATCAGCCCCCGCTCGCTGGGCAAGGTGGTGTGGTTCGAACTGGACGGCGAACGGCCCTGACCGCCTCCGCAGGCGGCCAGGGCCGTTCGTACGCGACACCCGTCCCGTGGTTCAGCCGGTCCGGCCGGTTCAGCCGAACTGCTGCTCCAGGTCCTTCAGCTTCTTCTCCAGGGAGTCGAGCCGGGGGAGGGCCTGGGTGTCGTCCTCGGCCGTGAGGTCGATCGCCGCCGGTTCACTCGCGCCCGGTTCCGGGAAATCCGCCGAGTTCGAGTGGCCTGCGGCTTGCAGGGACGGCCGGGGCCGCAGGGGCAGTTGACCCGGCTCGGATATGGCGGGCTCCGCGACGGGCTGCGCCGAGCCCGCCGCCGGGGGCAGCGCCGCCACGTCCACCGGGGGGCCGCCCCGGCCGAGCCGTCCCCAGGCCCGGTTCTGCCGGTTCAGGGCCTTGATGTGCGCCCGGTCCAGCTTCTCCTGGTCCTTCCTGCGGAGACGGTTCTGCGTCTTCTCCCGGCGGTCCTCGCGTACCTCGTCGACCGCCTCGTCCAGTGTGCGTACGCCTTCCAGGAGCATCAGCGACCAGGCGCCGAAGGTCTCGCGGGGGGCGCGCAGCCAGCGCACGATCCGGATCTGCGGCAGCGGCCGGGGCACCAGACCCTGCTCGCGCAGGGCGGCCCGGCGGGTCTGCTTCAGCGCCCGGTCGAACAGCACGGCGGCCGAGAGGGACATCCCCGCGAAGAAGTGCGGGGCGCCCGCGTGGTCGACACCGCGCGGCGCGTGCACCCAGTTGAACCAGGCGGCGGCACCCGCGAAGGTCCACACCAGCAGCCGCGAGCCCAGCGCCGCGTCCCCGTGGCTGGCCTCCCGCACGGCGAGGACCGAGCAGAACATCGCCGCCCCGTCCAGACCGAAGGGCACCAGGTACTCCCAGCCGCCGGAGAGGCCGAGGTTCTGCTCGCCGAAGCCGACGAGCCCGTGGAAGGAGAGCGCGGCGGCCACCGCGGCACAGCAGAACAGCAGCACGTACGAGGCGGTGGCGTACAGCGTTTCCTTGCGTCTGCGGCGCTCCTCGGCGCGCTCCCAGCTGTCGTCGGCCGTGGCTGTGTCAGAGGTGCGCTTGCCGCGCGCGACCACCGCCACCGCCGCCATGACCCCCACGAGCAGCACGGCGCCCGGAAGCAGCCAGTCAAGCGATATGTCGGTCAGTCTCATGCGCGGTCCCTTGCGTCACGTAGGGCGTTTCGGGCGCCATCGTGGCGGAGATTCCGGCAGGGCCAGACCGTTTCGGGGCAAGAGAACGCCAATGGGGTGTCCGGGACCGCCGATATCGACGATCTGGTCGAACACACCTCAGCGGGGTACGCATGATGTTCGAATTCATGTCGCCCACTCGGGCGGTGTGGATCAGGGAGCGGGCGTCAACTTGCGTACGCGGTCCGCGTCGCACGTACGCGGACAGGTCACACAGGTGTCCTCGGGGCGCAGCGTGTAGAAGAGGCAGCAGCTCGCCCGGTCGCGGGTGGGCAGCGCCTCCCCGCCGGGTCCGGTCAGCTCGCGGAAGCCCGCCGTGCCGACGTACGGCTTCGTGGTGCCCGGCAGCAGCGCCTCCAGCTCCGCCATCGCGCGCCGCTCCTCGCCCAGCAGATGGGCGATGTACCAGAGGCCCTCGACGATCTCGTCCGTCGCCATGCCCCACAGGGCCCGCTTCCCGCGCCGCATGCGCGGCCGGAAGCCCTCCAGCACCGGGCCCAGATGGTCGGCCACCGCCTCCAGCACCTCGGCGCGCAGGGCCGCCTCGTCGGCCACCACCCGCGCCCCCGGCAGCGCGGCCGCCGGATCGCCCGGCAGACAGGCGAACTCCCGCACCCGCAGCGTCAGATGACCGAGCGCCCGCTGGAAGGAGACGTCCTCGACCGGGATGCGGGGCACCCGCCGGTGCAGGAACCACGGCACCGTCACCAGCAGGCAGGCCGGCCAGGCGTAGCGGTGCAGGCCGAAGCTGGCGATCACATCGGGCCGGGCCTCCTGCCCGTAGTCCCGCCGGACCTGCGCGTCGTCGAAGGCGAGGAAGGTGTCCAGGGCCGCGCCGCCCGCCGCCAGTTCGTGCGCGCCCACCCAGCCGGGCCCGCCGGGGGCGCTCTCGCCGTCCGCGAGGACCTCGGCGCGCACTCCAGGGAAGACCTCGGTCAGGCGCGCGTACGCGTCGGCCACGGGGGAGGCCGTCACCGCGGGAAGCAGGGCGGGCAGGGTCATGCGGGGACCACCGATTCACGATCGTCAGCAGGTAAGCCTTACCTTACCCTGCCGGAACGATGTTTGAACTGGAGGCTCCTGCGCCTATCGTGCACACAGGGCGCCCGACGCGCGAGCCGCGCCCGTGACCGGCCGAGGAGGTGCCCGTGGACCAGGGCGGAGCGCGCGAGGAGGCGCGGCCCCGGCACGGGGCGCCGGAGGCCGTCCCCCACTCGTCCGTACGGGTGCCGGAGCAGGTCCGCGGCGAGCACACCCACGGCGAGCCCGACGGACCCGCCCCGCGCGACCGGGTGCGCAGGCATTCCGTGCGCGGCCAGATCCTGGACGCCCTGCGCGCCGCCCTGGTCGGCGGCGAGCTGGTCCCCGGCCAGGTGTACTCGGCGCCCGCCCTGGGCGCCCGCTTCGGCGTGTCGGCCACCCCCGTGCGCGAGGCGATGCAGCAGCTCGCCGTCGAGGGGGCCGTGGAGGTCGTGCCGAACCGGGGCTTCCGGGTCGCCGAGCGCGGACCGGGCGAGCTGGCCGAGCTGGCCGAGGTCCGGGCCCTGATCGAGGTCCCCGTCATGCTGCGGCTCGCCCGCACCGTGCCGCCCGCTCGCTGGTGCGCGCTGCGCCCGCTGGCCGACGCCACGGTGGCCGCGGCGGCGGTCGGCGACCGGGCGAGCTACGCGGAGGCGGACCGGGCGTTCCACGGCGCGGTGCTCGCGCTGGCCGGCAACCACAGCCTGGTGCGGGTCGCGGACGACCTGCACCGCCGTTCCCAGTGGCCCCTCGTGGACAACCCGGTCACCCGGCGCGCCGACCTGCTGGCCGACGCATCCGAGCACACCGCGCTGCTCGACGCCCTGATCGCCCAGGACGTGGCGGTCGTCCAGACCCTCGTACGCGAACACTTCGCGGGCGCGGACGGCTGACGGCGTACGCGGAAGACCGGCCGCGTACGGGCCGGGCGGCCGCGTACGGGACGGGTGCCGGCCGCTCCGCAGGGTCCCGCGCCGGCTCAGTTGGCCTCGATCGTCTCCGGCGGGGGCGGGTCCAGATGCGGGCCCAGCCAGGTCGGGACGCCGCCGAGCAGCCGGAAGAGCCGGCCCGCCTCGGCCCGCAGCCGGCCGGCCTCCTCGGGCTCGCTCTCGGCGTCGGCCAGCGCGATGAGCGCCGGGGCCGTACCGACCAGGTAGCCCAGCTCCTCCCTTATCCGCAGGCACTCCGCGAACCCGTGCCGGGCCTCCGCGAGTTCGCCCTCGCGCAGCGCGATCAGCGCGAGCTGGCGCCAGGTGGAGGAGAGCAGCAGCGCGTCGTTCTGCTCGGTGGCGCCCGCGTGCGCCCGGCGGTAGGCGGCCCGCGCGGCCTGCGGGGAGTCCGAGATGTTCTGCGCGATCAGCCCCCGCCGGTAGTCCAGCAGCGGCCGGCCCTGCGCGGTGGGGGAGAGCAGCGCGGCCGCCCGGCCCAGGGCGACCCGCGCCTCGTCGGCCCGGTCCCGGACCCCGAGCAGCGTCGAGGCGTACGCGAAATGGCCCCGCTCGCAGGCGGCGGCGCCGCGCTCCTCGTCGTCGTGGGCCATCGCCTCGGCGGTGCGCAGGGCGTCCTCGGCGTCCGTCCAGCCCTGCCCGGTGTACAGGCACCGCTCGGTCAGCAGGGCGGTGCGCTGGAGCGCGGCGGCCGGGTCGGTGGCGGCGTCGTGTTCGAGCAGCGCCGCGGCGTCCGTCCAGCAGCCGCGTGAGCGCAGCCGCCATACCGCGGTCTGGAGCGGAGGATCGTCATCTGCTGTCGTTCCGGAACCAGACATGGCGGTATGCGCCACATTGCCCTCCCCGAGCGCGCCTTCGAGCTGTGGTGAGCGTCCGGGCACGGCCGGACACCCGTGGGTATGACCCGCATCACAGCACGGAATGGCACGCCGGGCCAAGAGGCCGGGGCAATGTCAGGTGAAAGTTTTCACAATCGGCGGCGGAAGCGGAACCCCTTGCGGGGCCCGGTGGTTCAGCTCATACGCAGGGCGAGGAAGAAGTCGAGCTTGTCCTCCAGGCGGGCCAGGTCGCGCCCCGTCAACTGCTCGATTCGCCCGACCCGGTAGCGCAGCGTGTTGACGTGGAGGTGCAGCCGGGCCGCGCAGCGGGTCCAGGAACCGTCGCAGTCCAGGAACGCCTCCAGGGTCGGGATCAGCTCCGCGCGGTGGCGCCGGTCGTACTCGCGCAGCGGGTCCAGCAGCCGTGCCGTGAACGCCCTGCGCACGTCGTCGGGGACGAACGGCAGCAGCAGAACGTGCGAGGCCAGCTCGTCGTGACCGGCCGCGCAGACCCGCCCCGGCCGGGCCGCCGCCACCCGCCGGGCGTGCCGCGCCTCCTCCAGCGCGCCGCGCAGCCCCTCGGCGGAATGCACCGAGGCGCTGACACCCAGTGTCAGCCGGCCGTCGTCGGCGAGACCGGCGGACAGCGGGGCGCGCACGGCGGCCAGCAGCGCGTCCGCGTGCAGGCCGGCCCCGTCCTCCCGGCGCCCGTCCGACGCGCCGTCCCGAGCGGCCGCCGCGTCCGCCGCCGCGCCTCGGTCCCGGTCGGCGGGCAGCGGCACCAGCGCGATGGCCTCCTCACCCGTGTGGGCGACGGCAATGCGGTCCGCCGAGTCGGGTCCGGTCACGGCCGGGTCGACGAGGATCTCCTCAAGGAGCGCCTGGGCGACCGGGCCGCCCGCGACCGGGGAGCCGGCCGCCCCGTCCCCGTCCCACTCGACCCGCGCCACCACCACCTGCCAGTGCGGCGCCGCCCCCAGGCCGGGGAGCAGGACCGGGGTTGCCACGCGCAGCCGGGCGGCGATCTCGGCGGGCGCGGCGCCCGCCTGGACCAGCTCCAGGACCTCCTGGGCGAGCCGGCGGCGCACCGTGCGGGCCGCGTCGCGCCGGTCGCGTTCGACCGCGATCAGCTGGGTGACGCCCTGGAGGAGGTCCA
Organism: Streptomyces sp. NBC_00525; assembly: GCF_036346595.1. GTDB lineage: Bacteria > Actinomycetota > Actinomycetes > Streptomycetales > Streptomycetaceae > Streptomyces. Next base: position 5,712,496 of record NZ_CP107834.1, read on the forward strand.
GCCGCGCGGGCGGCCAGTCGCCCGCGTCGGCCTCCACGGCCAGCAGCCAGTCCGAGAGCACCGACTCGCGCACATCACGGGCGGAGGGCGCGGCTCCGGCCCGGCCGTTGTTCCGGATCGGGAACAGCGAATACGTCGTACCGCCGAGGGCGGCCCGGTGCGGCGCGGGTCGGCCGGAGCGGACGGCGGCCAGATGCAGACCGGCGAGCTCGGCCCCGGCGGCGGCCGGCAGCGGGGCGCCCGCGCCCGCGATCTGCCGGCCGGTGGGGGAGAGCACCCAGGCGCGCAGGTCCAGGTCGGAGCCGAGCAGGTCGAGGACGACCTCCGGGCCGCCGCCCGCCGGGCCCGAGGTCATCAGCCTGCGGTGCCGGTCCACCACAGCCGCCAGATCGCCCGCCCGCTCACCGGACACCTGGCGCACCACGTACTCGGTGATCGTTGCGAACGCGACCGTCTCGTGGACCGCGAACAGCGGCAGCCGGTGCTGCCGGCACGCCGCCACGAGATCGTCCGGGATATCGCCCAGCTCCGCCTCGCCCGCCGCAAGACCGGCCACCCCGGCGGCCGACAGGATGCGCACGAACGGCTCCGAGTCCCCCGCGTCGCGGCGCCAGGCCAGACCGGTCAGGACCAGCTCGCCGCCCGTGAGGTAGCGGCTCGGGTCGCGCAGGTCGGTGGTCATCACGCCCCGGACCGACCGGTCCAGCTCCTCGTCGCCGCCGAGCAGCCGCAGGCCCAGCGCGTCGTTCTCCAGCAGTGCGCGCAGCCGCATCTCGTCGCCGCCGATCTCTTTCGTTGGTACGGGTGAAGTCTGGGTGTTGCGGTGAGGCCCGTGAGCCCCGTCATTCGTTCGAATCTACAAGACATGAGCGGAGACCAGCCAACTCCTTCATGGGTTCGGTGACTGCACCAGGTGGAGCAGGGCTTGTGTACTGGGCCGCACACCGCGTGAACAAGACATGAACAGAGTCAGGGCCGGCCGTCACCCAGCCCAGCGTGAGAACCCGATCGAGAAGAGAGCCACCATGGACTTCCTTCGCCCCGCAAGCTGGGAGGAGGCGCTCGCCGCCAAGGCCGAGCACCCGACGGCTGTGCCCATCGCCGGGGGCACCGATGTGATGGTCGAGATCAACTTCGACCACCGGCGCCCCGAGTACCTGCTGGACCTGAACCGTGTCGGCGAGCTGGCCGAGTGGGAGGTCGGGCAGGACACCGTACGGCTCGGCGCCTCGGTCCCGTACAGCCACATCATGGAACACCTGCGCGCCGAACTGCCCGGCCTCGCGCTCGCCTCGCACACCGTCGCATCCCCGCAGATCCGCAACCGGGGCGGCGTCGGCGGCAACCTGGGCACCGCGTCCCCGGCCGGCGACGCCCACCCCGCCCTGCTCGCCGCGGGCGCCGAGGTGGAGGCCGCGTCCGTACGCGGCACCCGCATGATCCCCATCGACGCCTTCTACACCGGCGTCAAGCGCAACGCGCTCGAACCCGACGAGCTGATCCGGGCCGTGCACATCAGGAAGGCCGACGGACCCCAGCAGTACTCCAAGGTCGGCACCCGCAACGCGATGGTCATCGCCGTCTGCGCCTTCGGCCTCGCCCTGCACCCCGAGACCCGCACCGTTCGCACCGGCATCGGATCGGCCGCCCCGACACCCGTACGGGCGAAGGCGGCCGAGGAATTCCTGAACGCCGCGCTGGAGGAGGGCGGCTTCTGGGACAGCCGCACGATCATCACCCCGTCCGTCGCCCAGCGGTTCGCCACCCTCGCCGCCGGCGCCTGCAACCCCATCGACGACGTCCGCGGCACCGCGAGCTACCGCCGCCACGCGGTCGGGATCATGGCCCGGCGCACCCTCGGCTGGGCCTGGGAGTCATACCGCGGCAACGGCCGCAGCACCGAAGGAGCCGCCTGATCATGCGCGTCAATTTCACCGTCAACGGCCGCCGCCACGAGGCCGACGACGTCTGGGAGGGCGAGTCGCTCCTCTACGTCCTGCGCGAGCGCATGGGCCTGCCCGGCTCCAAGAACGCCTGCGAACAGGGCGAGTGCGGCTCCTGCACCGTCCGTCTCGACGGCGTGCCCGTCTGCTCCTGCCTGGTCGCCGCCGGACAGGTCGAGGGCCGCGACGTCGTCACCGTCGAAGGGCTCGCCGACTTCGCCGCCCACCGCGCCGAGGCCCACCCCGGCACCGGCTGCGCCTCCGGCGCCTGCGGCACCCCGCTCGACCGGGCCCGCCGCTGGCAGGCCGCCCCCGCCACCGGCGAGGAGACCCGCGACACCGGGGAACTGTCCCCCATCCAGCAGGCGTTCATCGACGCCGGGGCCGTCCAGTGCGGCTTCTGCACCCCCGGCCTGCTGGTCGCGGCCGACGAACTCCTGGAGCGCACCCCGCAGCCGTCCGACGCGGACATCCGTGAGGCGCTCTCCGGCAACCTCTGCCGCTGCACCGGCTACGAGAAGATCCTCGACGCGGTCCGCCTCGCGGCCGCCCGCGCGGAAGAGACGGTGCAGTGATGGGCGTCACCGGTTCCCCCACCAACATCCACCAGGGCACCCGCACCAAGGGCGGCATCGGCGAGTCCACGCTGCGCCCGGACGGCATCCTCAAGGTCACCGGCGAGTTCGCGTACTCCTCCGACATGTGGCACGAGGACATGCTCTGGGGCCACACCCTGCGCTCCACCGTCGCCCACGCCGAGATCGTCTCCATCGACACCTCCGAGGCGCTCGCCACCTCCGGCGTCTACGCGGTGCTCACCTACGACGACCTGCCGACCGAGGTGAAGAACTACGGGCTGGAGATCCAGGACACCCCCGTCCTCGCCCACGGCCGGGTCCGCCACCACGGCGAACCCGTCGCGCTCGTCGCCGCCGACCACCCCGAGACCGCCCGCCGCGCCGCCGCCAAGATCCGCATCGACTACCGCGAACTCCCCGTCGTCACCGACGAGGCGTCCGCCACCGCCCCCGGCGCCCCCCTCATCCACGAGAACCGCACCGACCACCACATCGGCCACGTGCCCCACCCCAACATCGTCCACCGCCAGCCGATCATCCGCGGCGACGCGGAGGCGGCCGCGGCCCGCGCCGACGTGATCGTCACCGGCGACTACTGCTTCGGCATGCAGGACCAGGCGTTCCTCGGCCCCGAGTCCGGCCTCGCCGTACCCGCCGAGGACGGCGGCGTGGACCTGTACGTGGCCACCCAGTGGCTCCACTCCGACCTGCGCCAGATCGCCCCCGTGCTCGGACTGCCCGAGGACAAGGTCCGCATGACCCTGTCCGGCGTCGGCGGCGCCTTCGGCGGACGCGAGGACCTGTCCATGCAGATCCACGCCTGCCTGCTCGCCCTGCGCACCGGCAAGCCCGTGAAGATCGTCTACAACCGCTTCGAATCCTTCTTCGGGCACGTCCACCGCCACCCCGCCCGGCTCCACTACGAGCACGGCGCCACCCGCGACGGCAAGCTCACCCACATGAAGTGCCGCATCGTCCTGGACGGCGGCGCCTACGCCTCCGCGTCCCCGGCCGTCGTCGGCAACGCCTCCTCGCTGTCGGTCGGCCCGTACGTCGTCGAGGACGTCGACATCGAGGCGCTCGCCCTCTACACCAACAACCCCCCGTGCGGCGCCATGCGCGGCTTCGGCGCCGTCCAGGCGTGCTTCGCCTACGAGGCGCAGATGGACAAGCTGGCCGCCGCGCTGGACATGGACCCCGTCGAGTTCCGGCAGCTCAACGCCATGGAACAGGGCAGCCTGCTGCCCACCGGACAGCAGGTCGACTCGCCCGCCCCGGTCGCCGAACTGCTGCGCCGCGTCAAGGCCATGCCGATGCCGCCCGAGCGCCAGTGGGAGAGCGCCGGCGAGCACCCCGACGTACGGGCCCTGCCCGGCGGACTGTCCAACACCACCCATGGCGAGGGCGTCGTACGCGGCGTCGGCTACGCGGTCGGCCTCAAGAACGTCGGCTTCTCCGAGGGCTTCGACGACTACTCCACCGCACGGGTGCGCATGGAGGTCATCGGCGGCGAACCCGTCGCCACCGTGCACACCGCCATGGCCGAAGTGGGACAGGGCGGCGTCACCGTGCACGCCCAGATCGCCCGTACCGAACTCGGCGTCGCCCGGGTCACCATCCACCCCGCCGACACCCGCGTCGGCTCCGCCGGATCGACCTCCGCGTCCCGCCAGACGTACGTCACCGGCGGCGCGGTCAAGAACTCCTGCGAGGCCGTCCGCGAACGGGTCCTGGAGATCGGCCGCCGCAAGTTCGGCACCTACCACCCCGCCTGGGCCACCGCCGAACTCCTGCTGGAGGGCGGCAAGGTCGTCACCGACGGCGGCGAGGTGCTCGCCGACCTCGCGGACGTGCTGGAGGACGAGGCGGTCGACATCGAGCTGGAGTGGCGCCACCGGCCCACCGAGCCCTTCGACCTGCGCACCGGCCAGGGCAACGGCCACGTCCAGTACTCGGTGGCCGCACACCGCGCGGTCGTCGAGGTCGACACCGAACTCGGCCTGGTCAAGGTCATCGAACTGGCCTGCGCCCAGGACGTCGGCAAGGCGCTCAACCCGCTCTCCGTCGTCGGCCAGATCCAGGGCGGCACCATCCAGGGGATGGGCATCGCCGTCATGGAGGAGATCATCGTCGACCCGGTGACCGCGAAGGTGCGCAACCCCTCCTTCACGGACTACCTCCTCCCCACCATCCTCGACACGCCGACCATCCCCGTCGATGTGCTCGAACTCGCCGACGACCACGCCCCGTACGGGCTGCGCGGCATCGGCGAGGCCCCGACCCTGTCGTCCACCCCGGCCGTCCTCGCGGCGATCCGGAACGCGACGGGTCTGGAGCTCGACCGGACGCCGGTACGCCCGGAGCACCTGACCGGTCTCTGATCCCGGCTCCGTCCCGACTCTCCGGGCGGTGCGCGCCACCGGCGAACGTCACACTTCCCGGCCCGCACCGCCCGGAGGCCCAGGGGGCCCGCACCGCTCGCGGCCCCCGCGCACGAACCAGCTCGTCCCGTGCCGTCCACCGGGTCGTGCCGCCCGCACAGTCATCCCAAATCCCGCATAGCGAATCTCTTCCGCGGGTGCCCCTGTGAACCTTGGGAGTCAGGCATCATGACCCAGCAGTCAGTGCAGCCGAAGACCGGTGCGGAGGACGCGGGCCCCGGCTCGCGCGTCCCCGCCGGAAGATCGTGGCTCGACCGGTACTTCCACATATCCGACCGCGGCTCGACCGTGGCCCGTGAGGTGCGCGGCGGCGTCACGACCTTCATGGCCATGGCGTACATCCTCCTGCTCAACCCGCTCATCCTCGGCGGCAAGGACGTCGACCAGAACGTGCTCAGCCAGCCGGCGCTCATCACCGCCACCGCGCTCGCGGCGGCGGCGACCACCCTGCTCATGGGGTTCGTCGGCAAGGTCCCGCTCGCGCTCGCCGCGGGCCTCAGCGTCTCCGGCGTCCTGGCCTCCCAGGTCGCCCCCGAAATGACCTGGCCGCAGGCCATGGGCATGTGCGTGATGTACGGGCTGGTGATCTGCCTCCTGGTGGTCACCGGACTGCGCGAGCTGATCATGAACGCGATCCCGCTCCCGCTGAAACACGGCATCACCATGGGCATCGGCCTGTTCATCGCCCTGATCGGGCTCTACAAGGCCGGATTCGTCGGCAAGGGCACCGCGACCCCGGTGACCCTCGGACCGGCCGGTGAACTCGCCGGCTGGCCCGTCCTCGTCTTCTCCGTGACCCTGCTGCTCATCTTCATGCTCCAGGCCCGCAACATCCCCGGCGCGATCCTCATCGGGATCGTCGTCGGCACCGTGGTCGCCGTCGTCATCAACAAGGTGGCCGACGTCGACCCGAAGATCTGGAGCAGCGGCCCGCCCGAGCTGAACGGCTCGGCGGTCTCCTCACCCGACTTCTCGCTCTTCGGCGAGGTCGACTTCGGCGGCTGGGGCGACGTCGGCGCCATGACCGTCGGCTTCATCGTCTTCACCCTGGTCCTCGCCGGCTTCTTCGACGCGATGGCCACCATCATCGGCGTCGGCACGGAGGCCGGGCTCGCCGACGACAAGGGCCGGATGCCGGGCCTGTCCAAGGCGCTGTTCATCGACGGCGCCGGCGGCGCGATCGGCGGCGTGGCCGGCGGCTCCGGGCAGACGGTCTTCGTGGAGTCCGCGACCGGTGTCGGCGAGGGGGCCAGGACCGGCCTCGCCTCCGTCGTCACCGGCCTGTTCTTCGCCGCCTGCCTCTTCTTCACCCCGCTCACCGCGATCGTGCCCGCAGAGGTGGCCTCGGCCGCCCTCGTCGTCATCGGCGCCATGATGATGCAGAACGCCCGGCACGTGGACTGGAGCGACCGCTCCGTGGCCATCCCGGTGTTCCTCACGGTGGTCCTGATGCCGTTCACGTACACCATCACCACCGGTGTCGCGGCGGGCGTCATCTCCTACGTCGCCATCAAGGCGGCGCAGGGCCGGGGCCGCGAGGTCGGCGCCTTCATGTGGGGCCTGGCGGCGATCTTCGTCGTCTACTTCGCCCTGCACCCGATCGAGGGCTGGCTCGGCGTCAGCTGACCCGCCCGCCCCACACCCGCCAAGGAGACCGAGATGCTGGACATCGCCGACGAACTCGACCGCTGGGCCGGGCAGGGACGCGATTTCGCCGTGGCCACCGTCGTCGCCGTCGGCGGCAGCGCGCCCCGGCAGCCGGGAGCCGCGCTGGCCGTGGACCGCGACGGCACGGCCATCGGCTCGGTCTCCGGCGGGTGTGTGGAGGGCGCGGTGTACGAGCTGTGCCAACAGGCCCTGGCGGACGGCGCCACCCGCGTCGAACGCTTCGGCTACAGCGACGAGGACGCCTTCGCGGTCGGCCTGACCTGCGGCGGAGTCATCGACATCCTGATCACCCCGGTCCGGGCCGACGACCCCGCTCGCCCGGTCCTCGCCGCCGCGCTCGCCACCGCGTCGGCGGGCGGCGCCGCGGCCCTCGCCCGCATCACCGACGGCCCCGCCGAACTCCTCGGCCGCGCCCTGCTGGTCCGCCCGGACGAAGGTGGGCACGAGGGCGGGTTCGGCGCCCACCCCGAGCTGGACCGCACCGCCGCCGCCGAGGCCCGCGCCATGCTCGACCAGGGCCGCACCGGCACCCTCACCATCGGCGCCGAGGGCTCGCGCTGCGGCCGGCCCCTCACGCTGCTCGTGGAGTCCAGCGTGCCCCCGCCCCGGATGATCGTGTTCGGGGCCATCGACTTCGCGGCGGCCCTGGTCCGGGCCGGCACGTTCCTCGGCTACCACGTCACCGTGTGCGACGCGCGGCCCGTCTTCGCGACCGCGGCCCGCTTCCCGGAGGCCGACGAGCTGGTCGTCGAATGGCCGCACCGCTACCTGGCCGCCACCACCGTGGACGCCCGGACCGTCCTGTGCGTCCTCACGCACGACGCCAAGTTCGACGTCCCGCTCCTGGCGGCGGCGCTCAAGCTGCCCGTCGCGTACGTCGGCGCGATGGGCTCCCGCCGCACCCACCTCCAGCGCAACGAACGGCTGCGCGAGGCCGGGGTCACCGAGCTGGAGCTGGCCCGCCTGCACTCGCCGATCGGGCTCGACCTCGGCGCCCGCACCCCCGAGGAGACGGCCCTGTCGATCGCCGCCGAGATCGTCGCCGTCCGGCGCGGCGGCAGCGGCGCCCCGCTGACCGGCGCCCACACCCCGATCCACCACCCCGGCGGCCGGCCCCCGGCCGGCCGCATCGGATCGGTGGCCTGACCCGGCCTCAACTCCCCTGCCCGAAAGCCGGTCCGGGACCGGCGGGTTGCCGCCACGGCACATTCGCGCCAGGCACGGACCGTGCCGCGGCGGCGGGATTGCCGGTAGATCAACAGCATGACTTTCACCCCCTCCACCGCGACCGGCAGGGCGAGACCCGCTCGCGCCGGGCGACGGACCCTCCTCATAGCCACCGCGGCGGCGACCCTGGTGAGCGGCGCGCTGCTCCCCGTCACCGGCGCCGCCTCCGCCGCGCCCACCCCCGCGCCCGCCTCCGCCGGGACCGTCCCGGTCGGGTCGGCCGTCCACAGCTACGACATCACCCTGGTCACCGGCGACGTCGTCCACTACACGGACGGCGCGGGCGACCGGGACACCGTCACCGTGGACCGCCCCGAGGGCGCGACCGGCGGCGTCCACGTCCAGCAGGCCGGGGACGACCTCTACGTCCTGCCCGACGAGGCGCAGGGCCTGCTCGCCGCCGGCAAGCTGGACCGCCGCCTGTTCAACGTGTCCGCGCTGGCCGCGATGGGCTACGACGACGAGACGACCGGCGGCATCCCGCTGATCGCCACCTACCCGGCGGCCAAGGCACGTTCGCTGCCCGCCGCCCCGCGCGGCAGCAAGGCCGTCCGGAAGCTGGAGTCCATCCACGGCGCCGCGCTCACCGCCGGCAAGGACACCGCGCGCACCTTCTGGAACGACATCGCGCGCACCGCCACCACCCGCTCCCTGGACAACGGCATCGCCAAGCTCTGGCTCGACGGCCGCGTCGAGGCCGCGCTCAAGGACTCGGTGCCGCAGATCAACGCCCCGCAGGCGTGGGCGGACGGCTACGACGGCAAGGGAATCAAGGTCGCCGTCCTGGACACCGGCATCGACGCCGACCACCCGGACGTCAAGGACCGCATCCTGAAGACGAAGAGCTTCGTGCCCGGTGAGGAGGTCGACGACAAGAACGGCCACGGCACGCACGTCGCCTCCACCATCGCGGGCTCCGGCGCCGCGTCCGGCGGTGCCGAGAAGGGCGTTGCCCCTGCCGCAGACCTGCTCGTCGGCAAGGTCCTGAGCGACGGGGGCGAGGGCGCCGACTCCGGGATCATCGAGGCCATGGAGTGGGCCAGGGCCGAGGGCGCCGACGTCGTCTCCATGAGCCTCGGCTCGCCCGTCCCGGACGACGGCACCGACCCGATGGCGCAGGCCGTCGACGCCCTGTCGGCGGACGGCGGCCCGCTCTACGTGATCGCCGCCGGCAACGCGTACGGCGCGGGCACCATCGGCGCGCCCGGCTCCGCCGAGAAGGCGCTCACCGTCGCCGCCGTCGACAAGCGGGACGGCCGCGCCGAGTTCTCGTCGATGGGCCCGCTGGTGCGCAGCTACGGCCTGAAGCCGGACCTGTCCGCGCCGGGCGTGGACATCAACGCCGCCGCCTCGCAGTCCGTCCCCGGCATCGAGGGCATGTATCAGTCGATGTCCGGTACGTCGATGGCCACCCCGCACGTCGCGGGCGCCGCCGCCATCGTCAAGCAGCGCCACCCCGACTGGAGTGGACAGCGCGTCAAGGACGCGCTGATGACCTCCTCCGAGGTGCTGCCCGACTACACCCCGTACGAGCAGGGCACCGGGCGGCTCGATGTGAAGGCCGCCGTCGACACGACGATCGAGGCCACCGGCTCCGTCCCGGTCGCCGCCTACGACTGGCCGCACAGCCCGTCCGACCCGGTCACCGAACGGACCGTCACCTACCGCAACACGGGCGACGCCGACGTCACCCTGGACCTGGCGACGGACACCGCATCGGACGCGTACACGCTGTCCGCGAAGCGGCTCACCGTCCCGGCCGGCTCCACCGCCGAGGCCGTCCTCACGCTCGACCCGTCCAAGGCCGCGCCGGGCACCACCTTCTCCGGGCAGGTCCTCGCCAAGGATGCCGCCGGCACGGTCGTCGCGCACACCGGCTTCGCGCTCAACAAGGAGCGGGAGCTGTACGACCTCACGCTCCGGCTGCGCGACCGCGACGGCGAGCCGATGGACGGCACCGTCGTCCTGGGCGCCCTCGGTGACCCGAACCTGTCGCCGGTCGCGGTGTCCGGCGACACCACGCTGAGGCTGCCGCCGGGCGACTACACCGCCTGGACCGCCGCCGACATCCGGGGCGACACCGCCGACTCCAAGGCCCTCGCCTTCCTGGCGGCCCCCGAGATCGTCCTGGACAAGCCGGTCACCGTCACGCTCGACGCGTCGAAGGCCCGCAAGGTCAGCGTGCGCACGCCGAAGGAGACGGAGACCCGGCAGCTGCGCTACGACATGGCGCGCACTGCCCCCGACGGCACCGTGCAGCGCGACGCGTACCAGATCCCGCTGACGTACGACCAGCTGTGGGCGAGCCCCACCGGGAAGGTGAGCAAGGGAGACTTCTCCTTCCTGACCCGCTGGCGCCAGGGCGAGAAGCTCATCGACCTGACCGCCGGCGGCCGGGACGTCCCGGTCACCGTGCAGAACGGCTCCCCGGTCGCCGAGGACAGCCGTGCCAGGCTCCGCAGCGTCTTCGCCGGCGACGGCTCCGCCGCCGACTACCGGAACGTGGACGCGAAGGGCAGGGCGGTCGTGATCCGCAGCAGTGACACGGTGGCCCCGGCCGACCGGGTCGCGGCCGCCGTCGCCGCCGGCGCGAAGGCGCTGTTCGTCGTCAACCGGGGCGACGGCCGGCTGATGGAGTCCTACGGCGACTACGGCACCACGCTCGCCCTGCCCGTCGCCACCGTGCAGCGGATCGCCGGGGAGGAGCTGATCGCGACCGCGCGGCGCGGCAAGAAGGTCACCGTCGAGCAGCACAAGTACGCGAGCTACGTCTACGACCTGGTCGACCGCCACGACGGCGCCGTGCCCGACCGCTCACTCGCCTTCGCCCCGTCCGCCCGGCAGCTGGCGAAGGTGGAGAACACCTTCTACGGTCACCGCGAGGTCGTCGGCGGCGGCTACCGCTACGACATCCCCGACTACGGCCCCGGCATCGGCTTCGCCGAGTACGAGAAGTACCCGGCGACCCGCACCGAGTGGGTCACCCCGCTGCCCGGCGCCTCCTTCTGGTACGAGGACCACGCCCAGTACAACGCGGAGGGCACGGACACCGCGCTGGAGGAGCGCGGCGGCGAGATGGACTACCGGGCCGGCGGCACCACCCGCGCCTCGTGGTTCGCGCCCGTCACCCGCCCGCGCCTGGGCACCGGATTCTGGGGCCCGGCCCGCACGCAGTGGGGCGACATCCAGTACAACATCACCCCCTGGACGGACGGCGGGGCCGGGCACTCGGGCTCCATGCCGGACAAGGAGTACGAGACCGGCAAGGTCGCCGTCTACCAGGGCGACACGCTGCTCGACGAGATGCCCGGCCGGGCCGGCTACGTAGGGGACCTGCCCGCCGAGGAGCTGCCCTACCGGCTGGTGCTCGACGCCTCGCGCGACGCGGACACCTGGAAGACGTCCGTACGCACGCACTCCGAGTGGACCTTCGTCTCCGGCGCCAACGACCCGGAGGGCCCGTACCAGGTGGACATCCCGATGCTCCAGCTGGACTACGACGTGGCCACCGACCTCGCCGGTGACGTCAGGGCCGGGAAGTGGACGGAGATCGGCCTGTCCTCCACCACGCAGGAGTGGCTGGAGGGCGCCGTGAAGGCGACGAAGGCGTCCCTGTCGGTCAGCTACGACGACGGGAGGAGCTGGAGCCCGGTGCAGCTCCGGAAGGACGCGGCCGGTTCCTGGACCGCCCGCTTCAGGACGCCGGAGAAGGGGGCCACCGCGGTCTCCCTCAAGGCACACGCCGAGGCCGGCGGCGGCCTCTCCGTGGACCAGGAGATCATCCGGGCGTTCGGCCTGAAGTGACCCGCTGACAGCCCGCACGGGGCGGCCGCGCATCCGGGAACGGATGGGCGGCCGCCCTTCGTGCGCGCCCCGCCCGCCAACACTTTTATATGCACAATACATATGAAGTGTATGGTGCATATGAACGATCCGTGCGGGGGCCGGAACCAGCGAGTCGAAGGAACAGCGCAATGACACTGGAGAACAAGGTCGCCGTCGTCACCGGAGGAGCCTCGGGCATCGGCGAGGCCGTCACCCGGCTGTTCGTCGAGCGCGGCGCCCGCGTCGTGGTCGTCGACCTCCAGCAGGAGGCCGGGGACGCGCTGACGGCCGACCTCGGGGACGCGGTCGCGTTCCTGCGGGGCGACGTCTCGGACCGCGCGGTCGCCGACCGGGCCGTCGCCACGGCCGTCGAACGCTTCGGCGGCCTGGACGTCCTGGTGAACAACGCCAGCGCCTCCCGCGTCCGCCCGTTCACCGAGCAGACCGACGACGACTGGAAACTCGCCCTGGACACCGGCCTCTTCGCCACCCGCAACTTCATGCTCGCCGCCTACCCCGAACTCCGCAGGAGCGCGGGCGCCGTCGTCAACTTCGCCTCCGGCGCCGGCATCGACGGCCAGCCCAACCAGGCGTCGTACGCGGCGGGCAAGGAGGCCATCCGGGGCCTGAGCCGGGTCGTCGCCAACGAGTGGGCGGCGGACCGGATCCGGGTCAACGTCGTCTCCCCGATGGCGCGGACGGCGGGCGTCGCCGCCTGGGCGGAGGCCAACCCCGAGCAGTACGCCCTCTCCGCCGCGAAGATCCCGCTCGGCCGCTTCGGCGACCCGCGCACGGACGTCGCGCCCGTCGTCGCGTTCCTGGCGAGCGACGACGCCCGTTACATGACCGGCCAGACCCTGATGGCGGACGGCGGCGCGATCAAGCTCCGCTGACCTCCCCGGCCGCCCGCCCCCGTCCCCGCCGCCCCGGAGCGGGGGCGGGGGCGTTCAGTCGTGGATCTCCGGATTGGCGGCCAGGATCTCCTCGGTGGCCGTCCACAGTTCGGGCACGAAGCGCAGCACCTCGTCGCGCCGGGCGAGCAGGTCCCCGGTGGAGCCGATGCCGGTGAGGTCGGCGACGGCCTCGCGGAACGCCGGCAGCCGGGCGGTGTGCAGCGCGGGCGCGTCCTCGGCCAGCACCAGGTGGCAGCGGGCGAAGGCCGCGACGATCCAGAAGACCGCCTCCCGGTGGTCGCCCCGGTCGATCAGCTCCCGGCCGCCCCCGATCGCGACGGGGCGGGCCTGTGCCGTGAGGTCGCTGCCGAAGAAGAACGGCGTGCGTACGACGGGGACCGTGGCGTCGAACGTCCGCGCCAGCTCCGCCAGATGGTGGCGCACCCGCCGCGCCGGGACCGCCTCGCAGCCCAGCAGCGCCAGCAACCGCGGATAGAGCGCGTCCTGCCCGTACGCGCCGAGCACCTCGCGTACGGCGGGGTAGCGCAGCCGGACGGTCGGGTTGCGCAGCGCGGCGACCAGCGGGAGGTGGGTGGTGACCCCGGTCGGGAACAGCCAGCCCATCACGCGCGCCGCGAAGGGCTGTCCGGGGTCCAGGGCGGCGAGCCGGTCCTCGACGCGGTGCCGGGCGTCCAGGCAGCGGCGGCGCACCCGGCTCCGCTCGGCGAAGCGCGGCGCGACGTACGCGTGCAGGGCGCGCAGCCGGCCCGTGGGGTCGTCGATGACGGTGTCCCGGCGGAAGCCGCCCGCCAGGTGGTACGCGCCCAGCACCGCCTCCGGGTCGTCCAGCAGGGTCATCGGCTCGTAGGTGATCTCCAGCAGGGCGCCCTCGTGACGGAGCTTGCCGGGCTTCGCGGGCGCCTCCTCGCCCGCCGTCACCACGACCACGTCCACGTCGGACGCGGCGGGCAGCTCCGTCCCGTCCGGGAGGCCGACCGTCGAGCCGGTGAAGTACGCGCCCCGGTAGTCCGGTCGCGGGCGGGCGTGCGCGGTGACCCAGTGCGCGGCCGCGGCGCGTGCGTCTCCGACTCTCATACCCCGACTCCTACGGGCCGCGCCGCCCCGGCGTCAAGTCGCGCCGCCCGGCTCCCGGTCGGGCGGCGGGCCGCCCGGTAACGTCGGGCATGGTTCACCACCCCCCGTCCCCGCGACCGCCCGGTGAGGTGTGCGATGCGCAGGATCGTCTACTGGATGTCGATGTCCCTCGACGGCTTCATCGAGAGCCCACGGCGGGAGATCGACTGGCATGTCGTCGACGAGGAACTCCACCGCTACTTCAACGACCAACTCGCCGGCATGGGCGGCATGCTGGACGGCCGGGTCACCCATCAGCTGATGGCGGACTTCTGGCCCACCGCCGACCGGGACCCGGCCAACGCGGGGACGGTGGCCGAGTTCGCCGGGATCTGGCGGGACACCCCCAAGTACGTGTACTCGCGGACGCTGGAGCGGGCCGACTGGAACACCACGATCGTCCGCGAGGTCGTCCCGGAGGAGGTGCGGGCGCTCAAGGAGCAGCCCGGCGGCGATCTGGCGCTCGGCGGCGCCGGCCTCGCCGCCTCCTTCGCCGCGCTCGACCTGATCGACGAGTACCGCGTCTACGTCCACCCGGTGCTCATCGGCCGGGGCAAACCGATGTTCCCCACCGAGGAGTCCCGCACCGCCCTCCGGCTCCTCGGCACCCGCACCTTCGGCAGCGGGGTCGTGGAGCTGCGGTACGAGCGCGACCGGGACTGACCGGCCGAGTCCCGGACCGACGCCGCCCCGGTCGGCCGGTCCGGGGCGCGGTGGCGGGTCAGCGGCCGGCCTGGAGCGCGCCCCAGGTGTCCGGTCCCACGATCCCGTCGGCCGTCAGCCCCCGGCTCGTCTGGTACGAGCGCACCGCGGTCCCGGTCGCCGGGCCGAAGCTGCCGTCGGCGTCCACGGTGGAGCCGAGCGCGGCGGTCAGGGCGCGCTGGACCCGCTTCACGTCCTCGCCGGTCGCCCCCTCGGCCAGCTCCGGCGTGGTGCCCGCGGAGAGCAGCGCCGTCCAGGTCCGGGCGCCCACGATCCCGTCCGCCTCCAGGCCGCGCGCCGTCTGGAACGACTTCACCGCGCTCTCGGTGGCCGTGCCGAAGACGCCGTCCTCCTCGCCGGCCGGGTGGCCCTGCGCGTTCAGCAGCCGCTGGACCGCGGTGACCTGGGGCCCCGTCGAGCCCGGCCGCTGGGTCGTGTACGCGGGGAAGCTCAGCCCGTCGCCGGTGCCGCCGTCCGTGGCGCCGCCGACCAGCTCCATGTAGCGGTCCCAGTCCCAGTTCGGGCCGGGGTCGGTGTGGTCGTTGCCCGGCGCCTCGCTGTGGCCGATGATGTGCGCCCGGTCCTTCGGGATGCCGTACTTCTCGCAGAGCGCGGCGGTCAGCGCGGCGGAGGAGCGGTACATCGTGTCGGTGAACCAGGTCGGGTCGTCCACGAAGCCCTCGTGCTCGATGCCGAGCGACGAGGCGTTGGCGCTGCGCGCGTGGTACGCGGTGTCGGCGTCGCGCACCATCTGGGTGATCTGGCCGTCCGACGAGCGCACCACGTAGTGCGAGCTGACCACGGACTCCGGGTCCTGGAACCAGCTGATGGTGCCCGCGTACGAGCCCTGGGTGACATGGATGACGACCTTGTCGACGGTCGCGGTGCGGCCGGTGGTGTAGTTGTTCGGGTCGGCCGGGACCCAGAGCGCCGACGGGTAGTCGGCGCTGCGGACGGAGTAGTCGGCGGCGGTCCCGGCCTTGTCGGGGGAGACCGGCCGCCCGGTCACCGAGATCCGCTCGCCGTCCGGGGTGAGCGCGTCGAGCCCGTCCGCCAGGAAGGTGTAGACGGTGTCCGCGTAGAGCGCGGCGGCCGGCCCCTCGGCGCCGCTGTAGCGCGCGACGGCCGGGTACCAGGCGTCGATGTCGTCGCGGTCCCGCGCGTCGAGCCCGAGCGCGTCCGCGTAGCCGCGCAGCACCGCCGCTCCGCCCAGGACGTTGACGGCGGCGTCGGAGCGCAGGGCGGCGAGCGGTTCGCCGGTGAGGTCGGCGGCCCGTTCCAGGGTGTGGTGCGCGGGGTTGCTGACGAGGTGCATCACGCCGTAGCCGTTCGCCTGGCTGGGGCGTCCGGCGTGGCCGTCGAGGCGGGTCTCGCCGTACCCGACGGCGGCGAGCAGGTCACGCGGTACGTCGAACTCCTCGGCGGCCCGTTCGAACGCCCGGTCCAGCGGGTGGCCGGTGTCCGCGGCGGCGAGTGCCGGGGTGCCGGTCGCGGCGAGGACGGTGGCGGTCAGGGCGGCGAGGAGGGAGGCCCTGGTGCGGGCGGCGGCGCGAGTCGGCATTCCTGCTCCTGCTCTGTGGGAGGGGAGACGGCCCCGGCCCCGGAGGGGATGGACCGGGCGGCCGCGAAGCCTGCTCACGATAGGGAGCGAATGAAGGTATGACAATCATTCCGGCGGCGTGTCGAACTCCCTTTCACTCCAATGGAGTTGACCGTTCATGAGCCCTCGCAAGCCTTCGTGCGCCCCCAGGGATTCGTACACCCGTGCAGGAACCCACCGCACGGGGGAACGCGGCCCGGACACATCGCCGACAGGGCGTATAACAGAGAACTCCGGACCGGCCGGCGTCCCCGATGGCAGTCACATCTCACGCGGCAAGGCGTCACCGCGTACGACAGCGGAGAAGTGCCCGATGAGCATGAGCACGGCAGACGAGATCAGCACCCTGCTGACCGCCAACTTCGGAACCGACCCCCTGGCGATCCGCCCGGAGGTGCCCCTGCGGCAGCTCCGCCTGGACTCCCTTGCGCTGGAGGAGCTGCGGCTCCTCATCGAGGACCGGATGGACGTCGATCTCGACGACGTCCAGATCACCTCACGCGACACCGTCGCCCAGCTCGTCGAGGCCGTCCACCGCAAGGCCGCCGCGTGACCGCCCGGTACCGCCCGGAGCCGTTCGCCGCGGCCGTCACCGGGATCGGCCTCGTCACCTCCGCGGGCGTCGGCGCGGAGGCCACCTGGCGCGCCGTCAACGACCCCGCGACCGCGCCCTGCGTCCCGCACCGGGCCGAACTCGACGGCCTGCCCTGCGACTTCATGTACAGCGTCCAGGACCTCGACACCCGCGCCGTCCTCGGGATCGCCGCCCACCGGCTGATGGACCGCTTCTCGCACCTCGCCGTCATCGCCGCCCGCGAGGCCGTCGCCGACGCCGGACTCGACCCCGCCGTCTGGGACAGCGGCCGGGTCGCCGTCGTCATCGGCTCGGCCCACGGCGGCCTGCCCTTCTACGACGAGCAGCACACCACCCTCAGCGAACGCGGAGCCCGCCGCGTCTCGCCCAAGCTCGCCCCGCTCGCCGTCGTCAACGGCGCCGCCAGCAGCGTCGCCACCGACCTCGGCGCACACGGCCCCAGCCAGGCCGTCTCCACCGCCTGCTCCTCCGGCACCGTCGCCATCGGCACCGCCCACCAGATGCTGCGCACCGGAGCCTGCGACATCGTCGTCGCCGGCGGCGCCGAATCCGTCTGCTCCCGGCTCCTGATCGCCAGCGCCTGCCGGCTCAAGGCCGTCTCCACCCGGCGTGACGACCCGCAGGCCGCCTGCCGCCCCTTCGACACCCACCGCGACGGCTTTGTCGTCGGCGAGGGCGCCGGACTCCTCGTCCTGGAACGCCCCGAGCACGCCCGCGCCCGGGGCGCCGCCGTCCGCGCCCACATCGCCGGCTACGGCGCCTCCAGCGACGCCTACTCCGCCGTCGCCCCCGACCCCGACGGGCTCGGCATCGAGCGCGCCCTGCGCACCGCCCTCGCCGACGCCGGGATCGCCGCCGCCGACATCGGCCACGTCAACGCCCACGGCACCTCGACCGTCTCCAACGACCTCATCGAGGCGGCCATGCTGCGCCGGGTCCTCGGCGACCACCCCCTCGTCACCTCCACCAAGGCGATGACCGGCCACACCCTCGGTGCCGCCGGCGGCATCGAGACCGCGCTCACCGTCCTCGCCCTCCAGCACCGGCTCGTCCCGCCCACCGTCAACCTCGACGCCCCCGACCCGGACATCCCCGTCGAGGTGGTGAGCAAGGAGGCCAGGCCCGCCGTGTTCGACGCCGCCGTCAAGACCTCGCTCGGCTTCGGGGGCCACAACGCCGCCCTCGTCCTCACCAGGTGACCGGGGCCCAGGGAACATGACCGAAGAGATCATCCGCACCCTCACCGTGGACGGGCTGCGCTTCCGCTACCGCGCCCTGCGGCAGCCCGACCCGCGCACCGAACCCGTCGTCGTCCTCGGCGGCGCGCTCCAGGGCATCCACGGCTGGCCCCAGATGGACGAGCACCTCGGACCGCACGCCACCGTCGTCACCGCCGACCTGCCCGGCATGGGCGGCGCCGACCCGCTGCCCCCCGGCACCGGCGACGACCTGCTGCGCGCGGCCGTCACCGCCGTCCTCGACGACCTCGGCGCGGACCGGGTCAACCTCTACGCCTTCTCCTACGGCACCTCGATCGCCTTCGCCTGCGCCCGCCACGACCCCGCCCGCGTCGCCCGCCTGGTCCTCGGCGGCGTCCCGTCGCACATCACCGAGGTCCAGCGCGACGGCTGGGCCCGCGCGGTCGGCCGGCTCGACACCGGCGACGTGACGGGGCTGGCCCGGCTCACCGCCGAGGCGCTGATGTGCCTGGACCCGGACCGCCGGGTCCACCGCAGGGACCTCGCCCTGCGCTACGTACGCCGGTCCTTCGTGCACGCCCTCACGCACTCGCCGCACGCCGAGCGCTCGCTGCGCCGGTCGCTGGAGCACCGCCCCGACTTCTCCGGCGGGCTGAGCGGGGTGCCCGCGCTCGTCTTCGCGGGCGAGCACGACACCGTGACCCCGCCGGAACACCAGCGCGCCTTCGCGGCCACCATCGAGGGCAGCCGCTTCCTGACCATCGGCGAGTCGGACCACTGGGTCGTCCTGGAGCGCCCCGACGACGTGGCGGACCTGGTGGCCCGCTTCATGACCGACCGGCCGCTGGACTCCGCCCCCGCGCTGCGGCCGATCCCCCCGCTGCCCCGGCCGCGCGCCGGGGCAGCGGGGGGATCGGCCCTGCCACGGGCGGGCGGCTGAGCGCCCGCCGCCCGCCCGTGCGCCGGATCAGCGGTGCCCGTGACCCTTTCCGTGCCCGTGCCCGTGCCCGTGCCCGTGCCCGTGCCCGTGGCCATGGCCGTTTCCGTGCCCGTTGCCGTGGCTCGGGGCGTTCACGTCGATGCGGACGATCTGCGGGTCGTGGTCGCTCGCCTGGTCGGCGAACTCCGCGTTGATGTGCACCACGTCGTAGTCGAAGCGGCGCACCCCCGGACTGGTCAGGATGTGGTCGAGGGTCTGCGAGTTGCCCTCGTACACATAGCTGTACCGCTCGTTCACCGGCAGCGTGGTGATCAGCGGCTTGAGGACCTTGCCGGAGGTCAGCGCGCCGACGGTGGGTGAGAACGCGAAGTCGTTGAGGTCGCCGAGGACCACGACCCGCGCCGACTTGTCCGCCGCGAGCAGCGACTTGACGAAGGTGTTGACCTGCTTCGCCTGCTGGACGCGCTTGGTTTCCGAGCCGCGCACCGGCTCCTGGTAGCGGCCGTGCAGCGGCTGGTCGCCGCCCTTGGACGCGAAGTGGTTGCCGACGACGAAGACGGACCTCCCGTGGAAGCGGAACTCGCCGACCAGCGGCTTGCGGCTGTCGTCCCAGGCGTCGCTCGTGGGCGCGATCCGGCCGGGCGACACCGAGAGCGCGACGCCCTTGCGGGTCCGTACGGCCTCGACGGCGGTCGTCGCGTCGCCGCCCGCGCGGTCCACGAAGTCCACCCGCTCCGGGTTGAAGAGGAACACGTTGCGGATGTTGCCGCCGGGCTCGCCGCCGTCCCGCCCGTCCTGCGGGGCGACATAGCGCCAGGCGTAGCGCGGGCCGCCCGCCGCGACGATCGCGTCCGTGAACCGCTTCAGCGTGGCCTCGGAGCCGACCGTGCCGTCGTTCACCGCGCCGTTGTCGTCCTGGATCTCCTCCAGGGACACGATGTCGGGCGAGGACAGGTTGACCGCGACGCCCGCGGCCAGGGTGTCGAACTTCGCCTGGTCGTCGAGCGCGTCGAGGTTCTCCACGTTGTACGTGGCGACCGCCAGCTCCTTGCCCTTCTGCCGGCGCGTCACCTCGCGCCGCAGCCCGTTGTCGGTGAGCGTGCCGAGCTCGGTGGCCTGGACGTTGTAGCCGCCGTACGAGTCGTAGCCCAGGACGCCCGCCGTGGTGCCGGACAGCACGTCGCCCACGTTCGCGGTGGGCACCGGCGCGGCCGGGTCCAGCGACATGACCTTGAGCCGGCCCGCGTTCTGGTCGGCGTACGAGGCGTACAGCGTGCCGCCGCGCCGGGTCGGGTTCTGCTCCGGCTCCACGGTCACCCAGACCTCGTGGTACTTGGTCGTCGCGCCCGTCACCCGCGTGTCGGCGATCTCGACCCGGCTGCCCTCCAGGGACTCGTACAGGTCGAGCGCGTACACCGACGGCTCCAGGGGCAGTGCGTCGATCGAGCCGCCGCCGGCCGAGGGCACATAGGCGGACGGCACCGCTCCGGCGTCCAGCACCACCGGGGCGGGCAGCGCGTTGCCGGAGGACAGGACGGTGATCCTGGGCTTGGTGATCTCCGTGACGGACTGGGCGGTGGCCGACGGGTAGTACTCGTCCACGACACCGCTGACCAGCACCGAATCGCCCACCGAGACCGCCGGGGCGGTGGAGCCGGTGTAGACGAAGACGCCCTCGCCGGTGCGCGGGTCCGCGTCCGGGGCGGTGTCCTGGATCCAGAAGCCGCGCGACCCGGAGGCGCGCACCGCCGTGACGACGCCGGGCACGCCGATGACCTCGCGGCCGTCCAGCGGGGAGACCCGCGTGCTGCCCTGGATGTCGTGCACCCGTACGGTGCCGGGCTCGGTGGGGTTGTCCGGGTCGCCGGGACCCTCGCCGCCGCCCGCGCTCTCCCCGGCCGCGTTGACCGGGGTCGGGGCGGCCGCGGTGAGGTCGGCGGCGTTGTCGTCGGTGTCCGCGAGGGTGGCCGCGCGCGCCACGGAGGCGGTGGCCGATGCGCCCTTGGCCGGTCCGCTGCCCTCCCGGACGACCGCGGTGCCGTAGCCGACCAGGTCCACGACGCGGGCGTCGGCGGCGCAGTCGGCGGCCGTCTTGCAGGTCAGCGCCGTGGTCCCGGAGACCAGGGCGACGGTGCCGCTGCTCGCCGACATCGCGACCTTGCCGGTGGCGTCCGCGGCGGGCAGGGCGACCGTGCCCCCGGCGCCCTCCGCCTGGGCGACGAGATACCGGCCGCCGGGCGCCACCGCGCCGGTCAGCGCCGTCACCTGCCACTGCGAGCCCGCCGAGGGGGCGCCGGGCAGGTACTGGACGCTGAGGCCGGCGAGGTCGTACGCGGCGGAGCCGGCGTTGGCCAGCTCGACGAAGTCACGGGTCAGCGTCGCACCGGAGTTCCCGCCGCCCCCGTACACCTCGGAGATCACGGCGGACGAGGACGGGGCCGCGAAGGCGGCGGGCAGCGCGGTCGCCGAGAGCGTCACGGCTACCGCGCCGGCCAGCAGGACGGAACGGGGTGTGGATATGCGCACGGAGATGCCCCTCAGATTCTGGTGAAGGAGCACAAGCTATGCGCGTAGAACAGGCGATGACAAGGCATCAGAGGTGAATTCCGGAAAACGTTCGGCCCCCGGCCGCCGAAGGCCGCGGGAACGGCGCGCCCCGGCCCGGCCGCGCGCCGCCGTTCACGCCCCCGAGCCGCCCCCTCACACGGCGGGCACCCGGTCCAGGAAGCCGCTCACCGAGGCGATCCGGCCGTCCTCCGCCAGGGCCGCCACATCGAAGCCGGCGACGGGCGCCGAGCCGTCCGGCGCGACCAGCTCCCAGCCGAACCGCGCCAGTGCGTGGTGCCCGTCCACCGCGCCGAGCGGCCGGAAGACGAAGCCCGGAAACTGCTCCCGCGCCCCGGCGATCGTGGCGGCCAGCCGCTCGTGGCCCCGGACGTCGGCCAGCGGGTCGGTGTACGTGGCCTCGGCGGTGAACGCGGCGGCGACGGCCTTCTCCAGCTCGTCGGAGCCGGCGTTCCAGGCGGCGAAGTAGCGCTGCACGGCGTCGTCGTACGTGGTCATCGTGGTGGTCCCTCCCGTAGGGCTCCGGCCCGCCGGGGCCGGGAGCGCTGTGCTGTGAGAACCACGATGTCCGACGCCGCGCGGGGCGTCGATTACCTGCGGGGTAAGGCCGGGGGAGCGGACCCTCCGGGGTGGCTAGACGCGGTCCGGGCCGTCCGCGACGATGTGCACCGCCGCCTCCTCGGCGGAGGCCGCCGCGCCGTCGATGCCGACGTCCTCGCCGGCGGTGCTGTCCGGCTCGTCGATGTCCAGATCGCGGGTCAGCCGCCCGGCGCGGACCGTGCCGACCTCGCCGTCCCACGGCTCACCGTCCCCGTCCACGACATCGCCCACCCCGTCCCCGGGCGGGGCGCCGTCCTCGGGCAGCTCGCGGGCGAGCCGGCTCTCCAGGCTCTCGCCCCGGTGCTGCTCGGCGGCGGTGGTGCCCACGTCGTCCACGGCGTACGGGCGCTCCGGCGGCGAGTACCCCCGGTCCAGGACGTCGTCCACGTCCGGGTCGTCGAGGGTGTCCTCCGTATCGAGCTGCTCGATCGGGTCGGCCGCCTGCGACTGCTGCTGGGGCTGGTAGACCTCGTCGCCCCGGTCGGCATCATCCATGGCGCTTGTCCCTTCCCGCGGCGGGGCTCCCTCTCAGGATAGGCAGCCCGGCCCGCGCGGGCGCGTCCTGCGTCCGGGCGGGGTGTGCGCGACCATGGACGGTGCAGGGCCGGACGTGCCCCGAAGGGCCGGTCCGGAAACGGTCGTCTGGAGAGCCCGTCATCATGGATTATCCGGAGAGCTACCAGCTCGTGTTCCAGTCCTCGGCCGTGGAGGACGACACCGTCACCGTCCACCGCACGGCACAGAGCGGAGCGGGCGGTCACCCCGTCTACGAGGACGAGACCGGCATCGTTCGCGCCGAGATCAGCGACCACGCGGAGGTGCGCATGCTGGCCAGTGGCGGCCATCAGCGCCTCGGAACGCCGCTGGTGGTACGGGACGCCGCCTGAGCGCGATGCCGCTTCAGCGCGCCGCCGCCGGGATTCCGTATGTGAACCACCCCCTACCATGCGTACACGTATGTGTCCATCCTGCCAAGGCAGGACAATCCGGCCCGACGCGTCCAACACTTGGTCGAAATTTTGCCCCTGGTGAGGGGTCGGGCGAGGTCACCAGGCAGACTCACCCTGTAGGAATCTCGCCACGAAGAGGATCACGCATGATCACGTTGAAGAAGGAAGACGGCCCGGCGGACCTGGACGGGGTGACTCACCTTTCCATCGGCGTCTCCTGGGACCCCACCGTCGGCAGCAGTGGCGGGCTGATGGGGAAGCTGAAGCAGAAGAAGGGCACCGACCTCGACCTGATCGCCATCGCGATGCAGGGCGCGGACCCGGTGCGCCTCGCCGGACTGGACTCCCTGGACCCGCTGGGCAACGGCTCGCTGCTGCACAGCGGTGACAACCAGACCGGGAAGGGGGAGGGCGACGACGAGACGGTGACCGTCGACTTCGCCAAGGTGCCGGGCAACGTGACGTCGATCGTCTTCGTCGCCGCCGCGTACAAGAAGGGCAGCTCCTTCCAGAACGCGCGCAACGTCAGCATCAAGGTCTACGACGCCACGGGCGGCAGCAGCCAGCAGGTCGCCGACATCTGGCCGAGCCTGCTCACCAACGACAACGGCTGCGCCGTGGCCAAGGCCATGCGCGTCGGCGCCGGCTGGAAGCTTCAGGTGATCAACGAGACCGGCAAGATCAAGCAGGGCGACGAGCACGCCCTGATGCGTTTCGCGATCAGCAAGTAACGCCGATCCGCGAGCAACGCACGGCGGTACGGGTACGCCCCCCGGCGCCCGCCCGCGCCCGGTCACTCGACCCGGCGCGGGCGGGCCGGGCCCGTCGCGTCCCCGGTGGCCAGCGGCGAACGCGCCAGCTCCACGCACCCCGCCGCGATCAGCGCGAGCGCCAGCAGCTCGGGCAGCACCCACCAGCCGGTGCGTACGTCCTCGCCGAACAGGGTCACCCCGTACAGGACGCTGATCAGCGCGTCGCCCAGCGTCAGACACGGCTGCACCGCGACCAGCGTGCCCGCCTGGAGCGCGTTCTGGAGCAGGAACAGCGCCCCGACGCCCGCCGCCGCCATGGCGTACAGCTGCCAGGCACCGAACAGCGCCGCCGCGCCGCCCCCGTCGTCCAGCCGGGCCATGGCGTCCTTCATCAGCGCGGCGGTCAGGGCGTAGCCGCAGGCGGCGGCCGTGGCCAGCAGGGCGGCCCGCACATTGCCCCGCGCGGCAAGCGCGCCCGCGATCAGCACCGCCTCGAACACGCCCGTCAGGATCAGCGCCGGCACCCACGCGGCCCCCCGCACCGACTCGCTGCCGCCGCCCGGCGCGGCCGTCGCCATCCCCAGCGCCAGCCCCACCGTCACGGCGGCCACCCCCACCCACACCGAACGCGGCAGCCGGCGCCGCATCAGGAAGGCGGCCAGCAGCAGCGTCGCCGGCAGCTCGATGACGAAGATCGGCTGCACCAGCGAGATCGGGCCGGTCGCCAGCGCCACGGCCTGGCACACGGCGGCGACGATCACCAGCCCGATCCCCGCCAGCCACACCTTCCGGCGCAGCAGATGGCCGATCAGCGACACCCGCAGCGCCCCGGTCTGCGGCACGTCGAGGGCGGCGCGGCGCTGGAGCACGGACGCGGAGCCGTTGCTGACGGCGGTCAGCACGGCGAACAGGACGGCGATCACCGCACCATGATGCGGGCGGGCGCACCGCGATCCCGGCTACCGTACGGCGACGGCATGGCGACGGTCCCGGCCTCCTGTTTCCGAACGGGCCTGGAACTCCTTCAATAGGACCGAAACCGACCTGATGGCGGCGTAGCGTGCCGTCATGGCCGTGAACAGGAAGACCACCACCGCCGGTGCGGCGCCCGCCCCCGTGCTCACGCCGAGGGCGCTCGGCCGGGCGACCCTGGCACGCCAGCTGCTGCTGGACCGTGCCGAGATGAGCGCACGGGACGCCGTCGCCCACCTCGTCGGCCTTCAGGCGCAGAACACCGAGCCGCCGTACTACCAGCTGCTGGCCCGGCTCCAGGACTTCCGGCCCGCCGAACTCTCCGCGCTGATGGAATCCCGCGAGGTCGTCCGCATCGCCTCCCTGCGCTCCACGGTCCACACCCACACCGCCGACGACGCCCTCACCCTGCGCCCCCTGGTCCAGCCGGCCGTCGAACGCGAGCTGGCCCTGTTCCGGAAGAAGCTGCCCGGCGTGGACGTGGACCGGCTGCGCGAGCTGACCCGCGCATACGTGGAGGAGGCGCCCCGTACCCCGAAGGAGATCCGGGCCCTGCTGCTCGCCGAGTGGCCCGACGCCGACCCGCAGGCCCTGACCATCGCCGCCCGCTGCGTGCTGCCCCTGGTCCAGGTCACCCCGCGCGGCCTCTGGGGCCGCAGCGGCGGCGTCGCCCTCACCACCGCCGACCACTGGCTCGGCCGCGCCGCGCAGGCCGCGCCCGACATCGACGCCACCGCGCTGCGCTACCTCGGCGCCTTCGGCCCCGCCTCGGTCAAGGACATGCAGAGCTGGGCCGGGCTGACCCGGCTCAAGGAGGTCTTCGAGCGGCTGCGGCCCCGGCTCACCACCTTCCGCGACGAGCACGGCGTCGAACTCTTCGACCTGCCCGACGCCCCGCGCCCCGCCGAGGACACCCCGGCCCCGCCCCGCTTCCTGCCCGAGTTCGACAATGTCCTGCTCGGCCACGCCGACCGCACCCGGATCATCCCGGCCCCGTTCAAGGGCCTCAACGGGGTGGGCAACCAGAACTACGGCAGCGTGCTGGTGGACGGGTTCTTCGCCGCCGTCTGGCGCCTGGACACCCCGCGCGACGCCCCCGCCGCGCTCACCGTCCAGGAGCTGCGCCCGCTCACCGCAGCCGAGCGCGACGCCCTCACCCAGGAGGCGGCCGGCCTGGTCACGACGATGACCGGCGCCGCCGCGCACGACGTCCGGTTCGCCCGGTTCGTCGACCTCGGCCGCTGAGCGGACGGGGGTGCGCCGTCTACGGCAGCAGCCCCGCGCGCCGGGCCGCGACCACCGCCTCCAGCCGGGTGTGCGCCCCCAGCCGGCGCATCGCCGAACGCAGATAGCCCTTCACCGTCTCCGGGCGCAGCCCCAGCCGCTCCGCCGCCACCGCGTTGGTCGCGCCCGCCGCGACACACGCCAGCACATCGATCTCGCGCGGCGCCAGCCGGACCTCGCGCGCCCCCGGCGCCGGAGTGCCCGTCGCCGAGGCCAGCCGCCCGCACACCGCCGCCAGTTCGTCCCGCAGCGCCGGGTCCAGCACCTTCGGCATCAGCGCGCGCAGCTCCCGGTGCGCCTCCCGGACGTCCTCCCAGGCACCCGGCGCCACCGTGTCCCCGGCGGCCGGCTCCGGACGGCTCGCCGCCAGCAGCTGCCGCACCTCGTCCCGTACCGCGAGCGCCTGCTCCACGTCGCGGGCGGCGGCCACCGCCGCGTCGAACGTCCGGTCGCCGAGCGTCAGCGGCTCGCGCAGCGCCCCGTACAGCACCCCGCGCACCTCCCGCCGCACCACCACGGGCACCGCCACCACCGAGCGCAGCCCCTCCGCCGCGACGGCCGTGTCGTACTCGTGGCTGATGTGGCGCGAGGAGCGGTAGTCGGTGACCGCGCACGGCCGGGACAGGGCCATGGACTTGCCGCCCAGACCGCTGCCGGAGGAGATCATCAGCCCGCGCAGCGCCCCGGTACGCGCCCCGTTCACCTCGGCGATCCTGGCATGGCGACTGCCGGAGAGCAGCCCGCCGAACGCCACCGGCAGCCCGCTCGTCCGGCGCAGCCGCAGCAGCGCCGCCTGCATCTCGACCGCCTCGAAGGATTCCGGCACCCTGACGCCTCCCTGCCCGCCCCCCGATGGAATGGCCGCCCCGCGACACCCCCGTCCGGGGGTGGTGAGACCTGGGTCACTGTTTACATCATGGGACAAGCCAATGGACCGGCCGGGTCGGTAAAGAGGAGGGCACATGCCGGAAACGAGTGCGACGGAGACGTTCCGGGCGGCCCGGAACTTCCTGCTCCGGCACCGCGACGACTACGACGCCGCCTGCGCGGGCTTCCAGTGGCCCCGCAGCCCCCACTTCAACTGGGCGCTCGACTGGTTCGACGTCATCGCCCGCGACAACGACCGCACCGCCCTGCACATCGTGGAGGAGGACGGCCGGCGCACCGAGGTGTCGTTCGCCGAGATGTCCGCCCGCTCCGACCGGGCCGCGAACTGGCTGCGCGGCCAGGGGGTGCGCGAGGGCGACCGCATCCTCGTCATGCTCGGCAACCAGGTCGAGCTGTGGGAGACCGCCCTCGCCGCGATGAAGCTGCGCGCCGTCGTCATCCCGGCGACCCCGCTGCTGGGCCCCGCCGACCTGCGCGACCGCGTCGAGCGCGGCCGGGTCCGGCACGTCCTGGTCCGGGACACCGACACCGGCAAGTTCGACGAGGTGCCCGGCGACTACACCCGCGTCTGCGTCGGCGCCCCGACCGCGGGCTGGCTCGACTACGCGGCGGCCGCCGACGCCCCCCGCGCCTTCACGCCGGACCGCGAGACCGACGCGGACGAGCCGCTGATGCTCTACTTCACCTCCGGCACCACCGCCAGCCCCAAGCTGGTCGAGCACACCCATGTCTCCTACCCGGTGGGCCATCTGGCGACGATGTACTGGATCGGGCTCAAGCCCGGCGACGTCCACCTCAACATCTCGTCGCCCGGCTGGGCCAAGCACGCCTGGTCCAACCTCTTCGCCCCGTGGAACGCCGAGGCGACGGTCTTCATCTTCAACTACACCCGCTTCGACGCCGGCCGCCTCATGGCCGAGATGGACCGCTCCGGCATCACCAGCTTCTGCGCCCCGCCCACCGTGTGGCGCATGCTCATCCAGGCCGACCTCACCCAGCTCAAGACCCCGCCGCGTGAGGTCGTCGCGGCCGGCGAACCCCTCAACCCCGAGGTCATCGAGGCGGTCCGGCGCGCCTGGGGCGTCACCATCCGCGACGGCTTCGGCCAGACCGAGACCGCCGTCCAGGTCGCCAACACCCCCGGCCAGGTTCTCAAGCCCGGCTCCATGGGGCGGCCCAGCCCCGGCTACCGGGTGGTGCTGCTCGACCCGGTGAGCGGGGAGCCCGGCGCCGCCGAGGGCGAGATCTCGCTCGACCTGTCCGCGCGGCCGGTGGGCCTGATGACCGGCTACCACGGCGACCCCGAACGCACCGCCGAGGCGATGGCCGGCGGCTACTACCGCACCGGCGACATCGGCGCCCGCGACGAGGACGGCTACATCACCTACGTCGGGCGCGCCGACGACGTCTTCAAGTCCTCCGACTACAAGATCTCCCCGTTCGAGCTGGAGAGCGCCCTGCTGGAGCACGAGGCCGTCGTCGAGGCGGCGGTCGTCCCGTCCCCCGACCCGGTGCGCCTCTCCGTGCCGAAGGCGTACGTGGTGCTCGCCGAGGGCTGGGAGCCGGGACCGGACACCGCGAAGGTGCTCTTCGCCCACTCCCGCTCCGTGCTCGCCCCGTACAAGCGGGTGCGGCGGCTGGAGTTCGCCGAACTGCCCAAGACCGTCTCCGGCAAGATCCGCCGCATCGAACTGCGCGAGCGCACCGCCCAGGGTGGCGGCACCGAGTACGCCGAGGGGGACCTGGCATGACCGAGCTGTCCTACGCCCACGGCACCGGCACCACCGCCCTGCTCGGCGACACCGTCGGACGCAACCTCGACCGGGCCGTCGCCGCCTGGCCCGACCGCGAGGCGCTGGTCGACGTACCGTCCGGGCGGCGCTGGACGTACGCCGAGTTCGGCGCGGCCGTCGGCGAACTGGCCCGCGCCCTGCTGGCGTCCGGCGTCGCCAAGGGCGACCGGGTCGGCATCTGGGCCGTCAACTGCCCCGAGTGGGTGCTCGTCCAGTACGCCACCGCCCGCATCGGCGCCGTCATGGTCAACATCAACCCGGCGTACCGGGCGCACGAGCTGGCGTACGTACTCAAGCAGGCCGGGATCTCGCTCCTGGTCGCCTCGCTCGCCCACCGCACCAGTGACTACCGGGCCCTGGTCGACGAGGTCCGCGCCGACTGCCCGGAGCTGCGCGCCGTCCACTACATCGGGGACGCCTCCTGGGACGAACTCGTCGCCACCGCCGGACGGGTCACGCCGGAGCGACTCGCGGCCCGCGAGGCGGAACTCTCCTGCGACGACCCGATCAACATCCAGTACACCTCCGGCACCACCGGCTTCCCCAAGGGCGCCACCCTCTCCCACCACAACATCCTCAACAACGGCTACTTCGTGGGGGAGTTGGTCGCCTACACCGAGCAGGACCGGATCTGCCTGCCGGTGCCCTTCTACCACTGCTTCGGCATGGTCATGGGCAACCTCGGCGCCACCTCGCACGGCGCCTGCATCGTGATCCCCGGCCCCTCCTTCGAACCCGCCGCCGTACTGAGCGCCGTGCAGCAGGAGCGCTGCACCTCGCTGTACGGGGTGCCCACGATGTTCATCGCCGAGCTGAACCTGCCGGACTTCGCCTCGTACGACCTGTCCTCGCTGCGCACCGGCATCATGGCCGGGTCGCCGTGCCCGGTCGAGGTGATGAAGCGGGTGGTCGCCGAGATGCACATGGCGGAGGTGTCCATCTGCTACGGCATGACGGAGACCTCGCCGGTGTCCACCCAGACCCGCCGCGACGACGACCTGGAACGCCGCACCGGCACGGTCGGCCGGGTGATGCCGCACATCGAGGTCAAGGTGATCGACCCGGTGACCGGGGTGACCCTGGAGCGCGGCGCGTCGGGCGAGCTGTGCACCCGCGGCTACAGCGTGATGCTCGGCTACTGGGACCAGCCCGAGCGGACCGCCGAGTCGATAGACGCGGGGCGCTGGATGCACACCGGGGACCTCGCGGTGATGCGCGAGGACGGCTACGTACAAATCGTCGGCCGCATCAAGGACGTGATCATCCGGGGCGGCGAGAACATCTACCCGCGCGAGATCGAGGAGTTCCTCTACCGCCACCCCAAGATCGCCGACGTGCAGGTGGTGGGGGTGCCGGACGAGCGGTACGGCGAGGAGGTGCTGGCCTGCGTCATCCCCGCGGACCCGAGCGACCCGCCGGGCCTGGAAGAGGTGCGGGCCTTCTGCGAGGGGCAGCTGGCCCACTACAAGATCCCGCGCCTGCTCCAGATCCTGGAGACCTTCCCGATGACGGTGAGCGGCAAGGTCCGCAAGGTCGAGCTGCGCGAGAACTACCGGCCGTAGGCCGGGCGCCGGCGGCTCAGGCCGCGGCGATCACGTCCGCCGCGGCGCCCCGCGTCGCGGCGGCCCACTCGATGAGCAGCACCTCGTACGCGGCGGCCTCCACGGGAGACCACTCCTGGCCCGCGCGGGCGTCCACCAGCGCGCGGATCGCCTCGTTCGCCTCCAGGGCGGTGCGCTGCGCCGCCCGGCGGGGGCGCGCGGGGGCGTACGCGGGCGTATTCGTAGGTGGTGAAGTCCGTCGAGTTAAGACCATGCGTTCCACTTTAGGCCCCGCCACTGACAACGAACCCCTGATCGGGGCCCGTTGGCCAGAACGTGACGGATCACACGCAGTGTGGCCGGGCGGTTTCTGTGAGGTACGACATAGTGCGGCGCCTCCGTGTCCGAAAAAGGGGGGCGCGCGCGTGCTTACGCGCCGGTGCTGACGAGTTCGTCCGCCGCGCCGTTCACCGGCTGCGGGGTTCCGGTGAGGTCCAGGACGAACAGCGGCACGCACAGCGCGTCGGCGCGCCGCCGGGCCTGCGGCGCGTAACCCGCGAGCGAGAAGAGCACCCCGAGCACCGAGCCGTTGAGCGCGTTCAGCCACAGGCACTCGACGTCCCGCAGGCCGGTCGGCCGGGTGCCGGCGTCCACCTGGGCGACCAGCCCGGCCGCCCGCAGGTCGATCCGCGAGGCCGGCCGGTGCACCGGGTGCGTGACCTCGCGGAAGCCCAGCCACGACAGATACCGGGCCGCCGCCGCGACCGCGTCGCGGGCGGTGCGGATGGTCAGCGGGCGGAACGCGGGGCGGGGCGCCGCCGCCGTGCGCGGCAGCGGTATGTGCGCGGGCCGGACCGCCCCGGCGGACGCCACCGGCCGCACCGGCACCCGCAGCACCGCCCCGCACGGGCAGCACAACTCGGGCTGCGGCCACTGGTCGTGCCGGCCGCAGCCCCGGCAGCGCACGGTCACCCAGTCGTCGTTCCAGGTGCGGTGGGTGATCGGGACGACGGGCGCGCCGCGCAGCAGCGGGGGCGCCGTGGGCTCGCCGCAGGGGCAGGCGTAGACGGGCGTGACGTACGCGTGCTCGCGGCGGCAGGCGGGGCATCGCAGCGGCACTGACTCCACCTCGGCTCCTTTCCGACGCCTTCCGGGCCGCGCGGCAGCGGGCACGCCTCGCGTATCGGGCCGACTCCGCTCCGTGTCCCCATGCTCTCCCAAGAGGCCCCGGCCCGGCAGGGATTCGCTCCAGTTGATGCCCGCCCCGTCCTTGACGGCCACCCGGACGCGTCGTACATTCATTTCCACATAACAGAAGATAACTTCCGTAATACGGAATTGGTGCTCTCAGGTGGCGCGACAGAGCCCGACTCCACCCAGGGACGAGCAGGAGCACTCAATGCCTCGTATGACCGCTGCCCGCGCGGCAGTCGAGATCCTCAAGCGCGAAGGCGTCAGCAACGCGTTCGGTGTGCCGGGCGCCGCGATCAACCCCTTCTACGCGGCCCTCAAGGCCGCCGGCGGGGTCCACCACACGCTCGCCCGCCACGTCGAGGGCGCCTCGCACATGGCGGAGGGCTACACGCGCGCCCGCCCCGGCAACATCGGCGTCTGCGTCGGCACCTCGGGCCCGGCCGGCACCGACATGATCACCGGCCTGTACTCGGCGATCGCCGACTCGATCCCGATCCTGTGCATCACCGGGCAGGCGCCGACCGCCGTCCTGCACAAGGAGGACTTCCAGGCCGTCGACATCGCGTCGATCGCCGCCCCGGTCACCAAGGCGGCCACCACCGTCCTGGAGGCCGCGCAGGTCCCCGGCGTCCTCCAGCAGGCGTTCCACCTGATGCGCACCGGCCGCCCCGGCCCGGTCCTCGTCGACCTCCCGATCGACGTGCAGCTCACCGAGATCGAGTTCGACCCCGAACTGTACGAGCCGCTGCCGGTGCACAAGCCCGCCGCGAGCCGCCGCCAGATCGAACGCACCCTGGACATGCTCGACGCATCGGAGCGCCCGCTGCTCATCGCCGGCGGCGGCGTCATCAACGCCGACGCCGCCGAACTCCTGGTGGAGTTCGCCGAGTTGACCGGCGTCCCGGTCGTCCCCACCCTCATGGGCTGGGGCGCCATCCCCGACGACCACGAGCTGAACGCCGGCATGGTCGGCCTCCAGACCTCGCACCGCTACGGCAACGCCAACTTCCTGGAGTCGGACTTCGTCCTCGGCATCGGCAACCGCTGGGCCAACCGCCACACCGGCAAGCTCGACGTCTACACCGAGGGCCGCACCTTCGTCCATGTGGACATCGAGCCCACGCAGATCGGCAAGATCTTCGCACCCGACCTCGGCATCGTCTCCGACGCGAAGGCGGCGCTGGAACTGTTCGTCGCGGTGGTCCGGGAGCGCAAGGCGTCGGGCGGCACGAAGGACCGCTCGGCCTGGGCCGCCGCCACCCAGGAACGCCGGGCCACCCTCCAGCGGCGTACGCACTTCGACAACGTCCCGCTGAAGCCGCAGCGCGTGTACGAGGAGATGAACCGGGCCTTCGGCCCCGAGACCCGCTACGTCACCACGATCGGCCTCTCCCAGATCGCGGGCGCCCAGATGCTCCACGTGTACCGCCCGCGCCACTGGATCAACTGCGGCCAGGCCGGCCCCCTCGGCTGGACGATCCCGGCCGCACTCGGCGTCGCCACCGCCGACCCGGAGGGCTCGGTGGTCGCGCTCTCCGGCGACTACGACTTCCAGTTCATGCTGGAGGAGTTGGCGGTGGGCGCCCAGCACCGCATCCCGTACGTGCACGTCCTGGTCAACAACTCGTACCTGGGCCTGATCCGCCAGGCGCAGCGCAACTTCGACATCGACTTCCAGGTGAACCTGGAGTTCGAGAACCTCAACTCCCCGGAGCTGGGCGGCTACGGCGTCGACCACGTCAAGGTCGTCGAGGGCCTCGGCTGCAAGGCCATCCGCGTCACAGACCCGGACGCCCTCCTCCCGGCCTTCGAGGAGGCCAAGAAGCTGGCGGCGGAACACCGGGTCCCGGTGGTGGTCGAAGCCATCCTGGAACGCGTCACGAACATCGCGATGAGCGGCACGGACATCGCCTCGGTCAACGAGTTCGAGGACCTCGCGACGGACCCGGCGCACGCCCCCACGGCGATCAGGCCGTACGCGAAGGCGTGACGCCGTAGCGCGTACGCGCCCTTCACGGAGGAGCACCTGCGGATCTCCGCAGGTGCTCCTCCGTTGACAAGTGTCACCCCGCGAGGCCCAGTTCGGGCTCCGGCGGGCACGAGGAACCTTGACGCCCGGAATTGGTCCAGGCCAATATGTGGATCATCGAGCGCCTCCGGGACCCGACCGTGCCTCCGGGTGTGCGGTCCGCGCCGGCCGTCGCTGTCACACGGATGTACCGGGGGGAAGACCGCTGTGCCAGGACCACCATCGTTCG
Source organism: Streptomyces sp. NBC_00525 (assembly GCF_036346595.1). Classification (GTDB taxonomy): domain Bacteria; phylum Actinomycetota; class Actinomycetes; order Streptomycetales; family Streptomycetaceae; genus Streptomyces. Next base: position 5,746,038 of record NZ_CP107834.1, read on the forward strand.
CCGGAGCCGTCGCCGTCGTACGGCGCAGAGCCGGCCGCTGGATCGACCTCGCCCGGCTGCTGCCCCGCGCGGGAACGCCCCTGGTGGCGGCATCACTCCTGGTGAACACGGTCCTCGGACTGCTGCCCGGGGGCTTCATGCTCGCGGCGAGCGTGCTCCTGGACCGTGTCGCCGGAGGGTCGGGCCTGACCGGGGAGGTCTACGGATGGCTCGCCGTCGTCGTCGGGGCCTTCGCGCTCCAGCACACCCTCACGCCCTTCCAGCCCGCGCTGACCGAGGCGGTCTCGCGCCGGGTCGACGGCCACTGCATCGGACGGCTGCTCGACGTCACGCTGCGCCGCGCGCCCTTCGGGGTCCTGGAGGACAGCGCGCACGAGGACCTGCTCGCGGACGCCAGGGCCGCCTTCGCACGCACCGTCCCCACCCCCGGCGAGGCCGCCGCCGCGCTGCCGCTGCTGTACTCCCGATACCTCCAACTCACCTTCGCCGTGGCCCTGGTCGGGTACGCGGCCGGACCGGCCGGCGCCGTCATCACCGCCTGCACGGCACTGGCCATCAGGTTCGGGGTACGCGGCACCCTGGGCCGCTACGCCGCCCTCTGGGACTCCCTCGCCGGAAACCGGCGGCGCACCGGCTACATCCGCCAGCTGGCGACCGGGACGGGCGCCGCGAAGGAGATCCGGCTGCTGGGCCTGATGCCCTGGCTCGGCGCCCGCTTCGGCCGCGACACCATGGAGCATCTGCGCCCGCTCTGGGCCGGCAGCCGCCGCCTCCAGTTCTGGCCCTTCATCGCCCTCGCCGCCGCCGGATTCGCCGGCGGAACCGCCGTGTTCGCGCTGCTCGCGCACGGCACCGTGCAGGGCCGCACCGACCTCCTCGCCCTCGGCATCGGCCTCCAGGCGGCCCTGGTCACCATGCGCTTCGGCATCGCCTTTCCCGAGTGCGACACCCAGACCCAGTTCGGCCTGGTGTCCTTCCACGCCCTCGAACGGCTCGAAGCGCTGGAGGAGTCGAAGCCCCGGCCGGCCGCCGGTACGGAGCCCGCGCCGCGCCCCGCGCACAGCATCCGCTTCGAGGACGTCGCCTTCTCCTACCGCCCGGACGCGCCCCCGGTCCTGAACGGCCTCGACCTGGAGATCCCGGTCGGCTCCTGCACCGCGATCGTCGGCCTCAACGGCGCCGGCAAGACCACCCTGGTCAAACTGCTCGCCCGGCTCTACGACCCCACCTCCGGACGGATCACCGTCGACGGCGCCGATCTGGCCGCGCACAGCCCGGAATCCTGGCAGCGCCGGATCGCCGTCGTCTTCCAGGACTTCCTCCGGTACGAACTGCCCGCCGCCGACAACATCGGCTTCGGCGCACCCCACCTGGCGGCCGACGAAGCCCTCCTGCTCGACGCCGCCCGCCGGGCCGGGGCCGGCCCCGTCGTCGGCAAGCTCCCCGACGGACTGCGCACCCCGCTCTCCCGCCGCTACGAGGGCGGGCACGACCTCTCCGGCGGTCAGTGGCAGCGCATCGCCCTCGCCCGTGCCCTGTTCGCCGTCGAGGGCGGGGCCTCGCTGCTCGTCCTCGACGAACCGACGGCGCAGCTGGACGTGCGCGGTGAGGTCGCCTTCTTCGACGAGTTCCTCGCCGAGGCCGGTTCGCGCGGCATCACCAGCCTGATCATCTCGCACCGCTTCTCGACCGTCCGGCACGCCGACCGGATCGTCGTCGTGGAGCACGGACGGGTCCTGGAACAGGGCGACCACGACTCCCTGATGCGCGCGGACGGCCGCTACGCCGAACTCTTCCGGCTCCAGGCCCAGCGCTTCGAGGACGACAACGACACCGTCGGGAGCAGAAGTTGAGAACCGTCATGGCCTCGGCCCGCTACCTGCTGGCGCTCGGGTGGCGGCTCAGCCCCGCGCGGCTGCTCACCTCGGTCGGCCTGCTCGCGGCCGGATACGTGGCCGCGCCGGTCGCCGCCGTACTGCTCGCCGCCTTCACCGAGGCGGCCCTGGACGGACGGGGCGACGCGGCCCTGACCCTCTCCGTCGGCATCGGCCTGGTGCTGGTGCTCGACCTGACCATGGCGCACTTCGCGCACCTCTCCTACTACGAGCTCGCCCAGCTCCAACAGCTCGCCATCGGGAGGGAGATCGCCGATGTGGTCAACGGCTCGCCGGGCATCGAGGCCCACGACAACCCCCGGTTCAGCGAGACGCTGACCCAGCTCGGCGACCGGATCTTCCAGGTCCGGGCCGCCCTGGAGGCACTGCTGCTGCTCGGCGGCTCGCTGCTGCAGGGGCTGCTCACCGCCGTGGTGCTGGCCCGCGTCGACCCCTGGCTGGTCCTGCTGCCGCTCGCCGCCGTCCCCGCGGTGCTCGCCGGCAGCCGGGCTCAGCGGATCGTCGACGCCGCACGGACGGGCAGCGCATCCGAACTCCAGCTCGCCCGGCACCTGGTGGACGTCGGCACGACCGCCGCCACCGTCAAGGAGATCCGGCTCTTCGGGGCACGGGAAGCGGTCACCGAACGTCACGCGGCCGCCTGGCGCGGCGTCACCCAACGGCAGCTGGGCGGCGAACTGCGCGGCGCGCTGGTCCGCGCGGCCGGACAGGTCTGGTTCGCGGCCGCCTACGGGGCGGCGATCCTGATCGTGCTGCGGCGGGCCGCGCGCGGCGAGGCGGGGGTGGGCGAGCTGGTGCTCACGCTCACGCTGGCCGTCCAGGTCGGCGGGCAGGTCGCGGCCGCCCTCGGTCAGCTGGGGCGGTTGCAGAGCGCCGGACGGATCACCGAACTCCTGGCCGATCTGCGCGCGCTGGGCGCCGTGTCCGGGGAATCCGGGCACGCCGCCCCGCCGCCCGCACTGCGCGAGGGCATCCGTCTCGAACACGTCTCCTTCGCCTATCCGGGCAGCGACCGGAAGATCCTGGACGATGTCTCCCTCTTCCTGCCGGCCGATTCCAGCACCGCGCTCGTCGGTGAGAACGGGGCGGGGAAGAGCACCCTCGTCAAGCTCCTCTGCGGGCTCTACCGGCCCACCGAGGGCCGCATCCTGGTCGACGGCGTCGACCTCGCCGACCTCGATCCCGAACAGTGGCAGCAGCGGCTCGCGACCCTCTTCCAGGACTTCGCCCGCGTCGAACTGACGCTCCGCGAGTCGGTCGGCGTCGGCAGGCTCACGGCCCTGGACGACGACGCCGCGCTCCGCGCCGCACTCGCGGACGCCCGAGCCGGGGCGCTGGAGGACAAGGTGCCCGGCGGCCTGGACGGGCTGATCGGACGCGGCTACGGGGACGGGCAGGAGTTCTCCGGCGGCCAGTGGCAGTCCCTCGGGCTGGCCCGCACACTGCTCCGCTCCGACCGGCTGCTGCTGGTCCTGGACGAGCCGGCCGCCGCCCTGGACGCGGCCGCCGAGCACTCCCTCTTCGAGCGCTTCGCCGCAGCCTCCTCGGGCGGCGGGACGACGATCTTCGTCTCGCACCGCTTCTCCACCGTCCGCCTCGCCGACCGGATCGTGGTCCTGGACGGCGGCCGGGTCGCCGAGGCCGGCAGCCACCAGGACCTGATGGCCCGGCAGGGGCTCTACCAGGAGATGTTCGACCTCCAGGCGGGGGCGTACACCGCCTGACCGACACCTTCCCCCGTGTCCGGACGACCTGGTCGCCGGGCCTCTACTCGGCGTGCCCGGACGCCTGTTGGGCGTGTCCTGCATGGCGAGACGATCTTGACACCTTCATTGGTCCAGTCCAATCTGAGTTCAGATTCAGCCACTGATGCCCAACTGCGGGCCGAAAAGGCGCTGTTGACGCTGTTCGCACAGCCGTCGCGCGTCGAGCGGCCGCAGTTCCCTACCGCACCGGACGGAGAGTGTTCAGCGCTGTGACCGCTACGAGCGACACGTCCGGGAGCCCGGCGACCGGGGCGCGGAATCCGGGAAACATCGCCTTCTCCGGCCCGGCGCGCGGACCGGGCCCCCTCATGTGGGCGCAGCGACTCCTGTGGAACGACTCCCAGTGGATGGGGGAGGAGGCGCACTACTTCAACATGGCGCTGTCCGTCCCGGTGCCCGACGGACTGTCGTACGACCGGGTCATGGACGCACTGAGCCGCGTCGTCCACCGCCATGAGGCGTTCCGGAGCCGCATCACCCTCGCCGCCGACGGGGAGCCGCTCCAGGAGGTCCTCGCCTCCGGGGAGCTGCCGGTCCTCCTCGCGGAAGCGTCCGACGAGGCCGTGGACGAGGTCGCCGCGCGCTGCCGCGAAGAGCTGTCCGGCCGCTCCTTCGACCTGCTGGCGGACCGGCCCGCGCGCCTCTGCGTCGTCACCGTCCGAGGGGTGCCCGCGAGGGTCGTCATGGTCCTCTCCCACGTGTTCGCGGACGGCGGCGCGACCCGGGTCCTCTCCCGGGAACTGGCCGAACTGATGAGCGCGCCCGTCCCGCCCGCCTCCTGGGCCGTACCCGCCCCGCAGCCCCTCGACCGCGCCGCCCACGAACAGTCGCCGGCGGGCCAACGGCTCTCCGCACGCGCCCTCGAACGGCTGGAGCAGCAGCTGCGGACGATGCCGCAGACCATGTTCCCCGGACCCCGGCTCACGCCCGACCCGCACCGCTTCAAGCGGCTCGAAATGAGCTCCCCGGCCCTCACCGAGGCGCTGCGCCGGATCGCCGGGCGCGACGGCACCACCACGTCGAACGTGCTCCTCGCCGCCACCGCCCTCATGCTCGGAGCGTTCACGGGCAACCGGCGCGTGGCCTTCAAGACCATCCTCGGCAACCGGTCCTTCCCCGACCTGAAAGGCATCGTGAGCAGCGCCGTGAGCAACGGCCTGGTCCGTGCCGACCTCACGGACGGGTCTTTCACCGAGCTGGTCCGATCCGTGGCGCAGGCCACCAAGGCCGACCTGCTGCGCAGCCAGTGCGACCCGGCCGCGCGCGACCGGCTGATGGCGCGGGTCAACGGCGAACGAGGCGTCCACCTCGACCTCTCGTCGTTCTTCAACGACATCCGGGTGTTCATGGGCGGGCGCTCCGCCGAGCCGGACCACGACGCCGACCTGGACGCGCTCACGAGCCGTACGCGACTGGCCTGGATCGGCGAGTGGGACCGGCAGGACGCCAAGTTCTTCTTCCACGCCCGGACCCTGGGCGACTGCGACCACGTCTACGCCATGATCGACACCGCCTTCATGCCGGCCGAGTCGGCGGAACGGCTGATGCGGGGCCTCGAACGGGTGCTCATCACGTGCGCCGGCGCCGACCTGCCGCTCTCGGAGCTGCGCGACCTCGTCGCCGCCGACGGCTGCCTCCCCCCTGCCAGGGGCGCGGACTGGGCCCTGGTGGACGAGTGCTGGGTCCACCTGCCCGACGTCGTGTCGATGCTCTCCGGCCTCCTCCCCGGCCGGCGCGTCGAGGCCGGGCTCGGGGAAGGGGCAGACGGCCCCGTCCTGACGGCCCGGATCTTCTGCGACGAGCCCGTCGACGTCGCGGAGCTGCGCCGGGCGGCGCACCGCGCCCTGCCGGACTTTCCCTCGGCGATGGTGCCCGCGCTCGTGACCGTCGTCCCCACCGGAAGCGCCCCCGAGGGCCCCCCGGCATGACCTGATCTCCCGCACTCATCCGACCGTTCGCCGAATTCCCTGGGGGAACCGTGGCCATCAGTACGTGGAACGATTTCGTGACAGCCCTGCGGGGCGAAGTCGACTGGCGCGACAGCGCGTACATGGAGCGGCAGGCACCCGTCGTCGAGGAGATCCTGCGGGCCGCGGCCGCCCGCCCCGAGGTCTTCGCGGAGCGCACGGACCAGATCCTCGCGGACGCCGAACTCTTCCGCAGCCTCGCCCCGCACTCCGCGTACCCGAGAATCCTCATGGACAAGTTCGTCCTCCACATGGAACCGGGCAACGGCTTCCGCATCCGGCTGCACCGCTTCAAGACCAGGCGGCAGAACGGCGGCGCGGAGGAGCGGGTCCACTACCACAAGTGGCACTGCAGCACCGTCATGCTGCGGGGCGGCTACCGGGAGAAGCAGTTCGAGATCCTGAAGACCGACGAGGCGGCCGGTACGTCCCTGCTCCACGAGGACCTCGAACACTCCCTGGCGGAAGGGGAGTCCAACTCGCTTCCGGCCGGTCGGCCGCACCAGGTCATGAACGACAGCGACACCGACCCCTGTCTGACCCTCTTCGTCCGCGGCCCCTCCGTCATGGGCGCCGCGCGCATCTTCGACCTGGAACGCGGCACCTTCTACGACACGTTCGACCCGGACGGCCAGCTGAAGGTCGGACTGGCGGCCATGGGCCGACTCGACCCCGACTTCCACTGACACGGTCCGGGACCACCACTGACACGGTCCGGAACCACCACTGACCTGGTCCGGTCGGACAGAGACTCGGACAGAGACAAGGACGAGCACATGACCGAGCAGGGCATCACCGACGCTCTGGAAAAGTTGCTGATCGCACACAGTCCCGAACTGCGGGACGGCAGCGCGACGGTGTCACCGCAGGCCAGGCTGGTGGACCTCGGCATCGACTCGCTGGAGCTGCTGTCGCTGGCCGCCGACATCGAGGACGCGTTCCGGATCGACATCGACGACAGCGATCTCGACGCCGCGAAGACCGTGGCCGACCTCGCGCGTCTTGTGGACGGCGTCTCCGGGCTCGGACCGAAGTGACCGGGGCCACGGGGGTAGCGGTCACCGGCATGGGCTGCGTCTCGCCCTTCGGGGCCGGGGTCGCGAGTTTCTGGGAGGGCCTTTACGCGGGACGGCCGCCGAAGACCGCCGACTGGCCCGGCGCCTCCGCCTACCGCACCGCCGCCGTACACGAAGTACCGGGCTGGAACGGGCCGTTCGAGGACCGCCCGGCCGACCTGCTGGCGGCGGCGGCGCGCGAGGCCCTGGACCGGGCCGCTCTGGCGCCGCAGCACCTGCGTACCGCCGGGCTGGCGCTCGCGTCCACGAGCGCGGGCTGGCACCTGCCGGACGTCGCCTTCGGCGCGGTGCCGCCCGACAGCGGGACCGACGCCAGGCGGTACCGCAAGGAGGGACCGGCCGTCTCGCTGCGCGAACAACTCGCGCTCGACGGGCCCTGTGCGGTGCTGTCCTCCGCGTGCGCGTCGAGCACCGGGGCGCTCGCCTGGGCCGCCGAGCGGATCAGGAGCGGCGAGACCCCGGTCGTGCTGGTCGCCGCGGTCGATGTACTGGCCGAGGTCGTCTTCGCGGGCTTCCACTCGATGCGCCTGCTGTCCCGCACGACGACGCGGCCGTTCTCCGCGGACCGGGACGGCTTCGTCCTCGCGGAGGGGGCGGCGGTCGTCGTCCTGGAGGACGCCCGGCACGCGGCGGAGCGCGGGCACCCGGCCCTGGCCGCCCTCCAGGGCTGGGGCGCCAGCTCCGACGCCGTCCACCTGACGACCCCCTCCGCGCAGGGCATCGCCCGGTCCCTGAACCGGGCGCTCGCCGACGCCCGCCGCAGCCCGGAAGAGATCGGCCTCTACCACGCGCACGGCACCGCCTCGCAGGCCGGCGACCTGGCGGAGGCGCAGGCCGTGGGCGACGTGCTCTCCCACGACGGACTCCCGGTACCGGCCACGGCGACCAAGGCCGCCGCCGGGCACACCGAAGGCGCCGCCGGGCTCTTCACCTTCATCGCCGCCACCGAGGGACTGATCCGGAACGCGACGCCCCCGGTGCCGCACTCCGGGGAGCAGGACCCGCGGACCGGGGCGCTCGCGCTCTCCGACGGACACGGGCCCCACCCCAGGGGTTCGGTCGTGGTGCACGCCTCCGGATTCGGGGGCGCCAACTGCACGGTGGTGCTGGACGACCGTCCGGCCGAACCCCGCCCCCCGGCCCGTAGACCCGTCCACGTGTACGCGGCCGCCTCGGTCGCGGACGGCCGGGCCACCGCCCGCGGCTGGTCCGCGGGGTGGGCCGACGGATCACCCGCCGTGCCCGCCGCGCCCGTGGGCAACCCCCGCCCCGACCGGACCTGCCTCCTGGTGGCCGACGCGGTCGGCGCCCTCCTGGGCGGCCTGCCGGAGACGACGCGGGCCGACCTCCTCGCCGGTGGCCTCCTGCTCGGCACCGAGTACGGGATGCAGAGCCACCACGCCCGCATCTGGACCGCGCTCCAGGAGCGGGGGCCCCGCCGCGTCGACCCGATGGACTTCGCGCTGTCCACGTTCAACACCCCCGCCTCCATGGCGTCCGTCCTCTTCGGCGTCACCGGTCAGACCGAGACCTTCCTCGGCCGGACGGCAGCGGTCGAGGCACTCGTCTCGGCCGCCCACCTGGTCGCGACGGGAAGGGCGTCGGCCTGCCTCTCCGGAGGCTACGACGCCCCGGAGAACCGGCTCTGGGCGGAAGCGGGGGACCCCCCGGTCCCACCGAGGGGCACCGTGATCGCACTCGGCTCCGGGCCCGCCCGCGGCGAGGCGTCCGCGGTCGAGCTGGTGGCAGCGGTCCGGCTCCCCGTCGCCGCCGCGCCGGCCGGGCTCGACGTCCTGGAGGAAGGGCTCGCGCGGCTCTGCCAGGACAGGCCCAAGACCCTGATCGCCACCGGGCTGGACCACACGAGCGCGGTCCTCGCCCCGTACTCCGGCTGGACGGAGCACGAGGCGCCGGGCGGCGCCGCCGAACCCCTGACCGCCCATCTGGAGGCCATGGACATGATCGCGCGCGGCGAGGTCGAGGAAGCGGTGGTCGCCGCCACGGGCGCCTACTCCGCCACGGTGCTCGTCCACTACCGGCGTCCGGGCACGGAGGGGGCGGCATGATCCTCGACCTCCTCCACGGCCACGCCGCGGAACGCCCGCACGCCCTCGCACTGGCCGATCCCGAGCACACGCTGACCTGGTCCCAGCTGGTCGACCGGGTCGCGGAACGGGCCCGCGAACTGGCCCCCGCACCCGGCGTCCGCCCCGGAATCGCCGCGCTCCACCGGCCGGGCGACTGCCGGTGGGTGATCGACTTCCTGGCCCTGCGGTCCTGCGGACACCCGGTCCTGCCCCTGCCCGAGGCCATGCCCGCCGCCACCGCCGAAGCGCTGGCCCGCGACATGGGAGCCACCCTCCTCGTCTCCGCGAACGGGGCCGGACGACTGCCCGGCCCGGAGCCCGCGGAAGCGGACACCGACCCCATCGCGCTGGTGCACCTCACCTCCGGAACCACCGGCACAGCCAAGGGGGTCCTGCGCAGTGCGGCGAACATCGAGGACGAGGCCGCCGCGGTCGCGCAGGCGCTCGGCCTCGGCCCGGAACACCCGGTCCTGACCGGCACCCCCGTATCGCACAGCTTCGCCTCCGGGCTGCTCACCGCGGCGCTCCGGGCCGGCGCGCCGACTCTGCTGACACCCCGTTACGACCCGGCGGGGATGGTCCGGATGGCGCACGAGCACCGCCCCGGAACCATGTGCGGCACCCCCTACGTGTTCCGCGCGGTGGCCCGTGCGAAGGAGGTCCGCCGCAGCGGCCTCCCCGGGCTCCGCCACCCGCTCTCCGGGGGCGCCCCGCTGCACCCCTCCTGGGCCGAGGCGTGGCAGCAGGTCACCGGTGTGCCCATCTGCCAGGAGTACGGGCTGTCCGAGGGCGGCATCGCCACGATGAACCTCGCCGCGCGCCCGGACACGGTGGGCTCGGTGGGGCTGCCGGTTCCGGGAGTCACCGTGCGCGTCCTCGGACCGGACGGCTCACCCCTCGGGGCGGGGCAGGCCGGACGGGTCGTGATCGACCGGCCCGCGACCCCCGCCCACTACCTCACGGGCGGCGGCGGACGGGCGCCCGTCCCCACCGCCCCGGCCCTTCCCGGAGACGGCCCCGGCGCGTCCTTCGTGGAGACCGGCGACCTGGGCAGCCTCGACGAGCACGGACGGCTCCGGCTCACCGGCAGGACGAAGGTGCTCATCAACGTGGCCGGCGCGAAGGTCAGTCCGTTCGACGTCGAGCACCACCTGCTGAACAGCCCGTCGGTCAAGGACGCGGTGGTGGCCGGGGTCCCGGACCCCGACCGCGGCGAGATGGTCGCCGCCCTCGTCCACGCCGACCCCGGCACCACCACCTCGGAGCTGGCCAAGCACCTCCGTGAACGCCTCAGCAGTTTCGCGGTACCCCGCCGCTGGGTCTTCACATCCGACATCCCGCGCACGGCTTCGGGCAAACCCGACCGGGCACGTGTCCTCGCCATCCTGGAAGGCTGATCGTTGATTCTCGAAGACTCCTACGCCGCAGCGAGGGTGGTCGACTCCGGCCGCTACCTCACCAGCGTGAACGAACTGTGCGACCACATCCCCGCGCTGCGACCGCGGTTGCTGGAGCATGTGACGGGACGACTGCTGGCCGCCCTGGACCTGGAGGGGTGCACGAAGATCCTGGTCGAGGAGGAGAAGGGCGCCGTCATCGGTGCCGCCGTTTCGCTGGCCACGGGCATCCCGCTGGCCATCGCGAGGACGTACCCGTACGCCGTGCCGGGACACCGGGTCGACTTCGACAGCGAGTACACGCGGGGCTCCCTCTTCGTCAACGGGATCGAAGCCGGTGACCGGGTCTGCCTGGTCGACGACACCCTGTCCACCGGCGGCACCCTCATCGCCCTGGTGGACGCCGTCCGCGAGATCGGCGCCGAGGTCGTCGACGCGGCCGTCGTGGTGGAGAAGGCGGCCAACGGCGGCCGGGAAGCGCTCCGCTCGCGCACGGGCCTGGACATCACCTCCCTCATCCGGATCGACGTCACCCCGGACGGCGTCTCGGTACGCGACCCCTCCGCCGGCCCCCGACCGTCGCGGAACCCCGACGCGGCCGGCTTCCTGCGCCGGATGCGGCCCCACACCGCGCCCGGCCTCCTCGTCGTGGTCGAAGGCACCGACGGCGCCGGCAAGACGACCCTGGTCAACGGGCTCAGCGCCGAGCTCAGGGCCGCCGGACACCAGGTGTTCGACACCTTCCAGCCGACACCGAGCGCCCGCGCCACCGAGGTCTTCCGCGGCTTCGCCGAGCGGGGCGGCGACGACCCGACGATCCACCGGGCCCTCTACCTCGTCACCCTGGGCGATCGCCTCTACCACGCGCGGGCCACGATCCTGCCCCGGCTCGAAGCGGGCGAGACGGTGCTCTGCGACCGCTACATCTACACCACCGTCGCCAACGCCCTGGCCCGGGGACAGCACTTCGACGGCTGGTTCCAGGACACGGTCGCGCTGCTTCCGCAGCCGGACCTCGCCCTGCTCGTGCACAGCCCGGTCGATGTGGCCGTCAGCCGCATCCGGCAGCGCCCCGAGGAGCGCGACCGGCCCATCGACGTCGCGCACATGACCCGCGTGCGCACCGGCTTCCTCGACCTCGTCGACGCCGGTCACCTGACCGGCCTGGACACCTCGGTCCGCGAAGCCGACGAAACGCTCCGCACCGCCCTCAAGGCCGTCGAGGCCGCACGCGCCGACCGCGAGAGCGCGCGGGGGACCCGGGCATGACCTCCGCCGCCCTGGCACAGGCGCTGCTGGACCGCGCCCCGTTCGTGACGGCCCACCGGTCGGACGGCCTGCTCCTCAGCGACTACTTCGACGGCCACCGGGTGCTGGGCGAACCCGCGCTGCTGCACGCCCTGGCGCTCGCCCTGTACGAGCGGATCGCCGCGACGACCGCCGACGTGGTCGCCGGTGAGGTCGCCGCCGGCGGCCAGCTCGCCACCGCCGTCTCGCTGGTGAGCGCGTCCGCCGCCCGCCCCCTGGAGGCCAGGGCCGTACGGCGCACGGCCAAGGACTACGGACTCTCCGGGCGCCTGTCCAGCCGGGTGCCCGAGGGTACGCGCTTCGCGGTGGTGGACGACGTCGCGGGCACCGGTGCCGCCCTCGAACGCACGGTCCTCGAACTGCGGCGCCAACAGCATCCGGTGGTGGGCGCGTTCGTCATACTTGACCGGCAACAAGGGGCGGCCGAAGCGCTCGAACGCATCGACTGCCCGCTGACCGCCCTGTTCCGGCTCGAAGACCTGACTCTCCTGCGCCGGCCGGACCGGGCACCCGAATCTGCAACGAGTAAGAGGACTGGCACATGAAGCATCTCGGCGAAGCACTCCGCGCCAACCGGTACCCCGGCCGGCTGGTCGTGCTGGCCCGTACGCACGACGGCGTTCTCACCGCCGCGTACGCGCTGACCGGGCGCAGCGAGGCGTCCAGGGCCCGCCGCCTGGACGGCTCCGCGGCCGGGGAGCTCGCGGTCGTACCCGTGGGCGCGCAGGACAACGACGCGCTGCGCCACTACGTCGCCGCGTGCGTGGCGGGCCCCTGGACCGTCTACGGAAACGGTGAGCAGGTTGCCGAGGTGGCGGCCCGGCTGACCGGCGGGCAGTCGCCGGCCGAGGCGCTGCACGGCCTGGACTACGAGCCGGACCCGCCGATCTTCACGCCCCGGATCACCGTCGTGGTCGAGCGGGCCGACGGCAAGGCGTGGCTGGGTGCCGCGCGCCGGCCCGAGAACGGCCGGGAGAGCACCGACACCACCGTCACCGCGGTGGGCCCGCTGCCGGTCGGTCACGGCGTCCTGCTCTCCACGTACGAGTCGGACGGCGTCCAGGTCGCGACCGCCCGCCACCACCGGGACGTCCTGGTCGAGGCCGGGGACGCCGAACAGCTCCTGGAGGAGGTGTGGCAGACGCTGGACCACGAGTTCCGCGTCGCCGCCACGGCCTTCGCCCCGCAGGACGGGGTGGCGGGGCAGGTCCGGCACGCCGCGGACGTGACGGCCGGCTAGCCGGAGGCGGCGCCGTGGGCCGGGACGCACGACGACCCGGCCCACGGCGCGCTCGCGACCGTCCCCCGGTGGCCCCGCGAGGCCCGGACCCGTACACACGAGAAGGCGAGAGAACATGTCCCCGCTCACCGTCGCCGAACGCATAGGCATCATCAGATCCAGCCTCGCCCCCTTTCCGGGAGAGGCCACCGGACCGCACCGGGACTGCTTCGACCGCCTTCTGGAGCGCCACGGCGACGCCACCGTCTACGCGTACCTGCGGCGGCGCAACGTCATCAACGCGACCCTCGTCAGCCATGCCGGCCACCCCGCCGTGGCCGCCGAGGACGGGCCGTTCCAGCTCTACCGGACGGCCGCGCTGGCGATCCGCGAGCTCCACCGCACCGAACTGGCGTCGGTGGCGGCCGAGTTCCGGGCGCAGGACGTTCCGCTGCTGGTCTACAAGGGCCTGGCCCTGGACGCCCTGATCGACAACACAGAGGCCCCGTCGTTCAGCAACGACATCGACCTGCTCGTACGGAAGGCCTCGCTGGCCGACGCCAGGAAGATCATCGAGGCCCTGGGCTACGAGGCGGGCATCCGCATCGACAACGGCCGGGTGCGGCGTATGCCCGCGCGCATCAGCAGAATGACCGAGGAGTCGATCTACTCGTACGGCCAGGTCCAGCCGTACCACCGGCTGGTGCCCGTCCCCGCCCTGGAAGGCGTGGCCGACCGGGTCCGGGCGCTCATGCCCCGGACGTTCTGCACCCTGTCCGGACAGCTGCACGTCAGAATCTCGATCGACCTGCACTACAGCCTGAACCTGCTGACCGAGGACATCGGCACGCGCGTGAAGCCGAGCGAGGACAGCTGGTGGGAGGGGACCCAGGAGCTCCGCGTCGGCGACGCGGCCATCCGGACGCTCAGCGACGATGTGCTCGGCTGGGCCCTGCTGCACCGGCTGTACGTGGACTGCACCGTCCTCCAGGAGACCGGCCTCAAGTCCCTGTGCCACATCAAACTCCTGTGGCACCGGGGCCGTTTCGACCTGGATGGAATCCACGAGGCGGCACGCCGTCACCCCTATCTGGCGCCGTCCGTGCACCAGGCGCTGCGGGCGGTGGACAGCATCTGCGACCTGGGCCTCCAGGGGCTGGTGCACCCGCGGGAGTTCCGTACCGCCGCCGCTCCGCTGATGAACGTCGGGGACTGCCTGCCCGCCCTGCTCGACTTCGGTGTCTCCTTCGACCTGACCGAGCTCGAACAGGGCGGCGCCGGCGCGCGGTTCTACTGATGCGGCGCCGCACGGCAGCGGCCCCCTCTTTTGTTTGCGGCACACCAATGTGTTTGCGGCACACCAACTGAATTCTCGTGGGCAGGGTGAGGAATGTCGTTCGACCGGAATCCGTGGAGCCGTTGCAGCCCGACGGACAGGAAGATCATCGAAGAGCTCCAGGGACACCCGGAGGACGTCGCTCCGGATGAGGTGGTGGGGCGCGTCGCCGACAACTACCGGAACCTGGGGGCGCGCACCGCCCTGGTCGACGGCGATCGCGCGTGGAGCTACGAGGAGCTGGGGCGCAAGGTGTTCGCCCTCGGCGCCCGCCTCGCGGCGATGGGCGACGAGCAGGGCCGGAAGACCTTCGCGGTGTCGATCGGCCGCTCCGCCGAACTGGTCGCCGCGACCCACGCCGTCGCACTGTCCGGCCACGCGTACTGCCCCCTCGGCACCGGTGACCCGCTCGCCTGGCGGAGCTCGATCGCCTCGCGCGGCGGCGCCGCAGCCGTACTCGTCGACGGCGACACGGACGCCGAGGATCTGGGGATACCGCGGTTCGACGTCAACGGCGTCGACGACGGCCCGGCGCCGGACTTCACCCCCGTACGGCCGGCGGCGGACGACCTGTCGCAGGTGATCTTCACCTCCGGATCGACCGGGCGGCCGAAGGGCGTCCTCTGCACGCACGGCGGCTTCGCCAACCGCATCCACTGGATGCAGCGCGCCTTCGCGCTGACACCGGACGACCGCGTCGCGCTCAAGACACCCTTCACCTTCGACGTGGCCGGCTGGGAACTGTTCTGGCCGCAGTACGCCGGAGCACGGACCGTGGTGGTTCCCGAGGGCGCCCACGCCTCGCCCGAGGCGCTCATCGACCTCTTCACCCGGCACCGGGTCACCGTCACCCACTTCGTCCCCTCGATGCTGCGGCTGTGGCTCCAGGCCGATGGCGCCCGGCGATGCCCGGACCTGCGCCTGGTCCTCTGCAGCGGCGAGGCACTCGGCGCCGACCTGGCCGAGGAGTTCCGCCGCCGGAGCGGGGCCCGGCTGCACAACCTCTACGGACCGACCGAGGCGTCCATCGACGTCACGCACTTCGACGCGAGCGAGGACGCCCGTACGCCGGTGCCCATCGGCCGCCCCATCGCCAACACCCGGATCTACATCCTCGACGACGACCGGCGGGTCTGCCCCGTCGGCGAGACGGGCGAGATCTACATCAATGGGCTCGGAGTGGCCGCCGGCTACACCGGGGCCGACGCCCGCGACAATGAGCGCTTCACCCCGCTGGACATCCCCGCCCCGGACGGCTGGCGGACCTTCCGCACCGGCGACCGGGGCACGTACACCGCGGACGGCCACATCGAGTACCAGGGCAGGGCGGACGACCAGGTGAAGATCCGCGGACAGCGGATCGAACTCGGCGAACTGGAGGCCGCCGTCCGCGACCACCCGGCCGTGACCGACGCCTGCGCCCGCACCTACGAGAGCGCCACCGGCCGGCTGTGCCTGGCCGTGTACGCCGTCGTCGCCCCGGAGTCGCACGGCACCGACATCGGCGGCGCGATCACCGAGCACCTGGTGGGACGGCTGCCGAGCCGCTCACTGCCCGGCCGGATCGTGCTCGTGGACGAACTGCCGCTCAGCGCCCACGGAAAGGTCGACCGGACCCGTCTCCCCGTCCCGTCCCGCAACCGCCCCGAGCCGGCACGCCCGTTCCTCCCTCCCGCCACCCGCCTGGAGGTCCACATCGCCGAGATCTGGGCCCGCGTCCTGGACCTGGACGAGGTCGGCCGCGACGACAACTTCCACGACCTGGGCGGCGACTCCATGGCCGCGGTGGAGGTCTCGTTCCTCATCGCCGACCGATTCGGCCTGGACTACGACCACGACCTGGTGGCCGAGATCCTGATCAGCGGCGACACGGTGGCGGCCTCGGCGAGGATCGCGGCCGAGGCGGGCGTGAAGGACCACGAACTCTGACCCACGCCGGGGCCGCGCTCCGCCACTTTCAGCTCCCGAGCAGGGCTTCGCGTGCTGCTCGGGACCAGATGGATTGCCGGCGGCTGGAGAAACCCATCCGGTTCCAGTGGAACAGCACGTGCCGCGCGAGGACGGCGCGCGTCCCGATGCCGAGTGCGCTCGATCCGGCGGCCTCCGCAAGGCGGTGGCCGTGGTGCTGCAGGGCCTCGATCCACGGACGGACAGGTGTGAGGGGACCGGCCGTGAGGAGAGGACGGGCATCGGTCAGCAGGAGCCGCCTCATGGGTGCCACTATGGCACCGACCTGTTGCGGCGTCACGTCGTGGGGAAGGGGCCGGCGCTCTTCGACGCGGCCCCATACGTCGCCCTGCTCGCCGGCTTCGAGCCGGGCGGCCCGCATGAGGAGAGACATGGCAAGCAGCGATGTCTCCTTCGCGCCCAGAACGCCGGACGGCCCTTCCTCGCAGACACGGGCGTAGTCGAGGACTCCTTCGCTGTCCGCGTGGAACAGGGCGTGTGCGAGCGGCAACCCGGCGGAGCCACCGAAGGCGATGGCTTCCGGTTCGTACGGGGCCGCGTGCCAGTTGGCGATCACGCCCGAGGACATCGCGCTGTCCAGGGCTTCCGCGACGTGGTCCGCCACACTCCGCCCCGTTGCTCCGTGAGCCGGGTGGCAGCGCAGCCGCCAGTGCGGTGCCTTCCGTACGAACCACCACGGGCCGACCGGTCCGCCGGAGCGGAGGCTGGGGACGACATGGTTGCGGAAGTCCCGTACGGCGTGCTCGTAGTCCGCGAACCTGATGTTGACCTGGTGCCAGCCGGGGCGAGCTGTCTCCAGCGCGACGCGGCCGGCCGCCTGGTAGTGCTCGACGGCCTCGGCGAGTTGTTCTGCGGGGATGAGCGCCGTGCGTGCGGCGTCTTCCACGGGTGTGCCGTTGAAGACGCTGTGGACGGCTCGCTCGACGCGGGCCGGGTCACGGCCGGTCATGTCAGGAGGAGACAGGCGTCCCACTGCCCCTTGGGCGTGGTCGCGTCGTCGGCATCCTGGTAGGCGAGGGCTGCGCCCGCACGGCCGACGAGGAATCCGGCTTCCTCGGGGACCGCGGCCGGCAGGTAGCGCCGTACGAGCGGTTCGAAGCGGCGGGCGTACCCGGCGGGACTGTCCGCGTCGGACGCCACGCGCTGCACCGTACGCAGGACGCCACCGACTCCGTGGCAGATACCGCGGTCGGTCAGCAGACCGAGTTGGCGGGCGTCGGCGAGGCAGTGGGTGAGTGCTCGTTCGGCCATGCGTTTGCGATCGGTGTCCTCCAGGACGATGGCGGCGAGCTGCTGCGCGCGTACGAGGCCCGGTGTGCCGTAGCACCAACTCGGTGCTGCCGGCCTGACGGGTGTGGAGCCGCTGTGGCTGATCCAGCGAGGCCAGCGCAGTCCGTAGGAGTCGCATTGCCGGATGTCGTCCAACCATCGGCAGACGCGGCGGATCGCGAGTTCCTGGCGCCGGGTGTGAACGCCTGCGCGCATGGCCAGGCAGAGCAGGGCGAGCGGGCCGGCGATGCCGTGTGCGACCCCGGCATTGGCGTGGCCGCCGGGAGTGGTGCTCTGATCGGTGGCGGGAGCGTGGTCCACCCACCAGCCGGGAAGTGTCCGTCCGGTGCGGTCGGTGAGCGGTTCGGTGAGGCGGACCAGGTAGTCCAGGATGCCGCGCAGCTCGGGGCCGTGCGGGTTGCGGCGCAGGAGCAGGGCGCCGATGCCGGTCAGGCCACGCAGCAGGTCGTACTCGGAGAACGTGGGGCGTCGGCCCGCGTCGATCCGGTCGTGGGCGGCAGCGAGCCGTGCGCGGACGTGCTCGGCCACGACCTGATCAAGAGTGTGCAGGGCCCCGGCGTAGCGGTCGGTACCGTCGGCAGCCAGGTGCAGGGCGAAGGCCAGCGCGGGAGCACCGAGGAAGAGGCCCGCGTCGCGGCCCTCGATGAGCGGGCCGGTGGAGGCGAGTACGCGATGGGCTTCCGCCCAGTCGCCCGTACCGCGCAGTGCGCGCTCGATATGCAGTAGCGCCGTGCTCAAGGGGCCGTGCGCGAGCGACTGGCGCGCGGGCAGTGAGTTGTCGGCGGCGGGTGGGGCGACGGTCACCGCACGGCTCCTTCGGTGCGGATGCTCCAGGACAGTGCGGCGGCACGGACCATGCGCCGGCACAGGGCCTCGGCATCGGGGTCGATCCCGGCGACGCGGTTGTGGTGCATGTGCAGGAGGGACGGCAGCACACTCTCCGGTGCGGGTCCTGGCCGCAGGAGCGTGCCGCGGTAGCGGGCGAGGGCGTCGCGGCGGCGCTGCCAGGTGTCACGTACGGCCCCACCGCCCGGGAAGTCGCTCAGGGGCGCGTCCGGGTTGTCGTTCTCGGTGAGTCGCAGAACGAGCGCCTGTGTGGACCGAGGCGCCGCAGCGCCGTCGCCGCGAATGAGGTGTTCGGCCAGCCAGGCGTGTGCGGCGCCGGGGGAGCCGAGGAAGCCGGTGGCGATGTCCATGAACGAGGCTGCTGTGACGGCCGGGCGCAGCTCTGCGGGGAGGCCGAGGCGCAGCTGCGCCAGTGCGGCGGCCGAGTCGGCGGCGAAGCAGTCCTCGGCGGCGGCCAGGGCGGGGCCGGTCCCGTAACGGCCGGTTTCGGGAACGTAGGTGTCCCACTGCACGCGTTGGATCAGGCCCTCCTCACGCAGCGCGTCCGCCCAGCGGCCCACTTCACGGGCGAGATCGGCGAAGGCGCCGGGTCGGGGAAGGCTGAAGCGGATACGGAGATGGGAGGCGGGGTCGGCGTACCGGACGAACCACGCCTCCGGGGCGGCCACACCCCCGGCCGACCCGGAAGAGTCCTCGTGCGCGAAGGATCCTCGGAACACGGCGGCCACGTCGTCGAGTAGGCACGGCAGGTGAGTGCTGAGGACTTCGCCGGCGCGTTCGGCGTTGCCGTACAGCTTCAGGTACGCGGTGTCGGCCGTGCCCGGGGTTCGGCCGTCCTCGCGCCGGACGACAGCGTGCCAGGTGGGGGCGGGGGCGGGCGGCTGGCAGGCGGCGAACGACATGGTCACCTCGTGGGCGCGGCCGATCCAGCCGTAGGCGTCTTCCTCCGGTGCTTCATGCAAGGACAGGGTGCGGTGGTGTTCCAGTTCCGCTCGCAGGAGGTCGCGATGACCGGCCCGGTCGAGGTCCAGGCGGAGCTGCTGGTCGGTGGAGCCGATGAACACGGTGCGTGGCACGCGGTGGCGGAAGCGCCAGTCCATGAAGTCCCCCGTCCACCGGCCGGTGTCCGGAAGGTCGCGGGCGCGCAGACGCCAGCAGGCCGCCGACAGGATGGTGCGGCCGTGGCGCACCTCTGGAAGGAACGGCAACTGGGCTGCGACGCCCCAGGCGAAGGGCAGGGGGATGGCGGTGTGGCAGCGGTGGACCTCGGTCAGGAACCGGACGAGGGGATGCGTGGCGGTACTCAGCTCCACCGCGCTCATCACCGAGGGTTCCAGGCACTGCCCTGTGGAGAGGGAGACGAGGTAGAGACGTTCGGCGTCGGCGACGACTCCCAGGTCGTCCAGGGCGATGGTGGCGTCCGGGTTGTACTCGCCGACGGCCAGTACCTCGTCGGCGACCAGCGGAGCGCGCCCGACGTTGGAGGCGTGTCGGCGCAGTGGAGGAGCTGAAACCTGGACACGAACCGCGCCTTCGGTGAGGGGTGGCAGGGTGCTGTGGGCGGCCTTCATCCGAGTGCGGTCGGTGGTGTCCAGCATCGGCAGGAAGCGACCGGTGAGGCTGCCGGCCGCGAGGGACAGGCCGATGGTGGAGAGGGCGAAGCGTCCCTCCGTCAGCGCGCGGAGCGACCGTGCGAACACGCTGAAGCACAGTTCGACGTGGGCCGGGAGAGCCGTGGGTTCTCCGACCGACAGCGCCTCGATGTCATCCTCGGTGAGGACGATTCCGCGCTGGTCGGTCAGCGCGGCGCTCTGCGCGAGGGTGAGCAGGTGTTCGTCGCGCGATGTCGTGGCGAGGGTGGGGCGGGGCAGGATCGTGCCGCGGTATCCGACGGGGAAGCCGAGGCCGGTGTCAGAGCTGGTCAGTTCACGGACCGGGACGGCGGTGCCCGTGCTGTAGCGGTCCAGGAACCTTGCCCGGTAGTCCCGCCAGGCTGCCGAGCCGTGTGGATAGGGCGTGATCCGGGCCATCAGGCTCAGGGCCCGCACCGCCTCACGGGCCACGGCCTCGGGAAGGACCACATCGGCGTCCGGGCGCATCGTCACCACGAGGCTCTGCCCGGCGACACCGCTGATCGTGGTCATCACATCGGTGGCCTGTGCGCGGAGGCCCGGCTGCTCGGTGGGGCGGGCACGGTTGTGATGGCTCAGAACACGGTGGACGTCGCGAAGCCGGTCGGCCGCCTGTGCCTCCGCGCCGCTCTCGTCGATGCGGACGATCAAGTAGCCGAGGGCATCGGGGGCCGTCATCGGTGCCTGGAGTCCGGTCAGTAACACCCGGTGCTTGACCAGTGTGCGGATCATGTCCTCGACGGCCGCTTCCGGGTACTCGGCGCCGAGTCCGGCCACAAGGTCGCGGACAAGGATCGGCGTGCGAGCGAGCCACAGGGCCGTTTCCGCAGCGCGGGTGCGCCGTAGGCCGGTGTCGGTCGGCCCGCCCTCGCCGGGCTGGTTCATCACGGTGATCCGGGAGCCGCGTACGACGTGGGTGGGGTCGGCGACGACTGTCAGGCAGCGCAGTACGGCCGGGTCGTTCTCCAGGGCGGACGTGATGGAGTGCAGCCATACGGCGTCGGCGTGCGCGGTCGCGCGGGGCAGCGGGCCCCAGCGGACGTGTGCCTCCTGCCCGATACGCGCGACGGTCGGCCCGGCGAACAGTCCGAAGGGGGTCGCCCGGTATCGCATCCTGAGCAGGTAGCGGGACAGGGACCGGCCGATTCGATGAAGACGCCGGGGCGTGGTCGGCTTGCCCGCCAGCACGTCCCGGACGGCGTGGGCCAGCAAGGGCGAGGCGTGGCCGATGGCCGCCGCGCGGGCGTCGTCCGCCCACACGTCTTGGATCCAGGCCCGGGCCTTCTCGGTGCCGGCCTCTTCGCCGGGCCGGTCGAGGGCGGGGGCGTCGAACGGAACCATCGACAACCTGATCAGGCTCGCGTCAACGTAGCGGTACATCCATGCTCCTTCGGATCGCGGCGTTCCGGGCCGGGGGCGGCCTGTTGCGCCCACCCCCGGGCCCGTCTGCTGCAAGGCCCGGTGCCGCCGGATCAGCTGCCGATGCAGGTGCTGTTGGAGCAGGCCGATTGGCAGGTGGAGCCGCAGTTGTCGCTTGTGTCGTTCAGCAACGCTCCGATGACGGGCGCCGAGGAAACCGTCTCGATGTCCAGGTCGAAGTCCCCGGCGTCCGTGCGAAAGTCCGTCGCCGCCTTCAGCACGGTGCCGGGCTTGGTGCTCATCCGCTGTGCCATCTCGCTCTCCTTCAGGGAGGTGGTGGAAGTTGTGCTGTGCAACCTGGCGGTGGCCGGTGGTGGCTATGGCCAGGTGATCGAGACCCGCGAGTGCCGCCGCTCGATGCGTCGGCCGCCGGCGGGAAGACGGTCGTCCGGCGTGCCTGCCGGATAGACCTCGATGTGCGCGCGGTCACCGCGGTGTTCGCGGTCCCACACCTGGATCTCTTCGACCAGGCGCTCGGCGAGCCGCCGCCCGCGCGGGCCATGACCGATGGCGCCCAGTTCGTAACGGTCCACCTCGTCCGTGGCCCGCACCGTGCGGTACGCGAAGCTGCCGCCGTCCACGAGTGCGGGGATGCCGAGCGGGGACACCGAGGTGACCAGCCCGCGATCACGGGCGCCTGGCATCGCGGCCAGCAGCGGCAGGTTGTCCAGCGCGGTGGTGAGCCACAGGTCGAGATGCTCGTTGGACTCGCTGCCGCCGAGCGTCACACCGGACCACCGCGTATTCCGTGGCATCAAGAGGGCTTTGGCCAGGGCTTCGGTGTCCGGCTCGGGGTGACCGTCCAGGCGGAGACCGACCTGTTCGCCCTCCACGTCGTGCAGCACGGCGAGGCGGACCCGGTTCTCCCCGGCGCCCTGCATCGGCACGAAGCCGCACAGTTCGAGCCCGTCACTGACAAGCCGATCCCGGTCGCGGACGAAGGCCACGGTGCGGGTCATGCCGCGCATCCGCAACGGGACGACGAGGCGCCCGCCCTCTTTGAGGAGGCCGAGCCAGGCCGGCGGGATGTCGGCGGCCTGCACCGTCACCACGATCCGGTCGAACGGCGCGCGATCGGGGACCCCGTTCTCCGCGTCCGCGGTGAGCACGGTGACGTTGCGGTACCCGGTCTCCTTCAAGAACGCCGAGGCGCGAGCCGTCACGTCCGGGTCGATGTCCACGGTCACGACATGGCCGGTGTCACCGACTACCTCCGAGAGGAGTGCGGCGTTGGGGCCGCCGGAGCCGATTTCGAGCACGGACATCCCCGGCGCGAGGTCGGCCTGCTCCATCTGCATGGCCTGGATGCGAGGTGCGGACACCGAGCTGATCTGTACCCCGTGCACGTCGGTCTTGGTGATCGTCGCGACTTCGGCGCTGTACGTCGAGAGAATGTCCGCGTCGGGGGTGGCCAGGTGACGGCGTACGTTGCGGAACGCGGCGATCACGCGAGGGCTGCGGGCAGCCCCCAGTTCGATGAGGCTTTCAGCGAGCGCATCGCGCAACTCCTGCTCGGACGATTTCTCCATACCGTTCTCCTTCTCGGCTGTGCCGACCTCGCGTCAAAGTAGTAACCACCCGACAGCCCGGCCCGTCACATCAGGGGCTCCTGCTGCTGCCACCGCTACGAAGCCGTGCGTTCCAGGTAACTCCGCCTGGACCGCCAGTGGTTAGGTGATTCCGTGAGGGGCCGGGACGTGCTACCTAGGACGTTTTGGCAACCGCTTTACCCGGCGGTGTGCAGGAACGGGAGGCATGTTGCCTTCACAGCAGATGAGGTCGCAGGCCAGAGGTGCTGGGGTACTTACCGCCGGCTGCTGACGGCTCCACCGCCGCTGGAGCGCAAGGCCGACCAGTTGCTCGCAGCAGCATCGCCTGCGCCCCATCTGTCTTGGCGGACTCGCCGGCGCCCCGTGCAGCGGGAGGGCTGGAACTTCTCAGCGGCGACGACGGGGCTACGGTCGAACCGGATCGGTGCTCGGATCGATCACCCAGTGATGGGTGTCCAGAACGCGGTCGGCGAACTCCAGGCTCTGTTCTCCGACGAAGGTGAAGCCGACCGCGCGGCAGATTCCGTTGGAAGGCAGATTGCTGGTTGCGGGGTATGCGTGGATGAGTCCCCAGCGGCCGTCGTCCTTGGCCATCTCAAGCAATGCCCGCACGGCTCGCTTCCCGTAGCCCCGGCCTTGGAATGCGGGCAGAACCATCCAACCGATCTCGGAGATGTGCTGGTCGTCGGCTTCATGGGACCACAGGCAGACAGTTCCGGCGACGACCGAGGGGTGAGCCGCTTCGGGGATGATCATTTTGATCCAGGCGGTGTCCTTGGCGGCCTGGCGGACGTCGCGCTGCACCTTCTCGGCCATGCCTTCTCGCGGCAGTGGACCCCCGAGATCTTTCATCATGCCCGGATCGCACCGCATCCGGATGTAGGCGTCGACGTCCTCCAGCACCACATTGCGCAACAGCATTCCCAACCTCCTGCTGGGCGGCGAGTGTCCCATGTGATCACGCAAGCGAACTGTCGGCGTCCACACTCCTCTTCCTCTGAGGTCTGGGCCGTCTGACGTAGGACGCCAAGAAGGCCCGGTGGAATATTGCCAGGCCATTGGAATCGGCGGGAGCTGCCACCTGCATGCCGCAACCGGACCAATTGAGGTGGTGTCCAAGTGATTTCTGCGCGCGGGTTCTGAGCTTGTCGTTTAACCGTTGAGGCGGCCTCGGGTTGCTTCCTCATGGGCAACGAGTTCATCCGGGGTGCCGACGAAGGCGGGTCCGCACCCGGCCGGCAGGCGTTCCACCACCATGGCAACGGCTTCTGCGGCTGTCGCCGCAGGCCCGATGGTCTGCGAACGCAGAGGTCCCGAGACCCAGTAACCGCCGCCGGCTGCGGGCTGGATGTAGGGGATGTCCCACGTCCACCGTCGTTCCGTACACCGACTGAAGTGCAACTCGCCCATGCCCGTCCAGGGGAACAGCTGCCGCAAGCTCGGTTCGGCGTAGGCGAGGTCCAGCAGCTCCGGACGCACGCGCCCGTCAGCGCGGACCGCTCGCCAACCCGCTTCGACCCTGTCCGCGCTCGATGGATTTGTTGTCATCGAGCCATCATCCACGCCGCGCTGTCGTCGTCACGAGGTGGCACCCTGGCTTGCTCGTCGTGGCTTGGTTCCCTTCTTGTGGTGCGCGGGCCGGGGCGGGCGGGTTTCGGCGCACGCGCTGGTGAGGGGGCCTTCGTGTGGAGGTTCCTGAACCCGCGCCGGACGCGGGCGGGGGTGAGCTTGTTCGGTTCCATCGGCCGCTCCCACGGGTGGCGGAGGTCAGCGACGAGCGGCCGGGCGAGGCGGAGCTGGGTGTGCGCGGCGATCACCAGCCAGGTCCACAGCCAGGTCCACCGGCCGGCTGCCGCCGAGTCGCGCAGGCGCGGGCACGTCCAGCCGAGCGTCTGTTTGAGCAGGCGGAACGTGTGCTCAAGGTCGAAGCGGCGGAGGAACGCTTGCCAGCAGCGGTCTACGTCGGTCGGGGTGGCGCCGGTGCGCGACCACCAGAGCCAGACCGGGCGGTTCACGCCGCCGCTGGGCAGCTTCTCAACGGCCAGCCGGATGACGGTGCCCTCGATGACCGGCAGCGGCCCGTCGTACTCCAGCCAGGCCGCCCGGCGGGTCAGCCGCGGGTGAAGTCGGTCCCAGGCCCGGGCGACGGCGGTGCCGTAGCGGCGGGTCGTGGTGGTGGTGACCGCCTGCTCGGCGTCCCAGGTGGCGGGGTCGCCGAAGACAAACTCCCCGCCGTGCTTGGGCGGTCGGCCCCCGGCTGGGTTCGCCGCCGCGAACTCCGCGCGGCTGGGTGCCGGGCGGCGCATCACCCGGTCCGAGCGGAGCCGGCCCAGGACCTGCACCGGCAGGTCGCCGAGCAGGTGGGCGATGCGCGGAGCGTTGTAGCCGGCGTCCATCACCACCAGCACCTCCGGGTCACCCGGCTTCCACTGCCCGCCCGCGATCAGCCGGACCACCACGTTGCGGAGTTGGGCAGTGGTGACGGCGGCCAGGTCGGCGCCGGGCTCCAACCGGACCGCGTCCAGCACGGCGGTCCAGGAGGTGCGGCCGGTCTCCAGAGCAACGACGAACAAGTATGGCCAGCCGGGAATCATCTGATGCTTCGCGTCGCCGCGGCCGTAGGTGTGGCAAAAGGAGCGGTCCGGGCAGGTCTCCGCGTCCGGCCGCAGCCACGGCGAGACGTCGACGGCGAGCACCAGACGGCCGTCCGCGGCCCGCGGCAGCGGCAAGTCAGCCAGCTCCGACCGCAGCCGCTCGACGTCCACTCGGCCGCGGTTCAGCGCGCCGTACAGAGCTCCTTGCCCGCGCCGGTGTTCGGGCGCCAGCGCCAAGTCCACCAGCGTCAGCGGGGGGAGCGGATCATCACGGTGAGGACCGGTGATGCCGGGGACGGCCTGCTTTGGCCGATGTCCTCGTAGCCCCATGACTTGTAGAGCGCGTGGACCTTTCCGTCACCTGCGGCTCCGTTCACCATGAGCGTCACGTACCGCACGTTGCCGGTGCCGAGGAGTGCGTCGTGGATGTGGCGGGCGGTGCCGGTCTTGCGCCAGGCAGGGTGGACACCGATCTCCTTGAGAGCCATTACGGGGTGCTCGGTGTATTGCTTCGCCGGGGCGGGGTCGGTGCGCTGCCAGTAGCGGTCGCCGTGCTCAATGGTGTTGCTGTATGCGTAGCCGACCGGTTGGCCGTCCGCGTATGCGAGGACGGCTGTGAACCCCGGTTCTGTGGAATGCCGGTCGATTCGTTCACCGAATGCGGTGACCGCGTAGTTCGGCAGATGCAGAAACGGGGCACGTACCTCGGCGTACACATCGACGAGGTCGCCTCGGATGGGTTCCAAGGTGCTGAAGACACGCAGCTCGGCGGTGGGTGCTGTGGTCATGCGGCCGTCCTCCAGGTGGTGGTGTGGTCGGTCCAGTTTCGGGCGGCGGTGCTGTGCGGCGCGGTGGCGCGGAGGGCAGCTCCGAACTCCTGGAGCATGCGCGATACACGGGCGTGCCGGGTGGCGGCGTCTGCGGGGACCTTAATGGCGGCGGCTGTCGCTGCATCAGCGGCCCCCTGTGCGAGAAGGGCGTGGGCGAGGCGCGTCGTGGTGATGGCGCGGGACCTGACCATGTGGGGCCGACGTGAGGCCAGACAGCGGTGGGCGTGGTACTCGGCGGTGGGGTAGTCGCCGAGTGCCAGGTACGCGGAGAGGGCCAGGGAGTCCAGTTCGGCCTGATCGTAGAAGGCGAGCAACCAGACCGGTCGGTGGTCAGCGGGATTGGCGCGCTGCATGGCGTCCTGTGCCTGCTCGAACGCGCGCCGTGTCTCGGTCCGGTGCTGGGCCGTGCCGTGGATCGCTCCCTGGCGGGCCAGGCCCAAGGACGCGAAGAGTGGGTCGCGGCGGGTGATGTGCAGGTTTCGTGCCACGTCGTTGGCGGCGATCGCGTCGGCGGGGCGGCCCATATGGCGGTACATGGTGCCGGCGTGGCTCCAGATACGGAACTTGATCGCCTGGTCTCCCGACATCTCGGCGAGGGCCTGCGCCTCGCGCATGTGCGCCTTCGCGACGTCGTAGCGTCGGCCGTCGATCGCCGCCCACATCGCGGACGAACGGAACGCGGCCCCGGAGGCGTACAGGCTGTTGCGTACTCGCTGCGTCGCACTGCCCGCGTTCTGGAGGTTGAGCGCTTCCTCGGCGAGTGCGGCGGCCTGCGCCTCGATGCGTAGTTGCCCACCATGGCGGTGGTCGCTGGCGATGATCTCGGCGAAGCGCTTGTTCAGCCGGTTGACGTCGCTCATGCCGATCCGGCGTGGTGACGCGCTCCCCGGGGCCGCCGCCGCTGCGGCAGCCGCCGCGGCGATGCCACCGACGAGGGTGCGGCGCTTCATATCGGGTTCCTTCTGTCGCGGTGGTGCTGGGGTGAGGGATGACGACCGGCCTCGTGGCACGAACCCTAAAGCGACGGCGGGTAATCCGGTGACGGCCTCAAGCGCCTTACGGGTCGCCGATTTCGGCCAGGTGACCCTGCCCGCCTTCCACGCCCGCACCGATGACCCGTCGAGCCCTCCTATGCGTCCGGTCAGGTCTGCGACAGCCCCGTTCACGGCATCGGCCAGGCTGTTGGAGCTGTAGCCGTGCTCGGTCATCCACGCCTCGAGGACGGTGTTGCGGATCGCGTCCATGCGGGCACGGTAGCCCGCGAGCCATCCGCCGACCAGGTAAAACGCGGGTCAAAACACCCTAGGCGAGCCCGCTCGGCATGCAGTCGAAAGCCCTAACCGGCCCCCAGAGGAGGGGAGTTACCTGGATGAGTCACTTTCCGCGAGTGGCTGGTAGCGGTTCGTATTGCCCTCGAATTCATCGCTCACATCAGGAGACCTGTCATGCACCACGAACAGTCCCGGAGGAGTCGGCTCGTGTTGGCGGATACGCCCAATGCCGTCGCTCTGGCGCGGTTGCACACCGCCGATGTTCTCGCGGGCTGGGGAGTGGCTGCCGACGTAGTCGAGACGGCGCGGCTTCTGGTGTCGGAGCTGGCGACCAATGCCGTGCGGCACTCGGAGGACGCTGAGGAGCCGGCGCCGCCGTATTCGTCACAGAGCGACGTGCGGACCTTCGAACTGGCGCTGGAGGCCGTGCCCGGTGCCATCCGGTTGTCGGTGTGGGACCGCGATGCCAGGCCGCCCGTTCTGAAGGAGGTCGGTGTCGACGCGACAGGTGGGCGGGGGATCTTCATCGTTGCGGCGCTGAGCCGAGCTTGGGGCTACTACCCGGCGCGCAGCACGACGGGGAAAGTGGTGTGGGCCGAGATCGCGCTCGCTTCCACGGGTCCGGGTGAAGGCCGCGACGCTTTGACGTCGTCGTCGTTGGGCCAGCCGGCAACGGACGGCTGCCAGATGCCCGAGGACGCACGCGTGGAACCGAACCTGATCGGCCGCGTACTCGTCGGCATCCGAGAACTCTGACCGCGTCGGCCGGCTGCCTGGGCAACCGCGCCCCCGCGTAGGACCTCCCAGGTCACCGACCGCCACACACGCACGCCACACACCTGTGCATCACATGCAGGTGCACGACCTACCTGACGAGGACTGTTCCATGACGAACTCGCTGACGACCGCAGTGGCCACCGCACGCGAGCTGAAGCGCGTGCTGGAGTACACCGGTCTCGGCTTCGAGCTGGAGGAGGGCCCTGCGCCGGGTGGCTGCCGCCTGCGCCTGGCTTCCTCGGCCGCCCACCCCTGGGCGTGCGGAGACGTACGAGCCCATTTGCTTGCCGAGGGGATCACCGCCGAGGTGGCACGCCGCGAAGACCACTCTGCCGACCCCGGCGGCGAGCTGGTTCTCACCCTGTCCTCGGAGGAGGAAGTCAGAGGCTTGGGGCGACTGTTGGAGGCTCGTCTCACGGAGGTGCAGAACGCGGCGCTGCAGTTGCATCGAGCCCTTGCCGTCATCGGCGTCGAGCGGCACGTGGACATCCAGAGCATCGGAAGTCGCGCCCTCATCGACACCGGCACGTTCGATCCGGACGCGGCCACGCTCCTCTACCGCGGCCTCGGCGGTGACGAGCCGGTCCTGCGCGGCCTGGACCTCACGGACTGGCACGACCACGAGCGGTTCGTCCAGGAGGTGGAGCAGGCGGTTGCCGCTACCGGCCGGGCACAGCTCGTGGAGTCGGTGCCCGTCTGCGGTGAGTGCCGGGAGCGGCACGGCGGCAACCGCCTCCGCTTCGACTACCTGGACGCGGAGGACGCGCTACACCTCGCCGACGCGCTGCGCCGGAACGCAGCACCGTCAGGCGTGAGCCGTGTGAACACCGACACGAGCTCCCTCTCCACGGCAGAAGCCGACCGGCTCCGCAACACCCTGGTCGACCGGCTCCAAGCGGACGGGCATGCTCGGAAGCCCGCTACCGAGGCGGCGTTGCGTAACGTTCCCCGTCATGTGTTCGTGCCCGATGCGACGCTGGAGGACGCGTACGCCAACGCACCCGTGCACATCAAGTACGACACGGACGGCACGTCCCTCTCCTGCGCCTCGCAGCCAGGTGTCGTCGCTCTCATGCTGGACCAGCTCGATGTCCAACCCGGTGAGCGCATCCTCGAACTGGGCGCGGGAACCGGCTACAACGCCGGATTGCTCGCCCACCTGGTCGGCGAGCACGGGCATGTGACCACCCTTGATGTCGACGAGGACCTGGTGGAGGGGGCTCGCGCCCACCTTGCCGCTGCCGGTATCGGGAATGTCGAGGCCGTCACGCGTGACGGTGCTCTGGGGTACGCCGAGGGAGCCCCGTACGACCGGATCATCGCCACCGTCGGCGCGCACGGTGTACCGCATGCGTGGTTGTCGCAGCTCGCACCCGAGGGCCGACTCCTCGTTCCGCAGCGGCTCAAGGGCACCGTTGCCCGGTCCATCGCCTACGAGCAGCGGGACGGTCGGTGGGTATCCCTCGGCAGCGAGATGAACACCTTCATGCCGCTGCGGCGGGGCATCGCCGACGATGACCGTCGGGTGATCCCGCTCAGCGCGGACGGGTCCGTGCGGCTCCAGGCCCCCGCAGCTCTCGACATCGACGCCGGCGCCCTCGCCGGTGTGCTGGACCGGCCGCGTACCGAGGAATGGACCGGTATGACGGTACGCGCCATGGAGTCGCCGGAGTGGATGGAGCTGTTCGTCACCTGCTCCTTGCCATCCGGGCTGGTTCGGATGCTGTTCCCCCGGAGTGCCAAGGGCACCCTGCTGACCGAGGACCCCTATCCCTCGTCCACCGCGGCCGTCGAGAAGGGGGCTGTCGCCTACCTTGCCCGGCGCCTGTCGGAGGACAAGACGTCCGAGGGCGGGAAGCTCTGGGAGTTCGGTGTCATCGGGCACGGTCCCGGCAGCGGTGAGCTGGTCGCGAGGGTGGCGGACGCCATCCGTACCTGGGATCACCACTACCGCGACCGCGAGGCCACGTTCGAGATCCAGCCGCTCGACGCTCCGGACATCGAGCCGCGCCCCGGCCTCTTCGTCCTCGGTACGCCGCTGAACCGCATCGTCGTCGACTGGCGGTGACCCACCACGAGGAGACGATTCCGGCCCGCCTGCCCCTGCTCGGCGCGGACGCGATCCGGGGGCTGGGGCCGGTCGTCAACCTGATTCGCCTCCAGATCCGCGCAGGCCGCGCGGACGAGGGACGTCGGCGACTGTGCGACACCGCCGAAGGGCGATGGGCGGAGGCGCCGGTACATATCGAGGTCCCACAAAGACATCTTGAGGGGTTGTAACCAGCCCTTGCGGAACTCTGGCGGTCACCAGCATCCGACCTCTGCGGATGTCGAGTTGAACGTGTTCAAGAGCTCTGGCAGGGTGGCTTCACGATCACTCCTGTCAGTGAGCCGATACGGAGACTGAAGGGTGGGGGAACCTGGTGGTGGGCGCGGGTACGTGGTGGGGGCGGCGGGGTGTCCTCGGGGGCTTGGTCGTGGTTCTGGTTGCTCTCACGGCGTGCGCCGGCCCTTATCAGTACTACGGGGGCCCAGGCGTCCACGACGCCACCGCGGCCGAGGTCGCCGGGGGCTGGGAGAACGTCGAGGGCACCCGCGTGGTGCTGCGCGAGGACGGGTCGGCCCTGCTTGACAAGCTCGACGGCCACGACTTCGACTTCGAAGACGGTTGGCGTCTCTCCGGTACGGGAACCTGGCGGCTGGCCGATGACGACGGCGGACAGGCCGTCCGGCTCGCGCTGACGACCCGGACCCGGGTCGAGAGGCGTCGCCCCCCGGCTGATGCCGACTCGCCGGTTACGGCGCCCCCGCCAAGGTACTCGTGGTCCTTCTACGTGGACCGCGACCAGCATGGTGGGCTGGTGCTGTTCTTCATGTACGGCGATCCGGACGCCGGGAACAGGTATGTGATGACGCGCGAGCCGGAGGCGTAGCGCCCGCCGTGCTCCGCGCCCTCGTTCGGGGAGGAAGGGAGAACAACAGGGGCCGCGGCGGGGGCGCGAAGGGGGGCTGCGCGGGCCTTCGGGTCTGGTGACCGGGCCGCCCTCCCGTGTGCCACCGCACTGGCATCGTGCCACCGCCGCGGCCCCGGCCCGGCCGCACCGTGCGCTGCCCCTCATCCGGGTGGACGCGTCGGTGCGGGCGGGGGTCCGGGGTGAGGTCAGTCCTCGCGGAGGGCGCGGACCGCCTCCTCCACGCGCTTGCCGTACTCGGCGTCGGCGGCGTGGAAGTGGGCGAGGTTCTTCTCGATCACGTCGTCCCGGGAGACCTGGGACAGGCCGCCCGCGATGTTGGCGATCAGCCGGTCCTTCTCCTCGGCGGACATCAGCCGGTACAGCTCGCCGGCCTGGAAGAAGTCGTCGTCCTTGGTGTGGGCGGGCGCCTCGTGGGTGCCGGTCCAGCCCTGCACGGGCAGCGGGGCGGAGAGCGGGGCGTCCGTCTGGGCCGGGCCCGCGTACGAGTTGGGCTCGTAGTTCTTGTCGTGGCGCGAGCCGTACCGCGTGGCGTGGAGGCCGTCGCGGCCGTAGTTGTCCGCGGTGGCGGCGCGCGGGGCGTTGACCGGGAGCTGGGTGTGGTTGATGCCCAGACGGTAGCGCTGCGCGTCCGCGTAGGCGAACAGGCGGCCCTGGAGCATCTTGTCCGGGGACGGACCGATGCCGGGCACGAAGTTGTTCGGCGAGAACGCGGCCTGCTCGACCTCCGCGAACACGTTGTCCGGGTTGCGGTCCAGGACCAGCCGGCCGACCCGCTGGAGCGGGTAGTCCGCGTGCGGCCACACCTTCGTCACGTCGAACGGGTTGAAGCGGTAGCCCGCGGCCTCGGCGGCCGGCATGAGCTGCACGTACAGCGTCCAGGACGGGTTCATGCCGCGTTCGATGGCCTGGAGGAGGTCCGTCTGGTGCGAGTCGGCGTCCTTGCCGACGAGTTCGGCGGCCTGCTCGGCGGAGAGCGAGCGCACGCCCTGGTTGGTCTTGAAGTGGTACTTCACGAAGTACGCCTCGCCCGCGGCGTTCGTCCACTGGTAGGTGTGCGAGCCGAAGCCGTTCATGTGGCGGTACGAGGCGGGGATGCCCCGGTCGCCCATCAGCCAGGTCACCTGGTGCGTGGCCTCGGGGGAGTTGGCCCAGAAGTCCCAGACGTTGTCCGGCTCCTGGCGGCCGGTGAACGGGTCGCGCTTCTGCGAGTGGATGAAGTCGGGGAACTTGATCGGGTCCTTGATGAAGAAGACCGGGGTGTTGTTCCCCACCAGGTCGTAATTCCCGTCGTTCGTATAGAACTTGACGGCGAAACCGCGCGGGTCGCGCACCGCGTCCGCGCCGCCCAGCGAGTCGGCGACCGTGGAGAAGCGCAGGAACGTCTCGGTGCGGCGGCCCACCTCGGAGAGGAAGTCGGCGCGGGTGTACGCCGTGACGTCGTCGGTCACCTCGAAGTAGCCGTACGCGCCCGAGCCGCGGGCGTGCACCACGCGCTCCGGGATGCGCTCCCGGTTGAAGCGGGCCAGCTTCTCCAGGAGATGGCCGTCCTGGAGGAGGATCGGGCCTCCGGCACCCGCGGTGGCGGAGTTCTGGTTGTCGGCGACCGGGGCGCCGGACTCGGTCGTAAGCACACGCTGCGTCATGGTGTCGGGGCGACCTTCCGTACGGGAGCTGCTGAAACTGCGACGGCCCTGGGCCGGAGTGCGGATGTGTCCGGGAGCGTAGGTACGCCCTCGACCCGGCGTCAACAGTTTGTTGAAATTCATGGTGGGGAGGTGTTCCGGGCGGTGCCGGCGCCTGGGCGCGACAGGACAGGTGTCAGCGCCGGCACCGCCCGGAAGTCTGGGGGAGGGGGTGCTCAGCCCTTCACGGGCAGGCCGGAGAGGCGTTCGACCCCGCGCAGCAGCGCCGAGTGGTCCAGGCCGCCGTCGCCCTGGGCGCGCAGCGAGGCGACGAGCTGGGCGACCACCCCGCCCACCGGCAGCGCGGCGCCGACGTTGCGGGCGGCGTCCGTGACGATGCCCATGTCCTTGTGGTGCAGGTCGATCCGGAAGCCCGGCGCGAAGTCGCGGCCCAGGAAGTTGTCCTTCTTACGGGTCAGAACCGTGGAGCCGGCCAGGCCGCCGTTGAGGACGTCCAGCGCGGCCGACAGGTCCACCCCGGACTTCTCCAGGAAGACCACGGCCTCGGCGCACGCCTGGATGTTTACCGCGACGATCAGCTGGTTGGCGGCCTTCACCGTCTGGCCGGAGCCGTGCGGGCCGCAGAGCACGATGGTCCTGCCGAGCGCTTCGAGCAGCGGCCTCGCGTCGTCGAAGTCGGCCCGCTCGCCGCCCACCATGATGGACAGCACGGCCTCGATCGCGCCCGCCTCGCCGCCGGACACCGGGGCGTCCAGCACCCGGATGCCCTGCTCGGCGGCGTTCTTCGCGAGGTCCACGGAGGTCTGCGGGGTGATCGAGGACATGTCGATCAGCAGGGCGCCGCGCCGCGCGTTCGCCAGGATGCCGTCGGGGCCGTACGCGATGGCCTCGACCTGCGGGGACGCGGGCACCATCGTGATGACCACGTCCGCGTCGCGCACCGCCTCGGCGATCGAGGAGGCGCCGGTGCCGCCGGCCGCGGCCAGCCGGTCGATCTTGTCCTGCTCCAGGGTGTAGCCGGTGACGTCGTAACCGGCCTTGATCAGGTTCTCGGACATGGGCGAACCCATGATGCCGAGTCCGATCCACGCGACCTTGGGGAGGTTGTCGCTCATGAGGGTGCCTTCCGATCGGCGTGTGTACGAGGGGGCTCCTAGGCCCGCGCGGCGGGCGGAAGCCAGTCGAAGGAGTCGGCGCTCGGGCGGTCGCCGGGCTTGTACTCCAGCCCGACCCACCCCTCGTAACCGGCCTTCGCCAGCTCGTCGAGGAGCTGCTCCAGGGGGAGCGAGCCGGTGCCGGGCGCGCCGCGGCCCGGGTTGTCGGCGATCTGGACGTGGCCCGTTCGGTCGGCGTACGCGGCGATGACCTCGCTCAGGTCCTCACCGTTCATCGACAGGTGGTACAGGTCCAGCAGGAACTTCGCGTTGCCGAGGCCGGTGGCGGCGTTGACCCGGTCCACGACCTCGATCCCGGCCGGCGCGCTCACCAGCGGATAGCGCGGCGACTCCGGCGCGTTCAGGGTCTCGATCAGCAGCACCGCGCCGATCCGGTCCGCGGCGCGGGCGGCCAGGACCAGGTTCTCCAGGGCGAGTTCGTCCTGGACGGCCGGGTCCACGCCCTCGATCCGGTTGCCGTAGAGCGCGTTGAGCGCCCGGCATCCGACCGAGGCGGCGAAGTCGGCCGCCACCTCGATGTTGGCGCGGAAGCGGTCCGACTCCGCGCCGGGCACGGAGAGCGCGCCGCGGTCGGGGCCGGGGAGCTCTCCGGCGTAGAAGTTCAGGCCCACCAGTTGTGTGCCGGCCTCGTCGAGCGCCTGCTTGAGCGCGTCGAGTTCGGCCTGCTCGGGGGTGGGGGTCTCGATCCAGGGCCACCACAGCTCGACCGCCGTGAAGCCGGCCGCGGCGGCTGCCGCGGGACGCTCCAGGAGCGGGAGTTCCGTGAAGAGGATCGACAGGTTCACATCGAAGCGCTGGTCCGGGTAGCCCATGAGGGTTTCGGCGCTCCTTCCGTATTGCGGAAGTTTGTTTCTGTCTAACGGAAGATTGCCTGTCGGGTGGTGAGGCTGTCAAGGGGTGCCCGCAACCCGGGCCGGTGGAAGGGTGTTGCGTTGCGCCCTGCGCAATGGCCGGTGCGTGTCTTGCGGTGGGATGGGGAGGCGGCCACTGTGGCTGACACATCGAACGCAACCGACCCCACGAGGTGCTTCGCATGACGTCCCCCACCAGCCGCCGCACCCTGCTCGGCGCCCTCCTCGCGGGCGGTGCCCTCGCCGCCGCCCCCGGCGTCGCGCGCTCCGCCGACCGCCCCGCCCCCACCCGCCCGCACCGGCCGCCGCACCCCGCGCACCCCGCGCACCCCGCGCACCCCGCGACCCTGCGCACCGGCACCCTGTTCACCGGCACCTACACCCCGGCCGGCCCCGGCATCGGGGTGGCCGCGTACGACAGCGCGTCCGGACGCATCACCGCCCGCACCCCCGTCACCGGCGTCCAGAACCCCTCGTACCTCGCCCTCCACCCCACGGGCAGCACGCTCTACGCCGTGAATGAGCAGTGGAACGGCGGCGTCACCGCCGTCGCGCTCGGCGGCGACGGCACCTTCCGGGTCCTGGGCACCCAGTCCACCGGCGGCTCCGGGCCCTGCCATCTCTCGGTGCACCCGAGCGGGCGCTGGCTGCTCAGCGCCAACTACACCTCCGGCAGCGTCGCCGTGCACCCGCTGGCCGCCGACGGATCGGTGGGGGCGCGCACCGACCTGGTCGCGCACAGCTCGCCCGCCCCCGGACCCGGCCAGTACAGCCCGCACGCGCACCAGATCGTCACCGCGCCCGACGGCGACCACATCCTCGCCACCGACCTCGGCAACGACACGGTGTACACCTACCGGCTCGACCAGGCGCGCGGCACCCTGCAACAGCTCTCGTACGCCCGCCTGCGGCCGGGCGCCGGACCCCGCCACCTGGCCTTCCACCCGGACGGCCGCCACGCCTATCTGGCCTGCGAGGTCGACAACACGGCCGTGGTCTGCGGCTACGACCCCGCCACCGGCAGGCTCACGCCGGGCACCCCGCAGTCCACCGGCACCGGCGCCACAACCAGCTACCCCGCCCAGTTCCTGGTCACCGCGGACGGCCGGTTCGCCTACCTCGCCAACCGGGGCCACAACAGCCTCACCCGGTACGCCGTCGAGGGCGGCGGGTCCGCGCTGCGCCTGCTCGACACCGTGCCGGTCGGCGGCGACTTCCCCCGGCACACCGCGTTCTCGCCGGACGGCACCCTGCTGTTCGCCGCCAACCAGCGCTCCGGCACCGTCACCGTCCTCCGGGTGGACGCGGCCTCCGGCGCGCTGACCCGCGTCGGCACCCCGTACGCCGCGCCCTCGGCGGTCTGTGTGCTGCCGCTTTAGGGCGCAGGTGCGCGGGCGCTAGGGTCGAGCCCGAGCCGCGGGGGGCTGCCCCGGACGCGGTGGACGCAGCAGGGAGGCACCATGCGCTTGAGGGTGGAGTTCACCACCGAGCCCTTCGATCTCGACGAGGCACCCGCGCACGCGGTGGTCGCCCGTGAGGTGATCCAGTCGGCCGAGTTGGACGCCGTGGACGTCGGACCGTTCGGCAATACGGCGGAGGGCGGCGCCGACCAGGTGCTCACCGCCGTGGACAGCCTGCTGAGGCAGGCGCTGGCATCGGGTGCCACGCGGGTCTCGCTCCAGGTCAACGTCATCGGGGAGGACCCGAAGTGACCGGACCGGTGGACCATCCCCTCGTCGCCGCCGTGAAGCCGCTCGCCGACGCGATGGGCGCCGAGCTTGTCGGGCCGGGCGAGGCGCGCGCCGACGACGTGGTGCTGGCCTGGGAGGGCCAGGACGTCGTGGCGGTCCGGCTGCCGCAGCTGTCGGAGTCGCTGGATCACATCCTGGCCGCGATGGAGCGCCGGCACGGCATACCGCTGGCCGAGCTGGACCGCAAGGCCAAGCAGGAGGCCGTCCGGCTACTGGAGGCACGCGGTGCCTTCTCCGTACGGCACGGCGTGGAGACCGTGGCGGGCGCCCTGGGCGTCTCCAGGTTCACCGTCTACAACTACCTGAACAGGGAAAACGGCACGAAGAGCGGGTAGTTGGGGCGCTTCGGCACGGGTGGCCGACAGCTGAACGATCGGGCCGCCGCCCGGATGACCGGGCGGCGGCCCTTTCCGTGAACGGAATTTCAACAAACTGTTGACGTCGTGTTGCCGAGGGCGTTAGCTATCCGCAGCCCGACCAACGCACAGCGAGGAACAGCCACGGAGGCTCCCGTGACTTCGAGCTCCACGCCGGGCCTCGCCCGGTTCAACACCCTGGCGGACAACGAGGCGGCCGCCGCACTGCACGAGGTGTGCGCCAGTGCGGCCTGGGCACGAGCGATCCTCGCCCACCGCCCGTACGCCACCACCGAAGCCCTGCTCTCCGCGAGCGACACCGCCACGGCGGCACTCGGCGCGGAGGACCTGGCCGCGGCCATGGCCGGTCACCCCCCGATCGGCCGGCCCGTGCCCGGTGACCCGACCTCCTCCCGCGAGCAGCGGGGAATGGCCGGGGCCTCCGAGGAACTCAAGGCCGAAATGCTCGAACTCAACCTGGCCTACCAGGAACGGTTCGGACACGTCTTCCTGATCTGCGCCACCGGTGCCACCGGCGAGCAGATGCGCGACGCGGTGAAGGCGCGGATCGGCAACCCGCCCGAGCGGGAGCGGATGATCGTGCGCACCGAACTGGGCAGGATCAACCGCATCCGCCTCACCCGCCTCGTCACGGAAGACGCGTAACAGAAGGAGAGTGAAGGTCTTGAGCACCTTCGCCACCGCATCGGTGTCCACCCACATCCTGGACACCAGCATCGGCCGCCCCGCCGCGGACGTCGCCGTCTCGCTCGCCGCCCGCACGGGCCGCGACGCGGACTGGGTGGCGCTCGGCGGCTCCGCGACCGATGCGGACGGGCGCTGCAAGGACCTGCCGGCCCTGCCGGAAGGAACCACCCATGTACGGCTCGACTTCGAGACCGAGCCGTACTTCACAGCCAAGAAGCAAGCCGAGGCGCAGCAGGACGCCCCCCGCGTAAGGGACAGCGGCGCGTTCTTCCCGGAGGTGGCGATCACCTTCGCCGTCACTCCGGGCGAGCACTACCACGTACCGCTGCTGCTCAACCCGTTCGGCTACTCCGTATACCGAGGGAGCTAGCAGACACATGCCCACGATTCTCGGCCAGAACCAGTACGGCAAGGCAGAGACCCGCGTCCTGCGGGTCGTGCGGGACGGCGACACCCACCACCTCAAGGACCTGAACGTCTCGGTCGCCCTCTCCGGCGACATGGACGACGTCCACTACTCCGGCTCCAACGCGCACGTCCTGCCCACGGACACCACCAAGAACACGGTGTTCGCCTTCGCCAAGGAACACGGCATCGACTCCGCCGAGCAGTTCGGCATCCATCTCGCCCGGCACTTCGTGACCTCGCAGGAGCCGATCGAGCGGGCCCGCATCCGCATCGAGGAGTACGCCTGGGACCGGATCGCCACCTCCGACGCCAACTCCCGCTTCATCGGCGCCGACGAGGTCAAGCACTCCTTCGTCCGCCGGAACCAGGAGATCCGCACCACCCAGGTCACCTTCGACGGCCAGGCGTGGCAGGTCGTCTCCGGGCTCAAGGACCTGACCGTGCTGAACTCGACCAACTCCGAGTTCTGGGGCTACGCCAAGGACAAGTACACGACGCTCAAGGAGGCGTACGACCGCATCCTCGCGACCGACGTCTCCGCCCGCTGGCGCTACAACTGGACCAGCGACGAGCAGCGCATGCCGAACTGGGAGAAGTCCTACGAGCAGGCGCGCAAGCACATGCTGCACGCCTTCGCCGAGACGTACTCGCTCTCGCTCCAGCAGACGCTGTACCAGATGGGCTCGCGCATCATCGACCACCGCAGCGAGATCGACGAGATCCGCTTCTCGCTCCCGAACAACCACCACTTCCTGGTGGACCTGGAGCCGTTCGGCCTCAAGAACGACAACGAAGTGTATTTCGCGGCCGACCGTCCGTACGGGCTCATCGAGGGCACCGTGCTCCGCGACGGCGTCGAGCCGCAGATCCCGGTCGACCTGACCAACCTCTGACGCGGCGCCACGCCGGGGCCCGCCCGCCCGCCGCGGACGGGCCCCGGCCGGGCCGCAGGGACGCTCCACGCGTTCCGCAACCCTCTCGGCACCCACGGCCGCACCGCCGTGGCACTCAAATCCTCCTAGGGTCCTGCCGTGCCCACATCCCGGATGAGAGAAGGAAGCACCATGGCAGCACCGGCAGCCCCCGGCCGGGTGGAACGCATCGTCATCGAGAACTGCTCGATCGCGACCGTCGACGCCGCCGACACCGAGTACGCCTCCGGGTACGTCGTCGTCGCCGGCAACCGCATCGAGGCGGTCGGCGCCGGCCGGGCACCCGAGGGCCTGGAGAACGTCGTACGCCGCGTCGACGGCACCGGCCACCTCGCCACGCCCGGCCTGATCAACACCCACCACCACTTCTACCAGTGGATCACCCGCGGCCTGGCCACCGACCACAACCTGTTCGACTGGCTGGTCGCGCTGTACCCGACCTGGGCGCGCGTCGACGAACCGATGGTCCGCGCCGCCGCGCAGGGCTCGCTCGCCATGATGGCCCTCGGCGGCGTCACCACCGCCATGGACCACCACTACGTCTTCCCGCAGGGCTCCGGCGACCTGTCCGGCGCCATCATCGGCGCCGCCCGCGACCTGGGCGTACGCTTCACCCTCGCCCGCGGGTCGATGGACCGCGGCGAGAAGGACGGCGGACTGCCGCCCGACTTCGCGGTGGAGACCCTGGAGGACGCGCTCGCCGCCACCGAGGCCACCGTGGACGCCCACCACGACGCCTCCTTCGACGCGATGACCCAGATCGCCGTCGCCCCCTGCTCGCCCTTCTCCGTATCCACCGAACTCATGCGCCAGGGCGCCGAACTGGCCCGGCGCAAGGGCGTACGCCTGCACACCCACGGCTCGGAGACCGTGGAGGAGGAGAAGTTCTGCCACGAGCTGTTCGGCATGGGCCCGACCGACTACTTCGCGTCCACCGGCTGGCTCGGCGACGACGTGTGGATGGCGCACTGCGTCCACATGAACGACTCCGACATCGCCGCCTTCGCCCGCACCGG
Source organism: Streptomyces sp. NBC_00525 (assembly GCF_036346595.1). GTDB lineage: Bacteria > Actinomycetota > Actinomycetes > Streptomycetales > Streptomycetaceae > Streptomyces. Next base: position 5,786,080 of record NZ_CP107834.1, read on the forward strand.
CACCGGCGTCGCCCACTGCCCGTCCTCCAACGCCCGCCTCGCCGCCGGCATCGCCCGCGTCCCCGACATGCTCGCCGCGGGCGTCCCGGTCGGCCTCGGTGTCGACGGCACCGCGTCCAACGAGTCCGGCGAACTCCACACCGAACTGCGCAACGCCCTCCTCATCAACCGCCTCGGCGCCCACCGCGAACGCGCCCTGAACGCCCGTCAGGCACTGCGCCTGGGCACCTACGGCGGCGCCCAGGTCCTCGGCCGCGCCGCCCAGACCGGCTCCCTGGAGCCCGGCAAGCTCGCCGACCTGGTCCTGTGGAAGCTGGACACCCTCGCCCACGCCTCCATCGCCGACCCGGTCACCGCGCTCGTCTTCGGCGCCGCGGCCCCGGTCACCCTCTCGCTGGTCGACGGCCGGCCGGTCGTCGAGTCCGGCCGCCTGGTCACCGGAGACGAGGACGCCATCGCCCGCGCCACCCGCGACGAGGCCCGCCGCCTCGCCCAGATCGCCGCCGGAGCCTGACGGCCCCGCACCGGCGACCCGGAACAGGCCGGGCGAGGGGGACGGCCCTCGCCCGGCCGCCGCGGACCCGAGCGGGGTCCGCGGCAACCGGGACGGGAGGCGCGCCGCGTACGCGCACGCGCCTCCCGTCCCGGCGCTCCCAGCTGCCCGCACCAGCTGCGACGTGCCGCACCGCACCACCGCACGACACGGGGCCCGGTCCGGGCGGACCGGCCCCGCGACCACCTCCCTGACACCCACGTCACCGCAGACGTGTAACCGACCGGAGGAACCGCCGTGGCAGCTACGCCCAGGTTTCGCGACGACGCAAGTGCGACCCCCACCCCCGACGGAGCGCCGGAGACGGCACCGTCCGACCGCGGACACCCGGTCGACGAGACGCTCCCCCCACTGAAGATGTTCACCAGCGGCCTCCAGCACGTGGCCGCGATGTACGCGGGCGTGGTGGCCCCGCCCATGATCGTGGGGCCCGCAGTCGGCCTCACCGCGAAGGAGACCGCCTTCCTGATGGGGGCGAGCCTGTTCACCGCGGGCATCGCCACCCTGCTCCAGACGATCGGCTTCTGGCGAATAGGCGCCCGGCTGCCCTTCGTCAACGGCGTCTCGTTCGCCGGGGTGACGCCGATGGTGGCCATCGGCAAGGACCGGGGACACGACGGGATCGCCGTCATCTTCGGCGCGATCATCGTGGCGAGCCTCCTCGGCTTCGTCCTCGCCCCCTACTTCTGCAAACTGGTCCGCTTCTTCCCACCCGTGGTCACCGGCACGGTCATCACCCTGATCGGCGTCTCCCTGCTGCCGGTCGCCTTCAACTGGTCGCAGGGCGGCAACGCGACCGCCGCCGACTACGGCTCCACCACCAACATCACCATGGCGGCGGTCACCCTCGTCATCGTGCTGGCCCTGCGCAAACTCCTGCGCGGCTTCCTCCAGCAGATCGCCATCCTGCTCGGGCTCGTGGCCGGCACCCTCATCGCGATCCCCGTCGGCATCACCGACTTCGGCGCGCTCGGGGACGCGGACGCCATCGGCTTCCCCACCCCGTTCCACTTCGGGGCCCCGCAGTTCGAGATCGCCGCCATCGTCTCCATGAGCATCGTGATGCTGGTCTGCATGACGGAGTCCACGGCGGACATGCTCGCCCTCGGCAAGATCGTCGACCGGCCCGCCGACGAGCGGACGATCGAGGGCGGGCTGCGCGCCGACACCCTGGGCAGTGCCCTCAGCCCGCTGTTCAACGGCTTCATGTGCAGCGCCTTCGCCCAGAACATCGGGCTGGTCGCGATGACCAAGGTGCGCAGCCGCTTCGTCGTCGCGGCGGGCGGCGGCATCCTCGTGCTGCTCGGCCTGGTCCCGGTGGCCGCGTCCGTCATCGCCCTGGTGCCGCTGCCGGTCCTCGGCGGCGCCGGCATCGTCCTGTTCGGCTCGGTCGCCGCCAGCGGCGTGCAGACCCTGGCCGGTGCCGCCCTGGAGAAGGGCGAGAACGCGCTGATCGTCGCGGCGGCGGTCGGCGTCGGCCTGATCCCGATCGCGGCGCCCGACTTCTACCACGCCTTCCCCGACGACCTGCTCGTCGTCCTGGACTCGGGCATCTCCACCGGCTGCGTCGTGGCGATCGTGCTGAACCTGGCCTTCAACCACCTCGGCCGCACACCGGACCGGGAGACCGGAACCGCGCCCGGCGGCCACGACCCGGCGAAGGCGATGGAGGCCGCCGCGCACTGACGTATCGTCAAGGACTCGTGGCGCGTACGGGGGTTGGCCGTACGCGCCACAGACGGCTCAGTCGATGTGGTAGCGGTCGCCGTACACCTTCCAGTCCAGCGGGGGGTCCAGGTCCAGGTTGCCCTGCCGCAGGAACACCCGCTGCGCGGTCTCCACCCGGCTGGTGTCGCTGTGCGAGGGCTCCTCGCGGATCGCGGCGACCCGCGAGTCGAGGAACGCGTCGAGGTAGGCGCGCTCGTCACCGCCCTGCGCGGGCGGCCGGGCGTCGGCGAGCGCCCGGCTGCGGATCGTACGGAAACCGGTGGTGCCGTCCGCGTCGGCCTCGCCGTGCATCACGTACGCGTCGTAGTAGACGAACTGGCCCAGCGTGCCCAGGCCGTCCTGCCGCGCCCGGCGCACCGCCGGGTCGAAGTACGAGTCGTCCCGCTCGGCGTCCTGCGCCGCCCGGAACCGCGCGTCACCGGCCGCCGTCGCCCAGGCGCGGGTGAACGGGTTGCCGAGCCCGGTGTGCGCGTCGCTCCCCTTCACCTTCCGCAGCGCGGGCAGGAACCGCTCCAGCGCGTTGCCCGGCCGGGACCGCGCGTACCGCTCGACGACCCGGAGCATGTCGCCGGTCCCCGAGCAGAAGCCGATGATGCCACCGGTGTAGCCGCGCCCGTCCCCGATGTCCTCGATGTACTTGTACTGGCCCTTCCAGTCCAGCGTCGAGTTCTCCGCGCTGGCGACCAGCCGCATCGCGATGTCCTTCTTCACCGGATCGGCGAGCCCGGCACCCGACCCCTTGCCCCACGCGTCCCCGGCCGGGGTGCAGCCGGCGAGGACGGCGACGGACAGCAGGAGGGCGGCGAGCGGGGTGACCAGGGAACGCGTGGTGGGTTTCACCGCTCCAGCCTGCCAGGCCGGCGGCGTGATGCCCGCGCAATCGGCGGTAGCGTCGGGGCATGGATGAACGGTCTGTGGTGGATGTCGGCGACGTGCGGCTGGCGTACCGGAGCTGGGGTGCCTCGTTCGGGTCGCCCGTCGTACTGCTGCACGACGTCGGCGCGAGTTCGGCGAGCTGGGAGGCGGCCGGCGGCCTGCTGGGGCAGGAGTGGCGGGTGTACGGGATCGACCTGCGCGGCCACGGCGAGAGCGACTGGCCCGACGAGTACGACCTGGAGCTGATGCGCGACGACGTGCTCGGGTTCCTGGACGAGTGCGAGCTGGACCGGGTCGGTGTGGTCGGCCACGGCATGGGCGGGGTCGTCGCCCACCTCCTGGCGCAGGACCACCCGGACCGGGTGGAGCGTCTGGTGCTGGTGGAGACCCCGCCGCCGTTCCCCGGTACGGCGTACCCGGCGGCTTCCCCGAACGGGCCCGCCGACTACGACGAGGCGGTCCTCGCGTCGGTCGGGGCCGAACTGGCGGACCCCGACCCCGCGTGGGCGCGGGGCCTCGGCGAGATCGTCGCGCCCACGCTGCTGCTGGCCGGCGGGCCCGGCAGCGAGATGCCGCAGGGCCGGCTCCAGGACATGGCGTCGCTGATCCCGGACTGCCACTTGGTCACGATGGGCGGCGGCCACCGCCCGCACGAGACGGACCCGGAGCAGACGGCGCACCGGATCACGGAGTTCTTCACCAGCTGACGCAAGGCTTCCGCGAGGTCTCCGGCGCCGTCTCAGTCGCCCGGCCGCCAGTCCGGGCGCCGGCCGCTGCGGGCCACGGCCCGGTCCAGCAGCGGGGCGTCCTCGGCGACCGGGACCGGCGGGCCGAAGGGTGAGGCGGCGGGCGGGCCGCCGCCCAGCTCGGCCAGGAGCGCGAGCGAGCTGTGCAGATGCGCGTCCTCGGCGCCGAACGGCTGCCCGGTCGCCTTCGCCAGGTCCCAGCCGTGCAGCACCAGCTCGTTCAGCGCGACCATCCCCGCCACCTGTCCGGGCAGGTCCACGCCGCCCGCCCTGGTCATGCCCTCCCAGGCGGCGGGGGCGCGCCAGGCGGCCACCAGCTCGTCGAGCGCGGCGGGCAGCGCGGTGCGCCAGCCGGCCTCCAGCACGCCGGACTCCACGGCGGGGGCGGTGTCGGTGGACGGGCCCAGCTCCTTGCGGGCCGCGTCACGGAAGGCGAGGGCCAGGCCCTCGACATGGGCGAGCAGGGCGCCCACGGTCACGCCGGGGCACGGGGTCGCCGCCCCCAGCGCACTGTCGTCGACGGCGTCGAGCTGTGCGGTGATCCGGCGCGCGGCCGGTTCCAGGTCCAGTGGTTGTGTATCCATACCCGTACAGACTGCCCGACCGCCCGCAACTCATCGCTCAGCGCACCACGCGTCCCCGCAGCACGATCCGGTCCGGGTGTTCCAGCACCGCCGGGTCGGCGACCGGATCGCTGCCGTACGCCACCAGATCCGCCGGCGCCCCGTCGACCAGGCCCGGCAGCCCGAGCCAGGCGCGGGCCGTCCAGGACGCCGCGCCGAGCGCGGCGTCGGCCGGAAGCCCGGCCCTGGCCAGCCACGACGCCTCGCCGGCCACGGTCCCGCAGGGGAACGAGTCGGTGCCGGCCAGCACCGTGACCCCCGCCTCGTGGGCGGCCCGGACGGTGCCGAACATGGCGTCCCAGCCGGCCAGCCACAGATCGCGGCGCGCACTCGGCTCCCGCGCCCGCATCGCGTCCGCGCCCGCCCCGAACACGGCCAGCGTCGGGACGAACGCCGTGCCCTGCGCCGCCATCCGGTCCAGCAGGGCGGGGTCCAGGGACATGCCGTGCTCCAGACTGTCCGCCCCCGCCAGCACCGCGTTCCGGCTGCCTTCGGCGGTCTGGCAGTGCACCGCCACCCGGCCGCCCGCCGCGTGGACGGCGGCCACCACCGCGGTGAGCAGCGCGAGCGGCACCGGGGGCTCGTCCAGCCGCCAGTCCCCGATGACCTTGCACCAGCCGGAGGAGGCAGCCGACTCCTCCACGGCGGCCCGCACGAGGTCCGCCTCGCCCACGTGCCGGCCGAAGCCGGGGATGAACCGGCCGGGCGTGGCCAGCCAGCGCCCCGCCGACGTGACGCGGGGCAGCTCCGGGTCCTCGTCCACCCAGGCCGGCATCCGGGCGGCCGTGCCCGGCGTACGGACGGCGAGCACCCCGGCGTCCCGGTGCTCGCGCAACTGCGCGCGGAGCATGTCGTCGTCGAACGGGACGGCCGTGTCCACCGTGCCGGGGTGGGTGTGGACGTCGACGAGGCCGGGCAGCAGCCAGCCGCCGTCCACCACCGTCTCGGTGTGCCGCCCGGCGCACCCGCCCGGCGGGGCGCCTTCCCGCAGCACCTCACCGTCGATCCAGAACGTCCGCTCCTCGCGTTCCGGCAGCACCACACCTCGTATGCGCAGCATCCGCCGACGGTATGTCAACCGGCGGGTCGGGCGCGGGGGGAGGGGCACACCGGCACATTGTGGAAGGTTCGGCTCCGGGCTCTTGTCGGCGGGGCCCAGGGCATGCGATACAGGTCTGGACCATTGCTGCCCGATGGAAGGCAACACCGTGCGATCCCCTCACACGCATGGCGCTTCGGCCTGTGCCGCCGCCCTGCTTCTCGCCGCACTCGCCACCGCCTGCGGCTCCGGCTCCGGTTCGGACTCCGGCCCGGGGCCCGACGCGGACACCAGCAGACCCACCGCGCCCCGCGGGGTCACGGTGCAGGCGAGCAGCGCCACCTCCGCGCACGTGATGTGGAAGGCCGCCACCGACGACAAGGCCGTCACCGGCTACGAGGTCTACCGCGAGGGCAAGAAGGTCAAGTCCGTGCCCGCGTCCAAGGTGATGATCGACATCGAGGGGCTCACCGCGTCGACCGCGTACACCTTCACCGTCCGCGCCCGCGACGCGGCCGGCAACGTCTCCGTGCCCAGCGCCGCCGTCCAGGTCACCACCCCCGCCCCCACGCCCGCCGACCACGGGCCCCCCACCCGGCCGGGCAAGCTGCGCGGCAAGGCGGACGGCAACCGGGCCGCCACCCTGTCCTGGGGCGGCTCCACGGACGACATCGGCGTCACCGCGTACGACATCTACCAGGAGGGCTCCCGCATCCACACCGTGCCCGGCACCGAGACCACGGCTCGGGTGACCGGGCTGCGGCCGGGTACGGCCTACAGCTTCACCGTGCGGGCCCGCGACGCCGCCGACACCTCGTCGCCCGACAGCAACGCCTTCCACCTCACCACCGCTTCGGCCCCCGGCGCCCCGGCGGACACCGCCCCCACCGGCCTGCGCGCCACGACCAAGGACCAGGGCAAGGAGTACGCCGTCGACCTGGAGTGGGCGCCGCCCAAGGCGGACGGCGAGATCCACACGTATCAGCTGTACCTGGACGGCAAGATGACCACCACCATCGCCTGGGGCACCGAACCGCCCACCGAGCGGGCCACCTACCAGTACACCACCGCCGAACCGCGCGGCACCAGCCACGCGATCACGCTGCGCGCCCAGCTGCCGGACGGCAAGTGGGGCGACTTCTCGGAGCCGCTCACGGTGGTCCTCGGGAAGTGAGCCCGCGTCACAGGGGAACGCGGACCGTCTCGATCCACGGCGGCGGCTGAGGGGCGTCCGCGCCGATCAGCGCGGCGACGAGCCGGCACGAGGGTGCCTCGTCCGGCCAGGGGGTGTGGCCGTCCGTGAGGACCACGACGATGCCGGGGCGCTCCGGCGCGGCCAGGGCGGCGGCGATGCCCACCCGCATGTCCGTGCCGCCGCCCCCGCCGAGCGTCACCTGCTCGGTGGCCGTCACCCGCGACACGGCGTGCACATCGGCGTCGCAGGCCAGCACAGAGACCCGGTTGCCCCGGATGCCGACCTCCCGCAGCACCCCCGTCACCTCGCCCAGCGCGGCGCCCAGCTCCCCGTCGCCCATCGACCCGGAGGTGTCCACGACCACGGCCACCCGTGGCAGCGGCCGGCGCAGCGTCGGCAGCACGATGCCGCGCAGGGCAGCGCTGCGCCGCGACGGCCGGCGGTACGTGTAGTCCACCGCCCCGGACGCCCAGGCCGCCGCCTCCCGCACCGCGCCGGCCAGTGCCTGCCGCCAGTCCACGGACGGCTCCAGCACCTCGTCGGCCCAGCGCCGCCACCCCTGCGGCAGGGTGCCGCGCGTCCGCAGGTGCGCCCGCATGGACTCCGCCGTGCGGCGTCGCAGCGCCTCCGCCTCCGTCGTGCCCAGCGCGGACGGCCCCTGCGCGGGCGGCAGTTCCCAGGGCGCCGGGCCGTTGTGCGCGCCCGAGCCGCACTGGCAGGGCGGTGGCGAGGGTGGCAGCGCGGGCAGGTACGCCTCGAAGAGCTGCCCGGCCGGCAGCCCGAACAGACCCGGCTCCACGCGCCCCTCCGGCAGCGGCAGCCCGTCGGCGAGCAGGTCGTCGTTGATCTCGCAGTCCTGCGCCACATTGACCCGGTGCGCGTCGCGCTGGTCGGCGGCGGGCAGCCGGGCCGCCCGGCCGTGGTGGTCGCGCAGCAGATGCGCCACCTCGTGCACCCACACCCCGGCCAGCTCGGCCACCGGCGTCCGCTCCACGAACTCCGGCGACACATAGCAGCGCCAGTGCCGGTCCACCCCCATGGTCGGCACCTGGTCGCTCGCCACCACGGACAGCGCGTACAGCGCGGTGGCGAGGTACGGCCGGTCGCTCGCCGCACGGTAACGCGCCGCCAGCAGCTTGGTGTGGTCCAGCCTGAGCCGCGCGGGTACGGGCATGGTCTCAGGCGCTCCCCGGCAGCGCGCCGGACAGCTGGAGGAGTTCCAGGAAGGCGTCGATGCCCTCCGGGACCGGCCAGGCGGTGTCCCGCATCGACGCCAGGTCCACCGCCGCCCGCGCCGCCACGTCCGGCACGCCCGCCTCGACCGCCTTGGCCAGCACCGCCCAGCCCGCCTCCCAGCGCGGCCGGGTGAGATCGGCCTGGACGGCGGCCACCACCGCGATCAGGAAGGCCAGTTGCCGGTCCCCGCGCTCGGGCAGCGCGAAGGCGTCCGGATCGGCCAGCACCCGGTCCGGGTCGGGCAGATCCAGGTTCTCCAGGTACGAGAGCAGCTCGATGCCCGCCCCGTCCCCGACCGCGCCGGTCAGCGCGGCGGCCACCGCGTCCCGGCCGGTGCCGGTGGCGTACCCGGTGGCGAGCAGCCGCAGCGCCATGTCCCAGGTCCGGGGCGACGGCCAGGCCCTGCCCCGGCTCTCCGCGTCGGCCGGCAGGTGGTGGACCAGCCCCGGCCGCGCGGTGAGGAAACCGGAGACGGCGCCGCGGGCCCGCGCCACCGCGCCCGCCGCCCGCGCGGGATCGACGACGGGGACGGGCGCCGTCGGCCAGGTGCCGGCCATGCCGCGGGCCACGGTGCGCGGGTCGTGCGTCCAGTGCAGATGCACGAAGCGGTTGGCGAGCGGCGGGCTGAGGTGCCAGCCGTCCGCCGCGCTGGACGGCGGATTGGCCGCCGCCACGATGCGTACGCCCTCCGGGAGCTCCAGGCTGCCCACCCGCCGTTCCAGCACGACGCGCAGCAGGGCGGCCTGCACGGCCGGGGGAGCGGAGGACAACTCGTCGAAGAACAGCAGCCCCCGGCCGCGTCCGGCGAGCCGCACCGCCCAGTCCGGCGGCGCCATCGGCACCCCGGTGGTGGCCGGGTCGTCGCCGACGACGGGCAGCCCCGCGAAGTCGGACGGTTCGTGGACGCTGGCGATGACGGTCTCCAGCTCCAGGCCGAGGCCCGCCGCGAGCTGTTCGAGCCCCGCCGACTTGCCGATGCCCGGCTCACCCCACAGCAGGACCGGCTGATTGGCCGTCACCGCGAGGGACAGCGCCTCCAGCTGCGGGCTGGCGACGGTCTCGGTGCGGGCGGCCCGCAGCCGGCCGTTCAGCGCGTCGGCCGCGTCCAGGGGATGGGGCGCCGGCCGCGCTGCGGGCCGGGCGGGGGCGCCGGGGGCCGCGGTGCTCACCCCTCCTCACCTTCCTCTTCCTCGTCGTAGGCGAAGTGGTTGTCCTCGTCGTCGTTGTCGTCCCACTCGTCCCACCAGTCCGACCCGGCGTCCGGGTGCTCCGCGAGCACCCGCTCCGCGAGGAAGGCCAGATCGGCCCGCCGGTACTTGCGGATCATCTGTTCCAGGGACAGTTCGGTCTGGTCGCTCACGTCGATGCGGGCGCCCGCATCGACGAGGGCCCGGACGAGGGCCGCCGAGCCGCGCCCCGAGACCGCCGCGCCCAGCGGGGTGCGCTCGCGGTGGTCCCTGGCCTCCAGGTCGAGACCGGCCGCGAGCAGCCGGGGCAGCAGTTCGGTGTGGTCGAGCAGCGGCAGGACGTGGAGCAGGGTGTGCCGGCCGGCGTCCCGGATGCGCGGATCGACGCCCGCGTCCAGGAGGGCGACGACGCCCGCCGTGTCGCCGTGCTGGGCGCGCAGGAACAGGTCGCGGCGCTGGGCGGCGAGCGCCCTGGGCAGCCGGCCGGTGCCGGTGAGGCAGCTGTGCTCGACGGCGAAGCAGCCGGTGACCGCCCCGCCGAACGCGCGCAGGGCGTTCTCGCGCTGCCGTTCCTGCGCGGTGTGCGGCGAGTCCAGCGAGCCGTCCCGGAAGCGGACCTCGTGCCACTCGCCCCGGCACCGCACCCGCACCGGGGCGGGCGGTGTGGGGCCGGGCGGGCCGAACGGGCCCTCGTGCTCCGGGAACAGCGCCCCGGCCACCAGCGGATGCAGCTGTGCCGGGGTCAGCAGGCCGTCGCTCAGCAGGTCCAGGTCGGGCAGCCGGCGCCAGAGCGCCTCGGGCAGCGGCACCGCGTCCCCGGCGGCCTCGCGGTCGACGACCGCGATCCGCATCCGGCCGCCGAGCCCCGGCGCGGTGAAGTCGAGCAGTACGCGCGCCCGCCAGTCGTGGGCGATCTGGAACCGTTCCGCCGTGCCGAGCCGGGCGAACCGGCGCACCTCCGCCTCCAGCCGGGGCACGTCCAGCGCGAGGCCGGTCGTGATCGCCTCGGGCGTCGTTTGGTAATACCGGGGCAGTTCCGGCGGCGTCGGGTCCCACTCGATGCCGGCCCCGGCCAGCGCGTCGGCGATCCGGCCCCGATGGTGCAGCAGATTCAGCCACTCCGCGCGGGCCACCGGGTCGGCGGCGCCCGGATCGCCGTGCGGGAGCCGGTCCGCGGGGAGCGGGGTGCCGTCCGGGGCGAGGAACGGCAGCCGGTCCGCGCCGCCGGCCCGTGCCCGCAGTTCGCCGGTCCGGCTCGCCCGCCACAGGTGCCCGAGGGCGCGCCAGTCGTCGGCGTTCCCGGTGACGGCGGCCCGGCCGCGCAGCGGCCCGAAGCGGAGCGGGAGGCGCTGCGGGCCGTCCACCATGGGCGGGGTGCGCAGCTGGAGGTACGCGGGCCCGGCGCCGTAACCCGCCAGGAGCACGGTTCGTTCGGTGGCCAGGGTCGAGCGCCCGGCGAGTATGCGGGGCAGATGCCAGCGCAGCAGGTCCGGGACCAGGTCGCGCAGGTCGGCCAGGAGGGCTTCGGCGACCTCGGCGCCATAGTGGGCGGCGACCTTCTCCGGGTCGATGCGCACGTCGAAGCCGGCGGCCGCGCAGGCGCCCCGCCAGTCGCCGGCCGCCCGCCGTGCGGCGGTCGCCTCGATCATGGTGCGCGGCACCGCGTACCGGCGGACCTGGCGCAGGCTCGACGCCTCCTGCGGGGACAGGAACGGCCGGACGTCCTGGCCGGTCATCGGTACAGGCTCCGGACCGCGCGCATGTCGGTGTGCGCGCCGGCGTCCGGCCGCAGCAGCGTCGCGAAGGTGCGCTTCACCCGGCGCGGCAGTCCGGGGCCCAGGCCCACGTACTCCAGCCGGGAGCCGGGGGAGAGGGCCGCGAGCAGGGTCTTGGCGCCCCGGCCGGTCAGCCCGGTGTGGCGGAGTTCGAGGCGGCGCAGCGGGCTGCCGGGGAGTGCGGCGGCCAGCGCGTCCGCGCCCCGGTCGCCGGTGGTGTTGGGCGGGGCGCCGAGGCTGCGTTCCGAGCGCGGCCGGCCCAGGTCCAGCGCCTCGATCCCGTCGAGCGCGCCGGCCAGGGCGCGGGCTCCGGCGGGCCCGATGCCGTTGCCGCCGAGCCCGAGCCGGATGGGGCGGGCCGGGTCGGCTGTGGCCGCCAGCACGGCCGCGCCCTCGTCGCCGAGGTGGTTGCAGGGCAGGTAGAGCTCCCGGACGCCCGCGTCCAGGATCAGCCGGGCGAGCAGCGGCGCGGCGTCGGCGCCGAGCCCGTTGCCGCCGAGGAAGAGCCGTTCGACGGGGTGCGGGCGGTCGCACAGGACGTCCAGCAGGGCGGTGAGGCCGTCCTCGGTGACGCCGGTGTTGACCAGGTCGAGGGTGCGCAGGGTGGTGTTGCGGCGCAGCATCGGGGCCAGGGCGCGGACGCCGGTGTCCCCGAGCGGGTTGCGCTTGAGCCAGAGCGCCCGGACGGTGTCGTCGCCGGCCAGCGCCCCGGCGAGCGCGGTGGCGCCTGCGGGGCCGATCCGGTTGCAGCCGAGGTAGACGGTGTGCAGTCCGTGTCCGCCGCCGGCCAGGGCCGCCGCGACGGCGGTCGCGCCCTCGTCGCCCAGCGCGTTGGTGCCGAGGAGCACGTGCGCGACGTGCGGTGAGCGGGCGGCGGCGGGCATGACCAGGGCGGCGCCGGCCGGTCCGAGTCCCTGCTTGCACAGGTCCATCCGGCCGTCGGCCCGCAGGGCGCCCAGCGGATAGGTCTCGTCGGCCTCGACGGGCGGGTGCGCGGCCAGCCGGTCGAGCAGCGGGCCGAGCAGGGCCGGGTCGGCGAGGGGCAGGTCCGGATGCTCAATGGCCGGACAGCGCACAGGTATCGGCTGCGACATCGCTTCTCCCCAGTCCCCCGCGGGCCGGTGCCCGGCGGGGGAGGGGCGACCGTGCGCTCCGCCCGCTCGGGACGAACCGACGCCGTCGACTCTCCTCTACGAAAAGGTGGCAAGACAGGTCGGATTCGAACCGACGTCCTCCAGCTTGCTGCTAGGGCGCGACGACCTCTGCGCTACAGCCTTGCCGTCGATGATCCTAACCATCTCCGGGACCTATTCGCACACCTGCGCCATCGCAGGCCGGGGAGGTGCCGCCCGGCCGATCCGGAACCTCAAGTGGTCTGTACCTATTGACGACTTGGTGTAGACCAATTACCTTCCCCTGTGCTCCATGGCACGACATCCGCACCTCCCCGAGGACCGCCTCACCGGTCCCTGCCGCAAGGGAGAACCATGTTCGAGCACATGCCATTGAGACGGAGAACGACGACCGCGCTGATCGCCGTACTCGGCCTCCTCCTCGCACTCCTGTCGCTCCAGGCCGTCCCCGCGCACGCGGCGGGCAAGCTCACGGCGACGTTCACCTCCGCCGACAACGGGCCCTGGTGGAAGGGCACGTACATCCTCCACAACGACACGGACACCGCCGTCACCGGCTGGAGCCTGGAGTTCGACCTGCCCTCCGGCGTCGCGATCCAGTCCTCGTACAACGGGGCCGTGACCACCCAGGGCAGCCACATCACCGCCGTCAACGCCCACTACAACGGCACGGTCGCCGCGCACAGCACGACCGAGCCGTTCAGCTTCTGGTTCGTCGCCACCGGCCCGATCACCGAGCCGACCGGCTGCCGGATCAACGGCGACAAGTGCGACGGCTCCGCCGACGAGCCGCCGGGCGCGCCCAGCGGGCTGAAGCAGACCGATGTCACCGCCCGTACCGCGTCGCTGTCCTGGACGGCCTCCACCGCGGGCGACTTCCCCGTGGCCTCGTACGACGTCCTCGCGGACGGAAAGGTCGTCGGCTCCGCCACCGCGGCCACCTCCGTCACGGTCACCGGCCTGACCCCGGCCACCACCTACGCGGTCACCGTCCGGGCCAAGGACACGCGCGGCAACGTCTCCGCCGAGAGCGCCCCGCTGTCCGTCACCACCGTCGACCCGGCCACCGACACCCAGGCCCCGACGGCCCCCGGCTCCCTGCGCTCCACGGCCACCAGCGCCTCGTCCGTGACGCTGGCCTGGAACGCCGCGACGGACAACAAGCGCATCGCCGCGTACGACGTCTACAAGGGCTCCGAGCTGGCCACCACGGTCTCCGGCACCACGACCACCGCCACCATCGGCGGCCTGTCGCCCGCGACCTCGTACACCTTCACCGTGAAGGCCCGCGACGCCGCGGACAACGCCTCACCGGCGAGCAACGCCCTCACCGTGAAGACCGACGACATCGCCGGCGAGGGCAACTACGCCAAGGTCGGCTACTTCGTGCAGTGGGGCATCTACGGCCGCCAGTACTTCGTGAAGAACCTGGAGACCTCGGGCGCCGCCGACAAGCTCGACATCATCAACTACTCGTTCGCCAACATCGACCCCAACAACCTCACCTGCCTCAACGGCGTCACCAAGGGCACCACCGCCGACCCGCAGGACCCCGAGCAGGGGACCGGCGCCGGTGACGCCGACGCCGACTACGCCCGCCCGTTCAGCGCCGCCCAGTCCGTGGACGGCGTCGCGGACGACGGCTGGGCCAAGCTGCGCGGCAACTTCAACCAGCTCAAGAAGCTGAAGAAGCTGCACCCGGACCTCAAGATCGTGGTCTCGCTCGGCGGCTGGACCTACTCCAAGTACTTCTCGGACGTCGCCGCCACCGACGCCGCCCGCAAGAAGTTCGTCTCCTCCTGCATCGACATGTACATCAAGGGCAACCTGCCCGAGTACAACGGCGCCGGCGGACCGGGCACCGCGGCCGGCATCTTCGACGGCTTCGACATCGACTGGGAGTGGCCGGGCACCGGCACCGGACACCCCGGTAACCACTACTCGCCCGACGACAAGGACAACCTGACCCTGCTGCTCGCCGAGTTCCGCAAGCAGCTCGACGCGCTGGGCGGCGGCCACCGCCTGCTCACCGCCTTCACCCCCGCCGACCCGCAGAAGATCGACGAGGGCTGGGACCTGTCCAAGGTCTTCGACTCGCTCGACGTCGCCAACGTCCAGGGCTACGACTTCCACGGCTCCGGCAGCGACAACTCCTGGGAGCCGAACCGCACCGGCCACCAGGCCAACCTCTACAACGACACCCAGGACCCGTACGACTTCCACTTCAGCGCCGACACCGCCATCAAGGCGTACACCGACGCCGGTGTGGACCCCCGCAAGCTGACCCTCGGCATCCCCTTCTACGGGCGGGGCTGGCAGGGCGTCACGGACGGCGGCGTCGCGGGTGAATGGCAGTCGGCGGGCGGAGCCGCTCCCGGCCAGTTCGCCGAGGAGGCCGGCACCCGGGGCTACTCGAACCTCATCGGCGCCTATCCGACGATGACGGTCCATCACGACGAGCAGTCCATCTCCACCTACGGCTACACCGGAAGCCAGTGGTGGTCCTTCGACGACGCCTGGTCCATCGGCAAGAAGACCCAGTACGTGAAGGACAAGGGGCTGCTGGGCGTCATGGTCTGGGAGATGTCGGGAGACACCGCCCAGGGGACGCTGATGAACGCCCTGGAGAACGGGTTGAAGTAGACCGGGAAGGGCATTCCTCTCGAATCGAGACTTACCGCGCATAGCGGTAGGCTGGTCACGGCGGTGCCCCGGTGGCACCGCCGTGTCTCACGACCGGGCCCGGTACGCGGCCCGGACCCAGCTGTTCGATGCGCGGGAGGAACCATGACCAACCCCGAGCAGGACCCGAACCAGCAGGAAGGCCCCGCGGACGGCGGTGCCGCGGGCACGCCCGGTGTCCACGACGGCGGAGCGGACGGCGGCGCCGAAGGCCCCGCGGACGGGGGCGCGGCCGGTACGCCGGGTGTCCACGACGGCGGTGCCGACGGCGGCGCGGAAGGCCCTGCGGACGGGGGCGCGGCCGGTACGCCGGGTGTCCACGACGGCGGTGCGGACGGCGGTGCGGACGGTGGGGCCGACGGTGGGGCGGATGGCGGTGCGGACGGCGGCGCCTCCGGCAGCGGTTCTTGAGTACGTCCCCGCCCGGCATCCGGGACCCCCGGACCGCGACGGCGGACCCAGGGGTCCTGGAGTCGCGTCTGACACCCGGCCTCGACCGGGAGGCGTTCGCCCGTGACATCTGGTCCCGGACCCCGCTGCTCAGCCGCCGGGCCGGCGACTTCTCCGACCTCTTCTCGGCCGGCGCCGTCGACGAACTCCTCTCGCGGCGCGGACTGCGTACGCCGTTCCTCCGCGTCGCCAAGAACGGCACCACGCTCCCCGACGCCTCGTTCACCTCGCCTGCCGGGGTGGGCGCCACCATCGGCGACCAGGCGGACGACACCGCGCTGTGGCGGGAGTTCGCGGACGGCGCCACCCTCGTCCTCCAGGCCCTCCAGCGCACCTGGGCCCCCATCGGCGCGTTCACCGCCGCGCTCGCCGCCGAACTCGGCCACCCGGTCCAGGCCAACGCCTACGTCACCCCGCCGCAGAACCGGGGCTTCGACGCCCACTACGACGTCCACGACGTCTTCGTACTCCAGATCGAGGGCACCAAGCGCTGGACCGTGCACCCGCCCGTGCACCCCGACCCGCTGCGCGACCAGCCCTGGACCGACCACCGCAAAACCGTCACCGAGGCCGCGCGCGGCGAACCCCACCTCGACACCGTTCTCGCCCCCGGCGACGTCCTCTACCTGCCGCGCGGCTGGCTGCACGCCGCCGAGGCCCAGGGTGAGGTGGCGATCCACCTCACCCTCGGCGTCCACGCGTGGACCCGCTACGCCCTGGCCGAACAGCTGATGCGCGCCGCCCTCGCCGAACTGCGCGAGGACCCCTGGGCCCGCGCCTCCCTGCCGCTGGGCGCGGACCGCGCCGACGAGGAGATCGCCCCGGTGCGCGAACGCCTCGCCGCCGCCCTCGCCGCCACCGACCCGGCCCCCCGCCTGCACCGCACCCGGCGCGCCGAGGCCCGGCCCGCACCGCTGGGACCCCTCGCCCAGCTCGCCGCCCTGCGGCGGCTCGGCCCCGGCACCCCGGTCCGGCTCCGGGGCGCCCTCGAAGCCCGCCTCGACGGCCGCCGCCTGATCAGCCGGGTGGGGTGGCTGGACTTCCCGGAGACCGACATCCCGGCCCTGCGCCGGCTGCTCTCCGGCGAGGTGCGCACCGCGGGCGACCTCGGCCTCGCCTGCGCGGGGAGGCTGCTGCGCGCTGGCGTCCTCGTACCGGCGGCCGCGTGACGGCGGAACGCTTCTTCTGCGCCGACGACGCCCGTGCGCGGGGTGACGCGCTGCCGGGCACCGCCCCGTACGGGCTCGTCTGGGTGCTGGTCGAGCACCAGGGGCCCTGGCCGGCCAACGGCTACGACGGCCTCCCCCTCGACCCCGTGGCCAAGGCCCTCCTCTTCGAGGCGGCGAGCGCCGTACGGGCCCGCATCCTCCTGATCCGGCGCCACGGCCGCCGCACGGGCGACCCCGGACCCCGGCGCTGGGCCGTCCTGCGGTACGACGCCACCGGCCGGCACCGCCAGCGGTGGGGGACCTGGGAGCGCGACGAGGACCTGGCCCGCGCCGCCGACGCGCTCGGCGCACCGGGGGAGCCGGGCCTGCCGCCCGTCGTCCTCGTCTGCGTCCACGGCCGGCACGACACCTGCTGCGCGCTGCGCGGCCGCCCGGTCGCCGCCGCGCTGAGCGAGCGGTGGCCCGATCCGGTGTGGGAGTGCACGCATGTGGGCGGCGACCGGTTCGCCGCCAATGTGCTCGTCGCGCCCGACGGCGTCTACTACGGCGGCCTGGACGGGGCCTCGTCGGTCGACGTGGTCGGGCAGCACCTCGCGGACCGGGTCCACGCCGGACATCTGCGCGGCTACACCGACCTCTTCCCGGCCCAGCAGGCCGCCGTCGCCGCGCTGCTCGCCCGCCACGGCCCGGCCGGCCGGCACGCCTACACGGTCACCGGCACCTCACGGGCGGGCCCGCACTGGCTGATCCGCGTCACCGGCCCCGCACCGCGCTCCGCGGCGTACGACATCGAAGTCACCACGCACCACGCGCCACCCCACCGCCTGACCTGCAACGGCCCGGCAGCGAGCACGGCCCTGGTCCACAAGGTCGTCTCGATCCGCACCGTCTGAAGCGCCGGCCTGCCGCAGGACCGGTGAAGGCCCGTCACCTCCCGCCGATCCGCGCGACGTTGAGCCCGTCCACCCCAGGCGGTACGTTTTGCACCCACCGAGGAATCGTCGGTGCGGCTGCTGCGCGGCGCAAGGCAACGGGAAAGCGGGTCATGAAACTGAAATCGCTCGGCAGGGGCATACCTGCGATATTGGCAGTTATCGCCTTGAGTGCAGGCTGCTCGAACGACACGTCCGACGGCACGGCCTCAGCCGCACGAAGTGAACCCGCGTCCGCGCCCCTGCCTCCGGACAGCCTGCCCGTCAAAATGAAGGAAGCCGCCGACAAGAACCTCGGCATCTCCGTCCGAGATGCGACGGACCTCGGCCGAACAGTGGATCTGCAGCACGCGGAACTGTGGAGGGCTTGCCTGACGAGAGAAGGAGCCGATCCGGACTCCGTTGATTTCGGTGCTGTCCCGCGCGGGGAGAAGTGCCCAACGCACTGGAATGCCCATGTCCCGACCCCCAGGACACCGGATCTTGTGGGGAAGGATTTCGAAGAATCCTACGACCGGCTGCTGAAGAAGGGCTACAACAGCCGGTTCATCGATGTGTTCTACGGAAGCCCCGGCATCGTCGATCAGCAGGAAATCCCCCGGGTGCACGGAGAAATTTGCAGCCAGAGCCCGAAACCCGGCGAATTGTACGATGCCTCGGAAAACGTCAAACTGTCCGTGGCGATAGGAAAGTGCCCGGCGGTCTGAAACGCACGACATCCTCAACCCCGACGCACTGCCGCCCCGACGCACTGCCGCCCCGGCGTCATGCGGCGCCGGGGCGGGGGAGCGTACGGGGGTCAGCGCAGGCGTTCGTAGGCGGGGAGGGTCAGGAAGTCCGCGTAGTCCTCGTCGAGCGCGACCTGGAGCAGCAGATCGTGGGCCTGCTGCCACTGGCCGGCGGCGAATGCCTCCTCGCCGGTCTCGGCGCGGATCGCGGCCAGTTCCTCGGCGGCGACCCTCCGGGCCAGTTCGGCCGTGGCGTGCTCGCCGTTCTCGAAGACCACGTCCGCGTTGATCCACTGCCAGATCTGCGAGCGGGAGATCTCGGCGGTGGCCGCGTCCTCCATCAGGTTGAAGATGGCGACCGCGCCCATGCCCCGCAGCCACGCCTCGATGTAGCGGATGCCGACGGCGACCGCGTTGCGCAGGCCGTCGTAGGTGGGCCTGGCGTCCAGCGTGTCGACGGCGATCAGATCGCCCGCCGCCACCGAGACGTCCTCGCGCAGCCGGTCCTTCTGGTTCGGCTTGTCGCCCAGGACCGCGTCGAAGGAGGCCATGGCGATCGGGACCAGGTCGGGGTGGGCGACCCAGGAGCCGTCGAAGCCGTCGTCGGCCTCGCGGTCCTTGTCGGCCTTGACCTTCTCGAACGCGACCTTGTTGACCTCGGCGTCCCGGCGGGACGGGATGAAGGCCGCCATGCCGCCGATGGCGTGGGCGCCGCGCTTGTGGCAGGTGCGGACGAGGAGTTCGGTGTACGCCCGCATGAACGGGGCGGTCATCGTCACCGCGTTGCGGTCCGGCAGGACGAACTTGGCCCCGCCGTCGCGGAAGTTCTTCACGATGGAGAACAGGTAGTCCCAGCGGCCCGCGTTCAGCCCGGAGGCGTGGTCGCGCAGCTCGTAGAGGATCTCCTCCATCTCGTACGCGGCGGTGATGGTCTCGATCAGGACCGTGGCCCGGACGGTGCCCTGCGGAATGCCCAGCTCGTCCTGCGCGAAGACGAAGATGTCGTTCCAGAGGCGGGCCTCCAGGTGCGACTCCGTCTTGGGCAGGTAGAAGTACGGGCCCTTGCCGAGGTCGATGAGGCGCTGGGCGTTGTGGAAGAAGTAGAGGCCGAAGTCGACGAGGGCACCGGGCACCGGGGTGCCGTCCAGCCGGAGGTGGCGCTCGTCCAGGTGCCAGCCGCGCGGGCGGGTGACGACGGTCGCCAGCTCGTCGGCCGGCTTCAGCGCGTACGCCTTGCCGGACCTCGGGTCGGTGAAGTCGATGGAGCGGTTGTAGGCGTCCATCAGGTTGAGCTGGCCGAGGACGACGTTCTCCCAGGTGGGGGCGGAGGCGTCCTCGAAGTCGGCGAGCCAGACCCGCGCGCCCGAGTTCAGGGCGTTGATGGTCATCTTGCGGTCGGTGGGACCGGTGATCTCCACCCGGCGGTCGTTCAGCGCGGCCGGGGCCGGGGCGACCTTCCAGGAGTCGTCCGCACGGATCGCCGCCGTCTCCGGGAGGAAGTCCAGCGTGGAGGTGCGGGCGATCTCCGCCCGGCGCTCTGCGCGGCGCGCGAGCAGCTCGTCGCGCCGGGGCGTGAACCGGCGGTGCAGCTCGGCCACGAACGCGAGGGCCGCGGGGGTGAGGACCTCGTCCTGCCGGGGCAGGGGCTCGGCATCGACGATGGCCAGCGGGGACGGCGCTGGTGCGGACATGAGCTGTCACTCCTTCAGCGGGCGGTGCGGACGGCGTCCACGGCCGCCGGGCCGCCCGATTCGGCACGGCGTGCCGGGGCTCCGGGATACGGCTGAGGCCGCCGTCTGAGGTGCAGAGGGCTTCTGGTCAGTGGATAGTAGTTTCCTCATGGTGGAAGTTCAATGTTTTGTTGATGTCGAGATTCTCCGGCTCGACAGAACTGCCGGGGCGTCGGCGCAGCGTCCCAGGGGGCTCACTCCAGGTGCGAGAGGTCCGCCGGAGTGTCGATGTCGTACGCCTGTGCCACATCGCCGCACTCGACGAGCGCCAGCGCGTCGCGGTGCGCCCGCAGATACGCCCGCGCCCCCTGATCGCCCACCGCCCCGGCCGCGACGTCCGCCCACCGGTCCGCCCCGAACAGCACCGGATGCCCGCGCTCACCCCCGTACGAGGCCGCTACCAGGCTCGTCCGGTCCCGGCAGGCCGCCCGCACCCGCGCCACCGCCCGCCCGCCGATCCCCGGCTGGTCGACCAGCAGCACCAGCGCCGCGTCCGCTCCCGTCCCCGCGAGCGCGCCGAGCCCCGCCCGCAGCGAGGAACCCATCCCGGAGGTCCACTCCGTGTTGACGGAGACCGTGCAGCCGGCCAGATCCGCCCGCGCCCGCACCTCGTCGGCCGCCGCGCCCAGCACCACGTGCACCGGACCGCAGCCGCCCTCCCGCAGCACCCGCACCGCATGCTCCACGAGCGGGCGTCCACGGTGTCCCAGCAGGGCTTTCGGGCGTCCACCGAGCCTCCGCCCGCCCCCTGCGGCGAGCAGCAGTCCGGCGACGACGGGCGAGACGCGTTCACTTGTCATACCGCTCTGGATACCCCACGCCCGCCGTTCACGCCCGCGCCGCCCACCCGTACGGCGTGCATGAGGCGCGCGGAGTGGCGCCCGGTACCTTTTATGGCGTTAACTTGCCCGCACCCCCGGACACTTGACCAGGTTTGGGGAGCGGTCGGAACACCGGCACGAGGACGTGCGAGGGGGAGCTTTGTTGAAGAGCGTCGGGCAGGAACGGGTGGCCGGCAGCGGTGAGGACCCCAGGGTGACGGAGCTGCGCACCGCGGTCTCCCGGCTGCGGCGGGCCCTGGCCGGGCATCCCGGACAGTTCCCCGACCGCGCCATCGCCGAGGACGAACTCGCCGCGCTGGCCGCCATGGCGCTCAGCGGGGTGCCGGAGATCCCCCGGCTGCGCCGCTCGCTGCTGCTGGTCGCGGGGGCGATCGGCTCGGTGAGCGCGCTGGCGTCGGCGCTGCGGGACGTACGCGTCGCCGTCGACCTCTTCGGCGAGCCGCCGCGCCGCTGACCGGCGACCGGTGACGGATCAGCGGCGGATCAGCCTGCGGGCCGTCGCCGCCGCGACCGCCGCCGTGCGCGAATCCACGCCGAGCTTGGCGTAGATGTGCACCAGATGGGACTTCACGGTCGCCTGGCTGAGGAACAGCCGCTTGCTGATCTCCGCGTTGGACAGGCCGTCGCCGACCAGCCGCAGCACCTCCAGCTCGCGCTTGGTGAGCGCCTGGGCGGGCGTGCGCATCCGGTCCATCAGCCGGTGCGCGACGGCCAGGGCCAGCGCGGAACGGCCCGCCGCCGCCGTACGGACCGCGGCCGCCAGCTCCTCGGGCGGCGCGTCCTTCAGCAGATAGCCCGCCGCCCCCGCCTCCACCGCCGCCAGGATGTCCGCGTCGCTGTCGTACGTCGTCAGGATCAGCACGCGCGGCGCGTCCGGCGCCGCCGTGATCGCGGCGGTGGCCTGCGCGCCGTGCATCCCGGACCCGAACTGCAGGTCCATGAGCACCACGTCGAGCCCGCCCGCCGCGGCACGGGCGACCGCCTCCTCGGCGGTGGCGGCCTCCGCCACGACCCGGAAGTCCGGCTCGGTGTCCAGGACCGCCCGCAGCCCGGCCCGCACCACCGGATGGTCGTCGGCGAGCAGCAGCCTGACCGGCGCGCTCATGCCGCCTCCCGCCCCGCCCGGCCCACCGGCAGCGGCAGCGTCAGCGCGACGGCGGTGCCCTGGCCGGGCGCCGACTCCACGCTCAGCGTGCCGCCCAGCGACCGGGCCCGCGAACGCATCGCCGGCAGCCCGAACCCGCCCGACTCCGGGGAGGTCGCCGCCGGCTCGTCCTGCGCGAAGCCGCGTCCGTCGTCCACCACGTCCAGCGACACCGAGGTGTCCATGAAGCTCAGCGTGATCTCCGCCCGCCGCGCCCCGGCGTGCCGCACGGTGTTCGCGAGCGCCGACTGCGCGGTCCGCAGCAGCGCCACCTCGTACGGCGTGGGCAGTTCGACCGGGGTGCCGCTCACCGCGAACTGCACCGTGAGCCCCGGCGCGGCGGTACGGGCCGTGAGCCGTTCCAGGGCGGCCGCCAGCGAACCGTTCTCCAGGTCCGGCGGGGTCAGGGCGCGGACGAAGCGGCGGGCCTCGGCGAGGTTGTCCTGCGCCGCCTCGCGCGCCCGGTGCACATGGGCGGCGGCCGGGGCGTCGTCGGGCAGGGCCCGCTCGGCGGCGCGCAGCAGCAGCTGGATGCTGGACAGGCCCTGGGCCAGGGTGTCGTGGATCTCGCGGGCCAGCCGCTCCCGCTCCGCCAGGGTGCCCGCGGTGCGCTCCGCCTCGGCCAGCTCCGCACGGGTGGCGACCAGCTCCTCGATGAGCCGGCGGCGCCGCTCGCTCTCCCGGAACAGCGCCTCGTACCCGAGGACCGTGGCCACGGCGACGGCCGCGCCCAGCAGCGGGCCGATGAACGTGCCCGGCGTGACCGCCTGCCCGTGCAGCAGGAAGCCCGCGATGGCCGCGCCGGCCGTCGCCGCGACGGCGGGCAGGCTCCAGTGCGTCGGCAGCAGATGCAGCTGGAGGAAGTAGAGCGGGAAGGCCACCCACAGCGCGTCCGGCGACAGCACCAGCAGCACCGCCCACAGCAGCCCCAGCACCGCCAGCCAGCCCGCGCCCGCGCGGGTCCCCGGCTGCACGGACCGGACCGCGGCGCCGGTCACGTACACCGCGCCCAGCACCCCGGCGGTCGCGATCACCGCACCCGTGCGGGGACCGCCGTCCCCGGCGGCCTTGACGGCGGTGAGCGCCAGCAGGCCCAGCAGCAGACCGTGCAGACACAGCCGCAGCGCGGCGGCGACGGGAGGGTGGACACGCGTTTCCATTGAATCCAGCGTAGGCGCGTCCCGCCCGGAGCCGGTCAATCGAAAGGTTGATGTCGTCACCAGCGCGGGGGCGATGCCCGGCGGGCTCCGGAGAACAAGGCTGGGGGCATGTTCGTCGCATGGAGAGATCTACGGTTCGCCAAGGGCCGCTTCGCGCTCATGGGCACGGTCGTCGTGCTGATCACCCTGCTGGTCGGTCTGCTGTCCGGGCTCACCGCGGGGCTGGCCCGTGAGAACACCTCGGCCGTCACCGGGCTGAACGCCGACCGGCTGGCGTTCGCCGCCCCGCCGGACGGCCGCTCGGTGTCCTTCACCGACTCCTCGGTCGGCGAGGACGCGGTACGGGCCTGGGCCCGGCAGCCGGGCGTGACGTCCGCGGAGCCGCTCGGCATCCGCACCCTGAACGCCACCGCCGGTACGGGGGAGCGCATGCCCGGTACGGGGGAGCGCACGGCCGCCGTCTCCGCGTTCGGTGTCGAGCCCGGCAGCGGACTGGCCCCGCTCGGCACGGAGGTCGCCCCCGGCGAGGTCGTCCTCTCGCGCGGCGGAGCCGACGAGCTGGACGTGCGCGCCGGGGACCGGCTGCGGCTCGGCGGCCGGGAGGTCACCGTGGCCGCCGTCGCCGGCGACGCCTCGTACAGCCACACCCCGGTCGTCTGGACCGACCTCGCCGACTGGCGGCGCGCCGGGAACGGGGACGCCCGCGCCACCGTGATCGCCCTGACCCTCACCGGCGCCGCCGACACGGCCGCCGGCGACCGGGCGGCGGGCACCCGGACCCTCACCCTGGCGGACTCCCTCACCGCGATCGGCTCCTACCAGGCCGAGAACGGCTCGCTCCAGCTGATGCGCGGCTTCCTCTTCGTCATCTCCGCCCTGGTCATCGGCGCGTTCTTCACCGTCTGGACGATCCAGCGCAGCGGCGACGTCGCCGTGCTCAAGGCGCTGGGCGCCTCCACCCCGTATCTGCTCAGGGACGCGCTCGGACAGGCCGTCGTGATGCTCGTCCTCGGCACGGGCCTGGGCACCGCCCTCGCCTCCGGCATCGGTGTCCTGGTCGCGGGCGGCAGCGTGCCGTTCGTCCTGGACGCGGCGACGGTCCTCGTGCCGGCCGCCGTGACCATCGTCCTCGGCGCCGCCGGGGCGGCCCTGTCCATCCGGCGGATCACCGCCGTCGACCCGCTCACCGCGCTCGGGAGTGCCCGATGACCCTCACGCTCACCGATGTCACCCTCACCTACCCGGACGGCGACGGCCGCCTCACCGCCCTGGACCGCGTCGCGCTCGACGTGCCCGCCGGCACCCTCACCGCCGTCGTCGGACCGTCCGGCTCCGGCAAGTCCAGCCTGCTCGCGGTGGCCGCGACGCTGGTCGCCCCGGACTCGGGCACGGTCCTCGTCGCCGGTACGGACACCACGGGGCTGGGGCGCGCCGAGCAGGCGGCGCTGCGCCGGGAGCGGGTCGGCATCGTCTTCCAGCAGCCCAATCTGCTGCCCTCGCTGACCGCCGTCGAACAGCTCCAGGTCATGACGCATCTCTCCGGCGGCCGGGCCGGGGCCGCCCGTGCCCGCGCGCTCGACCTGCTCGACGCGGTCGGCCTCGCCGGGCAGGCGGGCCGCAGGCCCCACCAGCTCTCCGGCGGTCAGCGCCAGCGGGTCAACATCGCCCGCGCCCTGATGAACGAGCCGGCCCTGCTGCTGGTGGACGAGCCGACCAGCGCACTGGACCATGAGCGCGGCGCGGCCGTTCTCGACCTGCTGGTCACGCTGACCCGGCAGCGCTCCACGGCGACGGTCCTGGTCACCCACGACCGCGCCCACCTGGACCGCGCGGACCGCACGGTCACCATGACGGACGGCCGGCTCACGGCCGCCCCGGCCCCGGTGTGACGCGAACGGGCCCGGTGTGACGCGAACGGGCCCGGACCCTCCGAAGGGTCCGGGCCCGCCCGCCGTGCTCCGCCTCAGCCGGCCGTGCCGCTGCCGGCCAGCGCCTCCGACAGGTCCTTCGCGGCCTGCTGGAGTATGGGCACGATCCGCTCGGTGGCCGCCTCGGTGACCCGGCCGGCCGGGCCGGAGATCGAGATCGCGGCGGAGGTGGGGGAGTCGGGCACCGAGACCGCCAGACAGCGCACCCCTATCTCCTGCTCGTTGTCGTCGACCGCGTAGCCCATCCTGCGGACCTGGTCCAGCGCCTCCAGGAAGCCGTCCGGGGTGGTGATCGTCTTGTCGGTGGCGGCCGGCATGCCCGTACGGGCCAGCAGCGCGCGCACCTCGTCCGCCGGGGTGTGCGCCAGCAGCGCCTTGCCGACCCCGGTGGAGTGCGGCAGCACCCGGCGGCCGACCTCGGTGAACATGCGCATCGAGTGCTTGGACGGCACCTGCGCCACGTACACGATCTCGTCGCCGTCGAGCAGCGCCATGTTGGCGGTCTCGCCGGTCTCCTCGACCAGCCGGGCCAGATACGGGCGGGCCCAGGTGCCAAGCAGCCGCGAGGCGGACTCGCCGAGGCGGATCAGCCGGGGGCCGAGCGCGTAACGCCGGTTGGGCTGCTGGCGTACGTAACCGCACAGCACCAGCGTGCGCATCAGACGGTGGATCGTGGGCAGGGGGAGTCCGCTGCTCGCGGACAGCTCGCTCAGGCCGACCTCGCCCCCCGCGTCGGCCATCCGCTCCAGCAGGTCGAAGGCGCGCTCAAGGGACTGCACACCACCGCTGGAACCGGCGGGCTTGGAGTCGGAAGTGCTGGCGTGGGACGGCGGCACGTCAACGGTCCTTTCGAAGCGGAGGAGCAAGGCAGCAGCCTACCGGGCCCGGCCGGCGGGACCTGGGCCGGCCAGGGGCCGTCGTCGCCGGTCAGCGCCCGTCCGTCCGGGTGTCCGCAGGTCGTGCGACGGCCCGGCCGCACCGCGCCTGGCTCATTCTACGTTCCGCACTCCGAAATTGACCTTTTACTTTGTGGAAACGTCCAGAGGGGGCCGCCGGGCGCCCGCGGTACGGGGAAGAGGTCTTGACGGGGCGCCCTCCCGAGTGAAGACTCCTTCAACAGTTCGTTGAAAGACAGTTTGTTGGACATGCGAAGTGAGGAGCACGGGTGCCCGGTCCGGACGTGAAGCTGCTGCTGCGCTCGACGCGCGTCGTCACCCCCGAGGGAACCCGGCCCGCGTCGGTGGCCGTCAGCGGCGAGACCATCGAAGCCGTCCTCCCGTACGACGCCGGGGCACCGGCCGGCGCCCGCGTCGAGGACCTCGGTGACGACGCCCTGCTGCCCGGTCTGGTGGACACCCACGTCCATGTGAACGACCCCGGCCGCACCGAGTGGGAGGGCTTCTGGACCGCCACCCGCGCCGCCGCGGCCGGCGGCATCACCACCCTGCTCGACATGCCCCTCAACTCCCTGCCGCCCACCACCACGGTCGAGCACCTGCGCGTCAAGCAGCGCGTCGCCGAACCCAAGGTGCATGTGGACACCGGCTTCTGGGGCGGCGCCGTCCCCACCAACGTCAAGGACCTGCGCCCGCTGTACGAGGCCGGGGTCTTCGGCTTCAAGTGCTTCCTCTCGCCCTCCGGCGTCGAGGAGTTCCCCGAGCTGGACCAGGAGCAACTGGCCCGGTCCATGGCCGAGATCGCCGGCTTCGGCGGACTGCTCATCGTGCACGCCGAGGACCCCCACCACCTGGCGTCCGCCCCGCAGCGAAGCGGCCCCGCCTACGCCGACTTCCTCGCCTCCCGGCCGCGCGACGCCGAGAACACCGCCATCGAGGGCCTGATCGCGCACGCCCGCCGACTGGACGCCCGCGTCCACGTCCTGCACCTGTCCTCCGGCGACGCGCTGGCCACCATCGCCGCCGCCCGGCGCGAGGGCGTCCGGCTCACCGTCGAGACCTGCCCGCACTTCCTCACCCTCACCGCCGAGGAAGTCCCGGACGGGGCCACCGAGTTCAAGTGCTGCCCGCCCATCCGCGAGGCCGCCAACCAGGACGCGCTGTGGCAGGGGCTCGCCGACGGCACCATCGACTGCGTCGTCTCCGACCACTCGCCCTGCACCACCGACCTCAAGACCCCGGACTTCGCCTCCGCCTGGGGCGGCATCTCCTCCCTCCAGCTCGGGCTCCCCGCCATCTGGACCGAGGCCCGCCGCCGGGGCCACACCCTGGACGACGTCGCCCGCTGGATGTCCACCGCCCCCGCCGCCCTCGCCGGGCTGCACCGCAAGGGCGCCATCGAGGCCGGCCGCGACGCCGACTTCGCGGTGCTGGCCCCCGAAGCCGCCTTCACCGTCGACCCGGCCGAACTCTTCCACCGCAACCGGGTCACCGCCTACGCCGGACGCACCCTGCACGGCGTGGTGCGCTCCACCTGGCTGCGCGGCACCCGCATCGCCCACGACGGCGTCCTCACCGAACCCACCGGCCGCCTCCGGACGAGGGAGACCCGAGCATGACGGCGATCACGCACTTCACCGGCGACGCGAACCCGTACGGCGGCGGCGACCCGTACGCCGACCACCGCAGCGCCGACCTCCCCTTCACCCACCTCGTCGACCTCGCCGACCGCCGCCTCGGCGCGGCCGTCATCGCCGCCAACGACGAGTTCTTCGCCGAGCGCGAGAACCTGCTCAGGCCGGAGCCCGCCCGCTTCGACCCGGAGCGCTTCGGCCACAAGGGCAAGATCATGGACGGCTGGGAGACCCGCCGCCGGCGCGGCGCGAGCGCCGGCGAACCGCATCCGGCCGACGACGACCACGACTGGGCGCTCATCCGCCTCGGCGCCCCCGGCGTCGTGCGCGGCCTCGTCGTGGACACCGCCCACTTCCGCGGCAACTACCCGCAAGCCGTCTCCGTGGCGGCCGTCTCGCTGCCCGGCACGCCGTCCCCCGCGGAACTGCTCGACCCCGGCGTGACGTGGACGACGCTCGTGACCCGTACCGAGATCGGCGGCCACGCGGCCAACGGATTCGCCGTGGACGCCGAGCGGCGCTTCACCCATCTGCGGCTCGCTCAGCACCCGGACGGCGGGATCGCCCGGCTGAGGGTGTACGGCGAGGTCGCCCCCGACCCCGCCTGGCTCGCGGCGCTCGGCACCTTCGACGTCGTCGCCCTGGAGAACGGCGGCCGGGTCGCCGACGCCTCCGACCGCTTCTACTCACCGGCCACCCACACCATCCAGCCCGGCCGCTCCCGCAAGATGGACGACGGCTGGGAGACCCGGCGCCGCCGCGACCGGGGCAACGACTGGATCCACTACCACCTCGCCGAAGAGGCGGACATCCGCGCCGTCGAGATCGACACCGCCTGCCTCAAGGGCAACGCCGCCGGCTGGGCCCGGCTGACCGCCCGCGACGCCGACAGCGGCGCATGGTCCGAGTTCCTGCCCCGCACCCGGCTCCAGCCCGACACCAACCACCGCTTCGTCCTGCCGGAGGCCGTCCGCGCCGACCAGGTCCGCATCGACATCTACCCGGACGGCGGCATCTCCCGGCTGCGTCTCCTCGGCTCCCTCACCGCACGCGGCGCGGCCCGGCTGGCCGCCCGCCACACCGCACTCGGCGGCTGACGGCCCGGCCGGCCCGGAACCCCGGGGACGCTCAGAACTCCTCGTGCTCCTCGGGGTCCCCGCCGAACCGCTCCCGGCGGCCGTTGGAGATCCGGCCCAGCTCCTCCGGCGTCAGCTCGAACCCGAACAGGTCCAGGTTCTCCCGCTGCCGCCCCGGATCGGCCGACTTCGGGATCGGCACGGAACCGAGCTGGGTGTGCCAGCGCAGCACGGCCTGCCCCGGAGTCACCCCGTGCGCCCCGGCCACCGCCACCACATCCGGGTCGGCCAGCAGATCGCGGCCGCGCCCCAGCGGACTCCAGCTCTGCGTGACGATCCCCTTCGCCGCGTGCACCGCCCGCAACTCCTCCTGCGGCAGCCGGGGATGCAACTCGATCTGGTTCACGGCGGGCACCACCCCCGTCTCCTCCTCCAGCCGCGCCAGATGCTCCGCGGTGAAGTTGGAGACCCCGATCGACCGGACGAGCCCGTCCTCGCGCAGCTTGATCAGCGCCCGCCAGGTGTCCACGTACAGACCCACCTTCGGCAGCGGCCAGTGGATGAGATACAGGTCCACGTAGTCCAGGCCGAGGTTGCTCCGCGACTCCTCGAACGAGGCCAGCGTCTTGTCGTAGCCGTGGTGCCGGCCGGGCACCTTGGTCGTGACGAAGACCTCCTCGCGGGGCACCCCGCCGCGGGCGACGCCGCGCCCCGTACCGGTCTCGTTGCCGTAGTTCAGCGCCGTGTCCACCAGCCGGTAGCCGAGGCCCAGCGCCCCGGCGACGGCCCGCTCCGCCGCGTCGTCGTCGAGCGGGTAGGTGCCGAGGCCCACCGCCGGGATCGTACGGCCGTCGTTCAGGGTGTGCGCCGGGATACCGGACATGATCGTCCCTTCTCGTCGTCCTGCCGCGGGCATGCCTCCCCGCCCAGCGTAGGCGGGCCGATGGCGCCCGGCAGCGCGGACGGGCAGGGGCTCGCCCTCGCGGCAGGGCACCCGGTAGCGTGACCGCCCCCAGGTGAGAGCCGGTGCCGTCTCCACACCAACCCCTGTGGAGAATCCGGAGTACCAGGTGTCGTCCGTCGCCGCCCCCGCCCTCGCCCCGCCGCGCCGGGCCTGGCTCACCGATCTGCCCGTACTGCTGGTCGCCGTGGTCTGGGGCTCCAGCTATCTCGCTGCCAAGGGCATCACCACGGCGCAGACCGTCGTCGCCGTGCTCGTCCTGCGGTTCGCCGTGGTGCTGCCCGTCCTGGTGGTCGCGGGACGGCGCCGGCTGCGGGCGCTCCGGGCCGCGCAGTGGCGGGGCGCCGGGCTGCTGGGCCTCGTCCTGAGCGGGATCTTCCTGCTGGAGACCTACGGCATCGTGCACACCTCGGCCACCAACGCCGGACTCATCATCAGCCTCACCATGATCTTCACCCCGCTCGCCGAGGCCGCCGTGACCCGGACCCGGCCGACCGGGGCCTTCCTCGCCGCCGCCGGGCTCTCCGTCGCCGGGGTGGTGCTGCTGACCCAGGGCGGCGGCTTCACCACCCCCTCGGCCGGCGACCTGCTGATGCTCCTCGCCGCCCTCGCCCGCACCCTGCACGTCCTGCTCATGGCCCGGATCAAGGCGGTGCGGTCGGCGGACTCGCTCTCCCTGACCACGGTGCAGCTCGGCAGCGCGGTCGCCGTCTTCGCGCTGCTGGCCGCCGCGCCGGGCACCGGCCGGGCGCCCTGGACGGTCGCCGCCGGGTTCGGGGCGCGCGAGTGGTGCGGGCTGCTCTTCCTGTCCGTGTTCTGCACGCTCTTCGCGTTCTTCGTCCAGATGTGGTCCGTACGCCGCACCTCGCCGTCCCGGGTCAGCCTGCTCCTCGGTACGGAGCCGCTGTGGGCCGCCGCCGTCGGCATCGCGATCGGCGGCGAGCGCCTGGGGGCCGCCGGGGTGGCCGGCGCCGTACTGGTCCTGGCCGGCACGGCCTGGGGGCGGCGCGGCGCCGACCGGGCCGCGACCGCCGGCCTCACTCCTTGATCGAGTCCGACGCGACCATGACCGCCGTCCCCGTCACCAGCAGCACAATGGACACGAACAAGGAGTGCTCGGCGAAGAACGGAATCCGCAGGATCACATTGAAGAAGTGGAACCAGTCGAGCCATTCGTGCAGCAGCCCCGTGACCCCCTGGACGAACACCAGGAAGCCGACCGTCTCGCAGAGTTTCTTCATGGCCGCCAGCCTGGCCGCCCCGTACCGGCCCCCGCGTCGGCCGACGGTCTGCCCGCCGGGTCCGAAAGTATCCTCCCGCGCGACTTCGGTCGCTCCCGCGCCCCGAACGCCCGGAACCCGCCGCCCACCTGCGTAGCGTGGTCGGCATGACGCGTACGGAGTACCCCTGGCTGCTGCCCTCGGCGATGGCCGGACCCGAGCTGCCGGACGACGGCGGCCGGACCCGCCGCACCGTACGGGACTGGGTCGTCGACATCACGGCCTTCCTGTGCGCCGCCGGCATCGGCCTGGGCACCCTCGCCACGATCGAGGCCGACCCCACCACCCCGGACGTCTTCGTACTGATCGACTCCCTCGTCGGCGCCGCCGCCTGCTGCGCCCTGTGGGTCCGGCGGCGCTGGCCGGTCGCCCTCGCCGTCACCCTGACCGTGCTGGCCACCGTGGAACCCGTCGCGGCGGGCGCCCTGCTCGTCGCCCTGTTCAGCCTGGCCGTCCACCGGCCGTTCCGCCCGGTCGCCCTCGTCGGCGCCCTGGCCCTCGCCAGCACCCCCGTCCAGCCGTATCTGCGCCCCGACCCCGGCACCTCGTTCCTCGCGTCCACCATCATCGGGTTCCTGCTGGTCCTGCTCGTCCTCAGCTGGGGCATGATCGTGCGCTCCCGCCGCCAGCTCGTCGTCTCCCTCAGAGAACGCGCCCGCCGCGCCGAGTCCGAGGCCGCCCTGCGCGCCGAACAGGCCCAGCGGCTCGCCCGCGAGGAGATCGCCCGCGAGATGCACGACGTGCTCGCCCACCGGCTCACCCTGCTCAGCGTCCACGCCGGCGCCCTGGAGTTCCGGCCCGACGCACCCCCGCCCGAGGTCGCCCGCGCCGCCGCGGTCATCCGGGACAGCGCGCACGAGGCCCTCCAGGACCTCCGCGAGATCATCGGCGTCCTGCGCGGCCCCCGCGACGGCGACACCGACGGCAACCGCCCCCAGCCCACCCTCGCCACCCTCGACGCGCTGGTCGCCGAATCCCGGCAGGCCGGCATGAAGGTCACCCTCGACAACCGCATCGCCGACCCGGACACCGTGCCCGCCGCCCCCGGACGCACCGTCTACCGCATCGCCCAGGAGGCGCTGACCAACGCCCGCAAGCACGCGCCCGGCGCCGAGGTCACCCTCACCCTCGGCGGCGGACCCGGCCCCGGCATCACCGTCGAGGTGTCCAACCCGGCCCCCGCCGAACCCTTCGCCCGCGTGCCCGGCTCCGGCCAGGGGCTCATCGGCCTCACCGAACGCGCCACCCTCGCCGGGGGCCGGCTCGACCACGGACCCGAACCCGGCGGCGGGTTCGCCGTCCGCGCCTGGCTACCGTGGGCGCCATGACCACCACGCCCGTCCGCCTCCTCATCATCGACGACGACCCGCTCGTCCGGGCCGGGCTCGCCCTCATGCTCGGCGGCGCCGACGACATCGACATCGTCGGCGAGGGCGCCGACGGCAGCGAGGCCGCCGCCCTCGTCGAACGGCTGCGGCCCGACGTGGTCCTGATGGACATCCGGATGCCGGTCATGGACGGACTCAGCGCCACCGAACTGCTGCGCGCCCGCCCGGACGCGCCCGAGATCGTCGTCCTGACCACCTTCCACGCCGACGAGCAGGTCCTGCGCGCTATCCGCGCCGGGGCCGCCGGCTTCGTACTCAAGGACACCCCGCCCGCCCGGATCGTCGAATCCGTACGCCGGGTCGCGGCCGGCGACCCGGTCCTGTCACCCGCCGTCACCCGGCAGCTCATGGCCCGCGCGGCCGGCGACGGCCACGGCGAGCGCACCGACCGGGCCGCGCGGGCACGCGAACGCGTCGCACTCCTCGCCGGCCGGGAGCGCGAGGTCGCCGTCGCCGTGGCACAGGGCCTGTCCAACGCGGAGATCGCCACCACGCTCTACCTCAGCGTCGCCACCGTGAAGACCCAGGTCTCCCGCATCCTCGCCAAGTTCGGCCTCAACAACCGCGTCCAGATCGCCCTCCTGGTCCACGACGCCGGTCTGCTCGACGACGAGAACCGATCGAGTCCCGGCTGAACCCCTCGTCCCCGGCGGACCTCGCGGCATACGCTGGGCGGGCCGGTCCTGCGGGCCGGGACGATGCGACCGGGAGGGGCGGCCCATGTCCGAAGTCGACTTGGATCTGCGGGGGTTGACGGAGTTCACCGCGAACCCGTATCCGTACTACGCGCGCATGCGCGCGACCGGTCCGGTGCACACCATCCGTACCGACGACTTCGACCGCGTCTGGCTGGTCGTCGGCTACGAGGAGAGCCGCGCCGCCCTCGCCGACCCGCGCTTCGGCAAGGACTGGCGGGCGCTGCCCGGCGAAATGGGCGGCGACCCGATCAACGCCAACATGCTGGAGATGGACGCCCCCGACCACACCCGGCTGCGCAAGCTCGTCGCCCGCGCCTTCACCGCGCGCCGCATCGAGGCGCTGCGCCCCAGGGTCCAGGAGATCACCGACGAACTGCTCGACGTGATGCTCCCGGAAGGCCGCGCCGACCTGGTGGACGCGTTCGCCTTCCCGCTCCCGATGACCGTCATCTGCGAACTGATCGGCGTGCCCGACCTGGACCGGTCCGCCTTCCGCAAGCTCTCCAACGGAGTCGTCGCCCCGGCCGACCCGGCCGAGGAGGGCGAGGCGGTCCGCGCCATGGGCGGCTACCTCGCCGAGCTGATCCGGGACAAGCGCCGCTCGCCCGGCGACGACCTGCTCAGCGCCCTGATCGCCGCCCGCGACGAGGACGACGACGCCCTCTCGCCCGACGAGCTGGTCGGCATGGCCTTCCTGCTGCTCGTCGCCGGACACGAGACGACGGTCAACCTGATCTCCAACGGCGTCCGCGCCCTCCTCGACCACCCCGACCAGCTCGCCGCGCTCCGCGCCGACCCGGCGCTGCTCGACGGCGCGGTCGAGGAGATGCTGCGCTACGACGGACCGG
The DNA here is from genome assembly GCF_036346595.1 of Streptomyces sp. NBC_00525. GTDB lineage: Bacteria > Actinomycetota > Actinomycetes > Streptomycetales > Streptomycetaceae > Streptomyces. The sequence continues at coordinate 5,819,717 of NZ_CP107834.1, forward strand.
TGGAGACGGCCACCTTCCGGTTCGCCCGGGAACGGGTCGAGATCGGCTCCCGGACCATCGAGACCGGCGACCCCGTCCTCATCTCCCTCGCGAGCTCCGACCGCGACCCGGCCCGCTACCCGGAGCCCGACCGCTTCGACATCCGCCGCGACACCCGCGGCCACCTCGCCTTCGGACACGGCATCCACTTCTGCATGGGCGCGCCGCTGGCCCGGATGGAGGGCCGCATCGCCATCCGTACCCTGCTGGACCGCTGCCCCGGTCTGGCCGCCGACCCGGACGCCGCTCCCTTCGACTGGCTGCCCGGCACACTCATCCGCGGGGTGCGCCGGCTGCCCGTACGCTGGTGAGCGGCGCGCGCCCCTGCGCGTGACGGCGGCTCGGGCTCGGGGATACTTGCCCAGCCGGACCGGGACCACGGGCCCCGGTACCACCGGCAGCACAGCGAGCAGCACAAGAAGGGCACGGCGTCGTGGCAAGGGTTCGGACAGGGGTACGTGCGATGGGCGCCGTGCTTGCGGCGGTGCTGGGGGTGTCCCTCATGGGATGCAGCAGCACCGGCGGCAAGCGGGCGGAGGAGCGTGCGGCCAAGGCCGCGGCCGAAGGCCGGGCCGCGGTGAACACGCCCCGCTGGACCTTCGCCATGGTCACCCACTCGGGCGACGGCGACACCTTCTGGGACATCGTCCAGAAGGGCGCCGAGACGGCGGCCAAGAAGGACAACATCAACTTCCTGTACACGCACGACGCCGAGGGCCAGCAGCAGGCCCAGCTCGTCCAGGCGGCCATCGACAAGAAGGTCGACGGGCTGATCGTCACGCTCGCCAAGCCCGGCGCCATGAAGGACGTCGTCGCCAAGGCCGTCCGCGCCGGCATCCCCGTGATCACCGTCAACTCCGGCTCCGCCGAGTCCAAGGAGTTCGGCGCGCTCACCCACATCGGCCAGGACGAGACCATCGCCGGTGAGGCGGTCGGCGAGGAACTGAACCGGCGGGGCCGCAAGAAGGCCCTGTGCATCCTGCACGAACAGGGCAACGTGGGCCACGAGCAGCGCTGCGCCGGAGCCAGGAAGACCTTCGACGGGAAGATGCAGAACCTGTACGTGGAGGGCACCAACATGCCCGACGTCCAGGCGTCCATCGAGGCCAAGCTCCAGTCCGACCAGGACATCGACGCGGTCGTCACCCTCGGCGCCCCCTTCGCGGACGCCGCCGTCAAGGCCAAGAAGACCGCGGGCAGCAAGGCCGAGATCGACACCTTCGACCTGAACCCCGCCGTCGCCGCCGCCCTCCGGGCCAAGACGCTCGGCTTCGCCGTCGACCAGCAGCCCTACCTCCAGGGCTACGAGGCCGTGGACCTGCTCTGGCTCTACCGCTACAACCGCAACGTCCTCGGCGGCGGCCGCCCGGTCCTCACCGGCCCGCAGATCGTCACCGCGAAGGACGCCGCCCAGCTCGCCGAGTACGCCGACCGGGGCACCCGATGACCGCCGGGGCCGGATCGTCCGCCGTCGTGGACGAACGGCTGCTGCGCACCTCGCCGCTGCGCAAGCTGCTCGGCCGCCCCGAACTGGGCTCGGTCGTCGGCGCGCTCGCCGTCTTCCTCTTCTTCGCGATCGTCGCCGACAGCTTCCTGCGCGCCACCAGCTTCGGAACCGTGCTGTACGCGGCCTCCACCATCGGGATCATGGCGGCACCGGTCGCCCTGCTGATGATCGGCGGCGAGTTCGACCTGTCCGCCGGCGTGATGGTCACCACATCCGCGCTGGTCTCCTCGATGTTCAGCTACCAGATGACCGCCAACGTCTGGGTCGGCGTCTTCGTGTCGCTGCTGGTCACGCTCGCCATCGGCGCCTTCAACGGCTTCATGCTGACCCGTACGAAACTGCCCAGCTTCATCATCACGCTGGGCACGTTCCTGATGCTGACCGGCCTGAACCTGGGCTTCACCAAGCTGATCAGCGGCACCGTCTCGACCAAGACCATCGGCAACATGGAGGGCTTCCCCTCCGCGCGCAAGCTCTTCGCCTCCTACTGGACCGTCGGCGGCGTCGAGCTCAAGGTGACCCTGCTGTGGTGGGCGGTCCTGGTCGCCGTCGCCACCTGGATTCTGCTCCGCACCCGCTTCGGCAACTGGATCTTCGCCGTGGGCGGCGGCGCCGACGCGGCCCGCGCGGTCGGCGTCCCCGTCGTCCGCACCAAGATCGGGCTCTACCTCGGCGTCGCCTTCGCCGCCTGGGTCTCCGGCCAGCACCTGCTGTTCAGCTACGACATGGTGCAGTCCGGCGAGGGCGTCGGCAACGAGCTGATCTACATCATCGCCGCCGTCATCGGCGGCTGCCTGATCACCGGCGGCTACGGCTCCGCGATCGGCTCCGCGGTCGGCGCCTTCATCTTCGGCATGACCAGCAAGGGCATCGTGTACGCGGAATGGAACCCCGACTGGTTCAAGTTCTTCCTGGGAGCGATGCTGCTCCTGGCCACCCTGCTCAACGCATGGGTACGCAAGCGCGCGGAGGCGACGAAATGACGGCCCCCAAGGCCCTCGTCGAACTGGACGGCGTGGCCAAGTACTACGGCAACATCAAGGCCCTCGAAGGAGTGTCGCTGGAGGTGCACGCGGGCGAGATCTCCTGCGTGCTCGGCGACAACGGGGCCGGCAAGTCCACCCTCATCAAGATCATCGCCGGGCTGCACCGGCACGACGCCGGACGGTTCCTCGTGGACGGCGAGGAGACCACCCTCGCCAACCCGCGCGACGCCCTGGACCGGGGCATCGCCACCGTCTACCAGGACCTCGCCGTCGTCCCCCTGATGCCGGTCTGGCGCAACTTCTTCCTCGGCTCCGAGCCGACGACGGGCGCCGGCCCCTTCAAGCGGCTCGACGTCGGGCTGATGCGCGAGACGACCCGCTCGGCGCTGCTCCGCATGGGCATCGACCTGCGCGACGTGGACCAGCCCATCGGCACCCTGTCCGGCGGCGAACGCCAGTGCGTCGCCATCGCGCGCGCCGTCCACTTCGGGGCGAAGGTCCTCGTCCTGGACGAGCCGACGGCCGCGCTGGGCGTCAAGCAGTCCGGGGTCGTCCTGAAGTACATCGCGGCCGCCCGCGACGCCGGCCTCGGCGTGGTCCTCATCACGCACAACCCGCACCACGCGTACCTCGTCGGCGACCGGTTCGTCCTGCTCAAGCGCGGCGCGATGGCCGGCAGCCACACCAAGGAGAGCATCGACCTGGACGAACTGACCCGGCAGATGGCGGGCGGCAGCGACCTGGAGGAGCTGAGCCACGAGCTGCGCCGCGCCTCCGGACCGGGCCCCGCCGCTACGCCGTAACGGGCCCGCCCGCCGCCCCGGACGACGGCCCCGCCCTCCCGGCAATGGCAGAATCGGGACGGACGGGCGCCGTCCGCCACCGGGACACCCCCTCCCGGTCACACCGATCCATCCGGGGACGATGAGCACGTACCGCGACTTCGCACACCGCGGCTCCGCCCGCGCGACCGTCCTGCGTACCGTGGGAACCCGCGAAAGACGCTCCCACCTCACGGCGCCCCGCGTCCCCACGGTCGGCATCGACATCGGCGGGACCAAGGTGATGGCCGGCGTCGTGGACGCCGACGGCACGATCCTGGAGACCGTGCGCACCGAGACCCCGGACAAGTCCAAGAGCCCCAAGGTCGTCGAGGACACCATCGTCGAACTGGTCCTGGACCTCTCCGACCGGCACGACGTGCACGCCGTGGGCATCGGCGCGGCCGGCTGGGTGGACGCGGACCGCTCCAAGGTGCTGTTCGCCCCGCACCTGGCCTGGCGCGACGAACCCCTGCGCGACTCCCTGGCCTCCCGGCTCGTCGTCCCCGTCATGGTCGACAACGACGCCAACACCGCGGCCTGGGCCGAGTGGCGCTTCGGCGCCGGGCGCGGCGAGGACCACCTCGTGATGATCACGCTGGGCACCGGCATCGGCGGCGCCATCCTGGAGGACGGCCGGGTCAAGCGCGGCAAGTACGGCGTCGCCGGTGAGTTCGGCCATATGCAGGTCGTGCCCGGCGGCCACCGCTGCCCGTGCGGCAACCGGGGCTGCTGGGAGCAGTACAGCTCCGGCAACGCCCTCGTCCGCGAGGCGCGGGAGCTGGCCGCCGCCGACTCGCCGGTGGCCCACCAGATCATCGAGCGCGTCAAGGGCCACGTCCCCGACATCACCGGACCGCTCATCACCGAACTGGCCCGCGAGGGCGACGCGATGTGCGTCGAGCTGCTCCAGGACATCGGCCAGTGGCTCGGCGTCGGGCTGGCCAATCTGGCCGCCGCCCTGGACCCCTCCTGCTTCGTCATCGGCGGCGGTGTCAGCGCGGCCGACGATCTGCTGATCGGGCCGGCCAGGGACGCCTTCAAGCGCCACCTCACCGGGCGCGGCTACCGCCCCGAGGCCACGATCGCCAAGGCCCAGCTGGGCCCGGAGGCCGGTATGGTCGGCGCGGCGGACCTCGCCCGGCTGGTCGCCCGCCGCTTCCGCCGCACCAACCGCCGCCGCGTCGAGCGGTACGAGCGGTACGCGCAGATCTACGACCAGGCGGCGAGCACCCTCCGCAGCAACCGCAGCACCCGCACCTCTTAGGGACTCCCACACCGATGACCGCAGCCGAGCACCCCGTCCTGCCGCGCCAGTCCACGCCGCCGGACGAGGGCGGCGGACCGCAGCCCGAGACCCGCCGTCATCTGATCCGCCGCCGTCTGATCACGGCGACGATCATCGTGCTGCTGATCGGCATCCCGGCCGGCTATCTGCTGATCTCGGCGGGCCAGAGCCGCCGCTCCGGCCAGGACAAGGCCGCCGAGGCCGCCGCCCAGGGGCTGCGGCCCGGCTGGCCCTCGCGGATGCTGCGCCGCATCTTCGAGGTGCCGATCCCCGGTTACGCGACCGAGGTGGAGTACTACGAGACGAACAACTGGAAGGTCAGCCGGATGTACGTGCGTTTCCGCACGACGTCCAACGGCCTGGACGCCTTCCTGACCGACCTGGGCTCCGGCCGCGCCGCCCTGGAGCAGGGCAAGGTCACCATCGGCGAACGCGACACCCGCATCGCCGGCTGGTACTTCGGCGAGGGCGTCTCCTGGGCGGGCACCACCCACACCAACAAGGACCCGCGCCCCACGCAGGACATCACGGTGGACATGACGGACCCGAGTTCCCCCGTCGTCTACGTGGTCTCCGCCGCGACACCCTGACCCCGGCCGGGCGCCTCACGGAGCCGCTCCACGGGGGAACTCCGGGCCGGAGCGCTATCGGCTGATCAGGGTACTTATCGCACTTTCCCGAGTGTTACGCCGCATTTATCCCCAGAGCCATGGCATTTCTTAGGCGATCGATTGATCAGTACGACAATCATCCCGGCTCGAAGGAGTTCAGCATGCGCATGTCCGCTTCCCTCCGTTCCCGCAGTGCCCGCGCGGGCGCCGTCGCGGCCGCCGCGGTCGCCCTCGCCGCGGCCACGGTGGCCGGGGCGTCCGCCGCCTACGCCGCCCCCGGCGACAGCGGCGACATCGACATCCGTCCGGGCGGCTGGGCGGCCCGCGGCGGCGACGGCAACGAGGTCTGCAAGTTCGTCCTCCAGGCCAGCAACTTCGGCGACATGCCGGCCGTCCCGTGGACCATCACCGCGCAGCCGCCGACCGTTCCGCCGGGCGACACCCTGGCCAGCACCCTGCCCCTGGTCAACGGCTCGGCCCGCAGCCAGGAGTACCTGCTCCCCGAGGGCACGTACCAGCTGGTGTGGATCGTTCCGTCCGGCCCGAAGAACAAGGCGTTCAAGGTCGACTGCACCAAGCCGGCCACCAACAACGGCTCGCAGAACAACGAGCGCGGCTCGTCCGCCTCGGGCGCCGAGACCGACTACCGGCAGCCGTCCGGCGGGGTGCCGGCCGGTGGCGGCGGCGTCCCGGACATGGAGAGCGTCAGCTCCGAGAGCGACTTCAACATCGGCACCACCGCCGCCCTCGCGGCCGGGGCCGCCGGAGCCGCCGGGCTGATCATGGTCCGCCGAGCCGCACGCCGCCGTGCCCGCAACGAGGCATAACCCGCGCAGAAGACGCCGACGGGGCCCGAGCCGGGCGTGTCGTCTCACGATGACACTGTGTGTGACCTTCTCGCTGGTGAGCGGCATCGTCTGGGCGAGTTCCGACTCGCCCGACGATGCGGTCGCCGCCGCCCACGGCAACGACGCCGCGGGCGGCGGCGACCGGCCGGTCTCGCACGCCCCGCTGTCCCCGTCGCGGCCGGTGAAGATCGCGGTACCCGCCATCTTCATCGAGGCCCCGGTCACCGGCCTCGGGCTCGACAAGAAGGGACGCCTCGGCGCCCCGCCGATGAGCAGGCCCCGCGAAGTGGGCTGGTACCGCGACGGGCCCTCGCCCGGCGAGAAGGGCACCTCCCTGATCGTCGGCCACCGCGACACGGAGACCGGCCCCGCGATCTTCCTCAACCTGAACGCCCTGCACCGGGGCGACAAGGTCAAGGTCACCCGCGCCGACCGGCAGACCGCCGTCTTCACGGTCGACGCGGTCGAGACGTACAAGAAGGACACGTTCCCCGACGACAAGGTGTACGGCACCACCGGCCGCCCGGAGCTCAGGCTGATGACCTGCGGCGGGCGCTTCGACAAGAAGAACGGCTACTCCGCCAACGTCGTCGTCTTCGCCCATCTCACCTCCCTGAAGAAGCAGAAGGTCTGACGCGCCCGCGCCCGCGCCCCGCCCGCGCCCGCCCGGCCGGGCCGCCGCTCAGTCCGGGCCCGCCCCGACGCCACCGATCCGCCGGACCGCCACCGCCGCCCGGTGGCCGGGCGGGGCGGCGATGTCCGCGAGCAGCCAGCCGGCCGGGGCCGCCGGTACCGGGCCCGCGCCCACGTACTCCGTGGACGGATCGGCGCCCAGGCCGATGCCGAGGCCCTTCAGATACGCCTCCTTCCGCGTCCACACCCGGGCGAACGCGGCCGGCCGGGCCTCGGGCGCCAGCGCGGCCAGCTCCGCCGCCTCCAGCGGATGGACCACATCGGCGGCCTCGGTCAGCGTCTGCGCGCCCGGCACCGGCTCGACGTCCACGCCGACCGGCGCGGCGGCGACCGCGATCAGGCTCAGCCCCTCGCAGTGCGACAGCGAGAAGTGCAGCGGCTCGCCCGGCAGCACGGGCCGCCCGTGCGGCTCCCCGCAGCACGGACAGGGGGCCCGGACCACCGAGACCGTGCGGGGCGCGACGCCCAGATGGCTGCCGAGGACCCGGCGCAGCCCGACATGGGCGCACAGATACGTGGCGCGGTCGGTGGGGCGGCGGAACTCCTCGGCGCGCGCCAGCTCCGCCGGAGCCAGGACGAGCGGGGCGTAGCGGGCGGCGCTCTCCTCGTGCGCGGCGGTGGCCACCAGCCACAGGCGCGGACCGCCGGGCCCCGGTTCCGCCGGCGGGGGCAGCGCGGCGGGCAGCGGGGGGAGCGCGGTGGGCAGGAGCAGGGAGTCGAGAGCGGGTGACGGACTGGGTTCCAGCAGGGACATGTCTGCCTCACACGGCGGTTGCGGTGGGCTCGGGGGCGGCGGACGCCCCCGTCGCGGCGGGGGCCTTCCGCGTGATGGGCGCGCGCAGGGCGAGCGTCGCGGCGACGGGCGAGAACAGCGCGACACCCGCGCACAGCAGCCAGGTGCCGGTCACGCCCAGCGGGGCGGACAGCGAACTGAAGACGGCCAGGGACAGCGGCGCGGCCCCGATGCTGGAGAGCGAGAACGTCGACATCGCGGCGCCGAGCTTCCCCTCCGGCACGGCCTGCTGGTACGCGGTGACCAGCGCCGGGCCGTTCATCCCCGAGCAGAGGCCGACCGCGCCCGCCGTGACCGCGAGGACGGGCGGCGACGGCATCAGCGCCATGGCGCCCAGGCCCACCGCCAGCCCGGTGCCGGTGACGACGAGCTTCACCGGGACCGGGATGCGGTGCGCGAGCGCGGCCCCGGCCGCCGCCGACACCAGGGCCCCGACACTGAACGCCGACAGCGCCGCCGCGACCGCCCCGATGCCCCAGCCCTCGCCGGAGGCACGCAGCGGCAGCGCGACCTCGGCCGGCCACAGGAACGCGAAGTCCATGCAGAAGCAGGCGATGAACATCCAGCGCAGCCGGGGATGGCCGCCCAGCAGCAGGAGCCCGTCACCGGAGCGCCGGAACAGCGACGGGCCGGGACCGTCGCCGCGTTCGGGCCGGCCCATGCCGCGCGTCACATGGAACGCGCAGACCAGCCAGACGGCGCAGCCGGCCGCCGACACCAGCATGGCCCCGGACAGTCCGCCCGCCACGACCAGCCAGGCTCCCAGCGGTGATCCGGCGATCGGCGCCAGCCGCATCACCATGGCGAACAGCGAGTTGGCGCGGCCCAGATGCTCCTGCGGCGCCAGCCGGGTGAGCAGCACGCCCGACGCCGGCCCGGTCAGGCCGAGGAGCGAGCCCTCGACCACGGCGACCGCGACCAGCGGCCAGAGACTGTCGGCGCCCGCCGTGATCAGGGCACCGACGGCCAGGACGGCGAGCCGGGTCGCGGTCGCCCGGAGCACGACCGCGCGCGGGCCGAGCGTGTCGGCGAGCGCGCCGCCGAACAGCAGCATCAGGGCGCGCGGCAGCGTGGAGGCGAGGATCACGCAGGTGACCGCGGACCGGCCGCCCAACTGCACGGCGGTCCAGTTCATGGCGATGATCAGGGCGAAGCTGCCGCACTGCACGGCGGCCTGCCCGGTGACGAAACTGCCGATGCGCCGCCAGTCGGGCGCCGGCCCCGCCTCGGGCGACGGGGCGGTGGAATGCGTAGTCATGGGACTCGACTTCCTGGGGGAGTGGGCTCGAAGTGGTGGGAAGGGCTTCCTGCGGGCGGGACTCTCGGACATCCCCTAGCGGTGGCGCCCCGCCGGGACGTGTACGGCGGTGGTCTCGCCGCGCAGTGCCGCCGCGACGGCCAGTGCGGCGGCGCGCACCACCGCCCGGCGCAGGGCCCGCCCGGCGCGCTCGCCGCGGACGCGGCCCCGGGTACGCAGTTCCAGGCAGCCGCCGAGATAGCCCCGGCCCGCCTCGGCGAGGGCCCGTTGGGCGCCCAGCCGGGCGGCGTCCGCGAGCGGGCCCCGGTCCTCCGCGCCGGGCGGACCCGTGCCGGGCGACGTGACGGTGACACCGGGCGCCTCCCGGACCAGGAAGCGGGCCCGTACGGCATCGCGCCGCAGCCCGTCCCGGACCGGGGCGCCCATGGCCGCGCGGCCACGGCGCGGGCGGGCGTTCACGGGGTGGCTCCCACCGCGGCCGGGCCCGCCGGCAGCGGGGCCGCGCCGGGCCACCACAGGTCGTCCGGGGCCAGCGCCGCCACCGCGTACTTGCCCAACGCGCTTGTCAGCAACCGCAGTTCGAGGGCGATGCTGTCGGCGAGGCGGATCAGACCGTGCTCCGGGTCCTCGTCCACCGCGATCAGGGCGGCCCTGCCGAGACCGGCCGCCCCGGCCCCCAGCGCGAGGGTGCGCAGCACACGTCCGCCCTCCCACATCCGGCCACTGGCGAGCAGACAGCCCTCGGGCCGGCCCACACGGCGCAGGCACTCCGCGAGCGGCAGGCCGACCTGGTCGAGGAAGACGCGGGGCGCCCAGCCCGTGCCGCCCTCCGCGCCGTCCACGGTGACGGCGTCCGCCCCCGCGCCCCACGCGGTGCGCGCGGCGTCCCCGATGTCACGACCCGGATGGAACTTCACCCATGTACGGGCCCTGGGGAAGTTGTTCCGCATGAACCGCAGTTGCTGGCGCAGGATCTCGTCCGTGAACGTGCCGGGCGTGGCACAGCGCAGCCGCCGGCCGTCGCCCTCGCCGAACACCTCGGTGACCGTGAACCGGGCCGCCAGCTGCTCCGCCTCCTCGCCGGAGACGACGGTCATGCCGCCGAGGCCGGGTTTCGCGCCCTGACCGGTCTTCAACTCGAAGCCCAGACGCCCCGATTCGAGGAGCGGCCGGGTGGCGGGGTCGCTGTAGAGGAGGTTCCAGACCTCCGAGTCGGCGTCCTCGGTGGACTGCTGGACGACGATGCCGCCGACCCCCTCGGGCGCCGCTTCGAGATACGCGTCGATACGGGCCAGGAGCGCGGAGCGGGCGCTGTCCCCGCCGCGCCGGTAGCCGTGGACGGGGACCATGTTCTCGCCGATGACCATCGGGATGCCGAGGCGGCCGGCCTGCCTGGACGCCTGGACGGCGAGGTCGCCGCTGCCCGCCCGGGTCGAGCCGAAGGCCGACAGGTACAGCGGGAGCGCGGCGGTGAACCCGCCGACCCGGGCCGTCAGGTCCACATCGCCGGACTCCGGCTCGCGGGCCAGGTCGATGAGCTTCTCCAGCCGCTCCGGCATGAAGACCGGCGGTACGATCCTGGCCCGGTCCAGCGCGTCGCCGCCGGCCGTATCGCCGGGGCCGAACAGTTCGGCACCGTACGAGCCGGGGTCGGGGAACACTTCGGCGGTGCCGCGCCGGGCGCGGGCGCGGATCTCGCGCTCGGGGAAGCCGGCCGCGCCGAGGGCGCTCACGGGGCCACCACGCCGGGGAGCTTCGGGTAGGCGCTGACCTGCCACAGGGCGTCGAGGCCGGTGAGGAAGCGGACGAGCCGCTGGAGGCCCATGCCGAAGCCGGCGCTGGCCGGGATGCCCTCGCGGGCCTCCTTGAGGTACCAGGCGTACTTGGCCGGGTTCTCGCCGCTCTCCCGCATCCGGGTGACGATGGTCGCGTAGTCGGACTCGCGCTCGCTGCCGGAGACCAGCTCGCCGTAGCCGTGCGGGGCGATGAGGTCGAAGTTGCGCAGCACGCCGGGGCGTTCGGGGTCCTCGCGATCGTAGAAGCCGCGCGAGCCCTTGGGATAGTCGTTGATGAAGAACGGCCGGTCGCTCTCCAGCGAGAGGAGGCGCTCACCGGTCCAGTCGATCTCGCTGCCGGGGTTCTGCGGATGCCCGGCGGCCTGCAGCCGGGCGACGGCCTCCTGATGGGTGCACACGTCGTACTTGCCGCCGCGCACATCCGCGAAGTCGGCCTCCTGGCGGCCCAGTCCGGTGAGCAGATCGGGCACGGCGCTCCACACGTGCTCGGCGACGCGCGTGAGCAGCCCGGCGGCGACCTCCTGGGCGTCCTCGCGGCTCGCGTCGGCGATCTCGACGTCGATCTGGTGGAACTCGACGAGATGGCGCCCGGTGGTGGCGGTCTCCTCCGGCTCCACCCGGACGTTGGGCGCGATGTAGAACAGCTTCGGGAAGCCGTGCAGCGACGCCTGCTTGTAGAGGATGGCGCTGGTCATCAGCTTGTACGGGCGCCCGTAGTAGTCGACGTCCAGGGCCTTCGCGCCCCGGCCGCCCGGATCGGTGACGGGCCCCACCAGCGGGGGCAGCAGCTCGACGAAGCCGGACTCCCGCAGATGGTCGCGGGCCGCCCGCAGCGCCTCCTGCTGGACGAGCATGGCGGCGCGCAACTGCGGGGAGCGCAGGTGCTCACCGAGCGGGGGCGGCAGCGCGGGGCCTGCGGGCTGCGGGGCGTGGTCCATGACGGGCTCCTGTTCGTGGTGGCGGTGCGACGGGACGGCGGGGGCGGTCGGCCGGTGGACGGGTACGGGGTCGGGCGGTGGTCTGTCGTAGCGGTCGGCCATGTGGTGCAGCGCGGTGAGCAGGCCGTTCGCGGTGAGCGGCGCGGCACCGGACGGGGCGTCGGGGCGGATCGGCATCGCGCCCGTGTCCGACCAGCGCAGCCGCCCGTCCGCGCCGATGACGCTGCGGGAGCGGCCGGCGTTGTCGGGGTGCAGGCAGAACGGCACGTCCAGCAGCCCGCGTGCGAAGGCGGCGGGCAGCGCGCGGGCCAGCTCGGGGCACACCCCGAGGACGGCCTCCACCAGCGTCCGGGCCTCCAGGTAGACCTCCGAGTCGTCCGGGCCGCCCGGCTCCGGCGGACCGGCGAGCGCGGCGGCCGCGGCGGCGGTCTCCAGAGCGCGGACGTTCTCCCCGACGGTCGGGATACGGCGTGACTCGGCGGTCGTCTTCACCAGGAGCCGGTCCGCCCCGGCCCGGACCGCCAGCCGCGCGGACGCTTCGAGCAGCCGGGTCGCGCCGCGTTCGGTGCGCGGGTAGACGCCCATGTAGGTGTAGAGGACGACATGGTGGTCCACGCCCGCGGGCAGGAACTCGGCGGCCAGCCGGCGCAGCGCCCGTATCGCCTCCTCGTCCTGGCCCGGATCGGTCTGCTGCGCGTAGCTCAGCGAAACGCTGCGCAGGCCGTGCTGGGCGAAGAACAGGCACTCCAGCAGGCTCGTCGCGACGAGCAGACCGGGCGGGCAGAGCTGGCCGAGCAGACAGCCGCCGAAGCTCTCCAGATGCGGGACGGAGCCGGGGCGCGCGCTCGCGGCGAGCAGTTCGCACCCCTGCGCCCAGGCGGCGACGGACTCGCGCAGCGGGGTGCGGCCGTAGGGCAGGCAGTAGGAGACCGGCCCGCCCTCGGTGGCGTCCAGGCCGGCGGCGACCAGGGCCCGGATGATGGCCTGCGGCCGGGCGGAGCCGTGCCGGACCTGGACGGGGAAGCCGGCGTCGTGGACGCCGTCGAGCAGGGCGCGGGTGACGGCGAGCGGATGCGCGGCGATCGGGTAGCCGTTGAGCCCGGCCCCCTCCGCGAGCGCGGCGCGTGCCCCGGCGAGGTCACCGACGCGGGTGTAGCTGTCGATGGTGAGGGTGCCCGCGGTGGTCGCGGTGGCGTTTCTGGTCCGCTCCAGTCCGGCGCGCATGGTGCGCGGGTCGGCGAAGCCCATGCGGGGCTGGACGACCAGCCGTCCGGAGGCGGCGGCGTCCGCGACGAACGCGCCGAAGGGGCGGGGGGCGCCGGCGGTGAGGATGCGGGGAGCGCCGACGGCTGCGGGGCGGGGGGTGTCGGCGGGGGTCATGCCACCACCCGGTGCGCGGCGAGGAAGACGCACAGGGCCTCCAGGTCGGCGGCCCCGTCGCCCAGGACGGCGTCGCAGCCCGCCGCGCGCAGCCGGTCCGCCTCCGCCTCGCCGGAGCCGCCGGCGGTGCCCAGCTTGCCGCCGACCGCCACCGGCAGCGCGGCCAGCTCCGGTTCGGCGCGCAGCGCGCGCACGGCGGCGAGGGCGTCGCGGTGGCCGTGGCCGTTGACGCTGCTGAGCACGACCGCGTCGGGGGCATGCCGGCGACAGGCGGCCGTGAGCAGCCGGGGACTCACACAGGGGCCCAGCGCGACGACGTCGTGCCCCCGCTCCTCCAGGAACAGCCCGAGATAGACGAGATTCCAGGTGTGGGAGTCCGAAGCGGTTCCGCTCAGGAGTATCTTCATGCCTTCGATGCTATGTGCGGAAATGTTTTCCCGGCGGAAGTCGAGCGGCAGTAACCGGCGGCAGTTTCCGGCCCCGAAATTCCCTCCGAGAAGGCCCGGAAATCATGGCCGGCCGTATTCGGGGAGGGCATGCGAAAAGGCCGCGCTCCGCAGAGTGTGCGGGGCGCGGCCGGGGTCGGAAGACCGGTCAGGCGTACTGCTCGACCAGGCTGCGGGGGCGGATGTCGGTCCAGTTCGCGGTGATGTACTCCAGGGCGGCTGCCCGGTCACCGGCCCCCCAGACGCTGTTCCAGCCCGCCGGGATGTCGGCGAAGGCCGGCCAGAGGGAATGCTGGCCCTCGTCGTTCACCACGACGTGGAAGGAGCCCTCGGCGTCGTCGAAAGGGTTCACGATGTCGCTCATGAATAACTCCTCGTTTCATTTTCCCGCAGGGTTTCTTCCTGCAGTGCGGAGAGTTTCTCCGCGATGACTTTCCCGATGTGTGCGAGAGGTTCTTCCTCGGTCATCCGGAGATGGCCGCATTCCACGGTGTGGTTCTCCGCCGTCCCGGTCAGGAACGGATTCCAGGTGGCGGCCAGCGCGCCTTCCGGTTCGCCGGGCCTGCGGGCCGTGAAGAAGACCGCGCCGGTGTCGGCGACCCCGGGAACGTGCCGGGACATGAGCGTCGCGTGGGTCTCCGAGGCGCGCAGCACGGCCCGGATCTCGCCGACGCTGAACCCGCCCAGGACCGGGTCCTCGCGGCGCACCCGCTCCACCGCGGCCGGCAGCTCCTCCTCGCCCAGCGGCACGGCCGACTCCAGCTCCTCGGGCGGCAGCACGGAGACACTGCCCGGCCCCGTCTGGTGGACGTCCATCAGCGCGAGCAGCTCGACCCGCTGACCGGCCGCGCGCAGCCGGACGGCCATGGTGTGCGCGACGATCCCGCCGAAGGACCAGCCGAGCAGCCGGTACGGGCCCCAGGGCTGGACCTGCCGGATGCGCTCCAGATAGTCGTCGGCCATCTCCTCGACCGTGCGCGGCCGGTGACCGGGCTCGCTCAGCGCGCGGGCCTGGAGGGCGTACAGCGGCTGGTCGTCCCCGAGGTGGCGGGCCAGGCCCGCGTACGACCAGCCGACCCCGGTGCCCGGATGCACGCAGAACAGCGGGCGGCGGCTGCCCCGGACGTTCAGCGGCAGCAGCACCCCCATGGCGCCGGCCGTGCCGTCCGGGTCCTGCGCGCCGAGCAGCCCGGCCGGGGTCGGCGCCCGGAACAGGTCCCGCACCCCGCGGTCTACGCCCAGCACCGACCGCACCCGGCTCACCAGGCGCACACCGAGCAGCGAATGCCCGCCCAGGGTGAAGAAGTTGTCGTCGAGGCCGACCTTCGGCACGCCCAGGATCTCGGCGAACAGCCCGCACAGCACCTCCTCGCGTGCGTTGCGCGGCGCGCGGTGCGCGGCGGCCGGCCGGTCCGGCGCGGGCAGCGCCCGGCGGTCCGGCTTGCCGTTGACCGTCAGCGGCAGGGCGTCCAGGACCACGACCGCCGAGGGCACCAGATGGGCGGGCAGCGCGGTACGGGCCAGGGCCAGCAGCTCCGCCCCGGTGACGGTGCGGCCGGCGCGCGGCACCGCGTAGCCGACGAGGCTCCGTTCGCCCGGCCGGTCCTCGCGGACCACGGCGAGCGCCTGGCCGACCTCCGGATGGGCGGCGAGCGCGTGCTCGACCTCGCCGGGCTCGATCCGTACCCCGCGCAGCTTGACCTGGCCGTCCGCCCGGCCCAGGAACCGCAGTTCGCCGTCCGGCGTCCACACCACCCGGTCGCCGGTGCGGTACATCCGGCTGCCGTCCGCCTCGAACGGGTCGGGCACAAAGCGTTCGGCGGTCAGGTCGGGGCGCCCGGTGTAGCCGCGCGCCACATGCGTACCGGCGATGTACAGCTCGCCGGGCACCCCCGGCGGCACGGGCCGCAGCGCGCCGTCCAGGACGTGGCTGCGGGTGTTGTCCATCGGCCGGCCCAGATGCAGCCCGGCCGCGCCGAGCGAGCCCCGGCCGCCGGTGAGCCACTGGTTGTGCGAGGCGAACGTCGTCTCGGTGGGCCCGTAGGAATGCACCAGGACGGTGTCCGGACAGTGCGTCAGCACCCGCTGCACGGCGGCCGGTGACGCGACGTCGCCGCCCGTCCACACCTCGCGCAGCAGCCGCAGCGTGTCCAGCGCCTCGTCGGCCATCACATGGAACAGACCCACGGTGAAGTAGGCGGCGGTGACGCCGTGGTTCCGGACGGCACGCCCGGTCTCCGCGAGGTCGGTGCCGTCGCCCGGCACGATCACCAGACTGCCGCCGTTGATCAGCGGCACCCACATCTCGAAGACCGAGGCGTCGAACCCGGTCGCGGAGTGCACCAGCATCCGCCGAGGGCCGCCCGCCAGGACGTCGCGGTCGACGGCGAGTTCGGTGACGTTGCGATGGGTGACTCCGACGCCCTTGGGGCGGCCCGTCGAGCCGGAGGTGAACATCACGTACATCAGGTCGTCCCCGGCCACCGGTACGGCCTCGAACGGCGCCGGTACGGTGTCCCCGGCCGGTGCGTCGACCGGCAGCAGCGGTACGGAGACCTCGCCGGGCAGCGTGCCCGTGTGCGCGGTGTCGGTCGCGACGAGGCGGAGGCCGGCGTCCTCGACCATGAGCGCGATCCGCGCCGCCGGCAGGGCCGGGTCCAGCGGGACGTAGGCGGCGCCGCACTTGAGGACGGCGAGCGCGGTCACCACCAGCGGCACCCCGCGTTCGAGGAGCACCCCCACACTGTCGCCCCGGCGCACCCCGGCCGCGCGCAGCCGGGCGGCCAGCGCGCCGGCGCGGGCGTCCAGTTCGCCGTAGCCGACCGTCTCCGCGTCGGTGATCAGGGCGGGGCGGTCCGGCGTGAGCACGCCCCGGCGGGCGATCAGCTCGTGCACCGAGGCCCGGTCGCGGGTCGGCGTCGCGGTGTCGTTGTACTCGTGGACCAGCCGGAACCGCTCATCGGCGGTGAGCAGGTCCACCGCGCCGATCCGCGTCCCGGCGTCGGCGGCGACGGTGCGCAGCAGCCGCCCGATGTGCGCGGCGAGCAGCGCGGCCGTGCCGGCGCCGAACAGGTCCGTGGCGTATTCGAGGCCGCCCGCGAGACCGGCCGGCCGGCCCTCCTCGTCCTTGCGCTCCCACAGCGCGAGCGTCAGGTCGAACTTGGTGGACAGCTCCTCCAGCGGCGCCGGCTCGGGCCGCAGCAGCGGGGTCCCGGTGCCGGTGTCGGTTCCGGTGTCCGTGTAGTCGTGGTGGAGCTGTACGACGTACTGGGTGAGCGGGTGGTGGGCGGTGGAGCGGGCCGGGTTGAGATGCTCCACGATCCGGTCGAACGGCAGCCGCTGATGGGCGTAGGCGGCCAGGTCGGTGTCGCGTACCCGCTCCAGCAGCTCGGTGAACGCGGGATCGCCCGAGGTGTCGGTGCGCAGGACGAGCGTGTTGACGAAGAAGCCGACCAGATCGCTCAGCGCCTCGTCGTCCCGCCCGGCCGTCATCGTGGCCAGCGGCAGATCGGTGCCGGCGCCGTGCCGGGTGAGGACCGCCGCGAGGGCGGCCTGCACCACCATGAACAGCGTCGCGCCGTGGCGCCGGGCCAGCTCCTCCAGGGCCTCGTGCGTGGCGGCGTCCACGGTCAGCGGCGCGTGGCCGCCCCGGTGGGTCGCCTCCGCCGGACGCGGCCGGGCGGCGGGCAGTTCCAGGACGGGCGGCGCGCCGTCGAGCGCGCGTTCCCAGAAGGCGAGGTGGTCCTGCGCGCCGGGCCCGTCCAGGAGTTCCCGCTGCCACAGGGTGTAGTCGGCGTACTGGACGGGAAGCGGCTCCTGCTCGGGCGCGCGGCCCTCGGCGCGGGCGGTGTACGCGGTGGCCAGGTCCGCGAGCAGCGGCCCGGTGGACCAGCCGTCGGCGGCGATGTGGTGCACCAGCAGCACCAGCAGCTGCCCGCCGCCGTCGTCCGGGGTCAGGAGCGCGGCCCGCAGCGGTATCTCCTCGGCGAGGTCGAACACATGCCCGGCCGCGGCCGCGACGGCGGCCCGGAACTGTCCGGCCGGCACCGTACGCACATCGAGCACGGGCCGCACGCCGGCCAGGATCTCCTGGTGCGGCTCCCCGTCGACCGACCGGTAGCGGGTGCGCAGCACCTCGTGCCGCGCGGCCACATCGGCCAGCGCCGAGGCCAGGACTCCGGCGTCCAGCGGCTGCCGCGGGCGCAGCACCAGCGGAATGTTGTACGAGGCGCTGGGCCCCTCCAGCGTGTCGATGAACCAGAGCCGGCGCTGGGCACGCGACAGCGGCAGCCGGTCCGGACGCTCCATGCGCCGGGTCAGGGCCGGCCCCGCCCCTTCGGAGACCGGCCGGGCGACGGCGATACGCCGGGCCAGGGCGGCCGGGGTCGGCGCCAGCAGCAGATCCCGTACATGGACGTCGACGTTCAGACGGGCGCGCATCCGGTTGGCGAGCCGCACCCCGCTCATGGAGTGGCCGCCGATGGTGAAGAACCCGTCGTCCGGGCCGACCTCGTCCAGACCCAGGATCTCCGCGAACATCGCCCGCAGCGTGTCCACGTACTCCGCCTCCGGTGCCCCGTCCGTCCGCGCGGCGGCCGCGGCCTCGGCGGCCCGCTGTGCGCGGAGCGCGGCGACCCGGGTCCGGCGGGCGGCCAGGGACCAGCGGTCGTCGGCGCCGAGCAGCTCCGTATCGGTGACGGGCGTTCCGGGGCGCTCGGCCGCCGTACGCAGGGCCCGTTCCAGGGCGCCCAGGAGGAGGCGGACGGTGCCCTCGTCCAGGACGTCGCGGGCGTACTCCAGGCCGAGTTCCAGGCCGGCGGGCGTGCCGTCGGCGCCGCGGTGCTCCACGCACGCGGCGGTCAGGTCGAACTTGGTGGTCGCGGGGCCGTCCGCCCGGAAGCGGCCGGTCAGCCCGCCGAACGCGAACGGCGCGTCGTCCGGCGCGGCGGTGCGCAGGGTCAGCATCGTCTGGAAGAGCGGGTGCACGCCCGGTGTGCGCGGCGGGTTCAGCCGCTCGACCAGCAGGTCGAACGGGACGCCCTGGTGCGCGTAGGCGGCCAGGCTCGTGTCGCGTACCCGCTCCAGCAGCTCGCCGAACGCCGGATCGCCCGAGGTATCGGCCGGCAGGACCAGCGTGTTGACGAAGAAGCCCACCAGCGCCCCGAGCGCCTCGTCGTCGCGGCCCGCGACCGGTGTGCCCACGGCGACCCGCTCCCCGCACCCCGCCGCGCGCAGGGCGAGGGCGAGCGCGGCCTGCAGGACCATCAGCATGCTCGCGCCGTGCGCGTCGGCCAGCCGGACGAGCCGGGTGTGCGCGGCCGGTTCGAGCCGGGCGGTGACCAGGCCGCCCCGGTGGTCCGGCACGGCGGGCCGGGGCCGGTCCAGCGGCAGATCGGTGACGGCGGGCAGCCCGTCGAGCGCGGCCCGCCAGTGGGCGAGCCCGCGCGAGACGGCCGCGTCCGGGTCGTCGGGCGAACCGAGGACGTCGTGCTGCCAGAGGGTGTAGTCGGCGTACTGGACGGGAAGCGGCTCCTGTTCGGGCGCGCGGCCCGCCAGCCGGGCCGCGTAGGCGGTCGCCAGGTCGTTCATCAGCGGCGCCAGCGACCAGCCGTCACCCGCGACATGGTGCAGGAGCACGGCCAGCACCGCCGCGGGCCCGTCCCCGGCCCCGTCCTCCGGTACGAACAGCGCGACCCGCAACGGCAGTTCCCGCGACAGGTCGAAGGACTCGGAGACGAAACCGGCGACCCGGCCGCGCAGTTCGGCCGCCGGGCACTCCACCGTGCGGGCACGGACCACGGACGCGGCGAGCACATGCTGATACGGCTCGTCCTCCGGGGCGAGGAACACCGTGCGCAGCACCTCGTGGCGCTCCACCAGATCGTGCACGGCCGCCGCCAGCGCCGTACGGTCGGGTATCCCGTCCAGCTCCAGCACGATCGGCATGTTGTACGCGCACGACGGGCCGTCGAGCTGGTCGAGCAGCCAGAGCCGGCGCTGCGCGTGCGACAGCGGCACCCGGTCCTCGGCGGGCAGCGGCTCCTCGTGGACGACGCAGAGCCGGGGGTCCGTGGTCCGCAGCACCTTGCGGTTGATCTTGCCCGAACTGGTACGCGGCAGCGCGGCGACGATGCCCACGGAGGCCGGTACGGCGGCGGCGGGCATCCGCTCACGCACCAGGGCGCGCAGCTCCTCGGCCCCGACGCCGCCCTCGGTGACGACGAAGGCGACGAGCCGCTTCACCCCGTCCGCGTCCCGCTGGGCGACGACGGCCGCCTCCCGGACCTTGGGATGCGCCGAGAGGACGGAGTCCACGGCGGCCGGGTCGATGCGCTGCCCGCCGATCTTCACCTCGTCGTCGAGGCGCCCGTGGTACAGGATCTGCCGGTCCGCGCCGATCGTGACGAGGTCCCCGGTGCGGTAGGCGCGCTCCCCGTCCAGCTCGGTGAAACGGCGGGCGTTCAGCTCCGGGTTGCCCAGGTAGCCGCGCGACAACCCGCCGCCGAGCAGCCAGAGTTCACCGGCGACGACGGCGGCCCGGACGCCGGGCAGCGGACGCCCGATCGGCACCGGCCCCGCACCGTGGCGGGTCAGGTCGGCGACGGTGGCGACCACCGTGGTCTCGGTGGGCCCGTACGCGTTCAGCAGCCGCACCCGTTCACCGGTCAGCTCCCGCCACTGGGCGACCCGCTCCGGCAGCGCGGCCTCGCCGTAGATGATCACCGTCTCCAGGCAGTCCGGCAGCCGCACCGCGCCGGTGGTCAGCACATGCACCAGCTCGTGCCAGTACGCGGCCGGCAGGTCGAGCAGGGTGATCCCGTGGCGGGCGCAGCCGGCGAGCAGATCGCGTACGTCCAGCATGTCGTCGGTACGCAGCACCAGGGTGCCGCCCGCCCCCAGGGTCGCGAACACCTCCTGCACGCTGGCGTCGAAGTGCAGCGGCGAGAACTGCAGGACCCGGGAGTCCGGCCCGATGCCGTACGCGGGCACGGCGCCCGCGGCGAAGTGCGCGAGCGAGTCGTGGGCCACGACGACCCCGTTGGGCGTACCGGTCGACCCGGACGTGAAGATCACATACGCGGCGTCCTCCGGTGCGCCGGGCCCCGGCAGGACCAGCTCACCGGCGGCGGCCACCTCGGCGGGCGTCGGCGCGGGGTCTCCGCAGCCGGCCGCCAGAATGGCCGCGTTGCGGGCGTCGGGGGCCTGGATGTCGAGCGGCAGATAGGCGGCGCCGGTGCTGAGGACGGCGAGCAGGCCGACGACGGCGTCGACGCCGCGCGGCCGGTGCAGCGCGACCAGCCGGCCGGGGCCCGCGCCCTCGGCGGCCAGCGCCCGCGCCCGGTCCGCCACGGCGTCGGCGAGCTGCGCGTAGGTGAGCCGGACGGTGTCATGGACCAGGGCCACGGCCTCGGGCCGGGTGCGCGCCTGCTGGGCGATGAGATCGAGCACCGGCGGGGCGGGCGCGGGAGAGGGGCCGCCGTCGAGCAGGTCTTCCGTTCTGATGGGGGGCATCCTGGGGTTTCCTCCGCTTGGGGCCGAGAGACCGGGGCGGGCGATCGGTTCCTCTCGCCTCCGTGCTCCCACGCTAGGGGCCCTGGACCGCCCCTCTCGGCAGTCCGCCCGGCAGCTCCGAGCGGCAGAAAGCGGGGGCGGGGAGCTGCCGCTCCCCGCCCCCGCCCCTTCTCCGGTCACCTCATCCGCGCCGGGCGCCCGCCCGCGTACGGCGGCGCAGCGCCGGGGCCGCCGCGACCGGACCGGCGCCCTCCGGCTCGACCGCGTCCGCCACCGCCCCCAGCAGCCGCCCGGACAGCGTGGCCGCCGTCGGATTGCGGAACACATCGCGCAGCGTCAGGTCCTGGCCGAACTCGGCGCGGATACGGTTCAGCAGCCGCACCGCCAGCAGCGAGTGCCCGCCGGACTTGAAGAAGTTGTCGTCCGGGCCGATCTCCCGCCCGTCCAGCACCTCCCGGAAGATCCCCAGCAGCCGCCCGTCCGCGCCCCCGGCCCCCGCTCCGGCCCCGGCTCCGGGCGCGGGCGCCTCCTCCTCCGGCAGCGCGGCCGGGTCCTCACCCGGCTCGGGCAGCCGCGCCGCCCGCACCACCCGGTCCGGCGCCAGGTACTCCGGCAGCCGCTCGGCCGCCCAGGCACGCACCGCACCCTCGGCGGGCGGCGTGCCCGGCGCGCAGGTCACCACGGCCAGCAGCCGCCCGTCGCGGACCAGGACCCGCGCCCCCGTCACCGCCGGATGCCCGGTCAGTACGCCCTCGATCTCGCCCGGCTCCACCGGATACCCGTTCACCGTGTGCACGGCCACCGGCCGCAGCACCCCGCCCGCGTCCCGGTACGCCCGCCGCCCCGTGGCCCGCAGCCCGCCACCGGGCACCTCCTCGTGGACCTCGCCCGGCACCCGGACCGGGACCCGGCACCCCCGCGCGTCGAGCACCACCTCCGGACCGCCCGGCCAGGGCTCCTCCCCGCCCAGCGCGGACAGCGGCGCGCCCGGCTCGGCGGCGCACGCGTCCAGCAGCGCGGCCAGCCGGCGCACCAGCAGCCGGGCGGTGTCCGCGTCGTACAGCGCGGTCGCGTACTCCAGGACACCCCGCAGCCCGGCCGGCGCCCCGTCCCGGCCCACCGTCTCGGTCAGCGCGAACGTCAGGTCGGACTTGGCCCCGGCACCCCGGAACGGCACCGGCTCCCCGTCCAGCGAGGACCCGGCCGCCGAAGCGTCCCCGGCCCCCGCCGCGTGCACCTGGAGCATCACCTGCACCAGCGGCGCGTGCGCGGACGAACGGTGCGGGCTCAGATGCTCGACCAGCCGGTCGAACGGCAGGTCCTGATTGCTGTACGCGCCGAGACCCGCCTCCCGGACCCGGCGCACCAGCTCCGTGAACGCCGGGTCGCCCGACGTGTCCGTGCGCAGCACCAGCGTGTTCACGAAGAACCCGACGAGCGGGTGCAGCGCCTCGTCGCCCCGGCCGGCCACGGTCGTCCCGATCGCCAGATCCTCGCCCGCCCCGTGCCGCGTCAGCAGCGCCGCGAGCGCCGCCTGCACCACCATGAACAGCGTCGCCCCGTGCTGCCGGGCACACCGCAGCAGCGCCCGGTGCGTGTCGGCGCCCACCTCGAAGGGGGCGAGGGCGCCCCGGCCGTCCGGCTCGGGCCGCCGCGGCCGGTCCGTGGGCAGCGCAAGCAGCGGCGGCATCCCGTCCAGCGCGGTGCGCCAGTACGCGAGCTGCTCGCCGGCCACCCCGTGCTCGCCGTCCAGCAACGTGTGCTGCCACAGCGTGTAGTCGGCGTACTGGACGGGCAGCGGCTCCCAGTCCGGCGCCCCGCCCGCGCACCGTGCCCGGTAGGCGCGGTCCAGGTCGGCGAGCAGGCAGCCGGTGGACCAGCCGTCCCCGGCGATGTGGTGCACCAGCAGCACCAGCACCTGGCCCCCGTCCGCCTCCTCGATCAGCCACGCCCGGAACGGGATCTCGGCCGCCAGGTCGAACACGTACCCGGCGGCGGCGTCCACGGCCGCCCGCAGCTCCCGCGGACCGTCCGCCCGTACGACGTCGAGCACCGGCTCGGCGTGCTCCAGCACCTCCTGGTACGGCTCGCCGTCCGCCGACCGGTGCACCGTCCGCAGCACCTCGTGCCGCCGTGCGACATCGGTGAGCGCGGCGGCGAACGCGGCCCGGCCGACCGGGCGGCGCAGCCGCGTCACCACGGGAATGTTGTACGTGGCGCTCGGCCCCTCCAACTGGTCGGTGAACCAGAGCCGTTGCTGCGCGGCGGACAGCGGAAGCCGCGCGGGCCGCAGCGCGGCCGGCACCGGGCGCAGCGGCGGCCGGACCGGCCCGTCGCCCTGCTCGGCGAGCCGGCGCAGCAGCCGGGCCGGGGTGGGCGCCAGGAACACGTCGCGGATGGCGGCCTGGACACCGAGCGCCTTGCGGATGCGGTTGGTGAGCTTCCCGGCGAGGAGCGAGTGCCCGCCCAGCTTGAAGAAGCTGTCGTCGGGCCCCACCTCGTCGCGGCCCAGCACCTCCGCGAACAGGCCGCGCAGGATCTCCTCGCGCGGGTCGGCGCCCGCGCCGCGCCGCCCGCCGCCGTCGCGCGGCTCGCCCGGCGCTTCGGCGGTCTGCCGCGCGGCCCGGTCCAGCGCCTGGTGACGGCGGTCGATCTCCGCCCGCTCCGGGGCGGAGAGCAGCCCGGCCCGGCTGAGGGGTGTGCCGGCCGGCTGTTCGGCGTACGCGGTCAGCGCCCGGTCGAACAGGGTGAGGAGCAGCCGCGCCGTGTCCTCGTCGTACAGGTCGGTCGCGTAGCTCAGGCCGAGCAGTACTCCGCCGGGTTCGCCGTCCGGGCGGTACGTCTCGGCACAGTTGAAGCTCAGGTCGAACTTGGCGGTGGCCAGGTCCGCGGCGTCGAGGGTGCCGGATACGGCCCCCAGGGCGCAGTGGGTGTCCTGCGCGGTCTGCGTGGTCAGCATGACCTGGAAGAACGGGTGCAGGCCGAGGGAGCGCTCCGGGTTGAGGTCCTCGACGAGCAGGTCGAACGGCAGGTCCTCGTGGGCCATGGCGGCCAGGTCCCGTTCGCGGACCCGGTCGAGCAGCGTGCCGAGGTCCGGGTCGTCGGACAGGTCGGCGCGCAGGGCGAGCGAGTTGACGAAGAAGCCGACGAGGTCGTGCAGATCCTCCTCGGGCCGGCCCGCCACCGGAGTGCCCACGACCACGTCCGGCCCCGCCCCGGCCGCGGCCAGCGCGGCGCACAGGGCGGCCCGTGCGGTCATGAAGAACGTCGCGCGATGGGCGCGGGCGGTGGCGGCGAGCGCCTTGTGGGCGGTGGCGGAGAGGCGGGCGGTGACCAGCGCTCCCCGGTGGCTCGGTTCGGCGGGGCGGGGACGGTCGGCGGGCAGCCGGGTCGCGGCCGGGGCGCCGTCCAGCTCCGCGCGCCAGTGGGCGAGTTGTTCGTACGCCAGGCTGTCGGGGTCGGCGGGGTCGCCGAGCATGTCCCGCTGCCACAGCGCATAGTCCGCGTACTGCACGGGCAGGGGTTCCCACCCGGGTGCGCGGCCCTCGCACCGGGCCGTGTAGGCACGGTCGAGGTCCTTGAGCAGACAGCCGACGGACCAGCCGTCCGTCGCGATGTGATGGACGAGCAGCACCAGCACCGAATCGCCGCCGTGCACCGTGAACAGCCGGGCCCGCAGCGGCAGATCGCGGGTCACGTCGAACGGCAGCCGCGCGAAGGCGGTGACCCGCGCGTCCACGTCGTCGCCCGGCCCGCACGCGTGCACCTCCAGCCGCACGCCGGGATCGCCGACGATGTGCTGGTACGGCTCCCCGTCCACGGCCCGGTACACCGTGCGGAGCACTTCGTGGCGCTCCACCACGTCCCGCACCGCCGCCTCCAGGGACTGCCGGTCGGGCACCCCGTCAAGGCGCAGCACCACGGGCGCGTTGTACGCGGACGACGGACCTTCGAGACGGTTCAGGAACCACAGCCGGTGCTGCGCGTATGAGAGGGGGATCACGGTTGCTGCTCCTCGGGAAGGGCGGGGGCGGGCGGGGGAACGGGCCGGGACGCGGGCGGTCAGCCATGCGCGGCGGCCGACAACTCCTCGATGTGGGCGGCGAGATCGCGCAGCCTCGGGTGGGCGTAGACGGCCTTCACCGGCAGCGCGACGGACAGCTCGGCACGGACCCGCGAGACCAGCTTGATGGCGAGCAGCGAGTGGCCGCCGAGCTTGAAGAAATTGTCGTCCGGGCCGATCGACGAGGCGCCCAGCACCTGCGCCCACACCCGCCCGATCAGCTCCTCGGCCCGCCCGTCGAGACCCGCACCCGGCGCCGGGTCACCCGCGGGCGCCCTCGCCTCGATCCGGGCCGGCAGCGCCGCCCGGTCCAGCTTGCCGCTGGGCGTCGTCGCGAACCGGTCCACGGCGACGAACGCGGACGGCACCATGTACGCGGGCAGCGCGGCCGCCACCGCCGTACGCAAGCCCTCGCCGTCCCCGCCCCGGTGGTAGGCGATCAGACACGGGGTGCCCCCGGCGTCCTCGCCGAGCACCACCGCGGCCTCGGTGGCCCCGGCCAGGCCGAGCGCGGCCTCGATCTCCTGCACCTCGATCCGGTGCCCGCGCAGCTTCACCTGCCCGTCGAGCCGCCCCAGGTGCACCAGGCGCCCGTCCGGCAGCAGCCGGCAGCGGTCCCCGGTCCGGTACATGCGCTCACCCGGCGCGCCGAACGGGTCGGCGACGAACCGCTGCGCGGACAGGTGCGGGCTGCGGCGGTAGCCCCGCGCGATCCGGGGACCGGCCAGATACAGTTCCCCGGCCCCGCCCGGCCCGACCGGCGCCAGGCGCTCGTCCAGCAGCCGCATCCGCAGTCCGGGGAGCACGGCGCCGATGTGCGGCTCGCCCGGCTCCTCGATCCAGCCGGCCGTCGCGTCGACCGTGCACTCGGTGGGCCCGTACACGTTCACCGCGCGCAGCAGCCCCGCCCGCCGGGCCGCCACCAGCCGGTCCCACAGCGCGGGGCCGATCGCCTCGCCGCCGACGAGCAGCGTCAGCGGGCGCGGGCCCCCGTCCGGGGTGAGCAGATCGAGCAGCGGCTCGGCGTGCGACGGCGTGATGTCGAGATCCGTGAGGCCCCGGTCGTCCACGAACGCGGCCAGCAGCGCCGGGTCGCGCCGGGTCTCCTCGTCGATCATCACCAGCGTGTCCCCGCGCGACAGACGCACCCACTGCTGCACCGACGCGTCGAACGACGGCGAGGCGTTCCAGCCGACGCGCCGGCCCTCGCCGCTCGCCGCGCCCTCGTCCTCCAGCTCCCGCAGCAGCAGCGCCGCCGAACCCCGCGCGATCTCCACACCCTTGGGCCGGCCCGTCGAGCCGGAGGTGTAGATGACGTACGCGAGGGCCCCCGGCCCCACCGGAACCGGCGCGAACGCCGCACCCCGGCCGGCGGCCAGTTCCCCGGCCGTGACCGTACGCGGCCCGGCCGGCACCGCGCCGGACCGGTCGGTGACCACCAGGTCGGCACCGGAGTCCGTCAGGAGCAGCCGCCGCCGCTCCTCGGGCAGCGCCGGGTCCACCGGCAGGTAGGCGGCGCCCGCCGTCAGCGTGCCGATGATCGCGGTGACCAGGTCGGCGCCGCGCGGCAGGCACAGCGCCACGACGCTCTCCGGACCGACGCCGAGACCGGCCAGGCCGGACGCGAACGCGGCGGCCCGCTCCCGCAGTTCGTCGAAGGACAGCTCCAGGTCGCCGGCGACCACGGCGGTGCGGTCACCGGGCACGGCGGCCAGCCGGGCCATCAGGTCGGCCGCGCCCGTCCCGGCGGAGGCACAGGTCTCGCAGGGGCAGCCGGCCGGGTGCGCGGCGGCGGTGGTGGTGGTCGGGCGCTCGGGGAGTACGGCGGTCATGGCGGCGCTCACTTTCCGTACAGGGTGGTGGAGGGGGCGGAGGCGGGCGAGCAGTCGGACAGCGGCACCGGCTCACCCATGGCGACGAGGATCTTCCGGTCCCCGGTGAACGCCTCGCGGCCGTGCGCGCAGAGGATGTTGTCGACGAGCATCACGTCACCGGCCTGCCAGCTCTCCCGTACGGTGACCGCCTGGTACGCGTCGTTGATGGCGTCCACCTCCGCGTCGGTCAGGGCGGTGCCGTCGCCGAGGTAGGTGTTGAACGGCAGCCCGTCCGTGCCGAACGTCTCGACCAGCACCTCACGGACGTCCTCGTCCAGGCTGCGGGCGTTCCAGAACGCGAAGTGGTTGAACCAGACGCGCTCGCCGGTCACCGGGTGCGTGATGATCGCCGACCGCCGCTGCCGGGTGCGCAGACTGTCCTCGTCCAGCCACTCGTAGCCGATGGCGTGCGCGTCGCAGTACTCCCGCACCCCGGCCGGCTCCTCCGAGGAGAACGCCTTGCGCCACGGCATCCCCGCCAGTTCCGAGTAGTTGCGCACCAGCAGCCAGCCGGCCTCCGCGAACCGCGCGGTCAGCTCCGGCGGCAGCAGGGCCAGCGCGGCCCGCATGTCCCCGACGGTGGTGGCGCCGCCGGTCTCGGGCGCGGTGACACAGCCGAAGAGCAGCACACCGGGGAAGTCCAGCGTGTAGCTGTTCTCGTTGTGCAGCCGGATCGGCTGGACGGCCGGCAGGTCCGTGGAGGAGAACACGCCCTCGCCGAAGTCGGTGCGCGGGGTCGCCTTCTCCTTGTACCCGGCCCGCTCCGCGACCAGCGCGTCCCGCGCCTCGGCGAACGTGGCCGCGTCCCGGACCGGCAGCCCGCGCAGCATCACCGCACCGGACCGGTGCAACTCCGCCTGGATCGCGGCCTGCTGGGCGTTCAGCCACGCGGTGGCCTCCGCCATGGAGCCGAACTCCGGCGTATGGACGATCACCGGCTTGCCGGGCTCCCGGACGGGAGCGATACCGGTGGCGGGCGGCTGGGCGAGAGCGGTCACGGTGGATTCCTCTTTCTCGGCTTGCTGGGGCGGGGTCGGAAGGGGGGAGGAGGAGGGGTTACGCGGACGCGGCGGCGGAGTCGCACAGGGCGTCCAGGACCGGATTCAGCCGGGCGAAGAAGCCGGCCAGGTCCTGCTGGAAGTAGAAGTGGTCGCCGGGCAGCACCTGCGGCACGACCTCGTGGCCCGTCACCAGCGACCAGCCGGCGAGCATCTCGGCCGGGACGATCGGGTCGGCGTCCCCGCCGAACACGGCGACCGGGCAGTCCAGCCGGGCGTCCGGGGCGGTGCACCGGTAGGCGTCGTCGATCGCGAAGTCCGCGCGGATCGACGGCAGGACGATCTCCCGCAGCTCCGGATCGTCCAGGATGCCGTCGTCGGTGCCGCCGCGCTCCTTGATGGCGGCGACCAACTGGTCGTCGTCCAGCAACTCCGGGTGCACGGGGCACTGGTTCGGCAGCACCGGGGCCCGGCACGCGGAGGCGACCAGCAGCCGAGGGGTCCGGCCGGCGGCCCGCAGGGCGCGTACCACCTCGAACGCGACCAGCGACCCCATGCTGTGCCCCAGCACCACCAGCTCACCGGTGTCGGCGGGCAGCGAGTCCACCACGGGCTGCGCCAGGTCGTCCACCGACAGGGGCAGCTCCTCGCAGTAGCGGGCGCCACGGCCCGGATACTGGCCGATCAGCAGCCGCACATCGGCCGGCAGGTGCTCGCGCCAGCCGCCGTACGCGTGGGCGTTGCCCCCGGCGTGGGGCAGCACCAGCAGCGACAGCCGGTGCGGGCCGTCACCGGGAAGGTCCCAGACGACGTCTTCGGGTGCGGGGGATGCGGAGGTCATGAGCTGATCCGTTCTGTCTCGGTACGGCGGCGGAGTGCGGGCCGGGCCTTCTTGGCCCCGGCGGCCGGGGCGGACTTCAACGCGGTGATGTGCGCGGCGAGCCGGGCCGGTGTCGGGTGCTCGAAGACGTCGCGGACCGTGAGCCGGACGTCGAGCGAGACGGCGATGTGGTTGGTGAGGCGGGCGCCCAGGAGCGAGTGGCCGCCGTGGTGGAAGAAGTCGTCGTCGATGCTCAGCGCGGTCTCGGCCCCCAGCGTCCGGGCGAAGAGACCGACCAGGGTCTCTTCCAGCGGATTACGGGGCGCGCGCCCCTGGGAGACGACGGCCGCCGGTTCGGGCAGGGCGCGCCGGTCGATCTTCCCGTTGGGCGTGAGCGGGAGCCGGTCGAGGACGGTGAGATAGGTGGGCACCATGTGCTCGGGCAGCCGCTCGACGAGGTGCCGGCGGATCTCCTCGGTCGTCGCCGAGTCCGCACCGGTCACCACGTACGCGGAGAGCTGGCGGCGGTGTGTGGTGAGGGTGGCTTGGGTGATGTTCGGGTGGGTGAGGAGCGCGGCCTCGATTTCGGCGGGTTCGATGCGGAAGCCGCGGATTTTGAGTTGGTGGTCGGCGCGGCCGTTGTAGTGGAGGTGGCCGTGGGTGTCGTAGTGGGCGAGGTCGCCGGTGCGGTAGAGGCGGGTGCCGGCCGGGCCGTGGGGGTTGGGGATGAAGGTGGTGGCGGTGAGGTCGGGGCGGTTGAGGTAGCCGTGGGCGAGGCCGTGGCCGGTGAGGTAGAGGTGGCCGGTGACGCCGGGGGGTACGGGTTGGAGGGTGGTGTCGAGGATGTAGGCGGCTTTGTTGGTGAGTGGGGTGCCGATGGGGATGGTGGGGTGGGGTTCTGCGCTGGGTTCGATGGTGTGGGTGGTGGTGAAGCCCATGGATTCGGCGGGGCCGTAGCCGTTGGCGATGGTGGTGTGGGGGGAGAGTTGCTGGAGTTGGTGGATGTGGGTGGGGGAGGCGGCTTCGCCTCCGGTGTAGGCGGTGGTGACGGTGGTGAATGCTTCGGGGTGTTCGTCGGTGAGGTAGTTGAAGAGGCTGGCGGAGAGCTGGAGCATGGTGACGCCGTGGCGCTGGGAGAGTTCCGCGATGAGGGCGGGTTCGGGTTTCTGTCCGGGCTGGAGGACGGTGGTGCCGCCGTGGAGGAGTGCGCCCCAGAATTCGAGGCTGAAGGCGTCCCAGGAGACCGGTGAGCACTGCAGGAAGACCTCGTCCGGCCCGAAGGTGCCGTAGGTCTGGGCGCTGATGGTGGAGACCAGGTTGCGGTGCGAGGAGAGGATGCCCTTCGGCCGGCCGGTCGACCCCGACGTGAACATCACGCACGCGACATCCTGACTCCGGATCGGTAGCCCGAGATTGTCCGTGGTGTGGGCGGCGAGGTCGTCCGGCCCCTCGGTGCAGGTGGTCCAGGCCCCGTTGATGCGGTTGGCGAGTCCGGCGTGGGTGACGAGGTGGCTGATGGCGGCTTCCTCGGCGGCGGACCGCAGCCGCTCGTCCGGGAAGTCCGGGTCGAGCAGCACGTGTCCGGCGCCGGTCTTGAGTACGGCGATGAGCGCGGCGGCGAAGGTGGCGCCCCTCTCCAGGAGGATGCCGGCCAGGTCGCCCCGGCCGAGGCCATGTGCACGGAGGTGGCGGGCCCACTGGTTGGCGGTGGCGTTCAGCTCCGCGTACGTGATGTGCGTGTCGCCGTCGATGAGGGCGATGGCCTGCGGGGTGCGGGCGGCCTGGTCCTCGAAGCGGGCGACCAGCGACGTGTCCTCGATGGTCGCGGTGGTCCCTGCCCACGGTCCGAGCAGCAGCTCCCGCTCCGTGTCCGACACCACGTTCAAGTGGTCCAACCGCACGTCCGGGTCGGCCAGGGCCTGGCACAGCACCTCGCGGAGCACGGTGACCATGCGCTGCACGGTCTCCCGGTCGAACAGGTCCTCCGCGAAGAGAACCGTGCCGCGCAAACCCTGGCCGTCCTCGGTGCGGAGCAGGAACTCCAGGTCGAACTTGGCCGCCCCACTCGTCACCGCCGGAACCGCGCTGACGCGGGCCTCCCCGAGCCGCAGTTCCGGCGTTCCACCGGATTCCAGCGTGAGGCAGATCTGGAAGAGAGGGTGACGGGAGAGGATGCGGGTGGGGTTGAGGGCTTCGAGGACGAGGTCGAAGGGTGCGTCCTGGTGGGCGAAGGCGTCGAGGTCGGTGGTGCGGACACGGTTGAGCAGTTCGCGGAAGGTGGGGTTGCCGTCGGTGTGGGTGCGCAGGACGAGGGTGTTGACGAAGAAGCCGACGAGGTCGCGGAGTGCTTCGTCGGTGCGGCCGGCGACGGGGGAGCCGATGGCGAGGTCCGTTCCGGCGCCGAGCCGGGTGAGTGCCGCCGCCAGGGCCGCGTGGACGACCATGAACGGGGTGCAGCCCTCCGCACGGGCCAGCTCACCGACGCGCACGAACAGGTCGTCCCCGAGCGACACCTCCACCTGGCCGCCGCGATGCGAGGCGCGGGCCGGGCGCGGGCGGTCCGGATTCAGCGCGTGCTCCTCCGGCAAACCCTCCAACGTCTTGTGCCAGAAGGCGAGTTCCTGGGCGAGCACGCTGTCCGCGTCGTCGGGCGAGCCAAGCACCCGCTGCTGCCACACCGCGTAGTCCGCGTACCGCACCGGCAGCGGCTCCAGCACGCTGACGTCGGCACCGGCACCCCGAGCCTCGTAGGCCCGCGAGAGGTCGTCGAAGAGCACAGCGGTGGACCGGCCGTCCGTCGCGATGTGGTGGAGCAGGAGGAGGAACACCGATGAGCCGTCATCCACCGCGAACAGGTGCGCCCGGACCGGGAGTTCGTCGCGGAGATCGAAGACGTGGCGTGCCGCGTCGGCCATCGCCCGGTCCAGCTCGTCCGAGGCCACCGCGCGGTGCTCGACGGGCACCTGGGCGCGTGCGGCCGGCACCACGTGCTGGCGCGGTTCGCCGTCCACCGTCGAGAACACGGTCCGCAGCGGAGTGTGGCGTGCGACCACGTCATGCAGGGCCGCGGTGAGCAGCTCGGCGTCCACGTCACCCGTCAGCCTTACGGCGATCGGCACGTTGTACGCGGCGCTGCCGCCGTCCAGTTCGGCCAGCAGCCAGAGCCGGCGCTGAGCGAAGGACGCGGGCGCGTCGCCGTCGCCGTCCCAGGTGCCCGCCGTGAGCGGGGGCAGAGCGGGCCGGCCGCTGAGGGTGCCGATGTGCTGGGCGAGGCGGGCGGGTGTGGGGTGCTGGAACACGTCCCGGATGGTCAGCCGGACGCCCAGGGCGTCGGCCAGGTGGTTGGTGAGCCGGGCCGCCAGCAGCGAGTGGCCGCCGTGCGCGAAGAAGCTGTCGTCCACCCCCACCGGGCCCTCGGTGTTCAGCACCTGGCTGAACAGGGCGACCGTCACCTCTTCGAGCGGGGTCTGCGGCGCCCGCGCGCTGCTCACGGTCACGGCCGGCGTGGGAAGCGCCCGCTTGTCGATCTTGCCGTTGGGCGTCAGGGGGAGACGGTCGAGCACGGTGACGTAGGCGGGAACCATGTGCTCCGGCAGCCGGTCGGCCAGGTGCCTCCGCGCGTCCTCCGCCGTGACCGTGTCCGAGTCGGTGACGACGTAGGCCGACAGCTGGTCGTGGTGGACCGTGAGGGTGGCTTGGGTGATGTTCGGGTGGGTGAGGAGCGCGGTTTCGATTTCGGCGGGTTCGATGCGGAAGCCGCGGATTTTGAGTTGGTGGTCGGCGCGGCCGTTGTAGTGGAGGTGGCCGTGGGTGTCGTAGTGGGCGAGGTCGCCGGTGCGGTAGAGGCGGGTGCCGGGGGTGCCGTGGGGGTTGGGGATGAAGGTGGTGGCGGTGAGGTCGGGGCGGTTGAGGTAGCCGTGGGCGAGGCCGTGGCCGGTGAGGTAGAGGTGGCCGGTGACGCCGGGGGGTACGGGTTGGAGGGTGGTGTCGAGGATGTAGGCGGCTTTGTTGGTGAGTGGGGTGCCGATGGGGATGGTGGGGTGGGGTTCTGCGCTGGGTTCGATGGTGTGGGTGGTGGTGAAGCCCATGGATTCGGCGGGGCCGTAGCCGTTGGCGATGGTGGTGTGGGGGGAGAGTTGTTGGAGTTGGTGGATGTGGGTGGGGGAGGCGGCTTCGCCTCCGGTGTAGGCGGTGGTGACGGTGGTGAATGCTTCGGGGTGTTCGTCGGTGAGGTAGTTGAAGAGGCTGGCGGAGAGCTGGAGCATGGTGACGCCGTGGCGCTGGGAGAGTTCGGCGATGAGGGCGGGTTCGGGTTTCTGTCCGGGTTGGAGGACGGTGGTGGCGCCGTGGAGGAGTGCGCCCCAGAATTCGAGGCTGAAGGCGTCCCAGGAGACGGGTGAGCACTGCAGGAAGACTTCGCCGGGCCCGAAGGTGCCGTAGGTCTGGGCGGTGACGGTGGAGACCAGGTTGCGGTGCGAGGAGAGGATGCCCTTCGGCCGCCCGGTCGACCCCGACGTGAACATCACGCATGCCACGTCGTCACCCCGGACCGGCACACCGGGGTTACTGTCCGACGCGTCGGCCGGCGCCCCACCGGAGACGGAGACCACGGTCCAGGGGCCGCTGCCTGCCACTCGCTGCCCGAGGACGTCGTCGGTCACCAGCAGGGTGATGCCCGCGTCGTGCGCGGCGGACCGCAGCCGCTCGTCCGGAAAGTCCGGGTCCAGCAGGGTGTAGCCGGCCCCGGCCTTGGTCACGGCGATCACGGCGGCGGCGAAGACCGCGCCGCGCTCCAGCAGGACGCCGGCCACCTCACCGCGTCCCAGACCACGGGCCCGCATCGCGTGGGCCCAGCGGTTGGCGGTGGCGTTCAGCTCCGCGTACGTGATGTGCGTGTTGCCGTCGATGAGGGCGACGGCCTGCGGGGTGCGCGCGGCCTGGTCCTCGAAGCGGGCGACCAGCGACGTGTCCTCGATGGTCGCGGTGGTCCCTGCCCACGGCCCGAGCAGCAGCTCCCGCTCCGTGTCCGACAGCACCTCGATCTCACCGAGGCGCGTCTCCGGGTCGGCCAGGACCTGGCGCAGTACCCCGCCGAGCACGGTGACCATGCGCTGCACGGTCTCCCGGTCGAACAGGTCCTCCGCGAAGACCACCACACCGTGCAGGCGCTTGTTGTCGTCGGAGCGGAGCAGGAACTCCAGGTCGAACTTGGCCGAACCGTTGGTCAGCCCCCGCACCTCCGCCGTGCCCCCATGGCCCAGGTCCAGCGTCGGCGCCTCTCCGGCCTCCAGGGCGAGGCAGATTTGGAAGAGAGGGTGGCGGGAGAGGGTGCGGGTGGGGTTGAGGGCGTCGAGGACGAGGTCGAAGGGTGCGTCCTGGTGGGCGAAGGCGTCGAGGTCGGTGGTGCGGACGCGCTCCAGGAGCTGCCGGAACGTCGGGTTGCCGCCGGTGTCGGTGCGCAGGACCAGCGTGTTGACGAAGAAGCCGACGAGGTCGCGGAGTGCTTCGTCGGTGCGGCCGGCGACGGGAGACCCGATGGCGAGGTCCGTTCCGGCGCCGAGCCGGGTGAGTGCCGCCGCCAGGGCCGCGTGCAGCACCATGAAGGGGGTGCAGCCCTCGGTGCGGGCCAGCTCACCGACGCGTACGAACAGGTCGTCACCGAGTGACACCTCCACCTGGCCGCCCCGGTGCGATGCGGCTGCCGGGCGCGGGCGGGCGAGGGTCAGGCCGTGCTCCTCCGGCAGGTCCGCCAAGGTGTCCTGCCAGAAGGCGAGTTCCCGGGCGAGCACGCTGTCCGCGTCGTCGGCCGAACCCAGCGCCTTCTGCTGCCACACCGCGTAGTCCGCGTACTGCACGGACAGCGGCTCCAAAACACTCGTCTCGGCACCCGAGACCCGCGCCGCGTAGGCCCGCGTGAGGTCGTCGAAGAACACACCGGCCGAGCGGCCGTCCGTCGCGATGTGGTGGAAGAGCAGGAACAGGACGGGGTGCCCGTCACCCAGGTCGAAGAGGGTGGCCCGGAGCGGGCTCTCCGTCGTGAGGTCGAAACGCTGCCGTGTTGCCGCGTCCAGATCGTCGTCCAGCCGCTCCGGAGTGGACGACCGGCGCTCGATGACGATTCCGGCCCGATCGGCCGCCTGTACGCGCTGCCGCGGCTCACCGGCGACCGTCGTGAACACAGTCCGCAGCGGAGCATGGCGCGCGGCCACGTCGTTGAGTGCGGCCGCCAGCGCGTCCACGTCCGGCGTACCGGTCAGCCGTACAGCCATCGGCACGTTGTACGCGGTGCTCGCGCCGTCCAGCTCGGCCAGCAACCACAGCCGGCGCTGGGCGAACGAGAGCGGGCTGTCGGAGCCGTCACCCGCTTCCCCGGCGACCAGGGCCGGCAGCGCGGGCCGCCCCTTCAACGAGGCGATGTACTGCGCGAGGCGGGCGGGCGTGGGGTGCTGGAACACGTCCCGGATGGTCAGCCGGACGCCCAGGGCGTCGGCCAGGTGGTTGGTGAGCCGGGCCGCCAGCAGCGAGTGCCCGCCATGGGCGAAGAAGCTGTCCTCGACACCCACCGGGCCCTCGGTACCCAGCACTTGGCTGAACAGGGCCACCGCGATCTCTTCGAGCTGGCTCTGCGGCGCACGCTCGCTGCTCACCGCCGCCACTGGCTCGGGGAGCGCCCGCTTGTCGATCTTGCCGTTGGGCATGAGCGGGAATCGGTCGAGGGGAGTGAGGTAGGCGGGGACGAGGTGTTCCGGGAGACGGTCGGTGATGTGCCGGCGGACGTCGTCCATGGACACATCGGTGGCGACGACGTAGGCGGAGAGTTGGTCGTGGTGCTTGGTGACGACGGCCTGGGTGACTTGGGGGTGGGTGAGGAGTGCGGTTTCGACTTCGGCGGGTTCGATGCGGAAGCCGCGGATTTTGATCTGGTGGTCGGCGCGGCCTTCGTAGTGGAGGCGTCCGGCGGTGTCGAAGTGGGCGAGGTCGCCCGTGCGGTACAGGCGGGAGCCGGCGGGGCCGTAGGGGTGCGGGACGAAGTGGGTGGCGGTGAGGTCGGCGCGGTTGAGGTAGCCGTGGGCGAGGCCGTCGCCGGAGACGTACAACTCGCCTGTCGCACCCGGCGCGCAGAGCCGGAGCGAGCTGTCCAGGACGTAGAGGGGCTTGTTGACCAGCGGTGTGCCGATGGGGATGACGGTGTGGGGCTTCTCGGAGGGTTCGATGGTGTGGGTGGTGGCGTAGATCATCGCCTCCGCCGGGCCGTACCCGTTGAGCACCCTGATCCCCGGCCGGGCGGTCAGGAGTTTGTGCACGTGGACGGGCGAGGCGGCCTCTCCGACGGTGTAGGCCGTGGTGACGGAGTCGAAGGTCTCCGGGTGTTCGTCGGTGAGGTAGTTGAAGAGGCTGGCCGACAGCAGCAGGGTGGTGACCCGGTGCTTCGGCGCCAGGTCCGCGATCAGCGCCGGTTCGGGCTTCTGCCCCGGCTGGAGCACCACGCGTGCGCCATGGAGCAGCGGCCCCCAGAACTCCAGGCTGAAGGCGTCCCAGGAGATGGGCGAGGACTGGAGGTACACCTCCTCCGGACTGGTGGGCAGGTAGTCCTGGCCGACGAGGGTGGAGACGAGGTTGCGGTGCGTGGAGACGATGCCCTTGGGCCGTCCGGTGGACCCGGAGGTGAACATCACGCACGCCAGGTCGTCACCGCAGATCGGCACATCGAGGTTGCCGGTGTCCTGGTGGGTTACGTCCTCCGGCCCCTCGGTGCAGGTCGTCCACACCCCGGAGAGGCGGTCGGCGAGCCCGGCACGGGTGACGAGGTGGCTGATGGCGGCTTCCTCGGCGGCGGACCGCAGCCGCTCGTCCGGGAAGTCCGGGTCGAGCAGGACGTGTCCGGCGCCGGTCTTGAGTACGGCGATGAGCGCGGCGGCGAAGGTGGCGCCCCGCTCCAGCAGGATGCCGGCCAGGTCACCGCGTCCCAGCCCGCGTGAACGCAGGTGCCGGGCCCACTGGTTGGCCGTGGCGTTGAGTTCGGCGTACGTGATGTGCGTGTCCCCGTCGATGAGCGCGATGGCCTGCGGGGTGCGGGCGGCCTGCTCCTCGAAGCGGGCCACCAGCGACACGTCGTCCCGGTCGGCCACCGCCCCGGCCCACGGCCCGAGCAGCAGCTCCCGCTCACTTCCCGACAGCACCTCGATCTCACCGAGGCGCGTCTCCGGGTCGGCCAGGGCCTGGCGCAGGACCTTGCCGAGCACGGTCACCATGCGCTGGACGGTGGACTGGTCGAACACATCCTCGGCGAAGACGACCATCCCGCTCAGGCCCTGACCGTCGTCCGTGCGGAGCAGGAACTCCAGGTCGAACTTGGCCGATCCATTGGCGAACGTCCGCAGGGCGGCGGGCCGCACACCGTCGAGCGCGAGCACGGGCGTGCCGGTCTCCAGGGTGAGACACACCTGGAAGAGCGGGTGGCGGGAGAGGGAACGGGCGGGATTCACCGCGTCGAGGACGAGGTCGAAGGGTGCGTCCTGGTGGGCGAAGGCGTCGAGGTCGGTGGTGCGGACGCGCTCCAGGAGCTGCCGGAACGTCGGGTTGCCGCCGGTGTCGGTGCGCAGGACCAGCGTGTTGACGAAGAAGCCGACGAGGTCGCGGAGTGCTTCGTCGGTGCGGCCGGCGACGGGGGAGCCGATGGCGAGGTCCGTTCCGGCGCCGAGCCGGGTGAGTGCCGCAGCCAGGGCCGCGTGGACGACCATGAACGGGGTGCAGCCCTCCGCACGGGCCAGCTCGCCGACGCGCACGAACAGGTCGTCCCCGAGCGACACCTCTACCTGGCCGCCGCGGTGCGAGGCACGGACCGGGCGCGGGCGGTCCAGGTTAAGGGAGTGCTCCTCGGGCAGCCCCGCCAGGGCGCCGCGCCAGAAGTCCAACTCCCGTGTCAGCACGCTGTCCGCGTCGTCGGGCGAGCCCAGCACCCGCTGCTGCCACACCGCGTAGTCCGCGTACCGCACAGGCAGCGATTCCAGGGCGCTCGTGTCCGCACCGGCGACCCGGGCCTCGTACGCGCGGGCCAGGTCGGTGACGAACACGTCGCTCGACTGGCCGTCCGTGGCGATGTGGTGCATCACGACGACCAGGTGGTGCAGGGCCTCGTCCAGCCGGAACAGCGTGACGGCGAGGGGGAGTTCGCCGCGCAGGTCGAAGGAGCGGCGCCCGGCGTCGGCCATCGCGGCGTCCAGCTCGTCGGCCGTCACCTCGCGACGCTCCACGACCACGCGTGCCTCGCCGGCCGGAAGGACGCGCTGCCGCGGCTCGCCCTCGGCGGTCTCGTACACGGTGCGCAGGGGCGCGTGACGTGCGAGGACGTCGTTGAACGCGGCCTCAAGGGCATCGGTGTCCAGAACACCCGCCAGCCGTACGGCCATCGGCACGTTGTACGCGGTGCTGCTGCCCTCCAGGTCCGCGAGCAGCCACAACCGCCGCTGAGCGAACGACATCGGGGCCGCATCCCGGTCCGGTGCCTCCCCGGCGGACAGCGGCGGCAGCGCGGGGAGACCCTTCTCCGTGCCGACCTTCTCCGCCAGCCGTGCCACGGTCGGGTTCTCGAACACATCGCGGATCGTCAGCCGGACCCCGAGCACCTGGGCGATCCGGTTGGTGAGACGGGCGGCGCGGATGGAGTGCCCGCCGTGGTGGAAGAAGTCGTCGTCGATCGTCAGCTCACCGGGCGCGTCGAGCGTGCTGGTGAAGAGGCCTGTCAGGGTCTCCTCCAGCAGCGTGCGCGGGGCCCGGCCACCCGACGCCACCGCCACCGGCTCGGGGAGCGCCCGCTTGTCGATCTTGCCGTTGGGCATGAGCGGGAATCGGTCGAGAGGAGTGAGGTAGGCGGGGACGAGGTGTTCCGGGAGACGCTCGACAATGTGCCGCCGCACCTCCTCCACGGACACATCGGTGGCGACGACGTACGCGGAGAGTTGGTCGTGGTGCTTGGTGACGACGGCCTGGGTGATCTGGGGGTGGGTCAACAGCGCGGTTTCGACTTCGGCGGGTTCGATGCGGAAGCCGCGGATTTTGATCTGGTGGTCGGCGCGGCCTTCGTAGTGGAGGCGTCCGGCGGTGTCGAAGTGGGCGAGGTCGCCGGTGCGGTAGAGGCGGGAGCCGGCCGGTCCATAGGGGTGTGGGACGAAGTGCGTGGCGGTGAGGTCGGCGCGGTTGAGGTAGCCGTGCGCGAGGCCGTCGCCGGACACGTACAGCTCACCGGTAGCACCCGGCGGGCACAGGCGCAGTGCCGTGTCGAGGACGTAGAGGGGCTTGTTGACGAGCGGTGTGCCGATGGGGATGACGGCGTGGGGCTCGTCGGAGGGTTCGATGGTGTGGGTGGTGGCGTAGATCATCGCCTCCGCCGGGCCGTAGCCGTTGAGCACCCTGATCCCAGGCCGTGCCGAGAGCAGCTTGTGCACATGGGCCGGGGAGGCGGCCTCGCCCACGGTGTACGCGGTCGTGACCGACTCGAAGGTTTCGGGGTGTTCGTCGGTGAGGTAGTTGAAGAGGCTGGCCGACAGCAGCAGGGTGGTGACCCGGTGCTTGGGGGCCAGCTCCGCGATCAGCGCCGGCTCGGGCTTCTGCCCCGGCTGGAGAACGACCCGTGCCCCGTGCAGCAGCGGCCCCCAGAACTCCAGGCTGAAGGCGTCCCAGGAAACCGGCGAGGACTGGAGGTACACCTCCTCCGGGCCGGTCGGGAGGTAGGTCTGCCCCACCAGCGTGGAGACCAGGTTGCGGTGCGAGGAGACGATGCCCTTGGGCCGTCCGGTGGACCCGGAGGTGAACATCACGCAGGCCAGAT
Source organism: Streptomyces sp. NBC_00525 (assembly GCF_036346595.1). GTDB lineage: Bacteria > Actinomycetota > Actinomycetes > Streptomycetales > Streptomycetaceae > Streptomyces. Next base: position 5,859,216 of record NZ_CP107834.1, read on the forward strand.
CGTCACCGCAGATCGGCACATCGAGGTTGCCGGGGTCCTCGCCCGCCACGTCCTCCGGGCCTTCGGCGCACGTCACCCACCGGCCCTCCAGCCGCCCCGCGAGCCCCGTACGGGTCACCAGGTGGCTGATCTCCGCCTCACCGGCCGCCGAGCGCAACCGCTCGTCGGGGAAATCGGGGTCCAGCAGCACGTGTCCGGCGCCGGTCTTGAGTACGGCGATGAGCGCGGCGGCGAAGGTGGCGCCCCGCTCCAGCAGGATGCCGGCCAGGTCGCCCCGCCCCAGCCCGCGTGAACGCAGGTGCCGGGCCCACTGATTGGCGGTCGCGTTCAACTCCGCGTACGTGATGCTCTGCTCGCCGTCGATCAGCGCGACCGCGTCCGGGAACCGTGCCGCCTGCTCCTCGAAGCGGGCCACCAGCGACACGTCGTCCCGGTCGGCCACCGCCCCGGCCCACGGCCCGAGCAGCAGCTCCCGCTCACCCTCCGACAGCACCTCCAGCTCGGCGATCCGCCGGTCACCCGGCTCCGCCGCGTCCACGGCCGCGACCAGGAAGGCGGCCAACCGGTCCAGATGGGCGGCGATGGCCTCGGTGTCGACCCCGTCCACGGGCGTGTCGAAGTCGATGCGGAAGCCGTCCGAGGCGCCCAGGTCGTACACCGTGACGTTGAGGTCCTCGACCGGGCCGCTGGTCACGTTGTGGTTGACCGTGGTGTGGCCACACACGGTCAGGTCGGCGTTGAACGCCATGATGTTGAGCACCGGGCCCGTCATCCTGCGGCCCCCGGTGAGCGTGCCCGCGTCCCGGCGCAGATCCTCGAACCGGGTCAACTGATGGCGCAGCCCGTTCTTCACCTCGGCGGACACCGCGCGCACCAGGTCGCGCAGCGTCTCGCCGGCGCCCACGCGCAGCCGCAGCGGCACGATGTTGGACGCCATCGAAGGCGTACTGCGGGCGGTCTTCGTGGTCCGTCCCGGCACCGGCAGCGCGACCGTCAACTCGTCCTGCGCCGTGACCCGGTGCAGATACACCGTGAACAGGGCGACCACCAGCACCGGCCAGGAGACCCGCTCGGCCCGCGCCACGGCACGCAGCCGGTCCGCCTCGTGCGCCGGGATCAGGACCGTACGGCGTGAGAACGGCAGCGTTCCCCGGGCGGGGGCGGCCCGGCCGGAGCCCCGGATCAGGCTCGGGAAGCGCTCCGGCGCACCGCTCAGGTGCTCCCGCCACCAGGCCCGGTCGGCGGCGGCCTCGTCCGAGCACCGGTAGGCGGCGTCCTCGGCGTACACATCGGCCAGCCGGCCGAACGGGGACGCGCCCCACGGCTCACCGGCGACCGCCTGCTCGTACAGCTCGATCAACCGCTGGAGCAGCATCCCCAGCCCCGCACCGTCGGTGACCAGGTGGTGGAAGCCGCAGAAGTAGAAGGAGCGGTCCGCGGCCAGCCTGATCAGCGCACAGCGGACCGGGGGCTCGCCGGTCAGGTCGAAGGGCGCCCCGATCATCGCGTCCAGCACGTCCCAGGCCGCCCGCTCAGGATCGGCCTCGCCGCTCACATCGATGTACGGGAGGGTGCGGTCGCCCCGGTCGGTGTCGATGAGCTGCCACACGTCCTCGCCGTCGTCCTCGAAGCGGCGGATGCGCAGGACGTCCGCCTCGTCGGTGAGGCGGCGCCAGGCGGCGCCCATCAGCTCCGGGTCGATCGGGCCGCGGATGTCCCGGCACTCGGCGACGTTGTACTTGAGGCCGGTGGGGTCCAGGGAATGGGCCGTCCAGATGTCGCGCTGGGCCACCGAGAGCGGCAACCGGAGGGTGGCCGGAGCGGGTGCGACGGTCGCGTCGGACGGCATGGGGTCTCCTGTGTGTCTCGCGGCGGAACGGGGCGGCTGAGGAGCGGGCAGTGCCATACAACCGCCGGGGTCGAGCGTGGAGCGGCAGTTGTTCCGGCGGGAGGCCAGCAGTTCGACGGCACTGCGGCAGTCGGACGGCAGCCCCGAAACCGACCCCGTCCCGGCCGCACGGCGATATGCGCCCCCGCCCCGACCGCCCGGCCCGATCACCGCGCCGATACGCACCCCGCCCTGTGGCGGCGGCTCACACCGAGGCGGTCGCGCCCGCCGCCGCGCGGACCACGCACAGCACCCGGAACGCCGAGCGGCCGCCGTCCGTACTGGCCCGGATCACCCCGCCGACCAGCAACTCCCGCATCAGCCGGCCGCACTCCGGCAGCGAGCGGCCGGTGAGCCGTACGACGTCCTGGAACAGGAACTCCCCGTCGTCCAGCCGGCACAGCTCGCCGATGAGCGTCCGCTGCGCGGCCGGCAGCGCGGCGAGTGTGCGGCTCACCCGCACCTGGAGGCGGGAGCCCTCCGGACCGCCGGCCAAATGGTCGAGCAGCGGGGCCGGGTCCGAGTCCACGATGTCGCGCAGCGTCGACAGGTCGCAGACGGTGAGCCAGGACGCGGCGGCACCGAGCGCCGCCGGATGGCCGTCCAGGCGATGGCAGATCCAGGTCACATCGGCCAGCGCCCGCGCGTCCGGCACGATGTCGGGCCGCACCCGGCGCAGTTGGCTGAGGAAGAACCGTACGGCAGGTGCGTCGGTGTGCCCGGCCGACGGCGCGGGCGCCTCCAACGGCGAAAGCAGGAACAGGCGTTCACCCGGCACGTTCCACGGCCGCTCCCCGGTGACCAGCAGACGCAGGTCCGGGAAGGCGCGCAGCAGCCGGCTCAGCCGGCCGAAGTCGAGGGCGGTGGTGTCCACCCCGTCCAGGACGAGCACGGCACCGCGTACCGGCGCACCGCCGTCCTGGAGGGCAACCAGCGCGTCCGCAAGACCGGGCAGCGGCTCCCCGAGCTCCCCGGGCTGCCCGCCGCCCCGCAGGAACCGGGCGCAGGAGTCGGCGAGCCGGGGCAGCGGGTCGTCGTCGGCGCGGAGGCAGTCGGCGGTGGCGCCGTCCCCGCTGTGCCACAGCACCGGCAGCCCGGCGTCGTACAGGCGGGCGGCCGCCTCCAGCGCCAGCCGGGTCTTGCCGACGCCGCTCAGCCCGACGACCGTGACCAGCCGCTCCGCACCCGAACGCAGCTCCTCCACCACGATCCCGGTCTCCGCCTCCCGGCCGACCAGCGGATACAGCGGCACGGGCGGTGCGGCCCGCTCCATGGACAGCCGGCGCACCTCACCGCCCGCGCGCGGGCCGCTGCGGGCCGCCGCCTCCAGCGCCGTGCGGGCTCTCGGGCCGAGTCTCAGCGCGTCGGCGATGAGCCGCACCGTGTCCGTCCTGGGCCGCTGGGCCTTCCCCTTCTCCAGGTCCCGGATGGCCCGCACGCTGATGGTGGACAGGTCGGCAAGTTCCCGTTGGGTGAGGCCGATGCGGAGCCGGTGGCCGCGTATCAGGGAGCCGAGCGATGCGGAGGCGGCCGGGATGTCCTGCGGGGGGTGGCTGAGCGTCATGAAACGACTCCTGCTCGTCGGGGAGGAGCACCCCGGAAGCGGCTGCGGGCCGGGGTGCCGTGGAGGACGGCTGTCGTGCCTTGCTGCTGCCGCCATGCTCCGCGCACCGCCTATCCGGAAGGCATCGCGCCGCCAACGCCGGTACGGCCCGCCCCACCGGCGCCGTGATAGCGGGCCCGTACGGGGGAAGGGCAGGTCAGCGGCCCGCGATCGTGGGAGCGCGACCAGCGGAAGCCGGCTCCAGCGCCGTGATAGCGGGGCGATAGGGGCGGGGGCGGTGCCGTGAATCCGGCTGTTCCTAGCTTGGTGTCCAGAAGGAAACGGAACACCGACGAAGGGACAGTCCGATGACGAAGAACACCACCACCCGCAACGCCCTCCGCGCCGCCTTCGCCACCGTCGCCGTCGTGATCGTCACCGGCATCGGCGTCCAGGCCGGCTGGGCCGACGACGCCTCCGGCACCGGCACCCAGCCGACCGGCACCAGCAGCACCGCGACGCCCGCCCCGACCACCACCGGCTCCACCGACAACAACCCCTGGGACTGACCTCCCCCGAATCGCCCCGGAGTTGGCGCAGGGACTCTAGCCCGCGCCGAGCAGCCGCCGGGTCTCCGCCAGTTCCCGCTTCATACCCCGGCTCGTGAAGACCTCCAGCGCGGGGGCCAGCAGCTCACGGGAACGCCCCGGCTCGTCCGCCAGCAGCCGCGCCAGATCCAGGCGGGCCAGCGCACCACCACCGAAGTCCATGATCTGCTCCCGGGCCGCGACCGCCCGGTCGAAGAAGTACGTGGCCCGGTCCGGCCGGCCCATCAGCACGAAGGCCTGACCCAGGTCCCGCAGCAGATGCCCCTCGCCGATCACATCACCGGAATCCCGGCACAGCTCCAGGACCTCCGTGAACGTCAGCACCGCGAGATCCAGCTCGCCCCGCTCCAGCAGGAGCTGGCCCACCCGGCGCAGCGTCCGCGCCCGGCCGCCGAGATAGCCCACCCCGTCGTAGATCTCCAGCGCCTCGTCCAACTGCGCCTGCGCCGCGTCCGTCTCGCCGCGCCGCATCCGGATGTGGGCGCTCTGCGTCAGCACGATCGCCCGCCCCACCACGTCACCGGCCCGGTCGAAGTCGGCCAGCGACCGCTCGTACAGCTCCAGCGCGATGTCGTCCTCGCCGTTCGTCCGGGCGATCAGCGCCATGTCGCGGCGGCACAGCGCCTCGCCCTGCGGCTCGTCCAGCGCCTGGAACACGTCCAGCGCCGAACTGAGCGCCTGGCGGGCCATGTCGAACTCGTTGCGGCACATGTACAGCGAACCGAGCGAAGCCCGAACGGCGGCGGTGCCGCGCAGATTTCCGGCCTTGCGCACGGCGGCCAGCGCCCGTACGTGGGTCTGCTCCCACAGGTCGTAGTGGCCCCGCACCTCGAACAGGGTGACCAGGGTCGTCGCCAGGTTCCAGCTCACATCGTGCAGACCCTCGTCGGCGGCGTGCTCCACCATGCCGCACAGCGCGCCCTGCTCCGCGTCGAACCAGGCCAGCGGATCGGCGAGCAGATCACCCGTGCACGACGGGGGCGGCGCCCAGCGCGGCGCGTCACCGTGCAGCACGGTGAAGTCGCCGCCGTACACCTTGCGATGGGCCTCCTGCGCCAGATACATCCAGCCGCCCGCCATCCGCGCGAGCGCGTCCCGGCGCACCTCCGGGCCGTCGTGCGCGGCCAGTTGCTCGCGCGCGTAGACGCGGATGATCTCGTGGAACTGGTAGCGGTAGCCGCCGGTCCGCTCCACGCCGACGACGTCCAGCATCTGCATGTCGACCAGCGGCTCCAGCAGATCGGACGGAACCGGCCGGTCGTCGTCCAGGAGCGCGCCCGCCAGCCAGCCCGGCAGCGACGGCGTCCGCGACATGCTCAGCAGTCGCAGCAGCCCCCGGTCCTCGGGCGCCAGCCCGTTGTACGTGAGGGAGAGACTGGCCCGCATCGTCATCTCGCCGTGCGCCAGCTCGTCCAGCCGGTGCCGTTCGTTGGCGAGCCGGTGCACCATCGACGCCAGCGTCCAGTGCGGCCGGGCCGCGAGCCGGGCGGCCACGATCCGCAACGCCAGCGGCAGCCGCCCCACCGTACGCACCAGCGCCTCCGCCGACGCGGCCTCGCCCTCGACGCGCTCCTCCCCGATGATCCGCGACAGCAGCCGCAGCGCCCGCTCCTCGTCGAGGACGTCCAGCTCCACGCGGTACGCGCCCGGCAGCGCGGTCAGCCTGGCCCGGCTGGTCACCAGCACCGCGCAGTCACGGCTTCCCGGCAGCAGCGGCTGCACCTGGCTCTCCGTCGCCGCGTCGTCCAGGACGACCAGCACCCGCCGGGAGGCGAGCCGGGTGCGGTACATCTCCGCCCGCTCGTCCAGCGAGTCCGGGATGAGCTGGCCGGGTATGCCCAGGGCCCTCAGAAAACGGCCCAGCACCTCCAGGGTCGTCGCCGGGGTGCCGGTGCCGCGCAGATCGCAGTACAGCTGACCGTCCGGGAACCCCGTCTCGGCGAGCCGGTGCCCCAGGTTCACGGCCAGCGTCGACTTGCCGGTGCCCGGCTTCCCGGTGATCACCGCCAGACCGACCGCCTTGCGCTCCCGGCCCCCGGTGAGCGCCTTCTCCAGCGCGGCGAGCTGTGCGTCGTCCGCCACGAAGTCGGAGGTGGCGGCGGGCAGTTGCTGCGGGCGCGCGTCGTGCGGCTGCGCGTCGCCGTCCCCGGACCGGGCGGCGGCGCCGTGCGGCGGTACGGGGTCCGCGCCCTGCGCACGGTGTGCCTGCTGCCGGACGGGCGGGGCGGCGGATTCGACGGACCCGGTGGATTCGGCGGATTCTGCGGATTCGGCGGCCCCGGCCCCGGCCCCGCCGTCACGCGGCCGGGGCGGCTGGACACGCGCCGGCGCCGGCAGCTCACCGGCCAGGATCGCCGACTCCAGACGCCTCAGCTCCCGGCCCGGCTCCAGACCCAGCTCCTGGTCCAGAATCCGGCGCCCGTCCCGGAACGCCTCCAGCGCCTCCGCCTGCCGGCCCGACCAGTACAGGGCGCACATCAGCTGACCGCGCAGCCGTTCCCGCAACGGGTTCTCGTGGGTGAGCAGTTGCAGCTCCCCGACGAGCCGGTCGTACCGACCCAGCTCCAGTTCCAACTGCGTTCGCAGCTCGATCGCGCTCAGCCGCTCCTCGTCCAGCTGCCGCGCCTTGTTGGCGAGCGGGCCGCTCTCCAGGCCGCTCAGCGAATCGCCCTGCCACAGCGCCACCGCCGACTTCAGCAGCGCCACCGCCTTCTCCGTCTCGCCCTCGTCGCGCTGCCGCCTGGCCATCGCGACCAGACCGGTGAACAGCAGCGAGTCCACGTCTCCGGTGTCGACGTGCAGGACGTAACCCGGCGGCCGGGTCGATATCGAGACCGTGCTGTCCGCGCCGACCAGCAGCTTGCGCAGCCGCGACACACAGATCTGCACCTGTGTACGGGCGGTCTCCGGCGGGTTGTCCTCCCAGATGAGGTCCACCAGATAGTTCGTGCCGACCACCCGGTTTGCCTCGAGCAGAAGGGCGGCGAGGATGACCTCCTGCCGACCGGGCGGCACCCGCAGCGGGCCGTCCTTGCCCCGTACCTGGAGCGGACCCAGCAATTGAAAGGGCGGTCTCGACGCGCCGGGGGCATCCTGGACCGTGTGCGTCGTACCCTCGGCCACCGAGACCCCCAGCTCGTAAGCGCGTTGATACTCCGGGATCAACGACCCCAAAGTTTTCACAACCCTCACGCATCTGTCCATCCTGCCTGCCGAGCGTGACCGTCCCGCCAATAGCGGCGCGATAGGCGGGGGTTGGCGGGGGCCGGAAGAGTGCCGGGTGAAAGAGAAAGGAGGCGTCCATGCACACCGACGCCTGGACGACCACAGCCCCGCACCCGGCGGACGACCTGGTCACCGCCGCGGGCACCGACCACGTCCGCCTCGTCTACGACTACCTCGACGCCGGAGACCTCGACGCGTGCGCCTCGCTGCTGCACGAACACGTCCAACTCGACCTGCCCGGCGCCCCGTCGGCCCACGGCCGCACCGCCTTCCTGCGCGCCCACCGCGACCACCTCGGGGCGCCCGCCCGCCACGAGATCGACCGCGTCGTCGCTCGCGACCGCAGCGTGGTGGTCACCGGCCGACGCGTCGGCACTGGCACCGGCACCGACGACACCCCGGCGCGCTTCGTCGACTTCTTCCGCATCGCGGGGGACGGCATGGTGGAGTCCTGTACGCGCTACTACCACGCGGAACCCTGACCGGGCCGCGCATCCGGTGGTCGTGTCAGGGAGTCACCGGGGAGCGCAGCACGAGCAGGGTGATCTCGCTGGGCGCGAAGACGCGGAACGGCGGCCCCCAGAACCCGGTGCCCCGGCTGGTGTAGAGCAGGGTGCGCCCACCGTGGCGGCTGAGCCCGGCGACGGCGGGCTGGTCGAGCCGGACCAGATGGTGGAAGGGCCAGATCTGGCCGCCGTGGGTGTGGCCGGAGAGCTGGAGGTCGACCCCGCCCTCGGCGGCCCGGTCCACGAACTTGGGCTGATGGGCCAGGAGCAGCACCGGCAGTCCGGGGTCGGCGCCCGCCAGCGCCCCGGCGAGATGGGCGCGGTGGCCGGCCAGCCCGGAGGACTCGGCGGTCACGTCGTCCACCCCGGCGACGACGAGGGTGTCCCCGCCGCGTTCCAGCAGCACATGGCGGTTGCGCAGCGGCTGCCAGCCCAGCTCATCCATCAGGTCCACCCAGCCCTGGGCCTCGCTGTAGTACTCGTGGTTCCCGGTGACGTAGACGCGGGCGTGGGCGGCGCGCACGGTGCCGAGCGGGGCGGCCTGGGCGCGGCGGCGGTCGGCGGTGCCGTCCGCGATGTCACCGGTGTGGCAGACCAGGTCCGCGTCCAGCGCGTTGACCTTCGCGCACACCCGCTCCGACCAGCGGACCCGGTCGAGCGGCCCGTAGTGGGTGTCGGTGACGAGGACGACGCGGGTGCCGTCCAGCCCGGCGCCGAGCCGGGGCAGCTCCACATCGAGTGACCGTACGCGCGGTACGCGGCGCGCTTCCGCGTACCCCCAGGCCAGCAGCGCGGCGGCGACGCCGAGGACCGCCCAGGTGACGATCCTGGCCCGCGTCTGCCCGTCGCCGCCCGCGCCGGTCAGCGCCAGGGCGGGCCGCAACAGCGCGCCGAGGAGCACGGACCAGGTGAACACCACCCAGACCGCCCCCAGGAGGGTGTCCCCGAGGATCGCCGCCCGGTCCCGCTGCCGTCTGCCGTGCCCGCGCACCATCGCGAGCGGCATCGTGACGAGGCCGAGGACGAACAGACAGGTGCCGCCCGCCGTCACGGGCAGCGGCCAGTCCTGACCGGTGTACAGCAGCACCCAGCACGGCACGGCCCACAGCAGCACCGGCGCGATCAGGGGGACGTAACGCATCACGCGGCGCAGCGCGCCCGGCCGTGCCGCGCCGTCCGCGGCCGCGGGCCGGGCCTCGTCGGTGTCGGTCACGGTTGTCCTCCTCGGCCGGCCGGAATGCCGCGGCGCACTGTACCCGCTCGCCCCGGACCCCACGCCTCCGGCGGGTACCACCGGCCGCATGGCGAAGCCCCGCCGGACGGGTCCGGCGGGGCGAGGAACGGGACGATCAGCCGGCCTCGGCGGCGATCCACGCGTCCAGCTGTTCGCGGGTGGTGCTGGGGTCCGCGATCAGTCCGGACAGTTCGTCGTCGGCGAGATGCCGGGTCGAGACCGCCGGACAGCGCCGGCACCCCTCGACACCGCTCTGGGCCCACCACTGACACCGCGCCCGCAGATGGCAGCGCGGAACGTTCGACTCGGCGGCCGGAGGTGCGGCCAGCACCCGTTCGATGAGGGTGCAGTCGTTGCCCCGGCGGTTGGCGCAGCCCGAGACACAGTGCGAGGCGAACCGCAGGACGCGCCGCGGTTCGACTCCCTCGGGCACATCGCCCAGCACCTGCGACGCCGGTACCGGATCGGCCAGGTACACCACCCGGCCGTCCTGCCCGGAGCGCACACCCAGCACGACCGACTCGGGCGCGTGGGCGTCACCGCTCGGACACCAGCTCGTCGGGGTCTCCTTCTCGTCCACGGTCCTCGCCCCCCGTTGTCAGACGATCTGGCCGACCGGGTCGGTGCCCAGGGGCCCGCCGGCGTCCAGGTGGGTGGCCTGCTCGATGTGCGCCTTCAGCTGCTCCAGCGACGTGATGCGCTCGCCGTTGGCGGGCGCGGCCGATGCCGTGGTCGCGCCCGCCACGAGGAGGCCGGCGGCGAGGAGGGCGGCGGCGCCGGTGGCCGCCGCCGTGCGGGACGAGTTCTTCATGGTCGACTCCCTGATGCTGGGGACGTGGTTGGCTGCACGCTATGCGCCGGTCCACGGCCCGGACGGCAGTCGCGGCGGCGGTTGACCGGCAGTTCGCGGCATCCGGGAGTCCTCGGGTGCGCCAACAGGCTCTCAGTCCTCGGTGCCGACCCGTTCGTAGACGATCCGTCCGTCGAAGACCGTCATGTCGACGGGCAGGTCCGGGATGTCGTGCGGATCGGCCGCGCGCAGATCGCCGCCGAGGACGCACAGGTCGGCGACCTTGCCGGGCTCCACGGTGCCCTTCCAGGACTCGGCGAAGTCCTGCCGGGCGGCGTTGACGGTGTACGCGCGCAACGCGGTCTCCAGCGGTACGCACTGCTCGGGACCGCTGACCCGGCCGGTGGCCTTGGACTCGCGCAGCAGCATCGCGGCGACCCCGCGCCGCCAGTCCGGCGCGGTGATCGGGGCGTCGGAGCCCACACAGACGGCGATGCCCGCCTCCACCGCCGAGCGCACCGGCCACATGTAGTCCGAGCGCGCGCTGCCCACGATGCCGTCCATCAGGTCCGCGATGGTCCACTTGATGGCCGGGTTCATATTGATGCCGTAGCCGTGCGCGGCCAGCTTCGCCAGGCTCCGCTCGGAGGCGAAGTCGCCGTGGATGACGTAGTGCCGGGCGTCCGGGCGCGGGTGGGCGAGCTGGGCGGCGGCGAACGCGTCGACCACGCTGTCGATCGCGCGGTCGCCGGTCACATGCACCCCGAGCTGGTATCCGGCGGCGTGCGCGATCCGGATCATCTCGGCCAGCTCCGCCTCCTTCAGCCCACTGTCGGCGCCGTGCACGCACAGCCCGCCGTGGCCGCCGGCCGGGTAGGGCTCGTGCATCCAGGCGGTCTCGTTGGGCGGCACCCCGTCCGCGAACACCTTGACGCCGATCACGGAGAGCCGCCGCTCGTCCACGTCGTCCGGCACGGCCGCCCCGTCGAGCCCGGCCCGCACGTCGGCCGCCGAACCGCCCATCGGCGCGGGCAGCAGCAGCGCGCGCACGCGGGCCTCCAGCCGGCCGGCGCGGACCAGTTCGACGTACGCGTGCAGGGTGGCGGTGTCCAGGCCGCCGCCCAGGATCTCGGCGCCGCCCGGTCCGAGGCCCGGCTCGGTGTAGCTGGTGATGCCCAGGGCGTGCAGCGCGCTCACCGCCGACAGGACGGCCTCCTTGCGCTGGGCCACGCTCACCGGGGGCACCAGGCCCTGCACCAGGGCCTGCGCCGTCTCCTTGAGGACCCCGGTGGGTTCGCCCGCCGCGTCGGTGTCGATCACCCCGCCCGTCGGAGCCTCGAAGTCCCGGTCGATTCCGGCGAGTTCGAGGGCGCGGGAGTTCACCCACACCATGTGCCCGGAGAAGTCGGTGAGGCAGACCGGGTGGTCGGGGGCGGCGGCGTCCAGGTCGGCGCGGTGCGGGCGGCGGGCCGGGTCGGCCAGGCACTCCGCCAGATAGCCGACGTCCCAGCCGAGGCCGGTGATCCACTCCCCGGCGGGGGTGCCGGCGGCGGCCTCGCGCACCGCGTCCGCGATGTCGGCGATCGACTCCACGGCCGGGTGGCCGAGGTCCAGCGCGAACGGCGGGCTGGTCAGCGCCCACGCCGCCGCGTGCAGATGCGAGTCGTTGATGCCGGGCAGCACCGTGCGCCCGGCCAGCTCCACGACGCGGGTGCCGGGCCCGGCCAGGGCCCGTATCTCCGCGTCGCCGCCCACGGCGAGTATCCGGCCGTCCCGTACGGCGACCGCCTCGGCGACGGAGAAGGCGTCGTCGACGGTCAGGACGTCGCCGCCGGTCAGGATGAGGTCCGTTGTCTCCGGCATCGGTGGCCCTTCTGGCTGGTGAACAGAGATGGAGGAGGAAGGAAGGGGGTGTCGGCCGGTCCGGTCAGAGGCCGAGGACGCGGCGCAGCCAGGACCGGCGGGAGGCCAGCGCGGCGCGGGTCGCCTCGTGGTCCGGGGCGAACACGTCGAAGCCGTGGAACGCCCCCTGCCACACGTGCAGTTCGGCATGGCCGCCCGCCGCCCAGATGCGGGACGCGTAGTTCACGTCCTCGTCCCGGAACAGCTCGGCGGCGCCCACCTCCACGAAGGCGGGCGGCAGGTTGGACAGATCGGTGGCCCGAGTAGGTGCCGCGTACGGGGACACCGGGGCCGCCGGGTCGCCCGCGTCGTCGCCGAGCAGCGCCTGCCACGCCAGGATGTTCATCGGCCGGCGCCAGGTGCCGCGCTCGGTGTACTGGTGGCTGGAGACGGTGGAGTTGGTGTCGTCCAGCATCGGGCAGAGCAGCAACTGCCCGGCCAGGCGCGGCCCCTGGCGGTCGCGGGCCAGCAGCGCGACCCCGGCCGCGAGGCCGCCGCCCGCGCTGCCGCCCATCACGACGACGCGGCCGGCGTCGATGCCCAGCTCATCGGCGTACTCCGTCATCCACCGCAGTCCCGCGTAGCAGTCCTCGACCGGTGCCGGGTCCGGATGCTCCGGGGCGAGCCGGTACTCGACGTTGACGGCGACGACACCGAGCGCGTCGACGAGGTCCACGAGGCGGGGCGTGTCCTGGTGGCGGTGGCCGCTGATCATGCCGCCGCCGTGGATGTTGTACAGCGCCGGCACCGGCTCCGTCAGGCCGCGCGGGCGCAGCACGGTGACGGCCAGGCCGGGGGCGCCCTCGGGGCCCGGGATCGTCAGCTCCTCGGCGTCGACGGCCCGGTCGCCGATGACCTCGGCGACCGGCGGCATGGGGAAGGCGCCGGCGGAGTCGCGGATGGCGGTGACGGAGTCCGGGCCGGGGGCGGACTCCTCGTCGCGGGGCATCGAGTCGAGCACCGCGCCGAGCGCCGGATCGAAGGGTACGGGGGTGACGCGCATGATTCTCCCTCGGGGACGGGCGGGCGGTGGTGGGCGGTCGGCGCTCACCGGGGCGCGGCGAAGGCGAGGGCGCGCGCGGGATTGTCGACCATGATCGTGTGCAGTGCGGACTCGCTCACCCCGAGCCGGCGCAGGGCGGGCAGGAAGTGCCGGGGGATGTAGTCGTATCCCTGGCCGCCGTACTTCTTGAGCTGGATCTTCTGGCACACGTCGTGGCCGAGGAGGATCTGCCCGGCGTGGCCCCGCTCGACCAGCTCCGCGATGCCGCGGGCCACCTTGTGGTCGCTGGTGAGGAAGAGGTGGCCCCAGGGGCTGCCGGGCGAGGTCAGGAAGTCGAACTCCACGAAGACGCCCCGGTCCAGGACGCGCCGGCCGAAGTCCGGGTCGGCGGCGACCTCCATGGCGTGGCCGAGCACGATGTTCGACGGGGGCACGCCCTCCTCCTCGAGGATGTCGAGCACCCGGAACTTGTCCTCGCCGACGCCGCCGACGTGGAAGGTGACCGGGGCGCCGGTGACCCGGCTCGCCCGGCCGCTCGCCCGGACGCTCTTCAGCTCGTTGTCGCTCAGCGGCACCGAGTCCGCGCCGACCTCGCCGATGACACCGGACCGGATGCCGGTGCCGTCGACGCCGACCACGATGTCGCGGACGGCGGCGTCGGCCAGCTCGTCCACGGTGAGCTCGTCCATGTCCGCCGGGTGGAAGGCCGGGGTGTACCAGCCGCCGCCCATCACGATGTTGAGCCCGGAGGCACGGGACAGCCGCAGCAGCGCCTCGGGGTCGCGGCCCAGCCCGGCGGGGGACACCTCGACGACGGTGCCGCCGCCGGTGTGGGCGAAGGCGAGGACCTCCGCCAGCATCTCGTCGTGGTCGTCCAGCACGTCGTTGTCGGCGTTGGGGTGTCCGTGCCGGGTACGGGCCAGGTTGGCGAGGGAGAGGGGTTCGGCGGCCTCGGGGGAGTCCTCGCCGGGGCGGTGGAAGCGCGGGGGGCGCCGCAGGTCCACGAAGAGGTGCTCGTGCATGAGGGTGGCGCCGAGCGTGGCTCGGTCCACGGGGCCGGCGACGGTCAGGGCCCGGCCGGACAGGTCCGGGATCTCGAAGGGGTAGCGGCTCACGAGTCGGTCCTCCGGGGCGTGAGGGTGAGCAGACGACGGGGGTTGCTCACCGTGACGGACTCGACGAGGGCGTCGTCGGCGCCGAGCATCCGCAGATAGGGGACGAACTGCCGCAGGACGAAGCCGTATCCGCCGCCGCCGTGGGCGAGCAGGCCCGACTTGGTGCGGACGCCCTGGGAGAGCAGCAGCCGGTCGGCGTGGCCCCGGCGGGCGAGCTCCAGCACGGCGGCGGCGACGTCCTGGTCGTCGCTGACACTGAGCACCGAAGGCAGCCGGCCGAGCTGGTCGAACTGCACGAAAACCCCGCGCTCCAGAAGCGGTTCGAGGTCGTCGGGGCGCGGCGACAGCGCGTCGCAGCGGGCCACGGCCACCCGGCTGAGGTCCGCGCCCTCGGCGGCGAGCAGGTCGAGCACCCGCTGCTGGACGGTGGCGTCGGCGCTGCGGGCTACCGCGATCGCGGCGCCGGTGGCGGCCGAGGCGCGGGCCGCCGCGACCAGGACCGCGCGTTCGGCGGGCTCGTCCGGGTCGAGGGCCGCGAGGCCGCCGATGAGCCCGGCCCGTACCCTGTCGACGCCTTCGGTGAGGTCGCGCACGATCTCCTCGGCGAGGCCGTCCGCGTCGGGCCCGGTGGTGGCCGCCGGGTCGCCGGACGCCGCGGCGCGCGCCGGGTGGTGGCGGCCCGACCCCATCACGATGTGGAGTCCGGTGGCCCCGGCGATCCGGCGCAGCCCCGCCGGGTCGCGGCCGAGGTCGGGGGTGGTGACGTCGACCAGGGCGGTGCCACCGGCCGCGCGGAAGTCGGCGGCCTCCCGGACGGCGAGATCCTCGTCGCCGAGCAGCCAGTCGTCCCGGTTGGGCGCGCCCAGGGCGAGTTCGCCCAGCAGATCCATCGTCAGCGGGGCGCCGTAGAAGCGGCGCCTGCTCACCGCCGTGGGGCGGGTGCGTCCCACGGCAGCCCAGGACTCGGCCGTGTCGTGCGGCGGCGCGAAGTCGCTCAGCAGATGTTCGTGGGGGAGCGCCGCGCCCAGCGCGTCCGGGGAGACCTCGCCGGTGACAGTGACGACGGTGCCCCTGGACGGCGGCGCGGGCAGGGGCGTACCCGGAGCGCCCGCGGTCGGGTCGGTGGTGGACATGCGGTCACGCTAACAGATGAGATACCTGATCGTATACGATTATTCGGGACCGGTTCAGGAACCGGCCCCGGACCGTACGGACTGCCGCAGGGCTACTGCGGGGCCTGCGAGCGGTGCAGCGCGTCGGCGGTCGCCACCTTGTGGGCGCAGGCGACGCGCTCGATCTCCCGGGCCGGCGCACCGGCCGCGATCAGCTCCAGCATCCGTTCGTGCTCCGCCACGGAACGGCGGGCCCGCCCCGGCACGTGCGAGAACGTCGAGCGGCGCATGTGGTCCAGGCGCGCCCACTCCGCCTCCATCAGCGCGACCAGATGGCCGTCGGGGCAGTGCTCGTACAGGGAGAAGTGGAACTCCCGGTTGAGCGCGGTGAAGGAGGCGGGGTCGAAGTCCTCCAGCGCCGTGGCCATCCGGGCGTTGATCTCCCGCGACCGCTCGATGTGCCGGGCGCTCATGTGCGGCGCGGAGATCGCGGTGGCGTAGCCCTCGAGCCGGGCCAGCACCTGGAGGGCATGCTCCACCTGCGCGGCGTCGAACACCGCCACCCGCGCGCCGATGTTGCGCACGACCTCGACCAGCCCGTCCGACTGGAGCCGGCGCAGGGCCTCGCGCAGCGGGATCGTGCTGACCCCGGTCTCCCGCGCGAGCTGGCTGAGGACCAGCCGGTAGCCGGGTCCGTACGTGCCGTCGAGGATGCGCGAGCGCAGCAGTTCATAGCTGACCTCGGCCTTCGACCCCTTGGAACGGGTGTCCTTCTGCGTGGCGCTCATGCCTGTTTCCCTACCCCGTGCCGGGCGGCCGCGACGCGGACCCGGTCGTGTACTCGTGCGTTCACCCTGCGAGGGCTTCCAGGACTGTACGGCGGAACGCCTCTCCGGCGAGGACCTCGTGGTGCTGTCCGGGTACGGTGACCAGCTCCGCGCCCTCCGCGAGGGCGACCACCCGCTCGATGCCCCGGGTCATCATGTCGTCCGCGCCGACGACGAACAGAGGCGGCGTCGAGCC
The DNA here is from genome assembly GCF_036346595.1 of Streptomyces sp. NBC_00525. Lineage (GTDB taxonomy): Bacteria > Actinomycetota > Actinomycetes > Streptomycetales > Streptomycetaceae > Streptomyces. Next base: position 5,875,165 of record NZ_CP107834.1, read on the forward strand.
CGCCCAGGACCGGGGCGCGAACGGGGTGGCGCGCAGTCCCTCGACGCACACGGCGAGCCCGGCGGCCCGGTCCCCGTGCGCGCCGATCATCCCGGCGATCATCGCGGTGAAGGGGTCCGCCGGCTCCGCGTCCCCGGCGACCGCGCGGTGCAGCGCGGGCACGTCCACCGCCTCGAACGGCTCCCCGGGGCCGAGGCCGCCGAGCACGGTGCGGCCGACCCGGTCGGGCGCCGCCGCGGGCAGCTCCCAGGACAGCCGCGCGCCCAGCGAGTACCCGACGACGTCGAACCCCGTGACGCCCGCCTCGTCCAGCACGGCGACCAGCTCGGCGGCCAGGGCCGGCGCGCCCGCCGCGGCGGCGGAGGCGGGGGCGGGGCTGTCGCCGTGGCCGCGCAGGTCCGGCACGAACACCTCGCGCCCGGCGTCGGCCAGCGCGGCGGCGATCCCGGTGGCCACCCAGTCCTGGCGACCGTGGGAGCCGAAGCCGTGCACGAGCAGCACGGGCGGCAGACCGGCCGGCCGCTCGGGGGTGAACGTACGGACGGCCAAGCCGGTCCGGCTCTGGATCTCGCGCATCTCTCGCACCTCTCACATCAGTTTTCGTATACGATCTGGCCACTGTATCCCGCCGGTCACTCCAGGCTCCCGCACGGAGTGAGAGGCGGGTACTTTCTTTTTAGAACGTGCATGATATCGTATACGATTAATGGCGGCGCCACCCGAAACTCCGGGGCCGATCGACGCCGGGGCCCGTCGCCCCGTACCGCCGCTTCCTCCGACGGAACCGTGCCCCACGCAGCTCACGCACAGGGAGAACTCCCATGCCGCACCCGCTGGGAACCCAGCCCTCGAAGATCATCGCCGTCCACCTCAACTACCGCTGCCGGGCGAAGGAACGGGGCCGCGTCCCCGACCAGCCGTCCTACTTCCTCAAGCCGCCGTCCTCGCTCGCCGGCACCGGAGACCCGCTGGTCCGCCCACGGGGCTGCGAACTCATGTCCTTCGAGGGGGAGATCGCCCTCGTCGTGGGCCGGCGCGCCCACCGGGTCACGCCCCAGGAGGGCTGGAGCCACATCGCCTATGTGACCGCGGCCAACGACGCCGGCGCCTACGACCTGCGCCACGCCGACCGGGGCTCCAACCTGCGCTCCAAGGGCGCCGACGGCTTCACCCCGATCGGCCCCCGGCTGCTGGACGCCGCCCGGCTCGACCCCGCCGCGCTCCGGCTGCGCACCTGGGTCAACGGCGAGCCGGCGCAGGACGCCGACACCTCCACCCTGCTCTTCCCGTTCGGCGACCTCATCGCCGACCTGTCACGCCTGGTCACCCTCGAACCCGGCGACGTCATCCTCACCGGAACCCCGGCCGGCGCGTCCGTGGTGGCGCCCGGCGACGTGGTCGAGGTGGAGGTCACCGCCCCGGACCAGGACATCTCCACCGGCCGGCTGAGCAACACCGTCACGGAGGCCGGACACGACCTGGCCGGCTGGGGCGCCATGCCCCGCGTGGACGACGCGCTGCGCGCCGACGCCTGGGGCGCCGCCCGCCCCGCCGAGCCCGCGCTCGACCTGGAGACCGCCGCCGCGCTGCGCGGCCTGGCCACCGCCACCCTCAGCTCCCAGCTGCGCAAGCGCGGCCTCCAGCACATGACCATCGACGGGGTCCGGCCCACCGACCCCACCGCCAAGCTGGTCGGCACCGCCCACACCCTGCGCTACCTGCCGCTGCGCGAAGACCTCTTCGACCGGTTCGGCGGCGGCATGAACGCCCAGAAGCGCGCCGTGGAGGAGCTGCGCCCCGGCCAGGTGCTGGTGATGGACGCCCGGCGCGACCCCACCGCCGGCACCATCGGCGACATCCTCGCCCTGCGCGCCCAGCAGCGCGGCGCGGCCGGCGTAGTCACCGACGGCGCCCTGCGCGACAGCGCCGCCGTGGCCGCCCTCGGCCTGCCCACCTACTACGCCGCCGAGCACCCCGCCGTCCTCGGCCGCCGCCACGTCCCCTGGGACACCGGCACCCCCGTCGCCTGCGGCGGAGCGCTCGTCCAGCCCGGCGACATCCTCGTCGGGGACGCCGACGGGGTCGTCGTCGTCCCCCCGGACCTGGCCGCACAACTCATAGCCGACAGCACCGAACAGGAGCGCCAGGAGCGGTTCATCGCCGAGCAGGTGGCGGCGGGTGAACCCATCCAGGGCCTCTACCCGCTCGGCCCCGCCTGGCGCGCCGCCTACGAGCGCTGGCACGCCACCCAGTCCTGACCCGTACGCCCCGGTCCCGACCCGTACGCCCCCGCCACACACACCACGGAGCACCCGATGAAGTTCCGCACCGATCCCGCCACCATCCGCGGGTCCATCGCCCCCGTCGTCACCCCCTTCACCGACGAGGGCGCCGTCGACCACGACAGCCTGCGCGGCCTGATCCGCTGGCAGCTGGAGTCCGGCTCGCACGGCATCTCCCTCGGCGGCTCCACCGGCGAGCCCTCCTCCCAGAGCACCACCGAGCGCATCGCCGCGATGCGCACCGCCGCCGAGGAGATCGGCGACCGGGTGCCGTTCCTGCCCGGCACCGGCTCGCACAAGCTCGACGAGACCCTGGAGATGACCGCCGCCGCCCGCGACCTCGGCGCCGACGCCGCCCTCGTCATCACCCCGTACTACGCGCGCCCCACCCAGGAGGCGCTGTACCAGTGGTACGCCACCGTGGCCCGCGAGTTCCCCGACCTGCCGCTCGTCGCCTACAACGTGCCCTCGCGCACCGCCGTCGACATCGCCCCCGAGACGGTCAAGCGGCTCTTCACCGACTTCGACAACTTCGTCGGCGTCAAGGAGACCACCAAGGACTTCGAGCACTTCTCCCGCGTCCTGCACGCCTGCGGCCGTGAACTGCTCGTCTGGTCCGGCATCGAACTACTCTGCCTGCCGCTCCTGGCGCTCGGCGGCGCCGGATTCGTCTCCGCCGTCGCCAACCTGGCACCGAACGCGGTGGCCCGGATGTACGAGCTGTGGGAGGCCGGCGACTTCGACGGCGCCCGCGACCTGCACTACCGGCTCCACCCGCTGGTCGACCTGCTGTTCGTCGAGACCAACCCGGCGCCCGCCAAGTGGGTGCTCAAGGAGCAGGGCCGGATCGCCTCCGCCCATGTGCGCCCGCCGCTGACCTCGCCCACCGAGGCCGGTCTGACCCGCATCCGCGCCCTGCTCGCCGAGGGCGGCGACCTCACCCAGCAGCTCTGACCTCCCTCCGAACGAAAAGAGACGCCATGTCCACGAACCCGACCGGGCACCGCCCGCAGGACCTGCCCGAGCGGATCCGCCACTGGATCGGCGGCGAACTCCTCGACAGCGCCGACGGCCGTACGTTCCCCGTCAGCGACCCCGTCTCCAACACCCCCTACGCCACCGCGGCCGCCGGCGACCGTGCCGACGTGGACCGCGCCGTCTCCGCGGCACGGGCCGCCTTCCCCGCCTGGTCCCGGCTCGGCAACCGGGAACGCGCCCGCGTCCTGTACCGGATCGCCGACGCCGTCGAGGCGCGCGAGGAGCGGCTGGCCGCGCTGGAGACCTTCGACTCCGGCCTGCCCATCACCCAGGCACGGGGCCAGGCCCGGCGCGCCGCCGAGAACTTCCGCTACTTCGGTGACGTCGTCGTCGCGCTCGGCGAGGAGGCGTTCCGGGCCGGCGAGCAGCAGATCAACTACGTCGTCCGCAGCCCCGTCGGCGTCGCCGGACTGATCACCCCCTGGAACACGCCGTTCATGCTGGAGAGCTGGAAGCTGGCCCCCGCGCTGGCCTCCGGCTGCACCCTCGTCCTCAAGCCCGCCGAGTGGACCCCGCTGTCCGCCGGCCTGTGGCCGGAGATCTTCGACGAGGCCGGCGTGCCCGCCGGAGTGGTCAACATCGTCCACGGCATCGGCGAGGAGGCCGGCCAGGCCCTGGTCGACCACCCGGACGTGCCGCTGATCTCCTTCACCGGCTCCACGGACACCGGCCGGCACATCGTCCGCAGCTCCGCCACGCACCTGAAGACCACGTCGATGGAGCTGGGCGGCAAGTCCCCGGTCGTCCTCTTCGCCGACGCCGACCTCGACGCGGCGCTCGACTCCGTCGTCTTCGGCGTCTTCTCGCTCAACGGCGAGCGCTGCACCGCCGGCTCCCGCGTCCTGGTCGAGCGACCGGTGTACGAGGAGTTCACCCGGCGCCTCGCCGAGCGCGCCGAGCGCGTCAAGGTGGGCCTCCCCTCCGACCCGGCCACCGAGGTCGGCGCGCTGGTCCACCCCGAGCACTACGCACGCGTCCTCCAGTACGTCGAGATCGGGCGCCAGGAGGCCAAGCTGGTGGCCGGCGGCGAGCGCCCCGCCCACCTCGCGGAGGGCAACTACCTCCAGCCCACCGTCTTCGCCGACGTCGCCCGCGACGCCCGGATCTTCCAGGAGGAGATCTTCGGCCCCGTCGTGGCCGTCGCCCCCTTCGACGACGAGGCCGAGGCCGTCGAACTGGCCAACGCCACCGAGTACGGCCTCGCGGCCTACGTCTGGACCTCCGACCTCAAGCGCGGCCACCGCGTCGCACACGCGGTCGAGTCGGGTATGGTCTGGATCAACTCCCACAACGTCCGTGACCTGCGCACACCCTTCGGCGGAGTGAAGTCCTCCGGTCTGGGCCGGGAGGGCGGTGCGCACAGCATCGACTTCTACACCGAGTCGAAGATCGTCCACGTGATGCTCGGCGACCCCCACACCCCCCGCTTCGGCGCGTCCTGACCCCCAAGGAGCCGTACCCATGAGTACACCTCCCGACGTCGTCCGCTCCGCCTACGCCCAGCTGGTCGTCACCGACCTCGACCGGGCCCGCTGGTTCTGGGGCGACATGCTCGGCTTCCACATCCAGTACGAGGACGATTCCCTGCTGTGCCTGCGCGGCACCGACGAACTGACCCACCACTCCCTCGTGCTGCGCAAGGGGGAGACCGCGGCCCTGGACCACATCTCCTACCGGGTCCGCACCCCCGAGGACGTCGACCGCGCCGAGGAGTACTTCCGCGCCCTGGGCCGGCCCGTGCGCCGGGTCCCCAAGGGCGCGGGGACTCCGGGCGTCGGCGACGCCGTCCGCGTCATCGACCCGCTCGGCTTCCCGGTGGAGTTCTTCCACGAGATCGAGCGCGCCGAGCGCCTCATCCAGCGCTACGACCTGCGCCGGGGCGCCGAGATAGCGCGCCTGGACCACTTCAACATCTGCACCCCCGACATCCCCGCCGCCTACACCCACTACAAGGCCCTGGGCTTCGGCTGCTCGGAGACCATCGAGGGCGACGAGCACGAGCTGTACGCGGCGTGGATGTACCGCAAGCAGACCGTCCACGACGTCGCCTTCACCGGCGGCGCGGGGCCCCGGCTGCACCACGTGGGCGTCGCCACCCACGAGTCCCACCAGGTGCTGCGCACCGCCGACCTCTTCGGCTCGCTGCGCAAGGAGCACCACATCGAGCGCGGCCCCGGCCGGCACGGTGTCTCCAACGCCTTCTACCTCTACCTGCGCGACCCGGACGGGCACCGGGTGGAGATCTACACCTCCGACTACTACACGGGCGACCCCGACCACGAGACCTACCGGTGGAACGTCCACGACGACCGCCGCCGGGACTTCTGGGGCAACGCCGTGATCGAGTCCTGGTACAAGGAGGCGTCCCCGGTCCTCGACCTCGACGGCCGCCTCCAGCCCGTCGCCGAGGCGGTGCTCGACGAGTCCGCCGTCCAGGTCGGCGCCGACGGCCTGGGCATCGTGGAACCGGGCGGACAGACCGACTGACCCGCCCCCCCCGCACCGGAAGAGCCGGACCGCAGCACGCGGTCCGGCTCTTTCGTGGTCCGGGCGGCCCGGAGGCTGTCGGGCGGCCCCGGCTCGGGAGGCCACCCGACAGCCGCTCAGTGGCGCAGCCGGGGCCGCACCGCGGTCCACACCAGCAGGCACGCCACCGCGGTGGCGACCGCCATGGTGAGGGCCATGGTCAGATCGGCCGCCCCGCCCAGCGCGACCAGGGGGGCGACGACCGGGCCCACGGCGAAGCTCGACATGCCGAGCAGGGCCGCCGCCGTACCGGCACGCTCGCCGTGGCCGGCCAGGGCCAGCGCCGAACTGTTCGGGCTGATCACCCCGTAGCAGAACAGCACCAGCGCCAGCAGCACGAGCAGCAGCGGCAGCCCGGAACCGGTGAGCACCGCGCCGAGCAGGCCCAGCGCGGCCACCGCGGTCGCCGTCGTGCCCACCACGTACATGCGCGCGGGCCCGGCCCGGCGTACGACACCGCGGTTGAACAGCGACCCGAACACGGCGACGACCGCGTTGGCCGCGAACACCGCGCTGAACGCCTGCGGGCTCAGGTGGTGGCCGTCCTGGAGCACGAAGCTGATCGACGCCAGATACGTGAAGAAGGCCGTACCGGTGCACGCCCCCACCAGCAGGTAGCAGACGAAGAGCCGGTCGCGCAGGACCGTGCCGAAGCGGCGCCCGGTCTCGGCGAACCCGCCCGCGTGCCGCTGCGAGGCCGGCAGGGTCTCCGGCAGCGCCGTGCCCGCGACGGCCAGGAGTATCCCGCCGACCCCGGCGAGGACCACGAACAGGCCCCGCCAGTCCAGGAACGCCGCCAGCTGCCCGCCCGCCACCGGCGCCAGGATCGGGGCCAGCGCGCCGACCAGCCCGAGCAGGCTGAGCAGCCGCGCCAGCTCGATGCCGGAGGCGATGTCCCGTGCGGCGGCCAGGGCGATGACGACCCCGGCCGACCCGGTGAGCCCCTGCAGGAACCGGGTCACGAGCAGGATCTCGATGTTCGGCGCGAACGCGCACAGCAGCGAGAACAGCGTGAACAGCGCGATGCCCCACAGCAGCGGCCGCCGCCGGCCGAACCGGTCGCTGAGCGGACCGGTGACGAGCTGGCCGAGCGCGAGCCCCAGCATGCACACCGACATGGACGCCTGGGCGAGGCTGCTGCTGGTGTCCAGGTCCTTGGCGAGCTGCGGCAGCAGCGGCATGGACAGGTCCATCGACAGCGGCCCGAACACCTCCAGCGACCCCAGAACGAACGCGGCGCGGCGCGCGCTCATCACGCGCGCCGCGCCGCGTTCGGCGGTCTCGGTCACCGGGTCCGGCCGCCGCTGCCGAGGACACGCCGCATCCAGGACGCACGGGCGGCCACCGCGGCACGGGACACCTCGGCCTCCGGCGAGAAGCCGGTGAAGCCGTGGTAGCCGCCCGCCCAGACGTGCAGCTCGCAACTCCCGCCGGCCGCCCAGATCCGGGTGGCGTACTCCACCGACTCGTCGCGGAACACCTCGGCGGCGCCGACCGCGATGTAGGCGGGCGGCAGCCCGGACAGGTCCGCAGCCCGCGCGGGCGCCGCGTACGGCGAGACGGCGTCGGTGCCCCGGTCCGCGCCCAGCAGCGCGGACCAGCCGGTGTCGTTGTTGTTGCGGTCCCAGATGCCGATGCCGTCGTACTGCCTGCTGGACACGGTGGTGTTGCGGTCGTCCAGCATCGGGCAGTCCAGCAGCTGTCCGGCCAGGGCCGGGCCGCCGCGGTCGCGGGCCATCAGCGCGAGCGCCGCGCTCAGGCCGCCGCCCGCGCTCGCCCCGCCGACCAGAATCCTGGCCGGGTCGACGCCCAGCTCGGCGGCGTGCCCGGCGAACCAGAGCAGTCCGGCATAGCAGTCCTCGGCGGCGGCCGGTGCCGGATGCTCGGGAGCCAGCCGGTATTCGACGCTGACGGCGACGGCGCCGTACTCCAGCACCTCCTCGACCAGGCCCGCGATGCCGAAGAACCGGTTGCCGAGGACCATGCCGCCGCCGTGGACGCTGTAGATGCCGGGCGCGTCGCGGACCCCGCCCCGCGGGCGCAGGATCGTCAGCTGCACGCCCGGCGCGCCCGCCGGGCCCGGCACGGTGCGGTGCTCGACCTCCACCGGACGGTCCCCGACGGCGGCCTCGACCGGCGGCACGATCGTCTCGAAGTGCGCCCGGTTGGCCAGGATCGTGTCCGGCCGCAGCGGGATCTGCTCGATGAGCGCGCGGCAGGCGGCCAGCCCCGGTTCCAGCTCCGGGTCGTAGGGGACGGGCGCGGGGGAGGGGCGTGGCCCCTCCGGATGCGGTGAGGGGGTCACGGTCAGGGCCCTTCCGGGTCGACGACGCCGCGGTCGCACCAGAACGGTTCGACCAGGGCGCGCAGCTCCTCGGCGCCGACCCGCCGCACCAGGTCCAGGGCGGCCAGGTTCTGCTCGACCTGCTCCAGCCGCGACGCGCCGACCAGCGTCGTCACATTGGCGGGGTGGGTCAGCGTGAACGCGACGGCGAGCTGGGCCGGCGTGGTGCCGAGGTCCCCGGCGAGTGCGGTGATGGCCGGGACGGTCGCCACGATCGCCTCGCGGATGGAGCCGGGGTCGCGGCCGATCTCCCGCTCCGGCGAGACGCGGCCGGCCAGGATGCCGCCCTCCAGGACGTCGGACGCCTGCATGGTGAACCCGTCCGCGAACAGCTCGGCGAACGGCTCGCCGTCCGGTATGGAGCGCCGCGCCAGGCTGTACTTGAGCTGGGCGATCTGCGGTCCGGCGACGCCCCGTTCGGCGGCGATGCGGCGCAGGGCGCGGATGTTGGACGCCGACCAGTTGTTGACGCCCCAGGTCCGGATCAGCCCGGCGTCGGTGAGTGCGGCGAGGTCGTCGACGAGGTCCTCCAGGCGTACGTCGTCGCGCCGCAGGTCGCCGAGGATCACCAGGTCGGCGTGGTCGAGGCCGGTGCGCAGGAAGGCGTTCTTCAGCTGCGGGGCGAAGCCCTGCTCGCCGAAGCCCTCGATCCACAGCTTCACCGAGGCCAGGTAGCTGTCCCGGTGGGCGCCGGTGGCCCGCATGAGGGAGCCCCAGATCACATCGGTGAAGACGGGGGGCATGCCGGGCATGCCGTAGACCCCGACGTCGAACAGGTTGACGCCCGCGTCGAGCGCGTGGCGGACCATGGTGACGGCGTCCGCGAAGTCCATCCGGTCGAAGGTGTGCCAGGAGCCGAGGGACAGCGCCGACGCCTCCAGGTCGCTGCTGCCGATGCGGCGCCGGGGGAGCGGGGTGGTGGTCACGTGTGTGGTTCCTTTCTCCGGACCGCTCAGGCGAGCCGGGGATCGATGACGGCCTTGATCTCCTCGTGCCTGCTCATCGCGGCGATGCGGTCCGACGCCCCGGCCAGGCCGACCGGCTCGCCGAACAGCCGGTCCCAGGGCATGCGGTCGGCGAAGGAGGTGAAGAAGCCGATGGCGTCGTGGTAGTCGGCGATGTCGCCGTTGAGGGAACCGGTGATCGTCAGCTCCTTGCCCATCACCGTGCCGAGGGCGATCGGTTCGGAGACCGGGCCGGTGCTGCCCACGACGACGATCCGGCCGCGCTGGGCGGCCATCTCCACGGCCTCCCGGCCCACCGAGGGGGCGCCGGCGAAGTCGAGGACCAGATCGGCGCCGTGGCCGCCGGTCAGCTCCCGGACCCGGGAGACGACGGCCTCCGACCCGGTGGCGATGTCCACGGTGGCGTCGGCGCCGAACGAGTCGGCCAGCGCCAGCCGGGCCGGGGGAGCCCCGACGTTGATCACGGTGCCGGCGCCGCCGATCCGGGCCACCGCGGTGGCGAACAGGCCGAGGGCCCCGGAACCCTGCACGACGACCCGCGAGCCGGGGCGGACGCCGCCGGCCCGCGAGAACGCCCGCAGCACGGTCTTGGCCGCGCAGCCCGCCATCGCGGCCCAGGTGTCCGGGATCTCCTCGGGCAGCCGCAGCTTGGCCGCGCCGGGGACGACGTACGCGTACTCGCACAGCCCGGCCGTGGCGTACGGCGGGACGTCGGCGCGCTGCAGGAAGCCGTAGCCGCGGGAGGAACAGGCGACCGGCTCGCGCAGGACCGTGCAGCCGTGGCACGCGCCGCAGGTCGACTCCGACCAGCCGATGCGGTCGCCGACGGACAGTTCGCGGCCCAGCGCGTCCCGCGTGTCCTCGCCGAGCGCGACGATCTCGCCGACCATCTCGTGGCCGAGGACCATCGGCAGCATGCCGGGGAAGCTCATCTTGCCCGACCAGATCTCGATGTCGGTGCCGCACAGGGTCGTGCGGGTGATGCGCACCAGGGCCGCCCCGCGTTCCGGTGCGGGCGGCAGGGGCAGGTCGGTGAGGTCCAACGAGGCGCCGTGCGCGGTGAGTACGGCGGCGCGTGTCGAGGAGGGAATGTCCATCACAACTCCTTCGTATCGAGCGGATCAAGGGGCTCGACGATGGGTTAGTCTACGGCTGTCGACTCAAATGTCGAGACCCTGAGAGCGACGAGGAGCACCCGTGCGCACAGCCGACGGCGACGCCCGAAACACACCGGCCGACCTGATCCTGCGAGGGGGCGTCGTCCACACCATGGCGCCCGGCGTCCGGGGCGCGACCGCCGTGGCCCTGCGCGGCGGGACCGTGGTCCGGGTCGGCGACGACACCGGGGTGCTGGCGCTCGCCGGCCCCGGCACCCGCGTCATCGACCTGGCCGGACGCGCCGTCCTGCCCGGCATCAACGACGCCCATCTGCACGGCACCTGGCTGGGCGCGATGTGGCCCGACACCCTCTTCGGCGACGCCGTCGCGCCCGGCCCGCCCCCCGAGCACCCGCTCCCCGACGACGCCGCGCGCCGCCGGGCGATCCTGCGCACCGGGGACCTCGCCGCCTCCCTCGGCATCACCAGCTACACCGAACCCGGCCTGGGCCCCGGCGAGGACGGCGGACGGACCGGCGCCTTCGGCAGCTCGGTAGCCGAGCAGTACCGCGCGCTCGCCGCCGAAGGACTGCTGCGGGCCCGGATCACCGTCCTGTGGCTGTACGGAGAACTGGACGGACCCAGCGACCTGGAGCACTTCCTCGCCGGGCTCTCCGCCGCCGACGGCACGACCGCCGACCCCCGCTGGCTGCGCTTCGCCGGCGTCAAGATATTCGCCGACGGCATACCGCCGATGCGGTCCGCCTACACCCACCACTGCTACGCCGACGGCATCCGGCCGTCCCTGCTGGTCGCGGGCGGCGACGACGCCGAACGCGAGGCCAACCTGACGCGGATGATCGTCGCCGCGCACCGGGCCGGACAGCAGGTGGGCGTGCACGCCACCGGGGACCGCTCCATCGACGTCACGCTCGACGCGGTCGAACGCGCCAGGGCCGCGCACGACGTCGACCTGGGGCACTACATCATCCACGGCGACCTCGTCACCGGCCCCCAGCTGCGCCGGATGGCCGCGCTCGGGGTGGGCCTGGACACCCAGCCGGAGATCGCGGTGCGCACCCGCTCCCTGGTGAACGACGCGCTCGGTCCCGGCTCGGCGGAGGCGGCGTGGCCGCTGCAGGCGGCGCTGGACGCGGGCGTGAGCATGTGCCTGACCTCCGACGCACCCGTGCTCTCGCCCGACTGGCGGCGCCAGATCGCGGCCGCCGACGCCTGGATGGGGGCGGCGGCCGACCCCCGGGCGCGCATGGAGCGGCTGCTGCGCTGCTACACCGTGGAGCCCGCCCGCCAGGACGCGGCCGCCTCCTGGAAGGGCACCCTGGCGCCGGGCATGGCGGCCGACCTGTGCGTCCTGGCCGCCGACCCGCTCACCCTGACCCCGGCCGAGCTGCCGGACGTCGAGGTGGACCTGACCGTCGTGGACGGCCGGATCGTCCACGACCGTACGGCCGCGGCCCCGGCCCCGCAGGCGCTCTGACGTACGACAGTGGCCCCGGAACAGGCGCGATGCCTGCTCCGGGGCCACTGTCACGGGCCGGTACGGGTCACACGAGAAGCTGGCCGCCGTCCACGGGGAGGCTGGTGCCGGTGATGTGGGCGGCGGAGTCCCCGGCGAGGAACACGGCCGCCGCGGCGACCTGCTCCACCGGGGCCAGGCGCTTGAGGGGGATGCGGTCCTCCCACGCCTTGCGCTGCGGGGAGCCCTCCGGCATGCCCGCGGCCAGCATGTCCGTGAGCACCGGGCCGGGCGCCACGGCGTTGACGCGGATGCCGTGCTGGGCCAGCTCGATCGCCGCCCAGCGGGTGAGCGCGTCCACGGCGGCCTTGCTGCTCTCGTAGCCGCCCATGCCCGGCGTGGGCTGCCGGCCGCCGATCGAGGAGATGTTGACGATCGCCCCGGCCACCCCGGCCTCGACCATTCGCCGGGCAGTCTGCTGGGTCATCAGGAAGGTGCCCACCACATTGGTGCGCAGGATCGTGTCCAGATCGGCGCCGGGCAGCTCCAGCACCGTGCCGTGCAGCGTCAGCAGACCGGCGTTGTTCACCAGCACCTCGACGGGCCCGAACTTCTCCTGGACCTCGTCCAGCCGACTGGCGATCCCGCTCTCGTCGGTGATGTCCAGGGCCAGGCCGTGCACGCCCAGTTCCGCTGCCGTCGCCGTGACGCGCTCCGCGTCCCGGTCGGCGATCACCACGGTGTCCCCGGCGGCGGCGAAGGCCGCGGCCACCGCCCGGCCGATCCCGCCGGCTCCGCCGGTCACCAGCACGGTGCGTGTGCGCTTCATCGTCACTCCCCTGCTCCCCTCGCGCCGAGACCTCTGTCCCGGCGGTCCGATTTATAGTATACAAGCGTAGACGAAAAAGCCGAGGCTTCGGGAGGAGCTTTGAGCGCCGAAAAGTCTGTTCCCCACCGTCCGTTGGGCCCGGGTGGCCCCGAGGTGCCGGTACTGGCACTGGGGTCCTGGAACACCTGGGACCGGATGGATTTCGATGACGCGGTGTCGCTGGTGGCACGGGCAGCCGAGCTGGGCTGTGCCTTCTTCGACGTCGCGCACTACAACATGGGCCCGCACGCGGAGAACGCCCGCACCGATCTGATCTTCGGCCGGGCCGTACGGGAGGCCGGGCTCGCCCGCGCCGACTGGCGGTTCTGCGGGAAGCTCTGGCTCTGGGACTACCCGGCGACCGGCTTCACGCAGCAGATGGAGACATCCCTGGAACGCGTCGGCGTCGAGAGCGCCGACATGGTCGTCGTCGGCGACTACTTCGGCGACCTCGACGTCGAGCGGGTCGTCACCGACGTCGCCGAGCAGATCGAGGCGGGCCGCTTCACCACCTGGGGCGTCAACAACTGGCGCTACGACGATCTGCGGGCCGCGCTCGACATCGCCCGCGCCCGCGGACTGGTACCGCCCTCGTTCGCCCAGCTCAAGTACGGCCTGGTCCGCAGGTCCATGGCCGAGGGCCGCTACTACGCCCCCCTCTTCGAGTCGGGGGAGCTGGCCCTCCAGGCCTCCGACGTCTTCGAGGGCGGCATCCTGGTCGGAAACCTCCGGCCGAACCGCAAGATCGGTGCCGACGTCGGCGGCATCCGGGAACGCGTCGCCGAGGCCTACCCGCGGGTCCGCGAGCTGGCGGAGAGCCTCGGGGCCACCCCGGCCCAGCTGGGCATCGCGTTCTGCCTGGCCAACCCGGCGACCGCGAACGTCCTGGTCGGGGTCTCCCGGCAGGCCCAGCTGGAGGACAACGCCGGCGCCGTCGCCCTGCTCGACCGGGTGGGCGCGGCGGCCCTGCGCGAGGCCGTGGCCGACCTCTGGCTCGACCGCGACGTCGCCCCGGACGGCACCTGGTGACCCGCCCGGCCCCGCCGGACCCCCGCCACCCCCGTACCCGCCCCACGACCCCCGACCCCACCCGCAGGAGGACCGCATGACCACCACGCCCACCCCCGCAACGCCCGACCGCATCGTCGACATCGCGATCGGCTACATGGGCGCCAAGCAGCTCTTCGCCGCCGCCCGCACCGGCCTCTTCCGCGCCCTCGCGGACGGCGAGCGCGACGTGGCCCAGATCGCCGCCGCCACCGGGCTCAGCGAGAAGATGTCCCGCATCCTGGCCGACTCCATGAACGGCCTGGGCCTGCTGGAGCGCGCCGAGGGCCGCTACCGGCTCGCCCCGGACGCCGCCGCCCACCTGAGCGGCGAGGGCGACCTCGACCTCCACCCCTTCCTCGGCTTCCTCAACGAGATCAGCTACGGGCACTGGCTCCAGTTCGACACCACCGTCGACACCACCAAGCCCGGCGAGCTGGCGATGGACGAGGGCCGCTGGGCGACCTTCATGGCCGGCGTCATGCGCTACAACGCGCTGCACGCCGCCATGCTGGCCCGCTCCTTCGACTTCACCCCGTACAAGAGCCTGCTCGACCTCGGCGGCCTCTCGCCGGAATTCGCCCTCGGCGCGCTGCGGGCCAACCCGGAGCTGTCGGCCCGCTTCGTCTTCGACCCGGCCTCCACCGAGTCGCTCACCGAGGCGCTGGCGGCCGCCGGCTTCTCGGACCGGGCGACGATCGAGCCCGCGCCCACCGACGAGGCCGCGCCGGGCGGCGAGCACGACCTCGTCATGGTCAACCACGTGATCCACCGGTTCACCGCCGAGCAGAACCGCGCCATCCTCGTGAACGCCCGTGCCGCGGCACGCCCCGGCGCGACCCTGCTCCTGCTGGACTTCCTGCTGGACGACGACGAGCGCCAGCGGCCGATCGACGCCCTGCACGCGGGCGAGTACTTTGTCATCGACGGCACGGTCGTGTATCCGGAGGCCGAAGTCACCGGCTGGCTGGAGGCCGCGGGATGGCGCCGGCGTGAGGTGATCGCCCTGCCCGGAAGCCCCCGAGTCGTGGTCGCAGAAGCCGTCTGACCTGCACGTTCTCCCTCGGCCCACCCATGGCCCCGTCGCTCCCGAATTGGCCGCGACGGGGCCATTGCCTTTTTCGCCGACGCCCGTAGACTAACGCCCACGACACGTGAGGTGGCGGGCAGACCAACTCTTCCGCGCACCCACTCTCATATCTGCGCCGAGCGCTGTGACGGCGAGAGGGCCGGCGGTTCCCTTCCTCTCCCGCATCGATCCGGTACGAGCGCCCCTTCTTACGTGAGAGAAGACTCCATGAAGCGAATCTGGAGAGCCACGGTTGTCGCGGTCGCCGCGATGGCGATGGCCGCGTGCACCAACACAACCACCTCCGGCAGCGGTACCGCGGACGAGGACATCAAAATAGGCACCCTCCTCGACGTCACCTCCTGGGACCCCGCCCAGGCCGACATCGGGTTCGACGGCCCCTACCTCTCGGCCCTCTACGACCCGCTGATCTCCCTCGACAAGGACTCCAAGCCGGTCCCCGGCCTGGCCAAGGAGTGGAAGTACTCCGCGGACTTCCTGACCCTCACCATGGACCTGCGCACCGGGGTCGAGTTCAGCGACGGCCAGGCGTTCGACGCCGACGCCGCCGTACAGAACCTCGAACACCTCAAGGCGGGCGTCCGCTCCGGCTCCACCTACGACAACGTCACCGACATCAAGAAGGTGGACGCGGACACCATCGCCCTCCACCTGAAGAAGAAGGACGACGCCCTCCTCTACTACATGGGCATCGGCCGCAGCTGGATGGCCTCGCCCGCCGCGATCAAGGCGGACACCCTCGCCAACCAGCCGGTCGGCTCCGGCCCCTACACCTACGAGAAGGGCAAGTCGACCCCCGGCTCGGACTACGTCTTCGCCAAGAAGTCCGGACACTGGGACGACAAGACCTACCCCTTCTCCACCGTGCACATCCAGCCCATCGCCGACCCGACCGCCAGCTTCAACGCCATGCTCTCCGGCCAGCTGGACATCGCCTACGCCAACGCCGCGGACATCCCGCGCGCCAAGGACAACGGCTGGAACGTCGCCTCCGACGTCGCCACCTGGGTCGGCCTCCAGTACACCGACCGGACCGGCAAGCAGCTCAAGCCGCTGGGCGACGTCCGGGTGCGCCGCGCCATCAGCCACGCCTTCGACGGCGCCGCCATGCTCAAGTCCGTCGGCCAGAACGCCGGCGTCGCCACCAACCAGGTCTTCCCGGCCGGCCGCCCCGTCTACGACGAGACGCTGAACTCCCGGTACGCCTTCGACCTGGACAAGGCCAAGAAGCTCATGGCCGAAGCCGGCTACCCCGACGGCTTCAAGGTCACCATGCCGATGTCGTCGATCTTCCAGCCGTGGCAGCCCTCGGTCCAGCAGACCCTGGGCAAGATCGGGATCAAGGTGACCTGGAAGAACCTGTCACCCGCCGACTACCAGAAGAACGCCGCCACCTTCCCCATGTTCGTGGCGGTCCTGGCCCTGGACTCCAACCCGGCGGCCTCGGTCGACGGCCGGATCACCTCCCAGCAGTGGTTCAACCCGAACCCCTCCACCGATGACTTCCCCAAGGTCAAGGAGCTGGTCGGCAAGATCGAGGCGGCCACCGGCGACGCCCAGGTGCCCCTCATCCAGCAGCTCAACAAGGAAATCACCGAACAGGCCTGGCAGGACGTCTGGTACCAGGCGAACAACACCTACTTCAGCGTCAAGGGCATCACCGTCACCCCGATCACCGGAATGATGTTCCCGACCCTGCGGTTCGTCCAGCGCGGCTAGTACCCGTACAGGCGGGGCCGCCCGGTCGCCGGGCGGCCCCGCCGTCAGAGGGGCCCAACATGATCAGATTCACGATACGGCGACTGCTCTCGGGACTCGTCCTCCTGCTCGTCGTCACCTCCGCCACCTTCTTCCTGGCACACCTGGCCATCGGCGACCCCACCGCCGGCCTGCTCGGAAACAACGCCACACCGGTACAGCGGGCGGCACTGCACGAGAAGCTCGGCCTGGACCGCCCGATCATCACCCAGTACTGGGACTGGTTCTCGCACGCCATCCGCGGCGACTTCGGCACGTCCTGGCGCAACTTCCAGCCCGTCTCGGACCAGATCGCCCTGCGCGTACCGGTCACCCTCTCGGTCGTGCTGGCCGCCACCCTCCTCGCCGCCGTGCTGGGACTGGTCGTCGGCGTCGCGACCGGGCTGCGCCCCGGCGGCCTCCTCGCCCGCGTCCTCAAGGTCGCCTCCGTCGTCCTCTTCGCCCTGCCCGGCTTCTGGGTCAGCCTCGTCCTCGTCATGACGTTCGCCGTGCGGCTCAAATGGTTCCCGGCGGTGGGCTACGTACCCTTCGGCCAGTCCCCGTCGGCCTGGCTCAGCTCCATCACCCTGCCGTCCGTCGCCCTGGCACTCGCCGCGATCGTCATGATCGCCGAACAGCTCAGCAACGGCTTCCTCGAAGTCAACAAGCAGGACTTCGTCCGCACCCTCAAGGCCCGCGGCCTGTCCTCCCGCCGCGTCACCCTGCACGTCCTGCGCAACGCCTCGCCCGCCGCGCTCACCGTCCTCGCGGTGATGTTCGTCGGACTGCTCGGCGGCGCCATCGTCGTCGAGATCATCTTCAACCTGCCGGGCATCGGAAGCCTCACCCAGTCCGCCTCCCAGATCGGCGACATCCCCATCCTCCTCGGCCTCACCGCCGTCACCGTCGTCTTCGTCGTCCTCATCAACTTCCTGCTCGACCTCGTGCTCGGGTGGATCAACCCGAAGGTGCGCGAGATATGACCGAAGCCGCACTGCCCGCAACGGACGCGGCGGCCGTCCGGGCCGACCAGCGACTGTGGGCGCGCTATCTGCGCCGCCCGCTCGGCGTCACCGCCCTGGCGGTGTTCCTCCTCGTCGTCCTCGTCGGACTCCTCGCCCCGCTGCTCGCCCCGCACGATCCCAACCTCGTCGACTACAACCTCACCCAGGCATCGCCCGGCGCCGACCACTGGATGGGCGGCGACTCGGCCGGCCGCGACATCTTCAGCCGGCTGCTGTACGGCGCCCGGACCACCGTCTACGGCGCGGCCGTCGCCTGCCTCGTGGGCGTCGGACTCGGCGTCCCCACCGGCGTCGCGGCCGGATACTTCGGCGGCCTCACCGATCGGATCAGCTCCTGGATCAGCGACGGCCTTCAGTCCGTCCCCGGCATGATCGTCCTGCTCATCGTCGCCGCCGGCACCGGCGCCGACTTCACGGTGCTGATGGTCACCGTGGGCGCCTTCATGGCCCCCGGCTACTACCGCATCTCCCGCTCCAAGGCGCTCGCCGTCCGCCGGGAGCCCTACGTCGACGCCGCCCGCGTCGCCGGACTCACCCACGGCCGGATTCTCCGGGCCCACATGCTCCGCGCCGTCCGCGCCCCCGTCATCATCCAGTCGGCGCTCACCGCCGGCGTCGCCATGGGCATGCAGACCGGCCTCCAGTTCCTCGGCGTCGGCACCGCGTCCACGCCCGACTGGGGCCAGATGATGAACGACGGTTTCCGCACCATGGGAACCCACCCGCTCATCCTGCTGTGGCCCTCCGTCGCCCTCGGCGTGACCATCGCGGCCCTCGCGTTCATGGGCTCCACCCTCGCCGACCTGGTCAGCGTGCGCACCACCCCCGCGCCCCGCAGCCGCCGGGACAAAGCGGCCGACCGGCGCACCGAGGCCACCACCCCCGCCAGCGGCGAGCTGACCCACCCCGTGGAGGTGAGCGCGCTGCGCATCGAGAACCTCCGCGTCGGCTACCGCACCCCGCAGGGCGACAAGCAGGTCGTCCGGGGCGTCAGCCTGGACGTCGCCCCCGGCGAGGTCCTCGGCATCGTCGGCGAGTCCGGCTCCGGCAAGTCCCAGACCATGTTCTCCGCGCTCGACCTGCTGCCCGACGAAGGCAGCGCCGCCGCGGACGGCATCTGGATCGGCGGCGAATCCGTGGCCGGCCTGCCGCGCGCCCGGCGCCACGCCCTGCTGGGCACCCGCATCGGCTACGTCCCCCAGGAGCCGATGAGCAACCTGGACCCCTGCTACACCATCGGCCACCAGCTCACCGAGCCGCTGCGCGCGGTGCACGGACTGACCAAGGCCAAGGCCCGCGAACGCGCGCGCGAGGTACTGGTACGCGTCGGCATCACCGACCCCGAGCGCGTCATGGCCTCCTACCCGCACCAGGTCTCCGGCGGCATGGCGCAGCGCGTCCTGATCGCCGGCGCCGTCGCCGGCAAACCGGACCTGCTGGTCGCCGACGAGCCGACCACCGCGCTGGACGTCACGGTCCAGGCCGAAGTCCTCGAACTGCTGCGGGAACTCCAGCAGGAGTACGGGATGGCACTCGTCATCGTCACCCACAACTTCGGCGTGGTCGCCGACATCTGCGACCGGGTCGCGGTCATGAAGGACGGCCGGATCATCGAGTCCGGCACCGTCGAACGGATCTTCGCCGAACCCGGCGACCCCTACACCGCGGAACTCATCCGCGCCTCGCAGGACGACACCGAGAGCCGCGACGACCTCGACGTGGCCTGGCACGGGGCCCGGAAGGTGACCGCATGACCGGCACCGGAGCAGACAAGGAAACGGAGGGCGCGCAGATGAAGAAGGACACGGACGCCCGGGACGACGCGGCGCTGCTGGAGGTGAACGACGTCGTCGTGGACTACCGGCGCGGACGCGACACCTTCCGCGCGCTCAAGGGCGTCTCGATGACCATCGGCGCCGGCGAGTGCGTGGGCCTGGTCGGCGAGAGCGGGTCGGGCAAGTCGACGCTCGGCAAGGCCATCCTGGGCCTGGCCGAGGTCGCCTCCGGCAGCATCCGCTTCGACGGCCGGGACATCACCCACCTCAAGGGCGCCGCCCGCCGCCGGCTGGCCGCCGACCTCCAGGTGGTCTTCCAGGACCCCTACGGCTCGCTCGACCCGACGATGACGGTCGGTCAGATCCTCGCCGAACCGCTCACCGCGTCCGGCACCGGCCGCGCCGAGGCACGGGCCACGGTCGCCGAGATGCTCGACCACGTGCGCCTGCCCGCGGACACCGTCGGGCGCTACCCCAGCGAGTTCTCCGGCGGCCAGCGCCAGCGCATCGCCATCGCCCGCGCGCTGGTGCGGCGTCCGCGCCTCATCGTCTGCGACGAACCCGTCAGCGCCCTGGACCTGACCACGCAGGCGGCGGTCATCGACCTGTTCATCGACATCCAGCGCGAGACCGGGGTCTCCTACCTCTTCGTCTCGCACGACCTCGGCGTCGTACGGCGCATCTGCCACCGGGTGTCGGTCATGTACCAGGGCGAATGCGTGGAGACCGGCCCCAACGAGACGGTCACCCGAGAGCCCGAACACCCGTACACGCGAAGGCTGCTGCTGGCCTCGCCGGTCGCCGATCCGGCCCGGCAGGCGGAGCGCAGACGGAGCTGGCTCGGGCTTCGTGCGACAGCCGCCTCGCCAGTACCGTAGGGAAGACCATGCCTAAAATCATTGACCACGATCAGCGCCGCCGGGAGATTGTCGCGGTCGCGAAGAAGCTCATCATCCAGGGCGGTTTCGAGGCCGCGACCATGCGCAGCATCGTCGCCGAGGCCGGCTTCGCCAACGGTGCGCTGAAGCGCTACTTCCCCAGCAAGGACAGCATAGTGGCCGCCACGTTCCAGAGCGTGCTGGCGGAGATGAGCGAGCAGATCGGCCCCAGCGAGCCGGCCCCCGACCCGCGCGAGGCGCTGCGCCACGACGTCGAGGCGACGCTGCCGCTGGACCAGTACCGCATCGACTCCGCCCGCGTGCTGCTCGCGCTGTGGGAGCACTCGGTGGCCAACGAGGAACTGGCGTCGCTCTACCGCGAACACCTCCACGTCTGGCGCCGCCGGCTCGCCGAGCGCATCGCCGCCGCGCGCGGCCGGGGCGAGACCCCGGACACGCCCGCGGTCTCCGAGCTGGCGGGGGAGGTGATCGGCGTCTCCATCGGCGCCAACGTCACCTCGCTGATGTTCCCCGACGGCGCGCTGATCCCCGAATACCGCGCCTACGTCGACCGGTTGATGCGCAACCTCGACAACTGATCCGCCTCCGGCGGACCACCGGGCCCGCTCCGGGCCCCCGACGAAGACCTGACGAAGGACCGCCATGCATGTGCGAGGCAGGCTGTTCATCGGTGGCGAGTGGACCGCCGCCGGTGACGGAACGGAGTTCACCACCCGCGACCCCGCCACCGGGGAGGTCCTGGGCACCTGCGCCCAGGCCGGACCGGCCGAGACCGACGCCGCCGTCGACGCGGCCCGGCGGGCCCTGGCCGACCAGGCCTGGGCCGCGCTGTCCGCCGCCGAGCGGGCCCGGCTGCTGTGGCGGGTCGCCGATCTGATCGAACGGGACGCGGACCGGCTCGCCGAACTGGAGACCCGCGACCAGGGCCAGCCCCTGGACGTGGCCCGGTCGGTGAGTGTCGCCGGGGCCGCGGAGCACTTCCGCTACTACGCGGGGTGGGTGACGAAGATCGAGGGCGCGGTCAGCCCGGTCTCCTTCCCCGACACCCTGCACTTCACCCGCCGCGAACCGGTCGGTGTGTGCGCGCTCATCACCCCCTGGAACTTCCCGCTGATGATCGCGGCCTGGAAGCTGGCGCCCGCGCTGGCCTGCGGCAACACCGTGATCGTCAAACCGGCCGAGCAGACCCCGCTCACCACTGTGCACCTGGTGCGGCTGTGTGAGGAGGCCGGCTTCCCGCCGGGCGTCGTCAACCTCCTCACCGGCGGCCCGGCGACCGGCCGGGCGCTGGTCGAGCACCCCGGCGTGGACAAGGTCTCGTTCACCGGCTCCACCGAAGTGGGCCAGGAGATCGTCCGGGCCTCCGCGAACGACCTCAAGCGGGTCACCCTGGAACTCGGCGGCAAGGCACCCAGCATCGTCGCCCGCGACGCCGACATCGACGCCGCCGTCCGGGGCAATGTGCAGGGCGCCCTCCTCAACAGCGGCCAGGTCTGCGCCGCGTACTCCCGTTTCTACGTGGACGCGCGCCGGGCCGACGAGTTCACCGAGAAGCTGGCGGCGGCCGTCGCCGCCCTGCGCCTCGGCCCCGGCCTGTCCCCGGACACCCAGCTCGGCCCCCTGGTCAGCGACGAGCACCTGAACCGGGTGGACGGCCTGGTCTGCGAGGGCGTCGCCGAGGGAGCCGAAGTCGTCACCGGGGGAGCGCGGGCCGACGGACCGCTGTCGGCCGGGAACTTCTACCGGCCCACCGTGTTCACCGGGGTGCGCGACGAGATGGCGATCGCCCGGCAGGA
This sequence comes from Streptomyces sp. NBC_00525, assembly GCF_036346595.1. GTDB lineage: Bacteria > Actinomycetota > Actinomycetes > Streptomycetales > Streptomycetaceae > Streptomyces. Next base: position 5,897,131 of record NZ_CP107834.1, read on the forward strand.
GGTCTTCGGCCCCGTGCTGCCGGTGCTCACCTACGAGGACGAGGACGACCTCGCCGCGCGGGCCAACGACACCCGCTACGGTCTGGCCGCCGCCGTCTGGACGCGCGACCTGAAGACCGCGCACCGGCTGGCGGCCGGGGTCCGGGCCGGCGCGGTGTTCGTGAACATGCCGGCGATCCCCGACCCCGCGGCGCCCTGGGGCGGGTTCGGGGCGAGCGGCTGGGGCCGCGAGATGGGCGCGCACGCCCTGGACGTGTTCACCGAGACCAAGGGGGTGTGGATTCACCATGGCTGACCCGCGCGAGGAGACCGCGATGACCGACCGTACCGAGGCGCACGACGCCGTCGAGGCCGCCGTGGAGGCGTACGTGGCCGCGGTGAGCGCCGCCGACCCGGCGGCCGTCCGGGATGCCTTCCGGCCGGACGCGTACATGTGGGGCCATCTGGGCCCGGATCTGGTGTCGGCCCCGATCGAGGCGTTCTGCGAGGTGGTCGCCGCCGACACCGACCCCGCCGCGTGGACGTCCGGCTACACGTACACCGTCCGCTCCGTCGAGGTGAGCGGCGAGGTGGCCGTGGCCGTGCTGGAGGAGTACGGCTACCAGGGCCACGACTTCACCAACCACTTCTCGCTCGTGCGCGAGGACGGGCGGTGGCGGATCGCCGGCAAGACCTTCTTCCGCCACGACCCGAGCTGACCCGATCCGCGTACGAAGGCGCCCCACCGGCCGGTCCGGTGGGGCGCCTTCGTGGGTTGCACGGCCGGTCACGGCTCAGAGGTGGTAGCCGTACTCCGTGAACTCCCAGTCCGTGACGTGCCGCTGGAAGCGCGCCACCTCGTCCCGCTTGTACGTGAGGTAGGCGGCGGTGAAGTCCTTGCCGAGCAGCCCGGTCAGCTCGGTGTCCGCCTCCAGCGCGTCCAGCGCGGCGGGCAGGGACATCGGCAGCACGGCGGACCTGCTGGTGTCGTAGCCGTAGCCCTCCAGCGGGGCCGGCGGCTCCTGGCCGGCCCGGATGCCCAGCAGCGCCGCCGCGAGCGTCCCGGCGATCAGCAGGTACGGGTTGGCGCCCGCGTCGCCGAGCCGCAGCTCGAAGCGGGCCCCGGAGCCGCGCTCGGGCGGGACGCGGACCATGGCGCTGCGGTTGTCCAGCCCCCAGTCGACCAGCCAGGGCGCGATGGTGTCGGGCCCGAAGCGTTTGTAGGAGTTGACGGTCGGGTTGGCCAGCGCCGCGAGCGCGGGCGCGTGGGCGAGGACCCCGGCGATCGCGTGGCGCGCGGTGGCGGACAGGCCGTACGGGGCGGCGGGGTCGTCGAAGGCGTTGGCCTCCCGGCCGTTCCGGCCGCGCTGGTCGTCCCGTACGCCCTCGTCGTCCTGACCACCCTCGTCGTCCCGGTCGTCGAGCGCGGAGAGGTGCAGGTGGAAGCCCGAACCGCCGGCGTCGTTGAAGGGCTTGGCCATGAAGGTCGCCAACCGGCCCTCGGCGCGGGCCAGTTCCTTGACCGCGGCCTTGAAGCGGAAGGCCCGGTCGGCGGCCTTGAGCGCCTCGCCGTGGGTCAGGTTGATCTCGAACTGGCCCCCGTCGTACTCGTGGTTGCCGCTGGTCACACCGATGTTCAGGTCGCGCAGCAGGCGCAGGGTGCGCAGCAGGTGGTTGTCCGGGTCGGCGCGCAGCCCGGCGGTGTAGACGACGCCCTGTGCGTCGCTGGTGCGGCGCCAGCCCCCGGACCGGTCGGGCGCCGGTTCGCACAGGAAGTACTCCAGCTCCGGGCCGACCACCGGCCGCAGCCCCTGCGCGGCCCAGTGGCCGAGCACGGCGCGCAGCAGGTCGCGGGGCGACTCCGGCGCGGGCCGGCCGGTGGCCGGGTCGGTGACGTCGCCGAGACAGGTGGCGACCCCGGGCTCCCACGGCAGCACCGTGAGGGTGTCCAGATCGGGGGTCACGCTGATGTCGGGCAGCCCGGCGTCCAGGCCCCCGGCGACGGCGACCGTGTCGCCCTGGGGGCTGGTGTGGTACACGGCGCGGCAGAACGCCAGCCCGTGCGCACAGGCGGCCGGGAGGTGGTCCAGCAGGACGTCCCTGGCCCGCTCGGTGCCGATGAGGTCGGGGTAGGTCACCCGGACCACATCGACTCCCTCGGCGGCGAGCCGCTCCATGTGGTGGCGGACGGGATCGGTGTCGGATGCGCTCACCGGTGACTCCTCTGGGGAAGGGGGGCGCCTCCCAGGCACGGCGCACGGGGTGCGGGGCACTGGGGGAGAAGGGGGAGAGAAGGGGAGGGCCAGGGCCTGTCCGGCGGATCAGGGCCCGGCGGCCGCCTCGCACCGCTGAACAGCGGGAGGCCGCGCCTTTGTTCGCAGCCACACCCTAGGGACGCCCGGTGCGCTCCCGCAAGGGTTCGGCCCCAGGGAATTATCCATCCGGATAGGTATTGCAAAACCGTATACGACTTCCTATCTTGTTTGGCATCGAGCGAGTCGCGGAACCGCCTCCCCCGTCCGGACCGCCGGACCGGACCCCGCCCCGGCACGCCTCCGGTGCCGCCCCGTCCGGCCCGGCCGCCCTCACCGCAGAAGGAAGCCGAAGTGACCCGAGTCCGTGGATACTTCCACCCCAAGACGGCGACCGGTGCGTCGTCGCTGATCCCCTCGCCGCCCTGGCACTACTCCGGCGACCTGCTCACCGTGGAGTACCGCACCGACCCCGCCCGCGTACGCGAACTGCTGCCCGCTCCCCTGGAACTCGCCGACGAGGACCCCGGCGCGGTGGCCCTGATCTGGGCCGACTGGCAGTCCTGCGCCGCCGAGGGGGCCGAACTGCTCGACCCGGTGCTCGCCCAGTACAAGGAGGCGTTCGCGGTCGTGCGCTGCGCGTACCGCGGCCGGACCTACAGCCGCTGCGTCCACATCTGGGTCGACAAGGACTTCGCCATCGCCCGCGGACTGCACCAGGGCTATCCGAAGAAGCTCGGCTCCATCCACCAGACCCGCCCCCACCCCTACGGGCCGGCCCCGCGCATCGAGGCGGGCGCCCGCTTCGGCGCCACCCTCGCCGCCGCCGACCGCCGCCTGGCCCAGGCCGTCGTCACCCTGCGCGAGCCGTCCGAGACCAACGGCTTCGTCAACTCCCACCCGATGGCCCACCACCGCTGGCTGCCCTCCATCGAGAAGGGCGGCGGCCTCGCCCTGGACGAGCTGGTCGTGTCCGGCGCCGCCGCCTTCGAGGCCGGGCCGGCCTGGACCGGCGACGCCGAACTCGAACTCTTCGAGGCACCCACCGAGGAACTCGCCCGCCTCGAAGTCCGCGAACCCATCGCCGCCTACTACCGGCAGGTCGGTGTGGTGTGGGACGGCGGCCGACTCCTCGAATCCGGCACCTCCGGCGCCGAGTGACCCCCGAACGACAGGCCAGGAGAGCGGACATGCCCCACGACCACCCCACGGACGACCGCACGGTCCACGACGATCCCGTGGTCCACGACGACTCCGTGGTCCACGACGACGCCACGATCCACGACGACGCCACGGTCCACCACGACCCGGCCGGCCGTTCCGCGCCGGCCGACCGCCCCGAGCCCGCGCCCCCGCACCGCGTCACCGTCGCCGGGGTCGCCGTCGACACCCGCCACTACATCGGCGGCCGCCGCGTCGCCTCCGCCCACACCTTCACCGACCACTCGCCCATCGACGGCGCCTCCCTCGGCGAGATCGCGCGCGGCACCCCCGCCGAGGCGGAGGCCGCCGTCGCCGCCGCCAAGGCAGCCTTCCCCGGCTGGGCCGCCACCCCGAGGGCCGAACGCGCCCGCCTCCTGCACGCCGTCGCCGACGGCGTCGAACGGCGCCTCGAAGAACTGGCCGCCGTGGAGACCGCGGACAACGGCGCCCTGCTCCGCTCCCACCTGCGCGGCGTCATGCCCCGCGTCGCCCACAACTTCCGCTTCTTCGCCGACTGGCTGCTCTCCCTGGGCCACGAGGACTTCACCACCCGCGACCACACCAACCACGTCAGCTGGGACCCGGCCGGACCCTGCGTCCTGATCACCCCATGGAACGCCCCGCTGATGCTCGCCACCTGGAAGGTCGCCCCCGCCCTCGCGGCCGGCAACACCGTCGTCCTCAAGCCCGCCGAGTGGTCCCCGCTCACCGCCTCGCTGCTCGCCGACATCGCCGCCGAAGCGGGCCTGCCCGCCGGTGTCCTCAACGTGGTCCAGGGCTACGGCGCCGAAGTCGGCGACGCCCTCACCGCCCACCCCGACGTGCGCCGCATCAGCTTCACCGGCTCGGTGCCCACCGCACGGCACATCGCCGCCTCCGCGGCCGCCCACCTCACCCCGCTCAGCCTCGAACTGGGCGGCAAGTCCCCGCTGCTGGTCTTCGCCGACGCCGATCTCGACCTCGCCGCCGGCCTCGCCGCCGAGCAGTACGACAACGCGGGCCAGGTGTGCCTGGCCGCCACCCGCATCCTCGTCGAGGAGTCCGTCGCCGAGGAGTTCACCCAGCGCCTGGTCGCCCGCGCCTCCCGGCTCCGCCAGGGCGACCCGCGCGACGAGGCCACCGACATCGGCCCCACCATCCACCCCCGCCAGCTGGACAAGATCGACGGATTCGTACGCCGGGCGCTCGACGCCGGGGCCCGGACCCTCCTCGGCGGCCGGCGCGGCACCGGGCAGTACTACCTCCCCACCCTCCTCACGGACGTGCGCCAGGACTCCGAGATCGTCCAGGAGGAGGTCTTCGGACCGGTCCTGACCCTGCAGACCTTCACCGGCGAGGACGAGGCCGTACGCCTCGCCAACGACACCCGCTTCGGACTGGCCGCCACCCTCGCCACCGGCGACCCGGAGCGCGCCGACCGGGTCACCGCCCGGCTCGTCGCCGGCACCGTCTGGGTGAACTGCTTCTTCGTACGCGACCTCAAGGCCCCCTTCGGCGGCGCCCGCCAGTCCGGCGTCGGCCGCGAGGGCGGCACCTGGAGCTTCGACTTCTACTGCGACGTCAAGAACACCGTCACCGCCCCGAAGGGATGGCAGCCCCATGGGTGAGATCACGGGAGCGGGGCTGCTCGCCCACGTACCCACCATCGTGCTCCCCGAGAGCACCCGCCGGGAGCTGAACGAGGGCAAGGAGATCAGCCTCGTCACCGGCCTGCGGCAACTGCGCCGCGACGTGTTCGAACGCGACGACTACGACACCGTCGTCGTCCTGGACTCCCACTGGGCCACCACCGTCGAGTTCGTCGTCACCGCCCAGGAACGCCGCTCCGGCCTCTACACGTCCGAGGAACTGCCGCGCTGCATGTGCCGGATGCCCTACGACTACCGCGGCGACCCCGAACTCGCCCGCAACATCGCCTCGTTCGCCGACCGGCACGAGACCTGGATCACCCCGATCGACGACGCGTACCTGCCCGTGTACTACGCCACGACCAACCTGTGGAAGTACCTCGGCGAGGGCCTGCCGGACAAGCGCTGGGTCTCCATCGGGGTCTGCCAGACCGGCGACATGGAGGACCATCTGCGCCTGGGCCGCGCCCTGGCCGACGGCATCGCCGCCACTCCGGGCCGCCGCGTCCTGCTCATCGCCTCCGGAGCGCTCTCGCACACCTTCTGGCCGCTGCGCCAACTGCGCGACCACGAGGCCAGCGACCCGGTCCACATCTTCTCGCCCGAGGCACGGGCCGCCGACGAGGAGCGCATCGCCTGGTTCAGGGAGGGCCGCCACGACCGGGTCCTGGACACCATGGACGACTTCTGGGCCTTCCGGCCGGAGGCGAAATTCTTCCACTACCTGATGATGGCCGGCGCGCTCGGCGAACGGGCCTGCACCGCACCGGGCCGCCAGTACGGGGAGTACGAGAACTCCGTCGGCACCGGCCAGGTCCTGCTCTGGTTCGACCGCCCCGACACCGGCTGGACCGGTACCGCCCCCGGACAGCCGGCCCCCCGCACCGCCCCCGGACAGCCGGCCCCCGCCTCCGCCTGAACCGCCAGAAAGGCTCCACCATGCCCGAGTACCGCCGCGTCCTGCTCGACGGCGCGATCGTCGAGACGGTCCGCGACGGCGACGAACTCGTCGCCGGAGACGGCCGCCGCGTGCGCGTCGAGGACGCCCACCACCTGCCGCCCGTCGTCCCGTCCAAGGTGATCGCGGTCCACCTCAACCACCGCAGCCGCGTCGACGAGTTCCGGATCGGCCTGCCCGACACCCCCACGTACTTCCACAAGCCGACCTCGGCCCTCAACGCCCACCGGGGCGCCGTGGTCCGCCCCGAGGGCTGCCGCTGGCTCAACTACGAGGGCGAGGTCGCCATCGTCATCGGCCGCACCGCCCGCAACATCTCCCCGGCCGACGCGGGCCACTACATCGCCGGCTACACCGTGGCCAACGACTACGGCCTGCACGACTTCCGGGACACCGACGCCGGGTCCATGCTCCGGGTCAAGGGCTCCGACACCCTGTGCCCGCTCGGCCCCGGCCTCGTCACCGACTGGGACTTCCGGGGCAAGCGGCTGCGGACCTACGTCAACGGTGAGGTCGTCCAGGACGGCTCCACCGACGAGATGACCTGGGACATGCACTACCTGGTCGCCGACATCGCCCGCACCATCACCCTGTACCCCGGCGACGTCCTGCTCTCCGGCACCCCGGCCAACTCCCGGCCGGTCGCCCCCGGCGACGTCGTCGAGGTCGAGGTCGAGGGCCTCGGCCGGCTCACCAACCACATCGTCACCGGACCCACCGCGATCCGCACCGACGTGGGCGCCCAGCCCACCGAGTCCGAGGAGGTGCTGTCCACCGCGCTCGGCGGCGACTGGGAGTTCCGCGGCATCCGGCCGCCCGGGCGCTGACGATCACGCCGCCGGTAGCCTCCACGCCATGAGCGAAGACGCCCGCCCCACCGGCACCCGCAAGCCCGTCACCAACTACGGATCGGGGCGCGGCGCCCTGCTGGACGCCGCCGTGCGCGTGGTCGCACGGGGCGGGCTGCGCGGCCTGACCTACCGGGCCGTCGCCGAGGAGGCCGGAGTCACCCACGGACTCGTCGTCCACCACTTCGGCTCCCGCGACGCCCTCATCGAGGAGGCCGTGGACCACGCCTTCCGTTCCTCGCTCGACGTCAGCTCCCTGGACACCGGCGCCGAACGGGCCGGGGAGTTCGCCGAGGGCCTGGGCAGCATGGTGGAGACGGGCCCCGACCTCCAGGCGTTCCAGTACGAACTGCTCCTGGAGGCCCGGCGCAGGCCGGACCTGATGCCCAGGCTGCGCGCCCTGTACGACGAATACTTCGAGACCGCGCGCCGCGATCTGGCCCGCATCCTGTCCCGGCCCGTGGACCGGGGGCTGTCCCGGCTGGTCTTCGCGGCGCTGGAGGGCCTGGTCCTGCACCAGCTGGTCTTCGGGGAGCGCGAGGTGACGGAGGAGGCCCTGGCGGAACTGCGCACCCTGCTCGAACGCCTGGCCGACACCGACGCACGAACCACCCCCGACACCACTTTCGACCCCACCTGACCGAAACGAGGACGCACGGTGGACGCCACCCACGACGACTGGATACGCCGGGCCGCCGCGCTCCGCCCCTCCGGCGCGCACTTCATCGACGGCCGCGCCCACGAGGGCGCCCGCACGTTCACCGTCGTCTCGCCCCGCGACGGCAAGGCGCTGGCCGAGGTCGCGGACGGCGGTGCGGCCGAGGTGGACCTCGCCGTCGCCGCCGCCCGCCGCGCCTTCGACGAAGGGCCCTGGCCCCGGCTCGCCCCCGCCGAACGCGGCCGCGTCCTCCTGCGCGTCGCCGACCTGATCGAGGAGCACCGCGCCGACCTCGCCCTCACCGTCAGCCTGGAGATGGGCAAGCCCGTCACCGACGCGTACACCATCGAACTGCGCGCCCTGATCACCACCTTCCGCTGGTACGGGCAGCTCGCCGACAAACTCACCGACGAGTCCCCGCACACCGAGCCCGACTCCCTCGCCCTGGTCACCCGCGAACCGACGGGCGTCGTGGGCGCGGTCGTGCCCTGGAACTTCCCGCTCACCCTGGCCGGCTGGAAGATCGCACCCGCGCTCGCCGCAGGCTGCACGGTCGTCCTCAAGCCCTCGGAGAAGTCCCCGCTGTCCGCGCTGCTGCTCGCCAGGATCGCGGCCGCGGCCGGACTGCCCCCCGGAGTCCTCAACGTCGTGGCCGGCGACGGACCGGTCACCGGACGCGCCCTCGGCCTCCACCCCGGCGTCGACGTCCTCGCCTTCACCGGCTCCACCGCCGTGGGCCGCCACTACCTGCGCTACGCCGCCGACTCCAACCTCAAGCGCGTCTGGCTCGAACTGGGCGGCAAGTCCCCCAACATCATCCTCCCCGACGCGCCCGACCTGGCCGCGGCCGCCGCCACCGCGGCCTGGGGCATCTTCTTCAACCAGGGCGAGATGTGCACCGCGCCCTCCCGGCTCCTCGTGCACTCCTCCGTCGCCGAGCAGGTCACCGAGGCGATCGTCGAACGGGCCCGCACCCTGCGCGTCGGCGACCCCCTCGACCCGGAGACCGAGATGGGCGCCCTGGCCGGACAGGACCACCTCGACCGGGTCCTCGGCCACATCCAAACCGCCGTCGACGCCGGGGCCCGGCTGCGCACCGGCGGTGAACGGACCCTGCTGGAGACCGGCGGGACGTATCTGCGGCCCACCGTCTTCGACCGGGTCGACCCCGGCTCGGCGCTCGCCCGCGAAGAGGTCTTCGGGCCCGTCCTCTCCGTCCTCCCCTTCGACGACATCGACGAGGCGGTGGCCCTCGCCAACGCCACCGAGTACGGCCTGGCGGCCGGGCTGTGGACGTCGGACCTGTCCACCGCGCACCGGGTCTCCCGCGCCCTGCGCGCCGGCACCGTCTGGGTCAACTGCTACGAGGAGGGCGACCTGACCGTCCCCTTCGGCGGCATGAAGCAGTCCGGCAACGGCCGCGACAAGTCCGCCCACGCCCTGGAGAAGTACACCGAACTCAAGACCACCTGGATACGGCTGTGACCGGCCCCGCCCGCCCCCTCATCGCGATACCCGCCCGCTTCTCCACCGGCGCCACGGCACTGCGCCACGCCGCCGAGGTCAACGCCCGCGCCCTGGTCGAGGCCGTCTGGCGGGCGGGCGGCGAACCCGCCACCATCCACCCGTACGCCCCCGGCGGCCGGGCCGACCCGGCGGACACCGCCGCCCGGCTCGCCCGCTTCGACGGCCTGCTGCTGCCCGGCGGCGGAGACCTCGCCCCGCACCGCTACGGAGCCGGGCACGCCCACGCGAGCGTCTACGACGTGGACGACGAACAGGACGCCTTCGACCTGGAGGCCGCCCGGCAGGCCTCCGCGCTGGGGCTGCCGCTGCTGGCGATCTGCCGCGGCCTCCAGGTGGTCAACACCGCCCTGAACGGCACCCTGCACCAGGACATGGGCGGCCCCGGCCGCGACCACCGCCACGTCCGGCACCCCGTCCACCTCACCCCCGGCTCCACCACCGCCCGCGTCACCGGCACCGACCGGATCGAGGCGTCCTGCTACCACCACCAGCACATCGACCGCCTCGGCACCGGCCTGACCGTCACCGCCCGCGCCACCGACGGCACAGTCGAAGCCATCGAGGCCCCGGACACCCCCGGCTGGTTCCTGGCCGTCCAGTGGCACCCCGAGGACACCGCAGCCACCGACCCCACCCAACAGGCAATCTTCAACGCCCTGATCACAGCCGCCCGAGCCCACCGATTCGTATGACCACGCGGCCCGGGCACCGACGAGGTGGAGTGCTCCAGGGAGTCGTCCTGACGAGTAATAGTCAATAGTTGTGGATCAGCTCGATTCTCTTGATCCCCTGTGGTTGCCGCCCGCCTCCAGCTCTCTGCGCAGACGTCTGATCTCTGCGACGAGGCGGGGGACGGCTTCGCGGGCGGTGGCGATGAACTGCGCGTTCTCGTCCCACCGTTCGTCAGCGGCATCCACGTAGCGGGGCTGCTGGACCAGGGTCGCGGCTACGATCTCGCGGTGGTCGAAGTTCGGCCAGCGCCTGCCCGGGCCGGTGTCCGGCGTGGTGCTCACGGCGACGAGGTGCATCGCGTGCTCGTCGTCGAGGCCGCGAACGAACCAGGGTCCGGGCGTGGCAGCCTGCGCGAGTTCGTCGAGCTCGTCGAGTTCGCCGTCGCTGAGCGGTTCCGGGATGGTCATCAGGCCGCGCTCTCCTCTCTCTCCATGAGGTGGCCGTTCTCGAACGTCGCGCCCGCACGGATCAGCGCGACCAGGTCGGCGCCTGTGATCGCGCGGCGGTCGCGGGCGGACTCGACAGGGTTCGTGGTCCGCGAGTGGATCCAGTGTGCGGCAGGGAAATCGTAGAACGTCAGCAGTTCCCCGCGGCCGTCGGTGATCTCGGCAAAGCCTTTGGGCCACTTCGGCCCGTAGGGCTTCGGGAACGCCTCGACCGCCTTCCCGGCGTACGCGCGATCCCCGTTCCGGGCACCGCCGCGGCCTCCAGCTCGGACCCGGTCGAGCCCAGCAGGACACCCTCCTCCAGGCCCGTCGTTGGATCGCCGAGGGCGCCGACAGCGGGCCCCGCTCCGAGCCCTCGGCACAGCTGGAATGGTCGATTACCTGGCGATGCTCGTCCGGGCCCGCGCGGACCAGGTCCTCACCTTTGCCGCCGAGACCGTCGCCGCGCACCTTGAGGCCCACCCTGCATGACGTCCCCCATCAGCGCCCGCCGCAGCTCGACGAGATCCTCGAAGACGCCGCGCAGGCAGGGTTGGCCATGTCCTGCGAAGACCGCACCGGAAGCCTCCCGGCCACCCTCGCCGCATCCAAGCCGGACGGCCGCTTCCTGGAGCACGTGGCCGAAAGACCACCAGCCCCGGGTCGACGCCTTCCTCGAACGACTGCCCGAGGTGCTCAACAGCTCTCCGCGCGAGCGGAGGTGAGGGGGCGGCGGCTTCCATTTCACAGGGGTCGCATGAGTTCTCCCCTCGCGCGGACAGAGTTCCCCCGGCGTCAAGTCGTCCGATGCGAGACGGCTCACCTCCGCTCGCGCGGAGAGGACCAACCGGGCCCGCTCGAACGGGTCGCGCATCGCGGCTCACCTCCGCTCGCGCGGAGAGGACTGCACGTACGGCGACGGCGGCGAGGCGGTCGGCGGCTCACCTCCGCTCGCGCGGAGAGGACCGCTCCGGCTCGACGGCGGCGGCGAACTGGGCCGGCTCACCTCCGCTCGCGCGGAGAGGACCCGCCCCTGTCCAGTCCGCCGTGTTCGCGATGCGGCTCACCTCCGCTCGCGCGGAGAGGACGCCGCTGGACTGGTCCCGCATCGAAGTCCATGCGGCTCACCTCCGCTCGCGCGGAGAGGACGGCGGGACGGCGTTGCCGATCTGCTCAAACTGCGGCTCACCTCCGCTCGCGCGGAGAGGACGGAGTAGATCTCGGCGATCGGGAAGACGCCGCCGGCTCACCTCCGCTCGCGCGGAGAGGACTTGCCGGTTCTGTCTCGCCCAAATCGGCTGTACGGCTCACCTCCGCTCGCGCCGAGAGGACAAGGCGCGCACCAAGGCCAGCTACCGGGGCCTCGGCTCACCTCCGCTCGCGCGGAGAGGACAGGCCGACACTGCGTCGGTGCGCGTGTGTCTCCGGCTCACCTCCGCTCGCGCGGAGAGGACATTCCGAACCGGGGTGGCCTGCTGCCGGCGTACGGCTCACCTCCGCTCGCGCGGAGAGGACCCCAACCGGGGGGCGTAGCGGCCCCGGAGCTTCGGCTCACCTCCGCTCGCGCGGAGAGGACGATCCGCTTGTACCGGTCTTTCCGGATGAGCGCGGCTCACCTCCGCTCGCGCGGAGAGGACCCTCTTTGACCTGGCCCGCTAGAGGCGCTTTGCCATTTCTTGACTTTCGCGTTTGAAGGCGATCAGGGTGAGGCCGTCGAAGTCGAGGGGTTCGCGGCGTCGAGTTCCTGCTGTTCGTAGTTGGAAGCCTTGCTCGTTGTCGGCGGGGTGGGCGAGTACGGCGAGGCCGTCGTGGGTGCAGGCGGTGACGGCTGCCCAGAGTTCGTCGCGGACGCGGGCTGAGACGGTGCCGACGTAGAGCTCGGGGGTGACTTCGAGGAGCCAGCGGGTGAGGGCGCCGCGTAGGTGGTCGGGTACGGCCGTCGCGGAGATGACGATCATCGAGGACATGTATGCCGCCCTTCTGGCGGGCGGTGGGTCATGGCTGTGTCCCATGGTTGATGCCGGCGGGTACGGAACCGGATACCGGGTCCCAGAGGTCGACCATCTGTTCTTCGGGGTCGGGTCCTTCATAGGTGCGGCTCGGGTCGAGGAGCTGCTGGATGTCAGTGACGATGCGCGGGAGGAGTTGGAAGAGGCGGAGTTCGTGGCGAAAGGAGCGGCGTGCTTCGGCTTCGGGGTTGGGTGATGCGTGGAGGGAGAAGGCGAGGGGGATGGTGAGTTCGGCCTTGTAGAGGTCGGCGATGTCGTAGACGAATGCCTGTTGGTTGCCGTTGTGGACGAAGCCGAGGGCGGGGGAGCAGCCGAGGGCGGTGATGGCGGCGTGGACGATGCCGTAGAGGCAGGTATTGGCGGAGGAGAGGGCGAGGTTGACAGGGTCTTGTGTGTCCCAGGAGGCGGGGTCGTAGGCGCGTCGGAAGCGGCCGATTTTGTATTGGCGGGCAAGTAGTTGGTAGTGGGCTTTGACGCGTTGGCCTTCCATGCCGCGGAGTTTGTCGAGGGTGGTTCCGTCGGTGGCTGTGCCGTTGCCGAAGCGGAGTTCGTACATGGCTTGGGCGATGGCGAGGCGGTGAGTGTCCTTGGTCCAGGCGCGGGCCTGACGTTCGAGCCAGGTGGTGGTGAGGGATTCGGGGACGGCTGCGGAGTAGCAGCGGACGCCGCCTGAGCCTGTGGTGAGGACAGTGGTGCCGTTGCGGGCGAAGGTGGTGAGGGCGCGGGCGGTGATGGAGGTGCCGGGGCCGAGCAGGGCGCAGCTGAGGGCGGCGGTGGGGAGGTAGACGGTTTCTGTGCCGCGTTGTTCAGTGGTGACTTCTGCGCAGACGCCGGTGTCGTCCTGGTGGATGCGGACGATGTCGAGGTAGAGGAAGGAGAGGGAGTCGGCGATGCGGGGGAGCATGGCGACGGTGGGTGCGGCGAGTTTGCGCCGGGCGTTGCTGGTGCTGAGTGGCTTGGCGGTGGGGCGTGGGGTCATTGGGGCTGCCTCGCGGGGGCGATGCTGAGGAGGCCGCAGCCGTATGCCTTGCCGCGTCCGATGCCGTTGAGGACGGCTTTGCGGAGCAGGTCGGTGTCGATGATGGCGGCGGTGCCGTCGAACTGGGTGCGGGCGTGGCGGATGCGTTGGGGTGGGGCGCCGTCAGGTTGGCGGCTTCCTTGGATGGTGTCGAGGGGCTGGGAGTGGTGGGTGAGGGGTTTGATTCCGCTGTTGTCGGCTTGGCGGAGCCACCACTCGTCTGCGGCGGTGCCGGTGAGGGGGACGACGGGCGGGAGGTTGTAGAGGGCGCGGGTGGTGGCGCCGGGTTTGCGGACGGGGCTGGCGACGCAGCGGTAGCGGACGGTGAGTCCGGGGCGGATGGCGTCGATGAGTGCGTCGAGAGGGCGGGCGAGGGCGGTGCCGTAGCCGTCGGGGAGGCGGCTGGTGTCGGATTCGTGGGTGGACTGGATGAGCAGGTGGGGGCCTGCGGGGGTGTCTTCGGTGCGGAAGAGGACGCCGAAGCGGGCGCGGGGGTCGGGGCCGGCGTCGGAGGGGAACAGGCTCATGACGCGGCGGTGCATGCCGATGGCTCCGGCGAGGTCACGGCGGGCTTCGCGGGAGCGGGTGTCGGGGACGATGCGGGTGAGCCAGAGAGTCATTGCCGGTTCCCTTCCGGGGTGTTCAGTTCGTGCTCGAGGTAGTGGCTCAGGGCGGTGAGCTGGTCGGTGCCGAATCCTGCGAACTGGGAGTGGGGCAGGAGCAGGGAGCGCCGGTAGAGGGGACGGGCGCGGTAGGTGCGTTTGGTGGGGTGGTAGGTGAGGGGTTGATCGTTGAGTTCGCTGGAGGGGTGGGAGCCGTCCTCGCTGATGGTGCTGACCATGCGCTCGTGTACCGGCAGGTTGGTCAGCGGTCGGTCGGCGAGGAACTCCACGGGCCGGTCTTCGTCGGCCTGTCCCCGGGCGGGGTGGGCGGCGAGCGGCAGGTGAATGAGGTGATGCAGCGCGTCGTTGCTCTGCCCGAGGAGGAGGGGGCCCTCTGGTGGGCAGGAGCGGCGGCCCAGATGCAGCGGCCACCGGGGGGCGCGCAGGGCGCCGGCGCACAGGTCGAGGAAGGCGGCGTTTTCGGCGTTGTGCTGGGGGAGTGTGAGGGCGGCGGTGAAGGCGGCGTCGGCGAGGTAGTAGCGGTGGGTGAGGAGAGTGCCGGTGTCTCCGGGGCGTTTTTTGCCTTCGGCGGTGGTGACGGTGGCTTTGGCGGGGAGGCCGCCGCCGACGGTGTGGAGGTCGCGCAGCATGACGCCGGGGCGGTCGGCGCGCACGGTGAGGTTCAGTCGGGTGAGGTCGTCGATGGGCTGGCCGCGGTGGCGGCCGAGGGCGGAGGCGAGCATGCCGATGATGCCGGAGCGGGTGGGGAAGGCGGCGGTGTCGCGTTCGTTGAAGTGGCTGTGCAGGCCCCAGGACTGGAGGGGGCCGGTCAGCCGGAGCAGGAGCCCGGCCTCCGGGGCAGGGACGGTGGTCCGTGTGGTCATGCCGCGTCTCCGGCAGACTGCCCGGCCAGTGCGGTGTCGAGGGCGGCCTTGATCAGGGAGTCGAAGCCGGCCTGCCGGGTGCCGAGGGCATCGAGGCCCTTCACGTCGATGCCTGCCCAGCCCGACTGGAGGATGGCGTCGGTGCCCAGGAGGCCGTTCGCGGTTTCCGCGTATTGGGCGAGGACGGTGCGTGAGGGGTCGGAGAACCCGCCATGGCCAGCGGCGAGGACGGGGCGTTCGAACGCGGCGGCGTAGGAGAGGGGGCGGTCGGCGCGTACGGAGATGTGGGCGAGGTCGGGGATGGTGTGGGGTGCGGTGGAGTTCTTCTTCGCCTGCGGCAGGGACAGAACGAACGCACTGAGGAAGGCGGCGGTCAGTTCGCGCAGTTCGTCGGGGTCATGACCGATGTTGGCGGCGAGGTCGCGCAGGTCGATGGTGGCGTAGCGGTAGAAGGTTCCGGCGCTGAACTCGGCGTGCCCCATGTGGCCGCTGCCGCTCTGGTCGCCCCAGTGGGCGGTGATGTCGTCGACGGCGGAGAAGTAGTCGAGTTCGACGTCGGTTTCGTGGGTGGTCAGGGCGTGGGCGACCTGGACGGCTCCGTCGACGCCGGCGTTGTCGACTTCGGCGAGCATGCGGCCGAAGACGTTGATGACGCCGTTGCGGGAACGCAGCACCGCCTCTACCCGGTCGGCGGGCAGGATGCTCTTGTCGGCCGGCTTCTTGATGTCCTTGGCGCCCTCCAGCACCGTGCGGTGCCTTTCGGCGAGGGCTGCGAGTTCGGTCACGGCGGACTCGGGGACGTAGACCATCGCGTTGGTGAGGACCTTGTTCGGCACGCTCTGCTTGGCGTCCTTGGGGTCCTTGGCGAGTTCGAACTTGATGGGGCTGGCAGCCGCGATGTGGGCGCCGGCCCGCTCCGCGAGGTCCTGCGGCCAGCCGTGTTCCTCGGCCAGGACCCGGGTGACCCGCTCCCCGATGCGGCGGGTGCGCAGGGCCGCCTGGCCGATGCGGTCCTCGAAAACTGTGCGGACGGCGCGCTTCCAGGACTGGCTGCTGACCCGGGTCCGCATCACGTTGCCGTACTGGACGGTTTTGACCGAGTTCGTGTCATCCCGGTTCAGGTTGGCAAAGGGAATGCTCTGGATGATGTGGATGTCGATGAAACGCGCGGGCATAGCCATGGTGGGGTGACTCCTTCGTGCGGGATTGCGTGAGGTCTTTGTCAGAGCTGGTCGGTGGGACGACGGGGGCGAGACGGAGGGCTTGGAAGGTCAGGGCCCTTCAGGGGGCTGAGGTGCGTCGGTGGTCAGTTCCTGCTCGTCGGCCTGGTCCGCCTGCCGCGTCAGATCCCTGTTCCGCTGGCGGTAGAAGTCCTGGAGCCAGGCGCGGGAGATACGCCCGGAGTGCCGGCGCCAGTTGCTGAGATCGTGGATGAGCTGGGCCCAGTCGATGTCCACCCCCACCGAGCACAGGTATCCGACGGTGGCGGGGAGGTGCCGGTGGAGTCCGTTGACGCTCTGCCGGGTGAGCAGGTTCAGACGGCTCTCCGCCGTGCCCACCCGCATCTCCTTTTCGCGGCCGGGCCCCTCGGTCACGGCGGTGGCGAGCGCGGCCCCAAGGCTGGTGCCCCGCCAGGCTCGTCCGCCAGGGGCCTGCTCGGCATCCTGCTGCTGTTGGATGTCAGGAGCCTTGCCGGGCGAGTTCAGGGCGCTGCGGGGCTGCGCGGCGATCATCGCAGCGACTGCGTAATAGGCCCGCTCCACATCCGCGGAGCGTGAATCCGGGAGCCAGGGCGCAACCAAGCGGTGCATGCGCCGGACCGAGTCGAGGTCTTTGCGCAGCCCGCTGCGCAGCGCGCTACGGGCACCCGGGTCTTCCTTGCAGAGTTGGACGACCCAGTTGGCGAACGCGCGTGAACGCCCCGCATTGGCCCCCGTGCTCTGTCGCGGAATCGGCAGGGCCGCAGGGCCGGCCGATTCCGTGGCCTCTGTAGTGGCTGGCGGGGGAGTGATGGTCATGCGGTGGGCTCCTTGGTCATGTCACGGGGGGCGGGCATGGCACTTCGGTTTTTCGGTGGTCCGCCGTAGAGCTCGGCCCGGGCCTGCGAGACGGCTTTCGCACCGCGCAGCGTCCGGGTGACCGGCGCGGTGACCGTGTCGTACGCCTGCTCGGCCAGACGAACGAACGCCCGCCGGGTGGCCACCCGGTCGAAGCCGCCGTCCGGGATGCCGCCGGTGCGGTCCAGGAGACGGAAGCGTGCCCAGAACTCCGCTTCGGCGCGTGGCCAGTAGCGCGCGCCGGCCTGTGCTGTCCAGGCAGCACCGTCGGCCTTGGCATCGTTCACATACGTGGCCCAGGCCCGCTTCACTGCCCGCTCCAGGCGCCGACCGTACAGTTCTCCGAGCTGGCGCAGCCGGGCGACGGCGGGGACGGTGCGGGCGTCGTTGGCTTCGGCGAATCCGAGCACAGCCGGCGTGCTCGCGTCGATGAACTGGGTGTCCTTGGCCTGGCCTTCCTGGTCGAAGCCCAGCGCCCGTACCCGCAGGTCCTCGGAAACCTCCGCAGCGCTGTGGAAGACGCGCGGCTGCTGCGGGTGCGCGTTGCCAGCGGGCGGGTTCCGGAGCAGGAGCGCGTCCAGGTCCCGCCACAAGGCCCGGCCGGCGTCGGCGGGCCGCGGGTAGCGGTTGCCCTGCTGACTGGTCTGCCAGATGAGGTAGTCGTCCTCGCGCGGCATCCGCTCCCCGCGGTAGGCCCAGGTGATGTACGCGTCGCGTACATGGGTGCCGTCCTCGTCCGGGACGAGGAGTAGTGCGTGCTGGGATCGGCAGGTGTGCCGGGAACGCGGCCCCGCCGACGCGCGCGGCGGCCGGTCGGGGTCGGGCAGCTCTTCCTGCTCCCACGGACACAGGTCCTCCCCGCCACGGACACTGGCCTCCGGTGGTACGAGCCCGGCGAGCAGCGTTTCGAACAGGGAGGAGCCCTCGGGGTGGTAGGACAGGGCCGTCCGCAGCGGCCCAGCGGTGGCGCTGGCGCTCTTGACCCCGCTCACCTCTCGGGCCGAACAGCGCCCGGAGGGGCCGTAGTAGTGCCAGACCAGGAGGTTGAGGAAGGCTTCGGACGAGGTGGGCGGCTCGGCCGCGGTGTCCCTGTCGTGCCGGAACCAGGAGTGGTTGTTACCCGAGGGGCGGGTAACAACAAGCTTGTTGACCCCCGCGGTCTTCGAGGCATCACACTGCTCCACGAGGCGGGGATCCTGCATCCACGGCCGGCCGCCTGGGGCGAACAAGAAGAAGCGGTCCTCGAACTGGGCGAAGTAGGCGTCGACCTTCGTCGCCTGAAGCCCGCCCTCGTCCAGGACATCCAGCCGGCGCTCGTCCCAGTCGCTCGCCGGACCTTGTTCGGTCAGGTCGGCGACCCGCGCGGTGATCGCGTACAGGACCCGCAACAGGGCCGCGTGCGCGGGGGCGTCGGCGATGGCCAGGGTCTCGATGTCGTGGCTGCGCAGCAGGAGTTCGCGGAATCCGACCCGGTCGGGGAGCCGGGCGGCCGAACTGGCCGGTGGGGTGTCGGGTTTCCAACGTACGGGGATGCACGGTTGGTCGATCAGGTTGTAGGTGCCCGTCGGCATGGATATGTCCTGTCGTCGTTCAGACAGTGCGGGGAGGAGCAGAGAGGTCGGCGTGACCGTTCATGGCACAGCTGTCCGAGCCGGCCCAAGCAGCCTTCGCGCCCGCCTGCACGGGGTGCGGAGCGCCGCATTCGGAATGTAGCCGAAGCACGTACAAGAGGTGATCAAAACGTGAAGATCACTTGAGTTCAAGTTCGAACCAGTGACTGCTCGACCACCTGCGTCGCCGCCGGCGCGGATGCCGGACGAACCGCTGCCGGCGCGTCGGCCGGGTGCGGCGTACCGAGATCCCCTGCGCAGTCGGCTGTCGTGGCCCCCTGGACACTCGCCGGTGCCGGGAACGAAGCGGCCTCACCCCGCGAGGGCGCGCGCGGCAAGACCGGGTAAGGCCGCCCAGATGCCCATGAGATGACAGGTCAACGAGTACGTCCGTGTCGGCCCGTGCTCCTTCCCCCGCATCCGCGCATCCAGAACACAACGGTCTAAGGCTTCTGCGCCGCTCTTCTTCACGATCACAGAGATAGCAGCCCCCACTGACAGCAGCGCCAAATCCGGCAAACAGAGGGAGCAGCCTGGCATGGCCCGTACACTCGCTGCGCGATGATGACTGCACAGGACGCGAAGCGCGACGGAATGGCAAAGGAAATATAAAGGGGCTGGGTAAGGGCAGGTGGCGAAAGGTGCTTACTGCGCGCGCGGAGGTGAGCCGCCCGGCGGCTCACTCTGGAACGGGTAGCGCCGTGCTTAGAACGTCCGCCAGTAGGCGTGGTGGGCGGCGGCAGTAGGGCAGGCACGGCTCGCCCGATCATGTAGTTCTCTACGCTTCATGATCACCGGGGGATCCGTCCCTGCCGTCCCGTCATGCATTCTCGACCCGATCCGCGACCAGTTCCTCGCCCTGCTGCCAGTTCGCGAGGACCGCCACCCGCTGGGCTGCCACGATCCGCGGATTAGCGACGCCGTGGTCTTCGACCGCCTGGTGCAGGTCCTGGTCTCCGGCTGCGGATACGAACGCGTCGCCGATGAGCACTGTTCGGCCACCATGCTGCGTCGCCGCCGTGACGAGTGGATCGCCGCCCGCGTGATGGAGACCCTGCGTGTGCTCGTAGTCGCCAGCTACGACCGGATGATCGGCCTTGAACTCGACCAGCTGTCCGCGGACGGCTGTATCTCCAAGGCGCCGTCCGGCGGCGAGTGTGCTGGCAGGAGTCCCGTCGATCTGGCCAAACTAGGCATGAAACGCTCGCAGTTGACGGACGGGTACGGCATACCGCTGGTCACCGACCCGGCACCGGCGAACACGCGCGACCACACCTTGCTGCCTGCGACCCTCGACCGCTTCGCTGCCCTGGACGTCACTCTGGGGCCGCTACCCGAGCACCCGCGCCTGAGCCTGGACGCCGGCTACGACTACAGCATGGTCCACCAGCATCTCGACACCCGGCAAATTATCGGCAAGGTCGCCCCGCGCGGCGCGAAGACCCCGATCCAGGCCGGCGGGCGCTGGGTGGTCGAGCGCACGAACTCCTGGATGAACAACTTCGGCAAGCTCCGCCGTTGCACCGAGCGACGAAGAATAACAGTCGAGTTCTTCATCGCCCTGGCCAGCGTCATCATCACTGTCCGCTGCCTTGTCCGACGAGCCTGGACACTCTACGGCTGGGACACCCGCTTACGAAGCCGCCGCATCCGATGACCGCACTCGGCGGACGCAGACGGTGCCAGGTGGTTGTTCGGCACGGTGAGCGAGGAGCCTGGTCGTGTGGAGGCCACCTTCACGTGGTTACCACAGGTACGCCGTCCGGACGGTTGGCAAGCAGGGCCGCGATGTGGTCCGCGCAGCGCAGGGCCGCCGTGGCCATGGCGTTCCTGGTCATCCCGGCGACATGTGGGGTGAGCAGGGCGTTCGGCAGGCCGAAGAGCGGCGAGGCGAAGGCTGCATGCTCGTGCTCGAAGGTGTCGATGGCGGCTGCCATGAGCGAGTGTGCGGGGTCGCGCAGCGCATCGGCCAGCGCCTGCTCGTCAACGATCCCACCCCGGGCTGTGTTCAGCAGGATCGACCCCGGACGCATCAGCGCAAGCTCCGCCCGACCGATCAGTCCTCGGGTCTGCGGAGTGAGCGGCAGGTGCAGGGAAACCACGTCACTGGTCGCCAGCAGCTCGGTGAGGGAACGGGGCCGAGGCACCGACGACTCGGGTGGTCGCCGCGAAAGGCCCTGGACCTCCATGCCCAGGGCGGTCGCCCGCGCGGCCAGTGCCAGGCCGACCCGCCCGAGTCCGACGATGCCCAGGGTCAACTCCGACAGCTCTACCACCGGTGCGGCCGGTGCACACCAACTGCCACGGTGCGCGGCCTCGTTGTGTGCCGGGAGATCCCGGGTCAGGGCGAGGAGCTGGGCGAGAGCGAACTCGGCGACCGCATTCGCGTTGGACCCCGGGGTATGGGTGACAGCAACCCCGTGACGGGCCGCGGCCGCCAACTCGACGTGATCGGTACCCGCCCCGGCCCGGCCGATCACGCGAAGCCTGTTCGCCAGCTTCGCGTTCGTCGCCGCCGCGAGGAACGCCGCGCGCAGTGGCACACCGGCACGAGACTTGACCGCATGGTAACCGATTCCGTCCCGGACAGTCTCTGCGAGTAGCGCGGACTCGTCGAAAGCATCGAAATCAGTGAAGTCCACCCGGCCCGCCCATGCGGCCCGCGCCCCGGCGCGATCGGCTACCCGCCGAAGGTTCAGCGTGACGGCCAGCCCGTGGCCAAGCAGACACTCCAGTTCCCGACCAAGCAACTCGCCAGGAGCCGCATCCAGCAACAGGACTCGTGCCCGCTCCATGTGGCCCCCCTTTCCCCTGCGTGGACCTTACTGCGGTCGAGGGAACGGTCACCGAGAGACCCCATACCCAGCCCGATCCCGCCCTTACTGGCGGAAGCTCTTACTGCGCGGGCGGAGGTGAGTCGACGGAGCCGATCGTGTTGCCCTTGCACCCTTCGGTGGCGGTGCAGCCTTTGCAATCGGCGCAATGGTCCTGAGTCAGGTCGACCAGTAAGGTCACACCGGCGTCGGTGAGGCAGTTGAACCAAATCGCCGTGCTGGCTGGCCACGACCAGTTTGACGCTGACCGAGCCCATTGCTGTTCGAATGGTGAATGGCAAGGCGGCCACCACCCGCTCATCGAGGCGGGCACATCCGGTCGAGGATGAACTCCGTAGTCACCAGTTGCCAGCATGGGGCAGAGACCTTGTTGAACCGCCAGACTGGCTTTATCGAGCAGTAGTGGCTCTGGTCCACTTCGTGTGGCGCGGTTACTGTTCGTGATCAATCGGTCCCAGGGCTTCCGCGATCTGTTGGACTTCGTGGCGCCACTGAGCGGCGTCGGCACTGTCCACCCAGCCGGTCAGCAGTTCCGATCCGTCTTGGAGTACACGTTGCAGAGCGAGCACGGCTGACGAGCGGAGAGCCGGCGGAAGCTGCGGCAGAGGTTCTCTGGGTCCGTCATCAGGGTCGATCACAATCCTGCTGCCCGGGATGGTGCTGGCAACGAGAGCCGCGGCGGCGACCGCTTCGGTGCCGTCGCCGCCATCCACGCGTGCTCCGGAATCCGTGACTCGCTGGAATGCTCGCTCGAGCACTTCGATGACCTTCTGAGAAGTCAGTCCCTCGAGTTCATCGACGAAGTCGGCAGCGAGATCGCTGTCGAATGGGCCTGTTCCCCACGTCCCCATGTACGGCTCCTGGTATCGCTCTCGCGGACGGAACCAGCATTCCAGCAGACACTGACACGCGCTCAGGTGGCCAGGAGGACTCGTTTACGAAGCAAGGCGAATCCCGCGCGGCCGAACATCTGTCGCTTGAGCATTTTGATCCGGTTGACATGGCCCTCCACCACGCCGGAGTTCCAGGGCAGGGTGAGACCGGCGGTGACAGCTTCGAGATCGCGCAGGAGGTGCTGAGCGAAGTGGCGGAGGCTGGGCAGTTCGGTGGTGGCGCTGGCTGCTTCGATCCATTCGGGGAGCTGGTCGCCGTCCAGGTGCTTGAGCATGTGGGCGAAAGAGCACACGTGTTCGGCAAGTGCCGTCAGCTCGGGGCAGTTGGCCAGGACGGCTTTGAGCTGAAGTCTGTCACCTTCGGGTAGCGCCTCGGGGTGCGTGAGGATCCAGCGGGTGACGACGCGGGCGGATGGCGGCCGTGGGCCGACCTGTTGGGGCTTGCCGCGAAGGGTCCTGCTGACGTAGTCGCGGACGCTTGCGTATCCGCGTGGATAGCCCTGTTCCTTGACTCCTCCCAGAGTTTCCAGGCGTTGGTGCAGCCTTCCTGCCAGCGCTGATCGAGGTAAGGCTTGTAGTCGTCGAGTCTGGTCGCACGGCTTTGCCACTGCCCGGTGAACATCTCCTCCGGAGTCGTGGCGCGGGAGAAGCGCAAGATCGTGTTGAGGGTCATGCCGAGCTGCCGGGCGACGGACCGCTTGCTGTGACCGGCGGCGAGGAGAGCGTGGATGGTGGCGTGCTTCGCGGACAGGCCGCCCGTCCCGCAGTCGTACGGGCCTCAACCCGGACGACCGCCTCGGACACCTCGACCGATTCCACCAACACGCCCTCGACCGACGAGAACAGCAGCTCATCCAGCTGCGACAGCACTTCGTTCACGGCGAAGGACTGTCGACCACACCACCATCCAGCCCAGCGATTTTCGGGCGAACTCAACCGCCATGACACAAAGATCGACAGTCACCCCCTGCGTACGCGCCCACAGAAAGTGGACCAGAGCCGCAGTAGTGACGTCGCTTGTCGATGGGTTTGGGAGGCGCCATGTTCCACGGATGGGTGATGTGGACGAGTTTGGGAGGCACCGGGGTTCTTGCCAGGGCAGCATCGGGATGCTCCTGGTGAAAGGTGCTGGTCATGCCGCGGCTGTCGAAGGTCGAGCTGTACGCGGCGATCCGGCGTGACCACCGTGGCGGCATATCGATGCGGGAGCTTGAGCGTAAGCACGGCGTGACGTGGCGGACGGTGCGGAAGTCGTTGGACTCGTCCTGGCCGGAGCCGCGTAAGAAGCTGCCGCCGCGGCCGACCGGAGTGGACCGCCACAAGCCGGTGATCGACGAGATCCTGCGGGCGGACCTGGACGCGCCGCGCAAGCAGCGGCACACGGTCACCCGCATCTTCCACCGGCTGGTCGAGGAACACGGCGCCGACGTCTCCTATGGGATGGTCCGCTACTACGTCGCGGCCCGGAAGCCCGAGGTCCTGGTCGAGTCGGGCAAGGCCCCGCTGGAGGCGTTCGTCCCGCAGACCCACCAGCCCGGTCACGAGGCGGAGGTCGACTTCGGCGACGTCACGATTCGCCTCGCCGGCGAGCTGGTGACCTGCTATCTCTTCTCCTTCCGCCTGTCGTATTCGGGCAAGGCCGTCCACCGCGTGTTCGCCTCCTGCGGCCAGGAGGCGTTCTTCGAAGGCCACGTCTACGCGCTGCGGACGCTGGGCGGGGTCCCGCGGACCAAGGTCCGCTACGACAACCTCAAGGCCGCTGTCGCCCGCGTGCTCGGGCTGAGCCGGGCGAGGGTGGAGGCGGACCGGTGGATCGCTTTCAAGTCGCACTACGGCATCGAGAGCTTCTACTGCCGCCCGGGCATCGAGGGCGCCCACGAGAAGGGCGGCGTCGAGGGCCAGATCGGATACTTCCGGCGCAACCACTTCGTCCCGGTCCCCGAGGTGTCCTCGCTCGCCGAGCTGAACGAGATGGCGAGCAGTGGGACCGGCAGGACGACGCCCGCCGGATCGGCTCCAGGTCCCGGACCATCGCCGAGGACTTCGCGCTCGAACGACCGCTGCTGATGCCGTTGCCGGAGGAACCGTTCGAGACCGGGCGGCTGTTAACCCCTCGGGTCGACCGCTACGGCCAGATTCCGGTCCGCACGAACCGCTACTCGGTCCCCATCCGGCTGATCGGCAAGCGCGTGCGGGTCATCCTTCACGCCTCTCACCTGGTGGTTTACGACCAGAACGTGGAAGTGGCCCGGCACGAGCGGTTGATCGCCAAAGGCGCCGTCCGCCTGGACCTGGACCACTACCTGGAGGTCGTGGTCCGCAAGCCCGGCGCCTTCCCCGGCTCGACTGTTTTTCGAACAGGCCCGTTCGGCCAGCAAGTTCACCCCGGTGCACGACGCCTGGTGGACCCAGGCCGTGAAGATCCACGACGAGTGGGACGGCACCCGCGCGCTCATCGAGGTGCTGCTGCTCGGACGCCACATGCCGCACGAACATGTCGTCGCCGGCCTGGCCGCAGCCCTGCGGGCTGGGGCCCTGACCGCGGACGCGGTCGCGCTGGAGGCCCGCAAGGCCGCCCAGGCGGAGACCGAGCCCGCACCGGATGCCCCGGGCCCTCGGCCAGCCGTCTGGGACAGTGACGTCGCTGCACGAGTGGCGCCTGGCGCATCTTCCGCCGGACACCAGGCCGCTGCCCTCGGTGTCTCACTACGACCAGTTGCTCCGACGCCGCCGCACCAGCGGCAGCGGCCACCGTGAGGGAGAAGCGAAGTGACCATGCCCCGACAGCGAGGGTTGACCGAGCAGGCCGCCGACGCCGCGATCGACTCCGCCTGCCGCTCGCTGCGGCTGCGGTCGATCCGCAACGAGTTCTCCGACATCGCCGACCGGGCGATGAAGGACCAGACGACCTACCGCGGCTTCCTCGCCGAGCTGCTGATGGCCGAGTGCGACGACCGGGCCCGCCGCAGGTCGGAGAGGCGGATCAAAGCAGCTGGCTTCCCGCGGGAGAAGTCCCTGCGTTCCTTCGACTTCGACGCCAACCCGAACATCGACGCTGCCACCATCCACACGCTCGCCAGCTGCGAGTGGATCAAGAAGAGTCAACCGCTCTGCCTGATCGGCGACTCCGGCACCGGCAAGTCCCACATGCTCATCGCTCTGGGCACCGAGGCCGCGATGAAGGGCTACCAAGTGCGCTACACGCTCGCGACGAAGCTGGTCAATGAGCTGGTCGAGGCCGCGGACGAGAAGCAGCTGAACAAGACGATCGCCCGCTACGGCCGTGTCGATCTGCTCTGCATCGACGAACTCGGATACATGGAACTCGACCGGCATGGCGCCGAGCTCCTCTTCCAAGTACTGACCGAACGCGAGGAGAAGAACAGCGTCGCGATCGCTTCCAACGAGTCCTTCGGAGGCTGGACCAAGACCTTCACCGACTCCCGCCTCTGCGCGGCCATCGTCGACCGACTGACCTTCAACGGCACCATCATCGAGACCGGAACCGACTCCTACCACCTCGCCAGCACCCGAGCACGGACCGAACAACCCGCCCAGGCTGGCTGAGGCCAACTGTTGCCGATCTTGACGTGGCTGACGAGCGTGAAGTCAGATGCGGTGAGAAGTCGGCATCGAGAAGCGGCCCAGCCGCAGGGGGTTTGGCGTGTTCATCATGGAAGAGGACGTTTTCGATCCTGATGAGATGCTGAGCCTCTACGACTCGGTCGGCTGGGAAGGCTACACCGCCGACGTCGACAAGCTCTCCCGCGGCCTGCGGAACTCTCACCTGGTCATCACCGCACGAGACGGTTCAGGAACGCTCCTCGGACTGGCCCGGACCGTCTCCGACGACGAACACATCTGCTATGTCCAGGACGTCGTGGTCAGCCCAGCGCATCACCGGCAGGGCGTCGGCCGGGCCCTGGTCGAGCACCTCATGCAGCGCTACTCGCACTGCCGTTTCTTCCTCCTCTCCACAGACCACGAGTCGTCACCGGAAGGCCAGCGCAATCACGCGTTTTACCGGAGCCTTGGCTTCCTGTCCTATGAGGAGAAGCAGATGGCGGGCTTCGGGCTGCCCCGGAACCGCCCTGACCTGCGTGACATGACGCCATAAAGATTCGCCCTTCCCTGCCACAGCGCAGACACGTCCACCCTCACTGAGCACCCCATCCCGGTGATGAGTGCCGGCCGTGACACGTCCCAGACGGGACCAAAGGACCGCCAGGACGACCGCGCCGAGGATCTGCTCGACGGCTCACCTCCGCTCGCACGGAGAGGACCAGTCCCGGCCCGAGCAAAAACGGACGCGGGCGGCTCACCTCCGCTCGCGCGGAGAGGACCTCATCGCGGGCGCCGCCGCCCTGTACGCGTCCGGCTCACCTCCGCTCGCGCGGAGAGGACTACTCGACCTGTCGTTCGGTGGCCAGCGGGCCCGGCTCACCTCCGCTCGCGCGGAGAGAACCTCGGCGTGTCCGTCGGCCGATTGCGCTCCAGCGGCTCACCTCCGCTCGCGCGGAGAGGACCGGCAGTAGCAGGCGTGGACGGAGCACCCGCCCGGCTCACCTCCGCTCGCGCGGAGAGGACGACGGAGGAGGCGGCCCGTGCTTGAGCAACTCCGGCTCACCTCCGCTCGCGCGGAGAGGACGCGAAGGCCGGCGCGCTGTGGCAGATGGAGACCGGCTCACCTCCGCTCGCGCGGAGAGGACCACAAGGTCTTCTCGACGAAGGAGAGCTACCACGGCTCACCTCCGCTCGCGCGGAGAGGACAGCTGCTCGTTGTCCGCTCGCAGCTCCGCGATCGGCTCACCTCCGCTCGCGCGGAGAGGACCGCGGCGCCGCTGCCGGTGGAGTCGATGGCGTCGGCTCACCTCCGCTCGCGCGGAGAGGACCGGTCCTGTGCCCAGTCCCGGACGACGGAGAACGGCTCACCTCCGCTCGCGCGGAGAGGACTCCTTGACCTCCGCCAGGACGGACCCGCTGTGCGGCTCACCTCCGCTCGCGCGGAGAGGACTCGAGGACCGACTGCAGGCCGGTCGACGCCGACGGCTCACCTCCGCTCGCGTGGAGAGGACAGCCATCGCAGCTACCGGGCGACGACCACGACCGGCTCACCTCCGCTCGCGCGGAGAGGACGGCGGGAGGATCAGAGTGCGGTAGGAGCTGTACGGCTCACCTCCGCTCGCGCGGAGAGGACGCCAGCGACACCATCAGGGCCGACGCCGGGTCCGGCTCACCTCCGCTCGCGCGGAGAGGACCGGGCCGGAGGTGATGCGGACGGCCTCGGTGACGGCTCACCTCCGCTCGCGCGGAGAGGACGTGCCTAACCGGCGCGGTCCCGGCGCGCGGGTCGGCTCACCTCCGCTCGCGCGGAGAGGACAGCGGATGTACCGTCATGCATGGGTCGTGCTCCGGCTCACCTCCGCTCGCGCGGAGAGGACCCTCTTTGACCTGGCCTGTTAGAGGGGCTTTGCCGTTTCTTGGCTTTTGCGTTTGAAGGTGATCAGGGTGAGGCCGTTGAAGTCGAGGGGTTCGCGGCGTCGGGTTCCTGCTGTGTAGCTGGAAGCCCTGTTCGTTGTCGGCGGGGTGGGCGAGGCCGTCGTGGGTGCAGGCGGTGACGGCTGCCCATAGTTTGTCGCGGACTCGTGTGGAGACGGTGCTGACGTAAAGCCCGAGGGGGACTTGGAGGGGGCCGGCGGGTGAGGGTGTCTCGTAGGTGCGGCTCGGGTTGAGGAGTTGCTGGGTTGGACGGCCCTGAAGCCGGCCTTCGCCCAGCACGTTGTCGCCGGTGCTCCTCTCAGTCGCCTGCCGGACTTTGTTCGGTCAGGTCGGCGGTCTGCGGTGATTGCGTACAGGACCCGGAACGGAGCCGCGTGCGCGGGGGTGTCGGCGACGGCGAAGGGCTCGATGTCGTACTTGCGCAGCGGGAGTTCGCGGGATCTGGCCCGGTAGGGGAGCCCGGCTACCGTGCCGGCCGGTGGGGTGTCGGGTTTCCAGCGTACGGGGATGCACGGTTCGTCGATCAGGTTGTAGGCGCCCGTCGGCATGAATGTGTCCTGTCGTCGTTCAGGCGTGGGGAGGAGCGGAGCGGTCGGCCGGCCGTGCCGGGCACAGCAGGCCGAACCAGCCACAGGCAGTCTTGGTGCCGCTTGCCTGGAGCGCGAACGCCTCACCTGAAACGTAGTCCAAGCATGCAAGGCAAGTGATCAGGATGTGAAGATTACTCGGTCTCGAGGCCGACCTCGGAAATCGAGAGCGTCGAACGCCCGTGCCGACAGCTCCATCTGCCATCGGTGGGAGTCATCCGCAGCAAGACGAGCCCGCGCAGCGAAGGATGCGTTCCCCAACTCTTGGGAACTGCACTGTCGGCCACCTCGTCACGCAGCCAGCGCCCCGGCACGGGAGCGACGCGTCGTGCGACGTCGGCCAACTGGATCGCCGTCAGCCCGTCGCGGCCCCCGGTCGGCGCCGGGAGGCTGCCTTCGGGGTCGAGGGTGAATGCGCCGCCGGGCTGTTCGTAGAGGCAGAGCACCTGACCGGTATCAGCACCGAGCCGGGTCGTGAGCAGCTCTTCGCTCACTCCGGCCTCCCGAAGTGACAGCTTGCTCAGATCCCCGCGGACGTCAGCCGGTGCGCAGATCCCCGTCCAGGCAGCCATGTGCCGTTCGGCCGCCTCACGGGCCAGACGCTCCTCGTCGAGCCGGGCCAGTTCCGCACGAACCGCCTCGTCCGCTTTGTCGACGAAGTCCTCGTCGTACACCGCATCCACCAGCCGCTGCACATCATCCGGCACCGCGATCCCCTGCCCGGCGAGTTCCTCAAGCAGCCGCGAGGTGCGACGAAGCAGCGACGCGTCGTAGACGGTGCCCCACGAACGAGGCACCGAGGCGCCCTGCTCTTCCGGCAGGGGATCGAGCACCACAAGCACCGGCTCGTCCTCGGTGGCAGCCCACGCTGGGCGCCCCAACCCACCTCTGGCGTGACGGCGTGCACGGCCCGCACGTTGCAACAGCTGCGCCAGCGGCGCCAGGTCCGACACCACCAGATCGAAATCCAGGTCCAGTGACTGCTCGACCACCTGTGTCGCCACCAGCACGGACGCCGGACGCACCGCGACCGGCTCGTCGGACGGGACCGGCTTGCCGTAGGCCCGCTCACAATCGGCTGTGATCGATGCCCGTACGTCTGCCGGGTACCGGGAATGAAGCAGCCGCAGCCCACCCGGGCGCGCGGCAAGCTCGGGGAAAGCCGCCCGGAGGTCTTTATACGTCTGCTGGGCCTCGGCCACGGTCGTACAGCACACCAGTGCCGTACCACCCACCTCGGCGACCGGGGCCAGCACCTCGCGAAGTGCCGCTCTACGCCCGCCCTCGCGGACCCGCGAGCCAACCGGCTCCGTCGTGTCCCACGACACCAGCCTGCGGGACACCATCAGCGTCCTGGCCCTATTGCTCAGCGTGCCCCGGACAGCCGAGACCTCACCCGAGCCTCCGCTCGCGAACAACCAGCCCGGATAGCGCGGAGCCACAGCAGACGGCTCGTAGAACCCGGCACCGCGCCGGTAGGCGTCCACCAGGGAACCGGCCGAACGCCCCGTCAGCGTGGCCGACAACAGCACGACCGGCGCGCGCATCGCTCCCAGCCATTCCAGCAACCGAAGGAGCAGCTGGTGCATCCATGGCCCGTAGGCGTGGGCTTCATCCACGACGAACACCTTGTCCGACAGGCCGAACAGCCGCAGAAAGTTGTAGCGCAGGGGCAGCACCGCGCTCAGCGCCTGGTCGATGGTGCCGACACCCAGCGGAGCGAGCAGGCCGCGCTTCGGACCGCGCAACCACGCATCCGCCTCCACAACCGTCGACGCGCCCGCACTCACAACATCAGCCTGCCCAACAACATCACTGGACACGCCCCCCTCCCCACTGCCCGGCGAACTCAGCCAGGCCATGGAGTGCAGCAGCATCAACGCCCGCTCCCCGGACAACGCCTGGGAAGCGAAAGCCTCCACACGGGGCAGCATCGCATCCGCCGTACCCATCGTCGGCAGCGCGAAATACAGTCCCCGGCACCCTGCCGCGCGCCCCAATACCGAGGCGGCGAACAAGGCCCCCTCGGTTTTCCCGTCACCGGTCGGAGCCGTCACCAGCACCAGCCCAGGACCGTGCTCACGAACCAAACGGGGAAGATACTCGGCGAGATCCCGCTGCAGACTGTTCGGCTCAAAGGGGAACATGGCCGCAAAATCCTGCGAAGAAAACCGCGCCCTCCCCAGCCGCGCCGAACCCACGAGCTTCGGCGCAGCCCGCAACGCACCTTGCCAGTGCGCATCCACCTGCGCCGGCGTGCCTGACCAGCCGGAGGCCGGCAGGCGAGCCTTGATGGCCGAAGTCTGGCTCGCCAGCCAGTCGGCGACCACCACCAACCCGGCCACGATCACGGCCAGTCCGGCCGTAAGCCCCCCGGCAGGAACCGCAAAGGCTCCCATCACCCGCTGTACTTCCGCAAAGTGCGCCTGCCGCTGATCCGCCCATCCAGCCCCGCCCAGACCGGCGTTGTACGCACTGGCCTGCGCCACCTCCTTGGACTTCAGTACCGCTCCGAACGAACCATGGTGACCGCCCAGGAGCTGTGCGACCTGCTGGCTCACTGCACGGTGCATCCGACGCCGGTCACCCGGATAGCCAGCCTCTTCGAGCAACTGGAACAGGGACCAATGGGAGGCGATCTCGTGACGGAACTGCTTCTCCTGCTCCGCACCAGGCGCGCTCGCGTAAGCGGCGTCCGCGCGCAACAGTTCGTAGCAACTGGGCACCTGCGCCTGGAACGGAGGAGTGATCTTGCCGATGTCGTGCAACGCGGCCCAGAAGGAAACCACCACGCGTGCCTCCGACACACTCAGACCAAGCGCGCTTGCCACCGCCTCCCGGGTCTCCCGGCTCAGGACGACATCCCAGAGCTCTCCGAACACGGCACCCGTATCCAGCAGATGACAGATCACCGGGTACGGCCGAGGCAGCCCGCGTTCCTTCCCCCACATCCGCGCTTCCAAAGGACAGCCCCCCAGGGCACCTGCCATATCGCTCATATCCACGAACACTGAGATAGCACCCCCCAGTGACAGCGGGCCCAAATCCACACAACAGCGGGTGGCGCAAGGGATGGGCCGTACACTCGCTGCGCGATGTCTGCGAGAGAGAGCATGATGCGCCGTCATTCCAGGCAAACGGCTTTTCGTACGGGCAGGGGGCGAAGGGTCCACTCCGCGCGAGCGGAGGTGAGCCGATTCGGGAGTTGCGCAGCAAGCGCACCAAGCTGGGCCGTCCGCGCGGGCAGAGCGGTGCTGCCCGCTGTGGCCAGACGGACGCGGCCGTCCAGTGCTCCGGGCACGTGGGGAGAAGGTGTTGAGTTCGGGGCACGCTCTGCAAGGGCCTCGGTCTTCAGGTCTCGGAGAGTGGCGATCCGCACGCACTCCTCGCGGTAGCGGATGTCGTGCCGGCCCACAAGGGTAGGTACTGGCCTTGACGTGCCCGCAGGCGTATTGCCCTGTGAGGTCGCCGGCCGGTGCGATGTTCAGACGCCTGGCCACGCGGCCTTCAGGTGGAGTATCGCGGCGTGCATTCCGGTCGCGAAGCACAGCGCGGTCTTTTGGGTAGTGCACGGATGGCATCGGGGAAGGATTTTTTCCTGGCGCATGCTGACCGAGGACGACTTCCCGGCTTCGGCCGGAACGTGGAGGTGATCCCTGTGCCGTGGTCGCCGATGAGGCGGCTGAGCCGGTCCGCGAATGCAGCATCGTCGATACCGGAACCGATGATCTTGATGGTGGCCACGCTCCACATCGAGTCCAAGCCCGTGTCCCCGATACCTCCGGTCCTGGAGGCAGGACTGGAGGTGAGACGTGAGAGGGTGCAGGGCGTGAGTGAGACACCACCGAACACCCTGCAATACCGCTTCGACGGCCCCGAAGACGCCCCCGTCCTGGTCATCGGGCCCTCGCTCGGTACCACCTGGCACATGTGGGATCGGCAGATACCCGAGCTCACCCGGCACTGGAGAGTCTTCCGCTACGACCTCCCCGGTCACGGTGGCGCGCCCGCCCGGCCCGCTGCCGCCGTGTCGGAACTGGGCGACCGGCTGCTGGCCACGCTCGACGGTGTCGGGGTGCAGCGGTTCGGGTACGTGGGGTGCTCGATCGGCGGCGCGATCGGAGCCGACCTCGCGCTGCGGCAGCCGCACCGGGTCGCCGCGCTCGCCCTGGTGGCGTCCTCGGCCCGGTTCGGCAGCGCCGACGAGTTCCGGCAGCGCGGGGTCAT
Organism: Streptomyces sp. NBC_00525; assembly: GCF_036346595.1. Lineage (GTDB taxonomy): Bacteria > Actinomycetota > Actinomycetes > Streptomycetales > Streptomycetaceae > Streptomyces. The sequence continues at coordinate 5,929,561 of NZ_CP107834.1, forward strand.
CGTCCGCACCAACGGCCTGGAGCCCATGGCCCGCACCGCGCCCGAGCGCTGGTTCACGCCCGCGTACGCCGCCGCGCAGCCCGCCATCGTCGAGTGGGCCGTACAGATGGTGCGCACCACCGATCCGGGGTGCTACATCGCCGCCTGCGAGGCCCTGGCCGCCTTCGACATCCGTACGGAACTGAGCCGCATCCCGGTCCCCACCCTCGTCCTGGTCGGGGCGGAGGACCAGGTCACCGGTCCCGGCGACGCGCGGACCCTGGTCGCGGGCATCCCGGACGCCCGGCTCGCCCTGGTGCCCGGCGCCTCCCACCTCGCCCCCGTCGAGCAGCCCGGCGCGGTCACCGACCTCCTCCTCACCCACTTCTCCACCGCCTGGCAGGACACCCAGGCGGCCATCCCCATGCCCGACTCCGTGCCCCGGCTCACCGCCCCCGTGCAGCCCGTCGCGGAGATCGCCGCCGTGCAGGCCCCCGACGCCCCGCCCGGCGGGCGGCCCGACCCGTACGAGCCCGGCATGCGGCTGCGCCGCGAGGTCCTCGGCGACGCCCAGGTGGACGCGGCACTGGCCGATGCCGACGACTTCGCCGGCGACTTCCAGGAACTCGTCACCCGGTACGCCTGGGGCGAGGTGTGGAGCCGTGACGGGTTGGACCGGCGCACCCGCAGCACCGTCACGCTCACCGCGCTGGTGGCCTCCGGCCGGCTGGAGAGCCTGGCCGCGCACACCAGGGCCGCCCTGCGCAACGGCCTCACCCCGGCCGAGATCCGGGAGGTGCTGATGCAGACGGCCGTCTACTGCGGGATTCCGGCCGCGAGCGCCGCCTTCACGATCGCGCAGTCGGTGATTCGGGCGGAAACGACGCCGCCCGCGTAGCAGGATGGACGCATGAGCATCCAGCACGCCGAGAACACGGAGCGCCCGGGGCCGTCCGCGCTCACGCTGACCAAGCAGTCGCACTCCTGCATCCGCCTGGAGAAGGACGGGCGCGCGCTCGTCATCGATCCGGGCGGCTTCTCGGAGCGGGACGCCGCCATCGGCGCCCGGGTGATCCTCGTGACGCACGAGCACCCCGACCACTTCGACGAGGGACGGCTGCGGGCCGGGATGGAGGCCGACCCGGCCGCCGAGATCTGGACCCTGCGCAGCGTCGCCGACCGGCTGAGCGCGGCCTTTCCCGGGCGCGTGCACACCGTGGGCGACGGCGACACGATCACGGCCGCAGGGTTCGACATCGAGGTGCACGGCGAACTCCACGCCGTCATCCACCCCGACATCCCGCGCGTCACCAACATCGGCTTCCTCGTCGACGGCCAGGTCTTCCACCCCGGCGACGCCCTCACCGTGCCCGGCCGGGCCGTGGACACGCTGATGCTGCCCGTGATGGCCCCGTGGAACAAGATCTCCGAGGTCATCGACTACGTCCGCGAGGTGAAGCCGCGGCGCGCGATCGACATCCACGACGCGCTGCTCACCGACCTGGCACGGCCGATCTACGACCGGCAGATCGGCGAACTGGGCGGCGCCGACCACGGCAGGATGACGCCGGGCGACTCGACGGCCCTCTGACACCGCCGCCCCGGCGGCTGTCAGTGGCAGGCGTTAGGTTTACGTACATGCGCATCGCGACCTGGAACGTCAACTCGATCACCGCCCGTCTGCCGAGGCTGCTGGCCTGGCTGGAGAGCAGCGGCACGGACGTGCTGTGCGTCCAGGAGACCAAGTGCACCGCCGAGCAGTTCCCGGCGGACGCGCTCCGCGAGGCCGGCTACGAGTCCGCGGTCAACGCCACCGGCCGGTGGAACGGCGTGGCGCTGCTCTCCCGCGTCGGCCTGTCCGACATCGTCCTCGGACTGCCGGACGGACCGGCGTACGAGACCGCGCAGGAGCCCCGCGCGATCAGCGCGACCTGCGGCCCGGTGCGGCTCTGGTCGGTGTACGTGCCCAACGGCCGCGAGGTCGCCCACGAGCACTACGCGTACAAGCTGCGCTGGCTGGAGGCGCTGCGCAAGGCGGTCGCCGCCGACGCCGCGGGCCCGGCCCCCTTCGCCGTGCTCGGCGACTTCAACGTCGCCCCGACCGACGAGGACGTCTGGGACCCGGCCCTGTTCGAGGGGGCCACGCATGTCACGCCCGCCGAGCGCGAGGCGCTGGCCGCGCTGCGCGCCGAGGGCCTGTCCGATGTGATGCCCCGCCCCCTGAAGTACGACCGCCCCTACACCTTCTGGGACTACCGCGAGCTGCGCTTCCCCAAGAACAAGGGCATGCGCATCGACCTCGTCTACGGCAACGCCCCCTTCACCGCCGCCGTGGGCGACAGCTATGTGGACCGCGAGGAACGCAAGGGCAAGGGGGCCTCCGACCACGCCCCCGTGGTGGTCGACCTCGATCTCTGAGCCGCCCGCGGCCCGCGCGCCCTGTGGTGCGCGGGCGGACCGGGATGCGATTCTGAGCGGTATGAACATCCCTTTCCTGGACAACTGGCGTAAGCGTCACGGCGCGGCGCGGCGGACGGGGCTCGCGGGCGTCGCCGACGCCGATCCGGAGGGCGTGGCCGCGCTGCTCGCCGAGTGCGAGCTGCTCCGGGTCCGGGTGGGGGAGCGCGGCATCGAACTGGACGACAGTCCCGCCTCGTTGGAGGAGCTGGACCAGCTGCCGCCGCGCTGGCGCGACGACCCCGAGGAGCTGCCCTGGCTGGGCAACGACGCGGGCCTCTACCTCGGCACGGTGCTGGTGCGCAATGTCGCCGGGGCGCACTGGCACATCTGGCCGAGCGGCCAGCCCGTCGTCCGGCTCGCCTCCGGCCGCGAGATCGACGTCGTGGAAGCGGGGCTGGACTGGGCGATCTCCGGCAGCCCCGAGCTGTCCCAGGTGTACGCGGAGTCCGCCGAGGGCTGACCCGTACACCTGACGGACCACCGGCCGGCCATCCGAAGAGATAAAACGCCTTATGCACCATTGGTGCGTGTCGGTCGGGAAGTCCCTTGCCGGGCTGGTTAGTTTGCGCTGACCTCGACCGAGCGACAAGTGGGTAGGGCAGCGCATGGCCGTCGATCCGTTGATCGAGCTGCGAGACGTCAACAAGTACTACGGGAAGTTGCACGTCCTGCAGAACATCAATCTCACCGTCGGCCGCGGGGAGGTGGTGGTGGTCATCGGCCCGTCCGGCTCCGGCAAGTCGACGCTCTGCCGGACGATCAACCGGCTGGAGACGATCGAGTCGGGCCACATCACCATCGACGGGCAGCCCCTCCCCGAGGAGGGGCGGGGACTGGCCCAGCTGAGGGCCGAAGTCGGCATGGTCTTCCAGTCGTTCAACCTCTTCGCCCACAAGAGCGTGCTCGCCAACGTCTCGCTGGCCCAGATCAAGGTCCGCAAGCGCAAGAAGGACGAGGCGGACCAGCGCTCCCGCGAGCTGCTGGACCGGGTCGGGCTCGGCGCCCACGCCGACAAGTTCCCCGCCCAGCTCTCCGGCGGCCAGCAGCAGCGCGTCGCCATCGCCCGCGCCCTCGCCATGGACCCCAAGGCGCTCCTGTTCGACGAGCCGACCTCGGCACTCGACCCGGAAATGATCAACGAGGTCCTGGAAGTGATGCGGCAGCTCGCCCGCGAGGGCATGACGATGGTCGTCGTCACCCATGAGATGGGCTTCGCCCGCTCCGCCGCCAACCGCGTGGTGTTCATGGCCGACGGCTGCGTCGTCGAGGACCGCACTCCGGAGGACTTCTTCACCGCCCCGGAGAGCGACCGGGCCAAGGACTTCCTGTCCAAGATCCTCAAGCACTGACGGGAGGCCCGGAGTTGCGTACGACAAAAGCACTGGCCGCCTGCGCCGGTCTGCTGCTCGCCGTCCTCGCCGCCGGATGCGGCAAGGAGGGCAGCCCGCCGGTCAAGGGCCCCAAGGCCGACCAACTGCCCGTCTACCAGGTGGACACGGACTTCCGGCTGCCGGACTCCCGAACCTGGCGGAACGCCGAGAAGCGCGGCTATCTGCGGGTGGGCGCCAAGGAGGACCAGCCCTACCTGGGCGAGAAGGACCCCGCGACCGGCGTCTACTCGGGCTTCGACATCGAGATCGCCCGCATGCTGTCGGCCTCCCTCGGCTTCGCCCCCGACACGATCCGCTTCCGCACGATCGCCTCCGCCAACCGCGAGACGGCCCTGCAGAACGGGCAGATCGACTACTACGTCGGCACCTACACCATCAACGACATGCGCAAGAAGCTCGTCGGCTTCGCCGGCCCGTACTACATGGCCGGCCAGGGACTCCTCGTGCGCACCGACGAGAACGACATCCACGGCCCCCAGGACCTGGCCGGCAAGACCGTCTGCTCGGCCGCGGGCTCCACCCCGTACCAGCGGATCGCCGCCGACTACCCGAAGGCGGAGCTCGTCGCGTACGACACCTACTCCATCTGCGTCGACAACCTGCTGACGTACCAGGTGGACGTCGTCACCACCGACGACGCGATCCTGCTCGGCTTCGCCGCCAAGGCACCCGACGAGATGAAGGTCGTCGGCAAACCGTTCTCCGAGGAGCCGTACGGCATCGGCGTGCCGCGCGTCGACAACGCGCTGCGCCTCGCACTCGACGACGCGCTGGAGGCCAACGAGAAGAACGGCAACTGGAAGAAGGCGTTCGAGGCGACGCTCGGCCTGTCCGGCGCGCCCGCGCCCGAGCCGCCGCCCATCGACCGCTACCCGGCGAACTGAGAGGACGGCCCGCCCCATGGACGTACTCACCGACAATTTCTCGCTCTACGGCAAGGGTTTCCTCGGGACCGTCGAACTCACCGTCTACGCCTCGATCCTGGCGATGGTCCTCGGCTTCGTGATGGCCTCGTTCCGGGTGGCGCCGGTCGGCTCGCTCCGCGTCTTCGGCACGGTGTGGGTGACGATCCTGCGCAACACCCCGCTCACCCTGCTGTTCTTCGCCGTGCTCCTCGGCCTGCCGCGCTTCGGCCTGGTGCTGCCGTTCGAGGTCTTCGCCGTCCTCGCGCTGGGCTGCTACACCTCCGCGTTCATCTGCGAGGTGCTGCGCTCCGGCATCAACACCGTGCCCACCGGGCAGGGCGAGGCGGCCCGCAGCCTCGGGATGACCTTCGGGCAGACCCTCGGCAACATCGTGCTGCCGCAGGCGTTCCGCTCGGTGATCCCGCCCATCGGCTCGACGCTCATCGCGCTCGCCAAGAACTCGGCGATCGCCGGAGCGTTCAGCGTCACCGAACTCCTCGGCACCTACAAGACGCTCAACGAACTGGGCTTCAGCATCATCTGGACCTTCGTCTGGATCGCCGTGGGGTACCTCATCATCACCCTCACCATCAGCGCGCTCTTCCATGTGATGGAGAAGCGCTGGGGAGTCGCCCGATGACCGCCCACACCGCGCCCGCCGCGAACGCCCTCTACGACATCCCGGGCCCGCACACCCGTAAACGCCACCGCCTCTACGGGCTCGTCTCGACCCTCCTCATCCTCGCCCTCATCGGCTGGGTCGTCTATCTCCTGTTCGACACCGACCAGTTCACCGCCGCCAAGTGGACACCCTTCGAGTACAAGGGCATCCAGGAACTCCTGCTGCGCGGCCTCGGCAACACCCTCAAGGCATTCGCGTACGCGGCCGTCCTGTCGCTGGTGCTGGGCGCCGTGCTCGCGGTGGGGCGGCTCTCCGACCACCGGCCGGTGCGCTGGATCGCCACGATCCTCGTCGAGTTCTTCCGCGCGATGCCCGTGCTGGTGATGATCTTCTTCGTCTTCGTGGCGCTGAAGGTGCAGCCGCTCCCCGCGCTGGTCACCGGACTCACCCTCTACAACGGCTCGGTGCTCGCCGAGGTGTTCCGCACCGGCATCAACTCCGTCGAACGCGGCCAGCGCGAGGCCGCGTACGCGCTCGGCATGCGCAAGACGCAGGTCACCACGTTCGTCCTCGCCCCGCAGGCGGTGCGCGCCATGCTGCCCACCATCATCAGCCAACTGGTGGTCGCCCTGAAGGACACCTCGCTGGGCTACCTGATCACCTACGAGGAATTCCTCCACGCCGGGAAGCTCATCGCGTCCAACCTGGACTACGATCTGCCTTTCATCCCCGTGGTGATGGTGATCTCACCGATCTACATCGGGATGTGCATGCTGCTCTCCTGGTTCGCCACCTGGGTGGCGAAGCGGCAGCGACGCAATCCGAAGACGGAGGCGGTGGGCGTCGGACCGGCACAGCCCGGCACGCTGATGCCGGGAGGGCGGTAAAAAGACGGGAGCGGGGTCCGACCGGCAGCAGTCGGTGATCACTTCACGCCACGGCGGGAAGAAGGTCAGCTGCGCGCCGGCGGACCGGTCAGCCGAGCGCGCTCCGCGTCCGCCAGTCGGCCCAGGAGACGTTCCACGCCCCGTAGCCGTTGCCCTCCGCGACCGTGCCCTTGGTGTCCTTGCCGGTGATCTCGAACGGGTCGCCGACGCGCACCTGCCGGTAGAGGGCCGCGGCGTCCGCGTCGCTCATCCCCACACACCCCGAACTGTGGTTGGCCCGCCCGAAGTACGCCGCGTTCCACGGGGCCGCGTGGGCGTACATGCCCGACCAGGTCAGCCGCATCGAGTAGTCGACCATCTTGTCGTAGGCGTCGCCCAGGCCCACCGTCTCGGAGCGCATGTTGATCGTGCCCTCCTTCGACATCAGCACCGCCGTCCCGCGCCACGACCGCTTGTCCCCGCCCGGCGTACCGCCCGACACCGGCACGTCCATGACCGTACGGCCGTCGCGCCGCAGCGTCAGCCGGTGCCGGTCCAGGTCCACCTCGACCACCTGGCTCGCGCCCACCGTGAACGCCGTCGCGTAGTCCCGTACGAAGAAGCCGCCCGCCGGGCCGGAGTCGACGCCGTTCAGCTCGGCGTCCAGGGTGATGCGGGTGCCCGGCTTCCAGTACTTCTCGGGGCGCCAGTCGACGCGGTCGCGGCCCGAGTGGTCGCGCACCCAGCCCCACGCGCCCTCGGTGTCATTCGACGTGGACACCTTGAGGGCCTTCTCCACGGCGGCCTTGTCCTTCACCGGGTTGTCGAACACGATCGACAGCGGCTGCGCGATCCCGACCGTGGTGTTCTTGCCGGGGGCCAGGGTCAGCTTGTTCACCTTGCCCGCCGCCCGCGTCGTGAACGACGCCGTGTCGCCGCTGCCCGAGGTGTCCCGCGCCTTCACGCGGTACGTGGTGCCGGGCGCCGCCATCCGGTCCGACGTCCAGGTCCGGCCGTCGGCGGATATCCGGCCGGTGAGCGCCCCGCCCCCGTCGGCCGACACCGTCACCTCGCGCAGCTTCCCGGCCGCCAGCGTCACCGTCACCGGCCGGCCCGCCACCGCCGAGGTGCCGTGCGGGCTCACCGAGATGGCGGCCGGGGCCGCCGCCTCGGACGGAGCGGCCCCGCCCCCGCCGCCGGCCCCCCGGTCCGTCGCGGCGGCGCCACCGGAGCAGGCCGTGAGGGCGAGGCCGAGCACCGCGGCCCCGGTGACCAGCGCCAACCGGGCGGGGCGCGGCGGACGCGCCGGAACCAGGAATGCGCGCATCGCAGGAGAGACGGGAGACATGGGAATCAAGGGGAAACCTCCAGGTTTCTGCCGGATCGCAGGCGGCGACGCATCGGAGCCTAGGTTCCGTACATCCGCGCAGAAACCGGATCGCGCTGTGTGACGGCAAGCGGAGCGCAACGGTCATCGTCCGGTCACATTCGGCGCGCGGAGCCGTCACAGACCGCTGTGAGCATCCTGTGCAGCCCGCGGAGCAGACCGCGGGGACGTACGAGGGAGGGCCACCGACATGTCAGCGCTGCTCGCCACGGGAGACCGCAGCCGCGAACGGGACCTGCGCGTACACGGCCTCACGGCCGCCGAGCACCGCGCCCACCTCGTTACCCACCCCGACGCCGGCTTCCTCCAGCACCCCTCCTGGGCCGGTGTGAAGGAGGGCTGGAGGTCCGAGAGCCTCGGCTGGCACGACGAGTGCGGCACACCGCGCGGCAGCGCCCTCGTCCTCTACCGGCAGTTCCCCGGCACCCGGAAGTACTTCGCCTACCTCCCCGAGGGGCCCGTCACCGACTGGGCCGATCCCGCGATGGACCGGTGGCTGCGCCCGCTGCTCGCGCATCTGCGCGCGGCCGGAGCCTTCGCCGTGCGCATCGGTCCTTCCCCCGCCTACCGGCGCTGGGACGGCGCCCGGCTCAAGGCCGCCACCGGCCCCGGACGTACCGTCGGCGACGTGCTGGCCAGTGAGGTCGATCCGGTCGGCGCCGCCGTCGCCGACCGGCTGCGGGCTCGCGGCTGGCGGCGCTGCGGCGGGGACGGCGACGACGCCGACGCCCAGCCCCGGTACGTCTTCCGGGTCCCGCTCGCCGGCCGCACCACCGAGGACCTGTGGTCCGGGCTCAACCAGGAATGGCGCCGCAACGTGCGCCGCGCCCGCACCGCCGGGGTACGCGTCGTCACCGGCGGCGCGGCCGAACTCCCCGAGTTCCACCGGCTGCTGAGGATCACCGAGGAACGCGACGGCTTCCGGCTCGGCCGCTCGCTCGCCTACTACCAGCGCCAGTACGCGGCGCTCAACGCCGAACACCCCGGCCGCATGAAACTCCGCCTGGCCGTGCACGACGGCGAGATCCTGGCCGCCCACACCATGATCAGCACCGGCCGGCGGGTCTGGTACCAGACCGGCGCGTCCGCCGACCACCGCCGCGAGGTGCGTCCCAGCAACGCCCTCCAGTGGCAGATGCTGTGCGACGCACGGGACGGCGGCGCCGAGGTGTACGACATGCGCGGGGTATCCTCCACCCTCGATCCCGACGACCGCCCCTTCGGGCTGCTGCGCTGGAAGCTCGGCACCGGCGGGCAGGTCGTGGAGACCCTCGGAGAGTGGGAGACATCGGTGGGCGGAGCCGCCAACAACACGTTGTACCGGGCGTTCCAGGCGTACCTGGCCCGCCGATGACCGCCGCAGGCACCGCCCCAGGGGCGGCCGCTCCCGAACAGCCCGGCGCCCAGCAGCCCGGCCCGCAGCAGCCCGACGCCGAACAGTCCGGCTCCGGGCAGCCCGGCGCCCGCGGCTCCGGCTCGGTGCTGCGCAGCGGCGCGGTGATGGCCGCGGGCTCGATCGTCTCAAGGGCCACCGGGTTCATACGCTCGGCGATCGTCGTCGCCGCGCTCGGCACCGGGCTGCGCGCGGACGGCTACACGGTCGCCAACACCCTGCCCAACATCCTCTACATGCTCCTCATCGGCGGCGCCCTCAACGCCGTCTTCGTCCCCGAACTCGTACGCGCCGCCAAGGAGCACGCCGACGGCGGCGCCGCCTACACCGACCGCCTGCTCACCCTGTGCACCACCGGACTCCTCGTCCTCACCGGGCTCGCCGTCCTCGCCGCACCCCTGATCGTCTCGGTGTACGCCCCCACCTACGAGGGCGACCAGGCCGAACTCACCATCGCCCTGGCCCGCTACTGCCTGCCGCAGATCTTCTTCTACGGCCTGTTCACGCTCCTGGGCCAAGTGCTCAACTCCCGCGACCGGTTCGGTGCGATGATGTGGACACCCGTCCTCAACAACCTCGTGATCATCGCCGTGTTCGGGCTCTACCTCTGGACGGCCGTCGGCTCCGACGGCACCCTCACCGCGGACCAGGCGCGGTGGCTGGGCTGGGGCACCACGGCGGGCATCGCCGTACAGAGCCTCGCCCTGCTGCCCTCGCTGCGCGGCGCGAAGTTCCGCTGGCGGCCCCGCTTCGACTGGCGCGGCAGCGGACTGACCCGGCCGCTGCGCGCCGCCGGCTGGCTCGTCATGCTCGTCCTCACCAACCAGGCCGCCTACTGGGTCGTCACCCGGCTCGCCACCGCCAGCGGCCAGCACGCGGCGGACCAGAACGTCGCGGGCGGCGCCGGCTACACCGCGTACAGCTACGCCTATCAGCTGTGGGTCGTACCGCAGGGCATCGTGACCGTCAGCCTCGTCACCGCGCTGATGCCCCGCATGAGCCGGGCGGCGGCCGCCGGCGACCTCGCCGGAGTGCGCCGGGACCTCTCGTACGCCCTGCGCACCTCGGCCGCCGTCGTCGTTCCGGCCGCCGCGCTGCTCCTCGCGCTCGCGCCCTGGGTGATGGGCTCGGTCTTCGGCTACGGGCGCACCGACCACGCCGACATCACGGTGATGGCGGGCATGATGGCCGCGTTCGCGCCCGGCCTCGTCGCCTTCTCCGGGCAGTACGTGCTCTCCCGCGGCTTCTACGCGATGAGCGACACCCGCACCCCGTTCCTGCTGAACCTCGTGATCGCGGCCCTCAACGCCGGACTCACCGTCGTCGCCTACCTCACCCTGCCCGCGCGCTGGGCGGTGACCGGCATGGCGGGCGCCTACTCCGCCGCCCTGCTCGCCGGCTTCGCCGTCACCGCGTACGTACTGCACCGCCGAGTCTCCCCGCCCGGCACGGCCCGCCCGTCGCTCGCCCGCTCGCCCGGCGTATGGGCGCATGTGCGGCTGGGCGTCGCCTGCGTACCGGCCGGACTGCTGGCGTACGGGGTGGCCCGCGCGGTCGACACGGAGGGCTCCGGCCTCGGCGACCTGGCCGCGCTCGGCGCCGGCACGGCCGTCTTGGCGCTGGTCGTGGCGGCGCTCGCCCGGCCGCTGCGGCTCGACGAGGTGACCACCGCGCTGAGCGCCGTCCGGGGCAGGCTGCGACGCGGCTGACCCCGCCTCGTTCGCCCGCCCGTTCGAAACCGTTCCCCGACCGCTGGGATACTGACGCCATGCCGCGCGTGCTCCTGATCGAAGACGACCCCTCCGTGCGCGAAGGGGTCGAGCTGGGCCTGCGCAGACGCGGCCACGACCTGCGGGCCGTCGCCACGGGCGAGGCCGGGCTCGCCGCGCTGGGCGAGTTCCGGCCCGACCTCGTCCTCCTCGACCTGATGCTGCCCGGCATGAACGGCGTCCAGGTCTGCCGCCGCATCCGCGAGACCAGCCAGCTGCCCGTGATCATGCTCACCGCGCGCGGCGACGACTTCGACGTCGTCGTGGGCCTGGAGGCCGGCGCCGACGACTACATCGTCAAACCCGCCCGCACCGAGGTCATCGAGGCCCGCATCCGCGCCGTCCTGCGCCGCCTCACCGCCCCCGCCGGGCGCGGCGGCACCGAGGCGCACGGCGAACTGACCGTGGACCGCGCGGGCCTCACCGTCGCCAAGTCCGGCGAACGCCTGCTCCTCGCCCCCTCCGAACTCAAGCTGCTGCTCCACCTCTCGGCCTCGCCCGAACAGGTCTTCAGCCGCCAGCAACTCCTGGAGTACGTGTGGGAGCACAGCTACCACGGGGACGCCCGGCTGGTCGACGCCTGCGTACGCCGGCTCCGCCAGAAGATCGAGGACGTCCCCGGCACCCCCCGCTACATCCAGACGGTCCGCGGCTTCGGCTACCGCTTCGGCCCCGTGACTGGCGCCGGGCCGGGCAGAGCCGACAAGGCCCCCCTCGCGTGAAACCGTTCGCCGCCCGCTTCGGCCTGCGCACCCGGCTCGTCGCGGCGTTCCTGTTCGTCGCCGCCGTCAGCGCCGCCACCACCGCCGCGCTCACCTACCGCGAGGCCCGCTCGGCGATCCTCCAGCAGGCCCAGGACACCGCCGTCGCCCAGTTCCGCGACCGGCTCGGCACCCAGTCCGTCACCCTGCCGCTGGACGCGGAGCAGCTGCGCCGGGTGTGCCTCGGGCTCGCCCGCGCGGGCAGCGCGCACAGCTGGACCGTGTTCGCCGAGTACGGGGACCTGAAGGTCTCCTCATCGGACCGGCCCACCTCCGAGGTGATCACCGACGAACTGCGGGAGGACACCCGCACCGCCACCCACGGCTCCTTCCAGCGCGTTGTCAGGAACGGCGAACCCTGGCTGACCGTCGGCATGCCCGCCCTCTTCGACCAGGGCGACGGCAGCCAGCCCACCGGCCTGGTCCTCTACGCCGTGATGCCGCTCTCCGCCGAGGAGGCGAACATCGCCGCCATGCTCACCGCCGCCCGCGACGGCGCCCTGCCCGCCCTGCTCATCGCCCTCGTACCCGCCCTGCTCGCCGCCCGTAGCGTCCTGCGCCCCGTCCGCGACCTGCGCCGGGCCGCCGCGGGCATCGGCCGGGGCGAACTGGACACCCGGATCACCGTCCGGGGCTCCGACGAACTCGCCGACCTCGCCTGGACGTTCAACGAGTCCTCGACCAAGCTCCAGGAGTCCGTGGACGAGCTGCGCCGGGCCGAGCAGCGGGCCAGGCGCTTCGCCTCCGACGTCTCCCACGAACTGCGCACCCCGCTCGCCGGCATGCTCGCCGTGACCGAGGTGCTGGACGAGGACGCCGCTGAACTGCGCTCCGACACCGCCGCCGCCGTCCGCCTGATCAGCGCGGAGACCGGCAAACTCGCCACCCTCGTCGAGGACCTGATGGAGATGTCCCGGTTCGACGCCCGCGCGGCCGACCTCCACCTGGACGAGGTCGATGTCGCCGAGACCGTGCGCAAGACGCTCCAGAGCCGCCGCTGGGACGACCGGGTCGGCACCGAACTCGCCGCCGGCGTAAGGGCGGCGCTCGACCCGCGCCGCTTCGACGTGATCGTCGCCAACCTGGTCGGCAACGCCCTGCGGCACGGCGCCGAGCCCGTGACCGTACGGGCGCGCTCCGGGCGGACCGAGGACGGCGACCGGCTCGTCGTCGAGGTCGAGGACAGCGGGCCCGGCATCGACGCGGCGGTGCTGCCGCACATCTTCGACCGGTTCTACAAGGCGGACGCGGCCCGCACCAGGTCGGCCGGCAGCGGGCTCGGCCTGGCCATCGCCCAGGAGAACGTCCGGCTGCACGGGGGCACGGTGCGCGCGGCGAACCGCCCCGAGGGCGGTGCGGTGTTCACCGTGGACCTGCCGCTGGGGGAGCGGTGAGGGCCGGACGCGCGCTCGGCGCGCTGCTGCCGGTGCTGCTGCTCGCCACGGGGTGCGGCATCCGCGCCACGGACGTGGTGGCGGCCGGTGAACCGGCGCGCGTCGAGGTCGCCCCGGTCGGCCGGCTGGGCACCCTGCTGTACTTCGTCTCCTCCTCCACGTCCACCCGGCTGCTCCCGGTGATCCGCCAGATCGATCCGGCGGGCGCGAAGGGGGACCCGCTGGGCAGGGACCCGCTGGGCAGGGACCCGCTGGTGGGCGCGCCCGCGACGCTCGCGCTGCTCTTCCGGGGCCCGACGGGCCAGGAACGGGCGGCGGGCCTGCGCTCGGAACTCCCGGCGCTGCGGGTGAACGCGGGCGTGGAACTCAGCGCGCAGGGCGTACGGGTCACCTTGGACGTCCCCGTCATCGGCTTCTCCGAGGCGGCCCGCCAGCAGCTCATCTGCACGGCGGCCCGCGCCCGCACCGCGGACCGCACCGAGGCGGTCACCATCACCGGCACGGACGGCACCATCGGCCCGGCCCGCTGCTCGGTGTGACCGCGCCGCCCCCGGGCGCGCTGTCGGCGGGGTGCTCAGCCGGCCTTGCGGGCGACCGCTCCGTAGCCACCGGCCGGTGTCCGGGCCGCGTACGGCGCGTCCGGCCGCCAGGACGATACGGGCACGAGGCCGGGCTCCAGGAGTTCGAAGCCGTCGAGGAACTCCGCGATCTCGTGGCGGGAGCGCGGGGTGAGCGGTGTGGTGGCGGTGGCGTAGACGGCTTGGGCCGCGCTGCAGTCGGCGAAGTCGTCGGTGGCGTGCGAGAGCACCAGACAGCTGCCGGCCACCAGCGCGTCGCGCAGGGCGGCGACGGCCTGTTCGGGCCGCTCCGCGCGCGAGAGGAAGTGGAGCACGGAGACCAGGAGCAGCGCGACGGGCCGGCCGAAGTCGATGACGTCGCGGACGCGCGGATGCTCCACGATGCCGTGCGGGTCGCGGAGGTCGGCGAGCGCGACGCCGACCCGGCCGGACCCGCTGAGCAGGGCGTCCGCGTGCGCGATGACGATCGGGTCGTTGTCGACGTACGCCACGCCCACTCCGGGCGCCGTCGCGCGGGCGACCTCGTGCACATTGGGGTGGTGCGGCAGCCCGGCGCCTATGTCGATGATCTGCCGTACGCCCGCGGCGACGACGTGGCGGACCGCGCGTTCCAGGAAGGCGCGGTTGGCGCGGGCGCCGGCCCGCTCCTGGGAGGCGGCCGCGACCAGCGCGTCACCGGCCCGCTCGTCCACCCGGTAGTTGTCCTTGCCGCCGAGTAGGTAGTCGTAGATCCTTGCGGAGTGGGGCCGGCCGGTGTCGATCACCGGGGCGGGTAAGCCGTGCTGCCTCACGTGGCGCTCCTCTCGGCGGTCGCTGCGATCCTGCCTTTGCGTCCGACAACGTGTCAACTAAAGTACACAAGAGCAAGATCAATGAGGGCGAGAGAGAATCACCACGTGAGTGCGAGCTGTGACGAGGGAGAGCCCCGGCCGGGCGCGGCCACCGAGGGCCGGCACCCGGAAGCGCGGTCCCTCGCGCACAAGCTGAAGGCGCTCATGGCCGACCGCAGGGACGCGCGGGGCAGACCCTATGTCTCCCGCACCCTGTCGCGGGCCGTCGACGATCTGCCCGACCCGCCCGCGTCCGCGTCGTTCGCGCTCATCGCGAAACTCGCCGGCGGCCAGCAGGACAACCCGACGGTCAAGACCGTCCTCGCCCTGTGCCGGGCCCTCGGTGACGTACCGCCGGCCCATCTGCTGCCGCACCCCGGCTACGACGACCTCGCGGCGCTCGAAGCCTTCGAGGACCCGCTCGCCCGCCGCGTGCTCGTCCTGCTGGACGAACTGCCGGAGAGCGAGGTCCGCGCGCTGGTCGCCCAGCTGGAACACCGGCGCGACGTCCTCGGTCTTCCTCCCGTACCGGACGGCGGGCCGGACGGCGGGCCGGGCCGCGTACCGGAGGACCGGCCCGACGACCGGCCGACGGGCGGGAAGCCGAAGCGGGCCCGGCGACGACGGACCGAAACCGAAGCCGCCCAATACGCGGCCGACGCACTGGAAGGTCTCTGATGGACGGCATCATATTCGGCGCCTGCGCGGTGGCAGGTGTGCTCGTCACCGTGCTCTGCGCCCGGAGAGCCATGCACCACCCGCGCGTGTTCACCTGGTTAATCGCCGTCGCCTTCGGTGTGTGCACCGTGGGGGTCTTCTTCGCGATCCCCGCGGTCGCCGAGACCGCCGAGGACGTCACCGGACTGGACAACGCCGGGAAGCTGGTGGCCCACGTCTGCGCCATCCTGTGGTGCGCGGCCCTGCAGATGACGATGGTGGACCTGGCCTACCGCCCGGAGTACCTGCGTACCGCCATGTATCAGCGCGGATTCGCGGCCGTCGTCGAACTGGCCGTCATGGTCCCGCTCTTCCTTGCCGTGAACGGCCGGGACGTCGAGTTCACCACGGCGTACGCGGACGAGCCCTCCGTGGCCGCCTATCTGCTCGTCTACCTCTCCTACGTCCTGGTCACCTGCGGAGAGCTCGCCTTCATGTGCGGCCGCACGGCCCGCCGGTGCCGGACGACCCGCCCCTGGACCGGTGCCGGCTTCACCCTGTGCGCCGTCGCGGCCGTCCTGGGTGTCGCCTACACCATGTCCAAGGGGTCGTACCTCGTCTTCCACGCGCTCGGCAGCCCGTGGTCCCTCGGCGTCGAGGAGAAGCTGAGCCCGGCCCTGAGCGGCCTCGCCGTCCTCTTCCTGTTCGTCGGGCTGACCATGCCGATGCTCGGCGGCCTGCTCCGGCGCATGCGCGGCCGCGCACGGACCGCTGAGGGCCTGGACCACTGAACGCCTCCCCCTCCCGGCCCGCCCGGAACCCGGTTGCATAAGGGGTGCTCGACCTGCGTGAGGCGGGCTTGGGGGATACGCGTCAGTCGGAGGCGAGCGGGTCCCGGTGGTCGGGCTCGTCCCGCTTCCAGTAACCCTTGGCATAGGCGCGGTGGCGGTCCAGGCCGAGTCCCTCCAGGAAGTGACGGCGAATGTCCCGGACGGCTCCGGACTCCCCGGCCACCCATGCGGCGACCCGCTGCCGCGGGACGGGCGCCTTGAGCACGGCCTCTCTCAGGGCTTCGCCCTTGACCCCGCCGGCGCGGTGCACCCACACGACGTCCAGGCCGGCCGGCAGGGCCACCTCGGTCCGGGCCTCGGGGCCCGCCACCTCCAGGTAGACGGCGCCGCGCATACCGGCGGGCAGGTTCTCGGCGATGGTGAGGACGGCGGGTTGGGCGCTCTCGTCGCCCGCCAGGAGGTAGAAGCCGGCGTCGAGGTCGGGGCGGAAGGAACCTCGCGGGCCGCCGAAGGAGACCTCCTGACCCGGGCGGGCGGCCTCGGCCCAGCGGGCGGCGGGGCCGTTGCCGTGCAGCACGACGTCGATGTCCATACGCGGCGCGGACGGATGCATGCGGCGTACGGTGTAGGCCCGGCCGATGGTCTGGCCGTCCAACGGGTCGGTGACGAACAGCTTTACCCACTGGGTCGGTTCGTCGCAGCGGAAGGCCGACATTCCGGGGCCTCCGAGGGTGATGCGCGCCAGGCGCGGGGCGATCTCGGCGACCGCTTCCACCGTGGCGGTGTGACGGGGACGACGGGTGCGGAACATGGGGCAGCCCTTCAGGCGGAGGAGTCGGGAGACGGAGTCCCGGGGGGAGTGACACCGTCCCGGAGGGCCAGGACGGCGGTGGTCAACTGCCGGGCGAACTGGGGGTCCAGCGGCCGTCCCGTCATGAAGGCCCGGTGGAAGGCGGGCCCGACGACCAGGTCGAGGAGTTGGTCGGCCTCCTGCCGGGTCACCGTGGAGTGCAGGGAACTCGCCAGGGCCGCCTGGACGCGTCTGCGGTCGTACTGCCGTTGTGGTCGCAGTACTTCGTCGCGGAGGGCCGCGGCGGTGGCCGTGTCGTGCTGGGCGTGTCCGATGAGTACGAACAGGACGCGACCGGTGGCGGGCTCGGTGAAGACCGCGCCCACGTGGGTCGCGTACTGCTCCAGGGTGGCCTGCGGGTCCTGCGGCAGCTCGGGCCAGAAGGCCAGGTCCCGCAGGTCCTCGTCCAGGACGTCGAGAAGGATGTCCACCTTCGACCGCCACCACCGGTAGATCGTCTGCTTGGCGACGCCCGCCCGTTCGGCGATGGCGCCGACCGTCATGGCGTGGAATCCGACGTCGACCAGGAGATCGTCGGCGGCGCGCAGTACCGCGAGGCGAGCGGCCTCGCTGCGCCGGGGCCCATTGCGGGTGCGGCCGGCGTGCCCGCCGCCCGCCCGGTCCTGAACGTGCTGGGCGTCGATGGCGTGTCCTCCTCGTCGCGTTGCGGCGTCCGTTCCGGAGCCGGTCGACGAGATCGAGACTAGACGCAACGGTGCGTATGGTCAAAGGAGTGGAGGAGGGCAGGGGGAGGCCCGTCCCTCTCCGGTCGGGGGATTGGCCGGAGAGGGACGGGAGCAGGGGGAAGGGCGGACGCACCGCCTCATCGGACCTGGTGCGCTGTGTGCGCGATGTCGTACGACCCGTCAGCGCCGTGCGGCAGTGGCATCCCGCTCGACGGTCGCGGCCGCCGCACGGGCGAACAGTAGCCGGGTGCGCATCCGGTACACCGGGTCCCCGTGCTGGTCGACCGCCTCGACGAGGAAGCGGACCGTTCCCGTGTTCGGGCGCCTGGGGTGCGGCGCGGCCTCCTCCACGGTGGCCCGCCCGCGCAGTTCGTCGCCGGGGCGCACCGGCTTCAGGAACCGGACCTCGTCCATGCCGTAGGAGCCCTGGCAGGCGGCGTCCGCGAGCAGGGCGCGCACGAACTGCCCCATGACCACGGCGCCTGTGTGCCAGCCGCTGGCGACCAGGCCGCCGAAGGGGGAGCGGGCGGCGGCCTCGGGATCGAGGTGGAACGGCATCGGGTCGTAGACGCGTGCGTAGCCGATGATGTCATTGCTCGTGAGCCGTGTGGCGCCCAACTCGTACGTGGTGCCGACGGGAAAGTGCTCGAAGTGCCGCACGGTGACTGATCCTTCGTCTTGGGGCGGTGGGGTGGGTCCCCGGCGGCCGGTTCAGCCGACGGGTGCCGCGGCCTGTGTGTACACGGACAGGTCTGGAGTGCGGACGGCGACGCGCTCGGCGCCGGGCCGGCCGCACCGGGGCTCCTCGGCGCTGAACCATTCCGCGACCCGGAACGCCAGGTCCATCGACTGCCTCCGGTTGAGCCGGGGGTCGCACGCCGTCTCGTAGCGCAGGTGCAGGTTGCCGGAGAGGACCTCGTCGCTGCCGCCCACGCATTCGGTGACGTCCTCGCCGGTCAGTTCCATGTGCAGCCCGCCGGGGTGTGTGCCCAGGGCGCGGTGAACCTCGAAGAACCCCTCGATCTCGTCCAGGACGTCATCGAAGCGCCGGCTCTTGTGGCCGCTGGGCGCGGTGAAGGTGTTGCCGTGCATGGGATCACACACCCACACCACCTGCGCACCCTCCGCGCGTACGGCCTCCACCAGGGCGGGCAGCCGGTCGCGCACCAGTCCCCGCCCCATCCGCGTGATGAAGGTGAGCCGGCCCGGGGTGCGCTGCGGGTCCAGCCGGTTCAGCAGCGTCAGTACGTCTCCGACGCCCGCGTCCGGGCCGAGTTTGACGCCGAGGGGGTTGCTGACGCCCGCGGCGAACGCCACGTGCGCCTCGTCCGGCCGGCGGGTGCGCTCGCCGATCCACAGGAGATGCCCGGACAGGGCGTACCGCCGCCCGCTGTCGGGGTCCGTGCGGGCCAGCGCGGACTCGTAGTCGAGGAGCAGGGCCTCATGGCTCGCGAACACCTCCGTGGTGCGCATGCTCGAAGGGGTCATGCCGCAGGCCCGGATGAACGCGAACGCCGCGTCGATCTCGTCCATCAGCCGCCCATAGCGGCCGCCCGCCGTGGACAGGGCCACGAAGTCGCGGTTCCTCTCGTGTACGGCGTGCGGGTCCGCGTAACCGCCGGCGGTGAAGGCACGCAGCAGGTTCAGCGTCGCGGCGCAAGCATGGTAGACGCGCTCCAGCCGGGCCGGGTCGGGGGTTCGGGCCTCGGCGGTGAACGCCCGCCCGTTGACGGCGTCGCCCCGATAGGAGGGCAGGGTTACGCCGCCCCGGGTCTCGGTGGGCCGCGAGCGGGGCTTGGCGTACTGGCCGGCGATACGGCCGACCTTGACCACCGGCAGGCCGGCCGCGTAGGTCAGAACGGAGGCCATCTGGAGGAGGACCTCCAGCTTGCCTCGCACCGACTCCGCGCTCACCGCGTCCAGGGTCTCGGCGCAGTCGCCGCCCTGGAGCAGAAACGCCTTGCCGCGGGCGACCTCGCCGAGCCTGTCCAGAAGGGTGTCGCACTCCGTGGCGAACACCAGCGGCGGGGCGCCGGCCAGGGATGACAAGGCGGTTCGCAGTGCCGCGGGGTCGGGCCAGTCGGGCTGCTGCGCGGCGGGCAGCGACCGCCACGCTTCGGGGGACGGTCCGGACGGCGAACCGCCGCACTGTCCTGGGGAGTCGGGCTGCTTCGGTGAGCGGGCCCGTGCCGGGGGGTCGGCCGGTGACGGGCGCTTCAGGGTGTCCACGCTGAAAACCTCAACGCCTTCTGTACGGGGGCAGGGGCAGAGGGGACCGGGGTGCGCAGCCTGTCACGCGCCTGCCCGGCCCGGGCAGTGGGTCGTTGTGGCTAGAAGGGTGGATCTAATACCCGCGTACTAGCCCCAGCGGCCGACTGTCGGGGTGGTGCCCGCTCCTGGAGCATTTCGGAAGGCGCGGGCCGCCGGCGGGAACCGTCGGTTCCCGTGGTACCCGTGCCGCACCCGCTACGCCACCTTCGAAAGGCGACTCCGTATGAGCAGCACCGCCGGGCCCGCCGGGTCCGTGTCCCGCCCCCAGACCGGGGACGAGTACCTCGAGAGTCTCCGGGACGGCCGGGAGGTGAGGATTTACGGCGAGAGGGTCGACGACGTCACCAGCCACCCCGCGTTCCGCAACAACTCCCGCATGGTGGCCCGTCTGTTCGACGCGCTGCACGACCCCGAGCGCAACAGCAGGCTCATCGTCCCCACCGACACCGGCAACGGCGGCTTCACCCACCCCTACTTCAAGGCTCCCTACACTTCCGGCGACCTGCGTACATCGGCGCGGGCCATGGAGGAGTGGGCGCGGATGACGTACGGCTGGCTGGGGCGTACCCCGGACTTCAAGGCCGCGTTCCTCTCCACGCTCGGCTCGAACAAGGAGCACTACGCTCCGTTCGAGGACAACGCGTCTTCCTGGTACCGCAAGGCGCAGGAGAATGTGCTGTTCATCGGCCACGGGATCGTCAACCCGCCGATCGACCGCAACCGCGGACTGACCGAGCTGAAGGACGTCATGCTCACGGTGGACCGGGAGACCGATGCCGGCCTGGTCGTATCCGGCGCCAAGGTGGTCGGCACGGGAGCGGCGCTCACCCAGCACATCTTCATCGGCAGCTACGGGGTCATCCCCAAGGGCGCCAAGGAGTTCTCCGCCTACTTCATCGTGCCGACCAACAGCCCCGGCCTGAAGATCATCTCGCGGCCGTCGTACGAGTATGCCTCCGCCACGGTCAGCAGCCCCTTCGACCAGCCGCTCAGCAGCCGTCTCGACGAGAACGACGGAATCCTCGTCTTCGACCAGGTCCTGATTCCCTGGGAGAACGTCTTCTGCTACGACGTGGACAAGGCGAACAACTTCTTCTACGGTTCCGGGTTCTTCTACCGGGCTATGTTCCACGCCTGCGTCCGCTTCGCCGTGAAGATGGACTTCCTGACGGGTCTGCTCGCCAAGTGCCTGGAAACCACCGGAACATCTGAGTTCCGCGGAGTGCAGAGCCGACTCGGTGAAGTGCTTGCCTATCGCAACATGTTCTGGGCGTTGGTGGACTCCATGGCCGAGAATCCCACCAAGTGGCCGGACGGCACCGTCACCCCCAACGGGGAAACCGCGCTGGCCTTCAGGGTGCTGTCCTCGTCCATCTTCCCCAAGGTGCGCGAGATCTTCCTCCGGGACCTCGGCAGCGCGCTGATCTACAACAACTCCCACGCCGCCGACTGGTCCGACCCCGAGGTCAGGCCATACCTCGACAGGTACGTCCGTGGCCTGGGCGTCGAGGCGATCGACCGGGTGAAGCTGATGAAGCTGGCCTGGGACGCGGTCGGCACCGAGTTCGGTGCCCGCTGGGAACTGTACGAGATGAACTACGCCGGCAACCACGAGCAGATCCGCTTCGAGGCGCTCCACGCCCAGCAGGCCTCCGGAAAGTTCGACGACTACAAACAACTCGTCGACCAGTGCCTGTCGGAGTACGACGAGAACGGCTGGAAGGTCCCGGACCTGATCGACGCGAAGGACACCACCGTCATCGGCGGCGGCGTGCCCGGTACGGGACGGTCCGGCTCGGCCGAGGCCGGGCGGTGAACAGCCCGGCCCGTGCCCCGGGCGGTTCCGCCGCCCCTCCCGGAACCTCCGTCCTGCCCGACGAGGCCCATCTGAGGCAGGTCTTCGGACAGTACGTGACCGGCGTGTGCGCGGTGTCGACCCGATTCGAGACCCGGACCGGAACGCGGCACGACGCCATCGCGGTGAACTCGTTCACCTCGGTCTCCCTGGACCCGCCGCTGGTGTCGATGTACTTGCGGAACGACTCCACCTTCCTGCGCCGGGTGCGGACGTCCGGCCAGTGGGCGGTGTCCTTTCTCGGCAACCGGGCGCGTTCCCTGGTCGGGGCCCTGACCGCGCCCGCGGTGCGGCGGCCTCCGGTGGAGGAGGCGGCGGATTGGGTCGTCGGCCCCCACACCGGCTGCCTGCTGCTGCCCGACGCGCCCGGCACCCTCGAATGCGATCTGCACCTCACCCAGGCGCTCGGCGACCACGTGCTCGTCGTCGGCCGGGTGCTGGGTGCTGTCGGTCGTGACCACGACCCCCTGGTCTTCCACCGAGGCACCTTCACCGGCGTCGCACCGGCACCCTGACCGGGCGACGGACAACCAGAATGAGGAGGAGACGCCATGGCGGCAAGACGCCCGCGCGTGGCCGTGGTGGGCGGCGGCATCGGCGGCCTGGCCGTCGCACTCGGACTGCGACGGCAGGGCATCGAGGTGGTCGTCCACGAGCAGGCCCGGGAACTGTCCCACCAGGGCGCCGGTATCGCGATCGGCGCCAACGGGCACCGGGCCCTGCGCGATCTGGGCCTCGTCGAACGGCTCGCCGAATCGGCCGCGCGGCCCGTCCGTGCCGACTTCCGGCACTGGCACACCGGCCGGTCCATGGTGACCCACCGCCTGACGGGCAACTACGAGAAGCTCTACGGGGCGCCCTTCTGGACGGTGGAACGCGCGGCCGTTCAGGAGGCTCTGCTCGCCGTGCTCGGCCCGGAACACGTCCGGCTCGGTGCACGCTGCACCACGGTGGAGCAGACCACCGACGGTGCCGTGCTGCGCTTCGCCGACGGCACCGAGGCCCGGGCGGACGCGGTCGTCGGCGCGGACGGCATCCACTCCGCGGTGCGCCACCACCTGTTCGGCCCCGACGAGGCGGTGTTCTCCGGAACGAGCGGGTACCGAGCCCTGGTACCCATGGAACGCCTGCGGCACGTTCCCGAACTGGCTGAGCCGGCCCTCTGGCTGTGGCTGGGACCGGGCCGGCACTTCATCGCCTACCCGGTGGCGGACGGCAGCGCCCTGAACTTCCTTGCCGTCGTGCCCGACCGTACCTGGACGGTCGAATCGTGGTCCACCGAGGGCGACCCCGGCGAATTGCTGGCTGCCTTCGACGGCTGGCACCCCTTCGTGACCGAGGTCCTCGGCGCCTGCGACCACCCCGGCCGCTGGGCGTTGTACGACCGTGAACCGCAGCGCACGTGGAGTGTCGGCCGGGTGACGCTGCTGGGCGACGCCGCACACGCGATGCTGCCCCACCACGGGCAGGGCGCCAACCAGGCACTGGAGGACGCCGTTGTCCTCGCCCGCCTCCTGGCGGGCACGGATGCCGAAGGAGTGGCCGGTGCGCTACGTGCCTACGAGCGGCTGCGCCGGCCCCGCACCCGGCTGATCCAAACCGGTTCACGGAAGAACGCAGGCTGCTTCCAACTGCCGGACGGGCCGGAGGCCGAGGCCCGCAACGAACGGCTGACCGGGCTGCCCGACGACCTCGCCTGGATCCATGGGCACGACGCCTTGGACTCGCTGCGGGCCGCCCCGGCGCCGGTCTGACCGGCCGGCCGTCCCCCGACCGCCCCGACGAACGGTGAATCATCCCATGGCACACATCTACTCCTTCGAAGGCACCGTTCCCGTGGTGCACCCGACGGCCTTCGTCCACCCCGACGCCGTACTGATCGGCTCGGTGGACATCGGACCCGCCTGCTACGTCGGCCCGCTCGCGAGCCTGCGCGGCGACTTCGGACACATCGAACTCAGGACCGGCTGCAACGTGCAGGACGGTTGCGTACTGCACTGCTTCCCCGGCGCCGACACGGTCGTGGAGGAGGACGGACACGTCGGTCACGGCAGTGTGCTGCACGGCTGCAGGGTCGGCCGGGACAGTCTCATCGGAATGAAGTCCGTCCTGATGGACGGAGTGGTCGTGGGCCGGCAGGCGTTCGTCGGTGCCGGCAGCTTCGTCAAGTCCCGCTTCCACGTTCCTGAGCGGCACCTGGTGGCGGGCAGCCCGGCCAAGGTGGTACGCGAACTCACCGCCGACGAGATCGCCTGGAAGGCCAACGGCACCCTTCAATACCAGAAACTGGCCAAGCGTTGTCTGAGTGACCTGCACCCGGCGCGGGCCGCCACCGAGCGCGTCGAGCCCCTGCCCTCCGCAGGAGCCGGTGGGCCCGAGCACGTCACCCTGCACGCCTACCGGTCCCGCTGAACCGGTACACACCACACGGCCCGGCCCCCGGTGCGGCTTGGGTTCCAGGGGCCGTCGCAACACCACCTGGTTCTAGGTGGTGGGTAGATCACGTATACGCTCGGCTGGGGTACCCCAGCCGAGCGTCTTGCGTGGGCGGCCGTTGCGTTCCTGGGCGACGTGTTCGAGGTCTTCGGGGCTGTGGACGCTCAGGCCGGTGCCTTTCGGGAAGTACTGCCGCAGCAGCCCGTTCGTGTTCTCGTTGGAGCCGCGTTGCCAGGGGGAAGCGGGGTCGCAGAAGTAGACGGGCAGGTCGGTGGCCGTGCTGAACTGCTTATGGCGTGCCATCTCGCTGCCCTGGTCCCAGGTGAGGGAGCCGCGCAGGTGGGCGGGCAGGGTCTGGAGGGTGGCGCCGAGTCCGTCGCGGACGGTCTCGGCGTCGTGGGCTCCGCCCCTGGGAGGTGGACCAGCATGGTGTAGTGGGTGCTGCGTTCGACCAGGGTAGCGATCGCGGAACGGCCGCCCGCGCCGATGATGAGGTCGCCTTCCCAGTGACCGGGCACGGCCCGGTCCTCGACTTCGGCGGGGCGGTCGCTGATCATCACCATCGGGTCGGTGAACCGGGGCGTGCGCCGCTCGGGGTTTCGGCGTGGCTTGCGGCGGGTGCGCCCGGAGCGGATGGCTCCCTGCACTTCTCGTTTCAGGCCGCCGCGAGTCTGGCAATACAGCGCCTGGTAGACCGTTTCCGCGCTCGCCTGCACGCTCTTGTCATCGGGATGCTCCATGGTCAGAGCGTGGCAGATCTGTTCCGGTGACCACCTCCTGCACGGTCCGTCCTGGACGAAGCGGCGCAACGGTCCCTCGCGCAGCAGCCTGCGGTCCTTGGGCCGTGGCCTGCGCGCTGCGGCGGCGCGGTGGGCAGGGTAGGGCTGGTAGCCCTCGGGGCCGGAGTTCGCGTCGATCTCCCGCTTGACCGTGCTCGCCGGCCGTCCCAGGGCCCGCCCGATCGCCCGTAGCGACTGACCCGCCGCGCGCAGATCGCGGATCTTCTCGCGCTCGGCGAGCGTGAGGAATCGCGGGTGAAGCTGTTTCTCCAGGGCTGTCAGGCCCACCGGTGGCGTGGTCACACCGCACATCGTGACGGTCCCCGCCGTGTAGTCGACACGGCGGCCGTCAGGGTAAGTGCGCGTGGTGCCGGACTTCTTGACGCCCCAGTCCCAGTCCTTGGCCGTGCGCTCGTTCACACCCACCTGCCGGGCCGCGACACGGCGTGCGACACCGGCGGCACGAAGCCGCTCGTACTCGTCGCGCCCAGGATGCCGCCGAGGCAGGCGCGCCGAGCTCCGTCCGGCTTTCCGGGCCCAGCCGAAGGCGGTGCTCCGGTTCGCCCCTAGCTCACGCGCCACCACGGTCACGCTCCCCACGACATCCAGCCGTGCAAGGAAACGCTCCCGCAGCCCCGCAAGATCATCGCGTCCAACTGCCACGGTCCTCGCAACTCCCGCAGATCGCGGGTGTTGCGAGGACCGTTAGAACCCAAGCGGTCGGCCGCACCGGGGGCCCGGGCCGTGTACTCGTCCTTCGCTCACAGCAGTCGCAGCAGGGACACCGGCCGCTCGACCAGGTCGGCCACGTGCCGAAGGAACCCGCCGGCCACCCCACCGTCACAGACCCGGTGGTCGAACGTGAGGGACAACTGGCACAGTTGGCGGATCGTCGGTTCTCCGTCGACGACCCATGGGCGGGGCAGTATGCGGCCCACGCCGAGCATCGCCGCCTCGGGATGGTTGATGATCGGCGTCGATCCGTCGACACCGAAGACACCGTAATTGTTGAGGGTGAACGTCCCACCGGACAACTCGGCGGGGGTCAGTGTCCCCTCCCGGGCGCCGGCGGTGAGCCGGGTGATCTCCGCGGCGAGCTCCGGCAGCGTCCTGCGGTCCGCGTCCTTGACCACCGGCACGACCAGGCCCCGCCCGGTCTGCGCGGCGAAGCCCAGGTGCACGGACGGCAGCCGGACGATCTCCCGGCGGTCGGTGTCCACGGTGGCGTTCAGCTCCGGATACCGGGCGAGCGCCGCGAGACAGACCCGCGCCAGCAGCGCGAGCAGCGAGATCCGCTGCGCGTCCGGGGCCGCGAGCTGCCGCTTGACAACCAGCAGGGCGGTGGCGTCCGTGTCCACCCAGGTGGTGGCATCGGGGATTTCCCGCCGGCTGCGCGCCAGCTTGTCGGCGATCAGGCCGCGCACACCGCGCAGGGGGAGCCGTACGGCTTCCGCCGCGGCAGCCGCCGGCGGTGCCCCGAAAGCCTCGATGTCCTGACGCCGGACGAGCCCGCCGGGCCCGCTGCCCCGGATCGTCCGCAGATCGAGACCACGCTCCCGGGCCAGCCGCCTGACCAAGGGGGAGATCACCGGCACCGGCCCGGCCGGCCCGCCGCCCGGCCGGGGCATCGCCACGAAGGCCGCAGGCGCGACGGGGGCTGCCGGCGGCTGCCCGGACGAGCGGGGGCGGATACGCCGACGGCGGGCTGCGGCCGGCGACGTCCCGTAGCCGACCAGCACGTTGCCGGAGTCCTCGGCCGCCCGCCGCTCACGGACCGACACGAGCGGCTGCCCCACGTCCAGGCTGTCACCGGCCCGGCCCCACAGCCTGACGACGACCCCCGCGTACGGGCACGGGACTTCCACCACGGCCTTGGCCGTCTCCACCTCCACCACCGGCTGGTCGACGTGGACGGAATCCCCCTCGGAGACCAGCCACCGTACGATCTCCGCCTCCGTGAGGCCCTCGCCCAGGTCGGGCAGGGCGAACTCGCGCGTCGTCGTGGTCATGCTTCCTCCGCGTGCGTGCTGTCCTGCCACTGCAGCCCGGCGACGGCGTCCAGCACCCGGTCGACGTCAGGCAGATGGTGCCGCTCCAGCATCGGCGGGGGGTAGGGGATGTCGAAGCCGGTGACCCGCAGCACCGGAGCCTCCAGATGGTGGAAGCAGCGCTCGGTGACCCGGGCGGCGATCTCGGCACCGAACCCCGCGAACCCCTGGGCCTCGTGCACGACGACCGCCCGGCCGGTGCGCCGGACACTGGCGCACACCGTCTCGTCGTCGAAGGGCACCAGACTGCGCAGGTCCACCACCTCCAGCTCCCAGCCCTCGGCCACCGCGGCCTCGGCGGCGTCCAGACAGACCGGAAGGGAGGGCCCGTAGGTGATGAGGGTGGCCGAGGAGCCGCTGCGGCGTACCGCGGCCCGGCCCGGTCCGGTCACGGCAGCCGTACGGTCGATGTCGCCCTTCGACCAGTACAGGCGCTTGGGTTCGAGGAATACGACGGGGTCGTCCGAGGCGATCGCCGCGCGCAGCAGACCGTACGCGTCGGACACAGTGGCCGGCGTGACCACGTGCAGCCCGGGAGTGTGGGCGTAGTACGCCTCCGAGGCGTCACTGTGATGCTCGACGCCGCCGATCCCACCACCGTAGGGAATACGGATGGTGATCGGCATGGGCAGGGCGCCACGCGTCCGGTTGCGCATCTTGGCCACATGGCTGACGAGCTGCTCGAACGCCGGATACGCGAACGCGTCGAACTGCATCTCCACGACGGGGCGCAGCCCGTACATCGCCATGCCCACGGCCGTGCCCAGGATGCCGGACTCGGCGAGCGGGGTGTCGGTGACCCGAACGTTGCCGAACTCGGCGGCCAGGCCGTCGGTGACCCGGAACACGCCGCCCAGTGTGCCGATGTCCTCACCCATCAGATGGACCCGGTCGTCACTGGCCAGGGCATCGTGCAGGGCCAGATTCAACGCCTTCGACAGAGTCACCCGCTCGACGCCCGCCCCGGCCGCGGACCGCGCGGCGGGCACGGCGGCGGTCACAGCGCCGCCTCCTCTGCTCCGGCGTCGCCCCGGCCGGCGGGCTCGTTCGCCAGCTCTGCGATCAGTGCGGCGCGTTGCTCCTCCAGTTGGGTGGTGCGCCGGGCATAGACGTGCTCGAACAGGTCCAGGGCGTCGGGCATCGGTTCGTCCGTGAGACGGGCTCGCAACTCTGCGGCCATCTCCTCCGCCTCCCGGCGTACGTGCTCGACGTCGGCGTCGTCCAGCAGCCCACGCTCCCGCAGATGCCGTTCCATGCGGTCCACCGGGTCCCGGCGGCGCCAGAACTCCACCTCGGCCGCGTCGCGGTACCGGGTGGCGTCGTCGGCGTTGGTGTGTGCGTCCATGCGGTAGGTCACCGCTTCCACGAGGGTGGGCCCACCGCCCGCACGAGCGCGCTCCACGGCCTGCCGCACGGTGTGGTACACGGCAGCGGCGTCGTTGCCGTCGACCAGCACACCCGGGATGCCGTAGCCCACGGCTTTGTGCGCCAGGCTCGGGGCGGCGGACTGCCGGGAGACCGGTACGGAGATCGCGTATCCGTTGTTCTGCACGAAGAAGACCACCGGCGCGCGGTACACGGCCGCGAAGTTCAGCGCCTCGTGGAAGTCGCCCTCGCTGGTGCCCCCGTCGCCGGTCATCGCGAGGACGACGAGGTCGTCGCCGCGCAGCGCGGCGGCATGGGCCAGTCCCACCGCGTGGAGCGTCTGGGTGGCCAGTGGCGTGCACAGCGGTGCCACCCGCCGCTCACGGGGGTCGTACCCGCCGTGCCAGTCGCCCCGGAGCAGGGTCAGCACCTCCACCGGGTCGACGCCCCGCACCAGCAGGGCCAGGGTGTCCCGGTAGGTGGGGAAGATCCAGTCCTGGTCGGCGAGGGCCAGCACGGCCCCGGCCTCGCACGCCTCCTGTCCCGAGGTCGACGGGTAGACCGCCAGCCGGCCCTGCTTGGTCAGAGCGGTCGCTTGCAGGTTGTATCGGCGCCCGCGCACCAACTGCCGGTACAGCTCGAGCAGTACCGAGTCATCGAGGTCCCCGGTACCGGACGGACTGTCGATGAGGGTCAGCGGTTCCGGGGAGGGCAGCATGGCCGCCGCGCCGGCCTCACGGACCTCTGGCGGATCGAGAACGGTCATGGGGACGAGGCTCCTTCGGTCGCCGGACTGAGGTGTCAGCGTTCTCCGCACCAGAATTCGCGGAGGGACGCGGCGGCGGCAGTCGGCTGATACGGCTAGTACCTCGTGTCTACTTCCAACAGGCGACTGGTGGGCCCCGGTCCTGGACTCCACGCTGAAATCACTTCCGCGGTGTCGCAGACCGCCGCTTCCCGCCAGCCAGGAGGTAGCTCATGAACAGCACAGACACATCCCGACTCGTCGTCGGTGACCGGTTTCGGGACTTCGCCGCGGCCGTCGGCGCCGACACCTTCTCCGACCTCGTCCGCGCGCTCGACGCCGGCGACCTCGACACCGTGGAAGGGCCGGTGCGTGTGGTCACCGGCCAGGGAGTCGGCTCATTCGAGGTTTCCTACCTCCTGGACGCCATCGCCCGGCGGAAGTTGGACGACCGCATCACTCTCGTGCACACCGCCGGGGAGCCCGCGCGCCGCCAGGAGCTGCACAAGGCTCGCGAGGACAACGTGCTGGTGGCCGGGCTCACGCAGGTCGACGACACCACCTACGAGGCCCGGCTCCGGCTGCACGATCACAACGAGCTCCTCGTCGATGTGCAGGACCGCGTGCATGTGCAGGGCATGGTGGCCGTCGAGGCGGCCCGCCAGATGTTCCTCGCGGTGGTGGAACGCTACTTCACGGCACGCTGGTCGCAGCAGCGCTACTACATTGTCCTGAACTCGATGAACACCACGTTCTCCAACTTTCTTTTCCCCGTCGGTGCCACCCTGCGGCTCACCGTGGACGCGTCCGACCTGTCGGAGCCGAGCAGGCTCACCGTCCGCACCACGGTGGTGGTCGAGCAGGCCGGTCGTGAGGCCGCCGGCATCACCATCGACGCCGCCGCGTTCGCCCCCGGACTGCTGGAGGACAAGGAACTGCGCCGGGCCAAGAGCGCGGTGGCGAGCACGATGGACGCCGCTCTCGCCACCGCGTGACATGAGAGCACCGGTACAGGGAACCCAGCCGCGCCGCGTGCTGGGACGCATCCCGCGCCCGTGGCGGCTGACGTATCTGGGGCCGGAGGGAACCTTCACCGAACGGGCGCTGCGCACCCTCCCGGAAGCCGACGGCTCGCGGCTGTTGCCGGCGGCCACGGCCGCCCGGGCACTGGAACTGGTGCACGGGGGCGACGCGGACGCCGCGATGCTGCCTGTGCACAACACGGTGGCCGGACCGGTGGGGGACACGGTGCGCGCACTCGCCGGGGCACCCGCTCCGGGCGTCGTCCGCGAGGTGGTGCTCCCCGTCGAGTTCGCGCTGTTGGTGCGTCCCGGCACCGGGCTCGACACCATCCGTACGGTGAGCGGCCACCCGCACGCCGGGGCGCAGGTTGCCGGCTGGCTGGCCGGGCGACTGCCCCGGGCACGCTGGCTGTCGGCACCGTCCAACGCGGAGGCCGCGCGCCGGGTCAGGGACGGCGCCAGCGACGCCGCGGTGGCCGGTGACTTCACCGCCGCCCACTACGGCCTGCGAGTGGCGGCCGCCGGCATCCAGGACACCGCCGGGGCGGTCACCCGGTTCCTGCTCTGCGCGCACTCCGGCGCCCATGCCTTCCCGCCCGTCCGGCAGGCCGATCGCACCTCGTTGCTCGGACGTGTTCCGGGCCCGCCGGACGGCCTCGGCGCCTTCCTGGACGATCTCCGGCGCCACCCCCTGCTGCGGGCCGTGTCCCTGTACACCGTGCCCGACGGCAGCGGCGCTTCCGTCCTGTTCGTGGACTGCCCGGGCAACGCCGAGCAGCCCGCGACCCACCGCACCGTCCAACTGCTGAGCCTGCGCCTCCCCGGGCTGCGGTCCCTGGGGTCCTACGCCTCGGCCCCAGCCCCACCGCCGTACGAACGGAGCCTGACGACGATGCACAGCGAGACGAACACCACCGGGGAAGCCGCGCCCGGGGACATCGCCCGGCTGCGGGAGCGCATCGATGACCTGGACGGCTCCCTCATCGGTACGCTGAAGCAGCGGATCGAGGCATCCCGGGAGATCCAGCGCATCCGCACGGGACGGGGCGGAGCCCCGCTGGACTCCGGCCGCGAGCTGTCCATCCGGGGCCGGTACGCCGAGGAACTGGGGGAGAGCGGGGCGGGTCTCGCCGAGGCATTGCTGGAGATGTGCCGGGGGTGGTCTCCGCGGTGAGTCCACCCCCGCGGACGGTGCCGCCGTCCCGCCGCCCGCGTCGCGGTCGTGAGG
This sequence comes from Streptomyces sp. NBC_00525, assembly GCF_036346595.1. GTDB lineage: Bacteria > Actinomycetota > Actinomycetes > Streptomycetales > Streptomycetaceae > Streptomyces. Next base: position 5,960,629 of record NZ_CP107834.1, read on the forward strand.
ACGTCCTCATGGCCGCGACGGCCCTGTTCCACGAACGGGGGCACGACGCGACGAGCATGAGCGACATCGCCGACCGCCTCGGTGTCACCAAGGCGGCGCTGTACCGGCATGTGCGGGGTAGGGCCGAGGTGCTGCGCGAGGTCACCCGTCCGGTCCGCGCGCGTCTGCGGTCGTTGTCGTCCGTGAGCGCGTCCGGGGACGGCCGCTCACCCGCCGCCGAACTCGCCGACGTGCTGGACGCGCTCGCCCTGGCGGCGGCGGCGGATCCGGCCCGCCACGCGGTGTTCTGGGGTGTGGGCGGCACACCGAGCCCGGATGCCGAGGATGCCGTGTGCCGGGAATCCATGATTGCGCGGCTGGCACAGCTGCTGGCGCGGGCCGTGCACCGGGGCGAGACACGGTGCGACCTCGATCCGTCGGTCACAGCCCGCCTGCTCGTGGGGGCGGTCGTAGGCACGGCGGCGGGCGGAAGAGGCACGGAGGACCCATTCGGGACCCGGCGGGACCCGGACGGCGAGTCAGCGGCCGGGAGATCGCCATCGGCCGTCGATCTCCTCCTCGACGCCCTGCTACGGTCACCGGCCGGCCCGCGGCGCACATGAGGGCGGCGGACCGGACGACACGGGATGGGTGAGTGCGGCACGTACGGCCTCGCGCAGCCACATGTGCACGGGCTCGGTCTCGTGCCGCGGGTGCCACGCCTGGCAGATGCTGATGGGCTCGGTGGCCACCGGCAGGTCGAACAGTTCGACGTTGACCGACCGCCGCGCGCCGGCCGCGACCGAGTGGGGCATCGCGGTCACCAGGTCACCCGTCGGGATCATCAGGAGCGCCTCGCCGTAGTTCGGCACGGACGCGATCACCTCCCTGTGCAGACCGAGTGCGTGCAGCGCGGTGTCGATGGGCCCTGCCATACGGCCCTTGCGGGAGACGCTGACGTGCCGCGCCGAGGCGAATGCCTCTGCGGTCACCTCCGCGGCCAGCAGTGGGTGTCCGGCCCGCGCCACGCCTGTGAACCGGTCCTGGAACAATGGCTCGATCCGCAGCTCCGGGCTGGGTTCGTCGATGACGCCGATCTCGATGTCCACAGAGCCCTCCCGCAGGGGCGCGCTGCCGTGGGTACTCTCCACCGTGAAGGCGAACCGGGCCATCGGCACCTCCACGCTCGCCCGGCTCAGCAGTTTCGGCGCCAGTACCGCCGCGTACGCCTCGTCCGCCACGATGGTCAGCATCCGACTCACCCGGGAGAGGTCCTTCTGCGGGCTCGGGCTGAGCAGCAGCTCCGCCTCCCACAACAACGCCCTCACCCTCGGCTGGAGTTCCAGGGCCCGAGGGGTGGGCACGAGGCCCCGTCCGGCGCGGACCAGGACGGGGTCGCCGAGGGCGAGGCGGATCTTGGCCAGCGTCCGGCTCATGGCGGGCGGGGACAGTGCCAGCCGTTCCGCGGCGCCCGTGACGCTGCCCTCCTGCAGCAACGCGTCCAGGGCCGGCAGCAGGCGCAGGTCCAGACTCGGTCCTTGACGGCCGGACAGTTCGTCGGCCCATCCGCCCTGATGGTCGCCGACGCCGGTCTCGCTCATGGCTTCCCCTCGGTGGTGCCGTGCTCGTCGTGTCCCGGTCGCAGCCACAGTACGACCACGATGGTCAACAGGAGCAGTGCGAGTGCCACGATGCGCAACGACTCGGCCATTCCCGTCGTGAACGCCTCCCGCACCTGTGCGGACAGGTGTGCCGCGGCGGTACCGGACTGCTCCACGCCGCGCAGGGCGGTGCCCAGCGCCTGCCCTTTCCCGAAGTCTCCGGTGTCCCAGGGCCCGGCCGGCAGGGCGTTCGCGAAACGGGTGTTGAGCAGCGTGCCGAACACGGCGAAGCCGAGTGCCCCACCGATCTCCCGGCTGAAGCTGTTGATGCCGGAGCCGACGCCCGCCTGGTGGGCGGGAACGGAGGTGATGACGGCGTTCGACAGGGGTGGATTGGACAGCCCCGACCCGATGCCGACCACGACGATGCACCCGGCGTACACGACGTACGCGGTGCCGGGGCCGCACAGGGAGAACAACCCGAGGCCCACCACCACTACGAGCAGTCCACAGGCGATGACCGGACGGCCCCCGTACCGGTCGGCCAGTAGGGCGGCCCGCAGGGAGACCAGGAAGATCACGACGGCCAGCGGTGCCGTGCCGAGGCCGGCCAGGACGGCCGGATAGTCCTTTACGTTCATGAGGTACTGGCCGTTGAGGTAGAAGACCGAGTACATCGCGACGAAGGACGCGACGATGCCGAGGGTTCCGGCACGCATCCCGGGCCGGCGGAACACCCGGGGGTCCAGCAGCGGCTGCTCCCGCCCGAGTTCGTAGCGGCAGAACAGCACCAGGAACACCGCGCTCGTGGCGAAGCCCGACAGCACGGCGGGGGAGGCCCAGCCGAGTTCGGAGCCCTCGATGATGCCGAAGAGGACCCCGAAGACGGCCGCGACGAGGAGGAGTATTCCGCCCGTGTCGATCAGGTGGGCATGGCGTTCGACGCGGGGCAGGGTCCTGGCCGCGACCGCCAGTCCGCACGCCGAAAGCGGAGCGGCCACCGCGAACAGGACCTGCCAGTCGTAGAACTGGAGCACCGCGCCGCCCACGATGTTGCCTGCGACGCCGCCGCCTCCGCTGAGCGCGGTCCACAGAGCGACGGCTTGCCCGCGTTTCCCCGATGGGAAGCAGGAGATCAGCAGCGGCAGGCTGTTGGGCAGGATCAGCGCGGCGCCCGCCCCGGTCACCGCCCGCGCCCCGAGCAGCAGGGGGACGGTCGGTGAGACCGCAGATGCGAGCGATCCCACGACCATCATGGCAAGGCCGGTGAGCAGGGCGCCCTTCCGGCCGAAGCGGTCGCCCACGGCCCCGCTGGGGATGAGCAGGCAGCCGAAGACGATCAGGTAGCTGTCGACGATCCACAGGACCTCGGTCGGGGTCGGCCGCAGCGCGCTGGTCGCCAGGCGGCCGACCGCGAGGTTCACCCCCGCGCCGAGGCCGAAGACCAGCATGACGCACATGCCGAGCGCGGCGACGGCCGTGCGGGATTCCGGCCGGGCACCGCTCGACGCGGCGGTCGAACGCCGTGCCGGGTCGGTCGGCGAGGACGTGTTCACGACGCGGTCCACCCGGAGCCGGTGAACGTGGACAGTTCGAATCCCTGTCCGTCGGTGATGCCGACGGACACGTATCCGTTGTCCGGATTCCGGACGTGTCGGAGATATGAGCGGGCACCGGCGGCGAACTTCTCGGTGTCGTCCGCGTGCACGAGCGCGCCGGTGCGCAGGTGCGGTTCGGCGGCCCGGACGACGTCGAGAAAGAAATCGGCCCAGCCGTCCAGATAGAGAAAATCGATCGGCTCGGCGGACAGGGCAGGAAAGAAGGACAATACCTCGCCTGCCTCGCCGGTGATCACCTCGGCATATTTGTCGACCCCGGCCGCTTTCAGGTGATTCCGGGCCGCCGCGCACTTTCCTTCGTGGAGATCGACGGTGTAGAGCTTTCCCATTCCGTTGTCCTTGAGCGCCGCTGCGATATGGAGGGCGGTGAAACCGTAGGCGGTGCCGAACTCGAAGACGATCCGGGGGCGCACGGCTCGGACACAGGCGTAGAGCAATCGACCGATGGCTGCTGGGGCCGCGTAATAGCCGGAGGCGCACGCGGAAACGAGTTCCGCCGGTGTCCACGGTGTGGTGCGTCGCCGGACGATTTCGAGGAGCTTTGGTTGTTCCACGGCATCCACACGGTCCTGCTCGGCGGAGATGGCGTCCAGCACTGCTCGTGTGTCGGCAGAGAAAAGGGAGGAGGTCATTCTCGAATTACCTTTCGGAGGCGTTTCCGATATATCGGAACCTGTTTGGCAGAGGTTTCATGGCCTTCCGGGAAGGTGGAGATCGGGGGCACTCGATCCCTGGCGCGATGAGCGTCGACAAAGGGCTGGATTCGTCGGCTCCGGAATTCCGGGGTGTCAGGGACCGCCGGCACGTCCGTAGCGCCGCTATGACCGAATCAAGGGAGGCTTGACCGGCTGAAGTGGGGAGTTGCTCCGCCGTGCGCGTTCGGCGGACATCGGCTCACCTCCGCCGGAAGGGGTCGAACAGCGGATCGGGAAGGGGGTTCCCTTCCCGGCCTCACTGTAGGGGGAGCCGGTTGTTCAATCCAGTGCAATATGTGCAAGGTGAATTTGCTTGAGGTGGAATCGATAGTTTCTCCGGATGGGGGGGGAAGGCTGGTTTAGTGGGCAACATGGTGCTGTGATGTATCTCACGTTTAATTCATGGTTTCCGTTTCGGTGCATATACTGATTTCGCAACGAGAAATCGTTCATGGGTGAGGTGTGGGCGACGTGCTCGCCTATGCGCCCTTGATGAGTGATGACCATTCATGGCAGGGGGAAAATGTGTCTCGTGAATCCCGTCAGATGTTAGAAGGGCGGCTCTCCGTCCTGGGTTCCGAACGTGCGACGACTGATCGCGTGTTGCGGAGGGCGCCCTTTCCGCTCACGCCGCGAGAGCGTCAGGTCCTCGATGAGATCAAAGAGGGGAAATCGAACAGGATGGTCGCGCGCTTGCTGGGGATATCCGAGCGAACCGTCAAGGTCCATTTGCATTCGATATTTATCAAGTTGGACGCGGCATCCCGCACCGAAGCTGTCATCGAAGGCATAAGGAGCGGCTGTATCAGCCTGCACTGACCAAACGGTGAGGGCCCCCGGCGCGATGCGCCGGGGGCCCTCACCATGTGCGTCGGATGCGACCGTCCGTGCTCCAGGGGAACCGGCCAGTGCTCAGGGGGTGCCGGCCGCCAGCGTGCGCGCCAGGGAGAGCGTGAGCCGGGCGGTGGTGACCACGAGCTCCGCGTCGATGGGCGCACCGAGCGCGAGTACACGGAAGTACAACGGGCCGAGGGAGAGATCGATGAGGTGGTCGACCCCCCGGTCGTCAACCGCGATGTTCTCACGGGCGAGGAGGTCACGGAGCCCGGCGGCGTCCCGCTCCCGTTGTTCCCGCAGGAATCCGGAGCGCAGCGACGCCGCGGTGTCCTCGTTCAGTTGGGCATGACCCAGAAGGGCCTGCAGCACCTGTCCGGCCGGCTCCTGGAAGAAGTCGGCCACCCGCCGGAGGTGGGACGTGAGTGCCTCCTCGGCCCCGGCATCGGTGTCCAGGCGCCATTCCAGGGCCTCGCGGGCGTCGTCGGTAAGAGTGTCGAGAAGGATGTCGACCTTCGACTTCCACCAGCGGTAGATCGTCTGCTTGGCCACGCCGGCACGCTGGGCGATGCCTTCGATGGTCAGGGCGGAGAACCCCCGCTCGACCAGGAGGTCGTCCGCGGCGTTCAGCACGGCCAGCCGGATGCTCTCGCTGCGGTAGGGTCCGGTCCGGCTGATGGCCGTGGTCGCCCCACCGGCCGGTCGTGGTTTCCGCGTGGTACCGATGGCTCCGTCAACCCTTCACGTCATGTCCGTCCCCGTAATTCTGTCACAGCGGGGGTCCGCCGCGGCCGAGCGCGGCGAACCCCGGTCAGGCGGCTTCGCGCCCGGTCCGCACCAGGCTGAGCAGCACGCCGAGGGAGAGCGCGGCGACAACCGCGCTGAATGTCTCACCGGCGGGGCGCAGGCTGGTCTCGCGGATCAGGATGCCCACGCCGATCGCGGGCACCGCCAGCATCGAGTAGAGGATGGCGAAGAAGGTGGACACCGACGCGCCGCGGTGTTGAGGGGCGCTGCGGGTGGTGATGCCGCTGATGCCGTGTCCGACCGCGATGCCCGTCGCCAGTCCGTTGACGATGGCCCCGGCGAACAGCGGGGTGAGTGTGCTGGTGGCCATCGCGGTTGCGATCAGGACGGCCGCGACGATCAGGCCCAGGCAGGCCGCGGGCAGGGCGGTGCCGGGCTTGAGGGTGCGGACCAGGAGCTGGCCGAGGGCGGTGCACGCGAAGGCGGCGAAGACGACGAGGCCGGTCAGTGAGTGGCTGGACTCGTGCAGCACGGTGCCCAGGAACAGGCCGGTCACGGCGGTCAGGACGCCGAGGACGGCGAAGCCGGCGCCCGCCGCCATCGCCGACCGCAGGAAGTCGGACCGGATCTCGCCCGGGATGTGCAGGGGCTGGAACTGCAGGGAGAAGCCGGACCGGTGGGCCGAGCTCTCATCGTTCAGCAGGACGCCGACGGCGGCGATTGCGGCGAGGGCCAGCATGGCGACCCAGGGGGTGCGCAGCGGAGACGGTGCGAGGTCCGCCAGAATGCCCGCCAGCAGAGTGCCGCACGCGAGTCCGCCCATGTTCGCGAACAGGGCGATGGTGGCCGGCTTGACGCGGCTGTGCTGCCCGAGCCGCTCGGCGAGTGAGGCCGTCGCGGCGCCGGTGATCAGTGCCGCGGAGAATCCGGAGATGATCCGGGCGACGATCATGGCGGTGACGTTCTGCGCCAGCAGGAACACCACTGCCGCCATGACGGACAACAGGGTGGCGGCGACGAGCACGGGACGACGCCCGATCTGGTCCGAGAGCCGGCCGAAGACCAGAAGTCCGAGGACGACCCCCAGCGCGTAGACGGCGAAGATCACGGTCACGGTGAACGGTGTGAAGCCGAACTCGTCGCCGTAGAGCGGGTAGAGGGGGGTGGGTGCGGTAGTGCCCGCCATGGTGATCCAGAAGGCGAAGGCCACGCTGAACGCGGCGAGGCCGGTGCCACGTGCCGTCGCTGGCGCGCCGGTCCGGTCGCCGGCGCGAACGGTCGAGTTTCCCACTGCGGTGGCCTCTCATGAGCGATGGAAGAGTGGAAGGGAGTGGTGCGGGCGGCCGCCCGCACCATCAGGGAAACGGCTTCGGGGCACAGGTGTGCCGCATGTGCGTGCGCACAGGTATGACGCACGCACATGACAAGACTTGCCGTTGCGTCTACTCAAAGGCTAGACCAGTCGGTGCGTCTATTCAATGCGCTCGACATACGCCGGGGAACGGGTGGACCGGGCCGGTGGCTGTCGGGCCTTTCGAGTTCGAGGCGGTCCTGACGATGCGAGGGTGGCGGCGTTACTCTGCGCGGACGATCCTTCACCGGAGGTACGCATGCGACGTTCCGTCAGGCGAAATGTGTCGTTGGCGGCGGTTCTCGCCGCCACCCTGTCCGTCGGGGTCGCCGCCCCGGCCTCGTCCGCCCGCCCCGCCCACGCCCCGGCACCACCGGACAAGTCGCCGGTCGCGGTGGGGTACGGGGGCGCCGTCTCCAGCGTGGACGCGGACGCCACCGCCGCCGGCATCGAGGTGCTGCGCAAGGGCGGCAACGCGGTGGACGCCGCCGTGGCCACGGCCGCCGCGCTGGGCGTGACCGAGCCGTACTCCGCGGGGCTCGGCGGCGGCGGGTACTTCGTGTACTACGACGCCCGCACCCGCACCGTGCGGACCATCGACGGCCGCGAGACCGCGCCGCGCAGCGCCGACTCCTCCCTCTTCCTGGAGAACGGCAAGCCGCTCGCCTTCGCCGACGCCGTCACCAGCGGGCTGGCCGTCGGCACCCCCGGCACGCCCGCCACCTGGAACACCGCCCTGGACGCCTGGGGCAGCAAGTCGCTGCGGAAGGTCCTCGCGCCGGCCGAACGCCTCGCCCGCCAGGGCTTCGTCGTCGACGAAACGTTCCGCTCGCAGACGGCGGGCAACGAGGAGCGGTTCCGGGACTTCCCGGCCACCCGGAAGCTGTTCCTGCCCGGCGGGAAGCTGCCCGAGGTCGGCGCGGTCTTCCGGAACCCGGATCTCGCGCGCACCTACCGGGAGGTCGGCCGCGAGGGCGTCGCCGCGCTGTACAAGGGCGAGCTGGCCCGCGACATCGTGCGGACCGTGCGCAACCCGCCCGTCGACCCCGCGTCCGACCGGGTCGTCCGGCCCGGCGACCTGACCGCGCGGGACCTGCGCTCCTACCGCGCGCTGCGGCAGGCGCCGACGAAGGTGAACTACCGGGGGCTCGGCGTGTACGGCATGGCACCGTCCTCCTCCGGAGGCACGACGGTGGGCGAGGCCCTCAACATCCTGGAGTCCACCGACCTCGCGCGGGCGAGCGAGGAGCGCTACCTCCACCGCTTCATCGAGGCCGGCCGCATCGCCTTCGCCGACCGGGGACGCTGGGTCGGCGACCCCGCGTTCGAGGACGTGCCGACCGGCGGCCTGCTCAGCCAGAGGTTCGCCGACGCGCGCGCGTGCCTGATCCGGGACGACGCCGTGCTGCCCAGCCCGCTCGCACCCGGCGACCCGCGCCACCCCGGTGCCTGCCGCTCCGCGGGGAAGGCCGCGCCGACCACGTACGAGGGCGAGAACACCACCCATCTGACGACCGCCGACAAGTGGGGCAACGTCGTCGCCTACACCCTGACCATCGAGCAGACCGGCGGCAGCGGGATCACCGTGCCGGGGCGCGGCTTCCTGCTCAACAACGAGCTGACCGACTTCTCCTTCGCGCCGGCCGACCCGGCCGTCCACGACCCGAACCTCCCCGGACCCGGCAAGCGCCCCCGCTCGTCCATCTCGCCGACCATCGTGCTGCGGCACGACCGGCCGGTGCTGGCCCTGGGCTCACCCGGCGGCGCCACCATCATCACCACCGTCCTCCAGTCGCTGATCGGCACGGTGGACCGGGGACTGCCGCTGGTCGAGGCCATCGCCGCGCCGCGGGCCAGCCAGCGCAACGCGGCGGCGACCGAACTGGAACCGGCGCTGTGGAACAGCCCGCTGCGGGCGAAGCTGGAAGGCATCGGACACGTCTTCAAGCTCAACCCGGAGATCGGCGCGGCCACTGGTGTGCAGCGGCTGCCCGACGGGCGGTGGCTCGCGGCGGCTGAGAAGGAGCGGCGCGGCGGCGGCTCCGCGATGGTGGTGAGGCCCGCCGGACGGCCCTGACGGGATGCTCAGAGCGCGGTGAGGACGCGCGGTCCGTCGTCCGTGATCGCGACGGTGTGCTCGGCGTGCGCGGCCCGGCTGCCGTCCGTCGTACGCAGGGTCCAGCCGTCGCGGTCCGTCCGGTACGTGTCCACGCCGCCGCCGATCAGCATCGGTTCGATGGCCAGCACCATGCCGTGGCGCAGCAGCATCCCGCGCCCCGGCCGGCCCTCGTTGGGCACCCCCGGGTCCTCGTGCATCTCGCGGCCCACGCCGTGTCCGCCGAACCCCTCGGGGATGCCGTAGCCGGCGGCGCGGCAGACCGTGCCGATGGCGTGCGCGATGTCGCCGATGCGGTTGCCCGCGGTGGCCGCCGCGATGCCCGCCGCCAGGGCCTCGTACGCGGTGTCGACGAGCCGGGTGTCGGCGGGGCGGGCCCGGCCCACGGTGAAGCTGATTGCCGAGTCGCCGGCCCAGCCGTCGAGCGTCGCGCCTGCGTCGATGCTCACCAGGTCGCCGTCGCGCAGCCGGTAGTCGGTGGGGATGCCGTGCACGATGGCGTCGTTGACCGACGCGCAGACGACCGCGGGAAAGGGGACCGGGGCGAAGTGCGGCCGGTAGCCGAGGAACGGCGAGCCGGCGCCGGCCTCGCGCAGCACCTCCCGCGCCACCTGGTCCAGTTCGCGCAGGGAGACGCCGACCGCCGCCGCCTCCCGCGCGGCCGTCAGCATCCGTGCGACGACCCGGCCGGTCGCCCGCATGGCTTCGATGGATGTGTCCGTCTTGAGTTGCACCATGCCAATTACTATACCGGATTCCAATTACTATACCGATCCGGTCGGTATTAGAATGACGGCATGGTCCGCACCCCACTGACCCCCGAAGAGCGCCTGCGCGGCGAACGGCTCGGCCGGCTGCTGCGCGAGGCGCGCGGCGCCCGCAGCATGACCGACATCGCCGCACGGGCCGGCATCTCGGCGGAGACCCTGCGGAAGATCGAGACCGGCCGCGCCCCCACCCCCGCGTTCTTCACCGTCGCCGCGCTGGCCGGCGCGCTCGGCCTCTCCATGGACGAACTCCTGCTGCGCTGCACCCCGGAACCGGAGTCCGTACCGGCGGCCGTCCCGCTGGCCGGCTAGCGCCCGGCGCACCGGCGGTACGGCACCCGCGCGCCGGCGGCACGCGCCCGGCGCGTCGCGTACTGGCCCGCACGGGTGTGAAACATGATCGACTCAGCCGGTTCACGGCGATGGTCTTGCCCCGCCGTGTGACGGGGCCTACGTTCTCCCGTACGCACGTGTTCTACGGGCGTAGAAGCATCAAGAGGCTCTCTGACGCCGCGTCGAAGGAGCAGCTCATGTCCCACGTCGTACGCGCCGCACTCGTCCAGGCGACCTGGACGGGCGACACCGCATCCATGATCGCCAAGCATGAGGAGCACGCCCGCGAGGCCGCCCGGCAGGGCGCGGGCATCATCGGGTTCCAGGAAGTCTTCAACGCGCCCTACTTCTGCCAGGTCCAGGAGCCCGAGCACTACCGCTGGGCCGAACCGGTACCGGACGGCCCGACCGTACGGCGGATGCGGGACCTCGCCCGCGAGACCGGCATGGTGATCGTCGTCCCGGTCTTCGAACTGGAGCAGTCCGGCTTCTACTACAACACCGCCGCCGTGATCGACGCGGACGGCTCCTACCTCGGCAAGTACCGCAAGCACCACATCCCGCAGGTCGAGGGCTTCTGGGAGAAGTACTACTTCAAACCCGGCAACGCCGGCTGGCCCGTCTTCGACACCGCCGTCGGCAAGGTCGGCGTCTACATCTGCTACGACCGGCACTTCCCCGAGGGCTGGCGCCAACTCGGCCTGGGCGGCGCCCAGATCGTCTACAACCCGTCCGCCACCTCGCGCGGCCTCTCCGCCTATCTGTGGCAGCTGGAGCAGCCCGCCGCCGCCGTCGCCAACGAGTACTACGTCGCCGCGATCAACCGTGTCGGCCGGGAGGAGTACGGCGACAACGACTTCTACGGCACCAGCTACTTCGTGGACCCGCGCGGCCGGTTCGTCGGCGACGTCGCCTCCGACAAGAAGGAGGAACTCGTCGTACGGGACCTGGACCTCGGGCTCATCGACGAGGTCCGCCAACAGTGGGCGTTCTACCGGGACCGCCGACCCGACGCGTACGGGGGGCTGATCGAGCCGTGAGCAGCCTCCACCACCGCCACCTCGCCGTCAGCCCCGACTGGCTGGCCCTCTACTACCGCCACCCGCTGGAGATCACCCGCGGCGAGGGCCGCCACGTCTGGGACGCCGACGGCAACCGCTACCTCGACTTCTTCGGCGGCATCCTCACCACCATGACCGCCCACGCCCTGCCCGAGGTCACCAAGGCCGTCAGCGAGCAGGCCGGCCGGATCATCCACTCCTCCACGCTCTACCTCAACCGCCCGATGATCGAGCTGGCCGAGCGCATCGCCTCGCTCTCCGGCATCCCCGACGCACGGGTCTTCTTCACCACCTCCGGCACCGAGGCCAACGACACCGCCCTGCTGCTCGCCACCACGTACCGCGGGTCCAACCAGATCCTCGCGATGCGCAACAGCTACCACGGCCGGTCCTTCTCCGCCGTCTCCATCACCGGCAACAACGCCTGGTCGCCCACCAGCCTCTCCCCGCTCCAGACCCTGTACGTGCACGGCGGCGTCCGCACCCGCGGCCCCTACGCGCACCTGAGCGACGAGGAGTTCACCGCCGCCTGCGTCGCCGACCTGGAGGACCTGCTCGGGCACACCCGCGCCCCGGCCGCCCTGATCGCCGAACCCATCCAGGGCGTCGGCGGCTTCACCTCACCGCCGGACGGCCTGTACGGCGCGTTCCGCGAGGTCCTGAACCGGCACGGCGTGCTGTGGATCTCCGACGAGGTGCAGACGGGCTGGGGCCGCTCCGGCGAACACTTCTGGGGCTGGCAGGCCCACGCGCAGAACGGGCCGCCGGACATCGTCACCTTCGCCAAGGGCATCGGCAACGGCATGTCCATCGGCGGCGTCGTCGCCCGCGCCGAGGTCATGAACTGCCTGGACGCCAACTCCATCTCCACATTCGGCGGTTCACCGGTCACCATGGCGGCCGGGCTCGCCAACCTGGGCTACCTCGTCGAGCACGACCTCCAGGGCAACGCCCGGCGCGTCGGCGGGCTGCTCATCGAACGGCTGCGCGCGATCGGCGCCACCTCGGACCGGGTGCGCGAGGTACGCGGCCGGGGCCTGATGATCGGCATCGAACTCGTCAGGCCCGGCACCGACGAGGCCGACCCGGAAGGCGCGGCGGCCGTCCTGGAGGCGGCCCGCGAGGGCGGCCTGCTCATCGGCAAGGGCGGCGGCCACAACACCAGCGTGCTGCGCATCGCCCCGCCCCTCTCCCTCGCGATCCCGGAGGCGGAGGAGGGCGCGGAGATCCTCGCCGAGGCACTGCGCGCGGTCTGACCGCCGACCACGGCGCGGGCGCGGGCCCCCACGGCCGGCGCCCGCGCCCCACCCGCAGGACAACGAGGAGGGGTACCCATGAGCCGTACCGTGATCCGCGGCGGCCTGGTCGTCACCGCGTCGGACGAGATGCACGCGGACGTCCTCGTGGACGGCGGCCGGATCGCCGCGCTCGCCGCCCACGACAGCGACGAGGCCGCGGGCTGGACCGCCGGCCGGACCATCGACGCCACCGGCAAATACGTCATCCCTGGCGGCGTGGACGCCCACACCCACATGGAGATGCCGTTCGGCGGAACGCAGGCCGCCGACACCTTCGAGACCGGCACCCGCGCCGCCGCCTGGGGCGGCACCACCACCATCGTCGACTTCGCCGTCCAGTCGGTCGGCCGCCCCCTGCGCGAAGGACTCGACACCTGGTACGCCAAGGCGGACGGCAACTGCGCCATCGACTACGCCTTCCACATGATCCTCGCGGACGTCAACGAGTCCTCGTTCAAGGAGATGGACCTCCTGGTGGGGGAGGGCATCACGTCCTTCAAGCTGTTCATGGCCTACCCCGGCGTCTTCTACAGCGACGACGGGCAGATCCTGCGCGCCATGCAGCGGGCCGAGTCCAACGGCGGCCTGATCATGATGCACGCCGAGAACGGCATCGCCATCGACGTCCTGGTCGAACAGGCGCTCGCCGCCGGCCGCACCGACCCCCGCTACCACGGGGACGTACGGAAGGTGGCGCTGGAGGCGGAGGCCACGCACCGCGCCGTCCAGCTCGCCCGGGTCGCCGGCGCACCGCTGTACATCGTGCACGTCTCCGCCGACGAGGCCGTCGCCGAGATCGCCGCGGCACGCCACCGGGGGCGGCCCGTCTTCGGCGAGACCTGCCCGCAGTACCTCTTCCTGTCCACCGACAACCTCGCCGAACCGGACTTCGAGGGCGCCAAGTACGTCTGCTCCACCCCGCTGCGGCCCAGGGAGCACCAGGAGGCGCTGTGGCGGGGGCTGCGCAACAACGAACTGCAGGTCGTCTCCACCGACCACTGCCCGTTCTGCTTCTCCGGACAGAAGGAGATGGGCCGGGGCGACTTCTCGAAGATCCCCAACGGCATGCCCGGCGTCGAGAACCGGATGGACCTGCTGCACCAAGCGGTCGTGGACGGGCACATCTCGCGCCGCCGCTGGATCGAGATCGCCTGCGCCGCCCCGGCGAGGATGTTCGGCCTCTATCCCAAGAAGGGCACGATCGCCCCCGGCGCGGACGCCGACATCGTCGTCTACGACCCGACGGCCGAACAGACCGTGTCCGCCGCCACCCACCACATGAACGTGGACTACTCCGCGTACGAGGGAAAGCGGCTCACCGGCCGGGTGGAGACCGTGCTCTCGCGCGGTGAGCCCGTCATCGACGGCCGTACGTACACCGGCCGCGCCGGCCACGGCAGCTACACCCCACGCGCCACCTGCCAGTACCTGAACTAGGAGCACGCGGCATGGACTTCGGACTCGTCCTCCAGACGGACCCGCCCGCATCGGCCGTCGTCGGCCTGATGCGCCGGGCCGAACGCAACGGGTTCCGCTACGGCTGGACCTTCGACTCGGCGGTGCTCTGGCAGGAGCCCTTCGTCATCTACAGCCGAATCCTCGAACACACCGACCGCCTCACGGTCGGCCCGATGGTCACCAACCCCGGCACCCGTACCTGGGAGGTCACCGCCTCCACCTTCGCCACCCTCAACGACATGTACGGCAACCGGACCGTGTGCGGGATCGGCCGGGGCGACTCCGCCATGCGCGTCGCCGGGCGCAGCCCCCACACCCTGGCCCGCCTCGGCGAGGCCATCGACGTCATCCGGGACCTCGCCGAGGGCCGCGAGGCGACCGTGGACGGCAACCCGATCCGCATCCCCTGGGTCAGGAACGGCAGGCTGCCCGTCTGGATGGCCGCCTACGGTCCCAAGGCCCTCGCGCTCGCCGGGCGGAAGGCGGACGGCTTCATCCTCCAGCTCGCGGACCCCTACCTCACCGAGTGGATGATCAAGGCGGTACGGGAGGCGGCGGCCGGGGCCGGGCGCGACCCGGACGCGGTCACCATCTGCGTCGCCGCCCCCGCCTACGTCACCGCCGACGACTCGCCCGAGGCACTGGCCCACGCCCGCGACCAGTGCCGCTGGTTCGGCGGCATGGTCGGCAACCACGTCGCCGACCTCGTCACCCGGTACGGCGAGCACTCGGACCTCGTCCCGGACGAACTGACCGCGTACATCAAGGACCGCCACGGCTACGACTACAGCCACCACGGACGCGCGGGCAACCCGGACACCGCGTTCGTCCCGGACACCATCGTGGACCGCTTCTGCCTGCTCGGACCCGCCGCCGCCCACATCGACAAGCTGCGCCACCTCCGGGCGCTGGGCGTGGACCAGTTCGCGGTGTACGCCATGCACGACGCCCGCGAGGCCACCATCGACGCGTACGGCGCCGAGGTGATCCCCGCGCTCACCGGCTGACCGCGCTCACACCGGGGAGGAGGTCCGGCCCAGCAGGGCGCTGACGTCGTACGACTCCGAGGGCGACGGCGTGTTCCGGGGGACGGGCACGTCGAAGTCGGAGAGGTTCACCACCGCGTCGGTGCCGTCGCCGCCGTTCAGGGTGAGCCGCAGCGGGTACGGCTTGCCCGTCGCCGCCACGTCCACGGTCAGCGTCATGTCGCCGCGCATCCGGGTCAGCGGCACGACGGGGGTGTCGCCGAGGGTGGTCTTCGCACCCTTGTTGAGGGTGCCGCTGTCGTCGTTCGCGTTGTCGCTGACCAGCTTCTGCACGGTGTTGAGGTCGCACGTCTTCGTCAGGCCGCGCAGCCGGGGGCTGTCGGCGGGCGCCTTCAGATAGCGGTCCCCGACGATGGCAGCGAAGGCCGAACCGCCGTTCGGCACCTGGTTCTTCCAGAAGCCGGCGTCCGGCTTGAGCCACACGTCGTCACCGCGCTTGACGATCAGCACCGAACCGCGGCTCTCGCCCAGGTCCACCGAGCCGTTGCAGTTGCCGTCCCGGTCCACGGTGAGATCCAGGGACATGGACCTGCCGTCCTCGCCGAGGTCGCCGCGCGAGGTCACATGCACCGACCGCGCTTCGAGCAGCGCGTCGCGCGAGCGGTCGGCGATCTGCTGGGCGGTCAGATGGTCGATGTCCTCCGCATGGGCCACGCCGCCGAGCGCGCCGCCGCCCGCGGCGGCCATCAGCACCGCCGCGGCCCACGCCGCCGGGCGTCGGCGCCACACGGAGCGGCGGCCCGATTCCGCGTGGTGGCCCGAAGATGAACCGGTCACGTCGCCTCCTCGGAGCGAGGGTCGTGGGGGACTGCCGGGTGACCGCGGTCCCGTCCCGTCGAGCGTACGCCGGAGGAGTGAACGCCGCCCGTTCGGATCGGGCTGGGGCGCCGGACCCTACGGCACGCGGGCGGTCCACGCGTCGTCCGCGAACTTCGTACGGACCAGTTCCTGCGCCCTGGCCAGCTCCTCGGGCGTCACCCCGCCCCGCGTCAGACCGTGCCGGTTGCGGAAGGACTCGATCATCCGCTCGATCACGGCCTGGCGAGGCAGCCCGGTCTGCCGGCGCAGCGGGTCCACCCGCTTCTTGGCGCTCTTCGTGCCCTTGTCGGACATCTTCTCCTTGCCGATGCGCAGCACCTCCAGCATCTTGTCGGCGTCGATGTCGTACGACATGGTCACGTGGTGCAGCACCGCGCCGGGGCCCCCGTCCGGACCGACCACGCGCTTCTGCGCGGCGCCGGCGATCTTGCCGACCTCGGTGGCGATGTCGTTGAGCGGCTGGTACCACGCCTTGATGCCCATGTCGCCCAGCGCTTCGAGCACCCAGTCGTCCAGATACGCGTAGCTGTCGGCGAAGGACAGCCCGGAGACGAGGGACTGGGGCACCGCCAGCGAGTACGTGATGGTGCTGCTCGGCTCCGCGAACATCGCGCCGCCCCCGGAGATCCGGCGCACGACCGTGACGCCGTGGCGCTCCACGCCCTCGGCGTCCACCTCGTTGCGCAGCGACTGGAAACTGCCGATGATCACCGCCGGGGAGTCCCACTCCCACACCCGCAGCGTCGGCGGCCGCCGCCCCGCCGCCACCTCCGCCGTGATGACCTCGTCCAGCGCCATGTGCAGCGCGGGGGACTGCGGGGCCTCGTGGATGAGCTGCCAGTCGTAGTCGCTCCACTCCGTGGCCTGGGCCAGCGCCCGGCGCACGGCGACGGCGACGCCCTCCGACGTGAGGCCGAGCATCACCGTGGACTCCGGGAGCGCCCGGTCGATCCTGGCCGCCAGGGCCACCGTGTCCGTCGTCGCCGGGGCGCCCTCCAGCGCCGCGTCGATCGCGAGGATCGCCTCGTCCGGCTCCAGGAAGAAGTCCCCGGCCACCCGGACGTTCCGCAGCGCCCCGCCCTCGACCTCCAGGTCCACCACGACCAGCTTGCCGCCGGGGATCTTGTACTCACCGTGCACGGTCCTGCCTCCACTTCCGCCCGGCCCGCTCGCCGACGTACGGGCCCCGGCCTGCGACAACGCCACGGTCCCACGGAATAGTCCGCCGGCCGCGCCCGGACCCGCCGCGCGGCGCGCCGCGCCGGTGCCACCGTCGCTTCGACTCCTGTGGTCCGTACCAGAGTCTTGACAGCCCCTTTCTTCACTTCTTAAATCACGTAGCGAACCAAGTGCTCGGTACCCCCTTCCCCCCTCACACCCCGGAAGGGAGAGTCATGGACTCCCCACGCCTTTCGCGGCGCCTGCCGCGCTCCGTACTCCCGGCCCTCGCCCTCGCCCTCGCCACCGCGGGACTGGCCGGTGCCGGAGGTCCCGGCCCGGCGGACGCCGCGCCGATGACCCGGGCCGCCGCGGCGGCCACGACGACGTTCGCCGACGAGTTCGACGGCCCTGCGGGCGCCGCCGTGGACAGCGGCAAATGGCAGATCGAGACCGGCGACAACGTCAACAACCACGAGCGGCAGTACTACACCTCCGGCAACAAGAACGCCGCGCTGGACGGGCAGGGCCACCTCGTCATCACCGCCCGCAAGGAAAACCCGGCCAACTACCAGTGCTGGTACGGCACCTGCCAGTACACCTCGGCACGGCTGAACACCTCCGGCAGGTTCAGCCAGGCGTACGGACACGTCGAGGCGCGCATGAAGATCCCGCGCGGCCAGGGCATGTGGCCCGCCTTCTGGATGCTCGGCAACGACATCGGGCAGGTCGGCTGGCCCAACTCCGGCGAGATCGACGTCATGGAGAACGTCGGCTTCGAACCCTCCACCGTCCACGGCACCCTGCACGGCCCCGGCTACTCCGGCTCCGGCGGCATCGGCGCCGGCTACACCCTGCCGGGCGGCCAGGCGTTCGCCGACGCCTTCCACACCTTCGCCGTCGACTGGGCCCCCGACTCGATCACCTGGTCGGTCGACGGCAACGTCTACCAGCACCGCACCCCCGCCGACACCGGCGGCAACACCTGGGCCTTCAACAAGCCGTTCTTCCTCATCCTCAACCTGGCGGTCGGCGGCTACTGGCCCGGCGACCCCGACGCGAGCACCCCTCTCCCCGGCACGCTCGTCGTCGACCACGTACGCGTCACCACCAGCGACAGCCAGGGCGGCACGGGCGGCCGGATCACCGGCCTGGCCGGCAAGTGCGTGGACGTCGCCGCGGCCGGCACCGCCAACGGCACCCCCGTCCAGCTCTACGACTGCAACGGCACCGCCGCACAGCGCTGGACCGTCGGCGCGGACGGCACGATCCGGGCCCTCGGCAAGTGCCTCGACGTCGCCTCCGGCGGCACCGCGGACGGCACCCGGGTGCAACTGTGGGACTGCAACGGAACGGCCGCGCAGAAATGGGCGATCAGCGGCGCACGCGACATCGTCAACCCGCAGGCGAACAAGTGCCTGGACGTGACCGGCAACAACTCCGCCAACGGCACCCCGCTCCAGATCTGGACCTGCGCCGGCACCGCCAACCAGAAGTGGACGGTGAACGGCTGACCGGGACGAGGTGAACGGCCGGTCGGGCCCGGCCCCCCGGCGCACCCCGCACGCCCGCATGATTGGCTGGGGGCATGATCGATGACTTCCTCAACGGTGACCTGACCAGGGTCGAGGCGGCGGTCCGCGCAGCGGCCGCCGCCGAGATCATGCCCCGCTACCGGCAGCTCGCCGCCGACGAGATCGTCGAGAAGAACGGCCCCCACGACCTGGTGACCGTCGCCGACCGGCGCGCCGAGGAACACCTCACCGACTCCCTGGCCCGGCTGCTGCCCGGCTCGGTGGTCGTCGGCGAGGAAGCGGTGCACGCCGACCCGGCCGTGTACGAGGCGCTGAGCGGCGACGCCCCCGTGTGGATCGTCGACCCGGTGGACGGCACCCGCCAGTTCGTACGCGGCGAGCCCGGCTTCTGCACCCTGGTGGCACTGGCCCACCGGGGCGAGGTGCTGGCCTCCTGGACCTACGCCCCCGCCCTCGACGAGATGGCCGTCGCCGTCCGGGGCCGGGGCGCGACCCTGGACGGCACCCCGATACGCTCCGGCTCCCCGGAACCCGGCACCGTACTGCACGTGGCGATGTCGCACCCCGACTACACCACCGACGAGCAGAAGCGCGCCCTGCGCGGGCTGCGCACCGAGGGCTTCGCGGCCCTGCGCCCCTGCGGCTCGGCCGGCCTCGAATACCTGGCCGTCGCCCGCGGCGAGGTCGACGCCCTGGTCTACGACTGGGAGTACGCCTGGGACCACGCGGCCGGGCTTCTGCTGGTCGCCGAGGCGGGCGGTGCTCACCTCACGCTCTCCGGGGGGCCGTTCCGGATCGCCGGGGGCAACGCCATGCCCTTCACCGCCGCCCGCGACCGGGCCACCGCCGACCGCATCCTGACGGCCCTGCGCGAAGGCGCCTGACCCGCCCGACCGGGGGCGGCGGCGCGCGGCCGGCCGCCGCCGGGTCAGCCCGCCGCCGCCCCCAGCACCGCCCGCACCTCGCGCACGACCTCCGACGCCGTCTCCACCGCCGCCGTGTCCAGCCCCCGCAGGGCCGCGTCCACCCGGTCCGCGAAACCGGCCGGGGTGCGGGGCAGCGCGGCGGCCGCGGCCAGCGCCCCCTTCTCGTTGAGGCACCAGGTGCGATGGTGGGCGTGGAGCGCCTGGGTGAGGACGCCGAACGCGCGGGACAGACAGAGCGAGACGTGCAGCCGGTCGCCGGACGGCGCCGATTTACGGGCCGCCGCGACCGCGAACTCCGCCTCCCAGGCCGCCCCGGCCAGCGCCGCGCGCAGCGGCTCCGGGTAGACCGACGTCTGCGCCCGCAACGCCGTCAACTCCCCGTCCGGATCGGACAGTACGCGCCCGAGGGCGACCTCGCCCGGATAGGCGGGGGACCAGAACCCGAGCGGATGGCCCGGCTGCACCCCCACCTCGAACCGGCCCGCCCGGCAGTCGTCCCAGACCCGCTCGACCCGGTCCAGGTCGCGCAGAATCCAGTCCACCTGGACGCCGTCCACCCGCAGCCACGCCCCGCCGTCGACCCACGGCCCCCAGCCGCCCGGCCCGGCCACCTCGACCGGGGAGCCCTGGAACGCGGCGGCCGGCGCGGCGAGGGCCGCGACATCCGGCGTCCCCCGGTAGTAGAGGCCCAGGTCCCAGTCGGAGTCGGGGCGATGGGTGCCGCGGGCCCGGCTGCCGCCGAGCATGACGGCCCGGATACCGGGCACTTGGGTGAGCCGTGCCGCCATCGCGGCGATCCGGTCGGGCGGGGCGCAGGGCGTGGTGGGTGCGTTGTCCGAGGTCATAGGGCTGGGACACTACCGGCCCTCCGGCTGTCGGTGCCTGCGAATATCCTGGGTGCTTTGACCGTCGGCTGACAAAGGAGTCCGAAGGTGCCGTCGATGCTCGATGTGGTCGTGGTGGGCGCGGGCCCCAACGGACTGACCGCCGCGGTCGAACTGGCCCGCAGGGGCTTCGCCGTAGAGGTCTTCGAAGCCGGCCCCGAAGTGGGCGGCGGAGCGCGTACGGAGGAGCTGACGCTCCCCGGCTTCCGGCACGACCCCTGTTCGGCGGTGCACCCCCTGGCCATCGGCTCGCCCGCCTTCGACACGATGCCGCTCGCCCGGCACGGCCTGGAATGGCTCCAGCCGCCCCTCGCCCTCGCCCACCCCTTCCCGGACGGCACCGCCGCCGTGCTCGCCAAGTCGGTCGGCGAGACGGCCATGGCGCTCGGCTCCGGCGACGCGGGCGCCTACCGCCGCCTCCTCGCCCCCTACCTCGGCCACTGGGACACCCTCGCGCAGGACTTCCTGCGCACCCCGTGGGACGGGCTGCCCCGCGACCCGTACCGCTGGGCCCGCTTCGGGCTCGACGCGCTCCAGCCCGCCACGCTGCTCTCCCGCCGCTTCCGGGGCGAGAAGGCGCGCGGTCTCCTGGCCGGGCTCGCCGCCCACGCCATCGCGCCCACGACCGGCCTCGCCACGGGCGGCATCGCCCTGCTGTTCGCGCTCGCCGCCCACGAGCGGGGCTGGCCGGTCCCGCGCGGCGGCTCCCAGGCCATCTCCGACGCCCTCGCCGGATACCTGCGGGAGCTGGGCGGCACCATCAGGACGGGTACGGAGGTCCGGCGCCTGGACGAACTGCCGCCGGCCCGCGCCTACGTCTTCGACACCTCGCCGACCGCGCTCGCCCGGATCGCCGGCCTGGGCCGCGCCTACCGGGACTACCGCTACGGCGCCTCCTGCTTCAAGATCGACTACGCGCTCTCCGGCCCGGTGCCCTGGACCGCCGAGGAGGCCCGCCGGGCCGGCACGGTGCACATCGGGCCCACCGCCGGGGAGATCGACGACGCCCTGCGCCGCGCGGTCACCGGCCTCGACCCGCGCGTCCCGTTCCTGATCACCGCTCAGCCCGGCCTCGTCGACCCCTCCCGCGCCCCGGAGGGCAAGCACGTCTTCTGGGTGTACGGACACGTCCCGGCCGGCTGGGAGGGCGACGCCACCGACGTGGTCGAACGCCAGCTGGAGCGGTTCGCCCCCGGCTTCCGCGACCTCGTGCTCGCCCGCGCCGTGGCGGGCCCGCCCACCCTCGCCCGGCGCAACGCCAACTACGTGGACGGGGACATCGCCTGCGGCGCCTTCGCGGGCCTCCAGACCGTCATCCGCCCCAAGCTCGCCCGCATCCCGTACGCCACCGCCCACCCGGCGGTCTTCCTCTGCTCCTCGGCGACCCCGCCCGGCCCCGGCGTGCACGGCATGTCCGGGCACCATGCGGCGAAGGCGGTCTGGCGCCGGCTGCGGCAGGCCGGGGAGCCGGTCCGCCGCTGACCCGCGCCGGGTGCCGCGCCGGTCAGCCGGACGCGGCGGCCCGCTCCCGGTCCGGGGCGGGCGCCCCCGCCGCCAGGAACTCCACGACGGCCAGCAGGAACAGCAGACACAGCGCGATCCCGACGACCACCCAGCCCGTGGGATGCGCCCACAGCAGCCAGACCAGGAGCGCGCCCGCCACCAGCAGCCAGGTGATCCAGGCCCGGAACCGCCGGACGAACGGCCCCACCGGGCCCGTGCGCAGCCCCGCCCCCTCGGCGGTGGCGCGCGCCGCCCCGATGCCGGACGTCCACAGCCCCCGCACGGTCCCGGCGCGGCGGCCCGGCCCGGTCAGCCACGCGGACAGCGCGACGACCACCCCGACCGCCACGACCATCCGCACCGTCGTCCCCAGGAACCGGGTCATCGC
The DNA here is from genome assembly GCF_036346595.1 of Streptomyces sp. NBC_00525. Classification (GTDB taxonomy): domain Bacteria; phylum Actinomycetota; class Actinomycetes; order Streptomycetales; family Streptomycetaceae; genus Streptomyces. The sequence continues at coordinate 5,982,747 of NZ_CP107834.1, forward strand.
GTCGTAGACCGCGCCCGCCGCCCCCGGTGACACCCCGGCCGGCAGGGCGTCCAGATACACCGCCCGGAAGACCCGCAGCCCGATCCCCAGCACCCCGGCCGTGAACGCGGCGCCCAGCGCCCCGGCGACCAGGGCCCGGCGCCGCCGCACCGCGAGCAGGACGCCCCCGGCGATCAGCAGCACCGCGATCACGGGCAGCCAGTTGCCCAGGAACTGCAGCACCCGCAGATACGTCCTGGCCTCGCCGATGGCCTCGGACCGGACGAGCGTGATGTGGGTGTGGACCTCCGGGAGATGCCCGGCCGCCGTCAGGCCGCGGTCCACCAGCCGCTGTTCGACCTGGTCCACGACGGGCCCAAGGTCGAGCACGGCCGCGTCGTCGGTCAGCTCCACCGCCCCGCCGCCCTTGCCGGTGAGCGCCTTGTCCACGGTGCTGTGGGCCCGCCGGTTGGCCTCGGTCCACAGCCGCTCGAAGTCGTCCGACGCGGCGACCTCGCGCGCCCGGTCGTGCACGAAGCCGCGCAGCGCGTCCTGCAGCGCACCGCCCGCCCGGCCCAGCGCCTTCTCCAGCCGGGGCCGGTCGGCGGGCGCCACGCCGGACAGCAGCGTGGAGAGGTCGATCCTGGTCATCAGGGCGTCGGTCACCCGGTCGGCCACGGCGTCCCGCACCGCCGGGTCGGAGGCCAGCGGGGCGACCGCGGCCACGTACCGGTCGGTGTCCGCGACCTGGTCGGACGCCCAGACGGCGACCACCGACAGCGGGGCGAGCAGACAGCCGAGGACGATCAGGACGGCGGCGAGGAAGGACCGGCCGCGATGCCGGGGCGGCCGGACCCGCTCCTCTTCGAGCGCGGCCACGCGGTCCCGGAGCGCCCGCACCTCCCCGGACGGTGAGCCGTCACTCCCGTCGATGCCCTCCACCGCGCCTCCCGCCGGTCCCGTGTACCTGACTGCCAGGCAACGTGGCCCACCGGACCGGCGCGAGCCGGACTGGGCCGAACGGGAGCCGGTCGCCCCCGCCCTGGCCCTGGTCCGCCGGGCAAGCCCTACGCCGGCAGGCGTTCCAGCAGCCCCGCGAAGTCCGTGTCCGGGGCCAGGGTGCCGAACGCCAGCCCCCGGTCACCGGCCAGCCGGGACGCGCAGAACGCGTCCGCCACCGCAGCCGGGGCGTGCCGCACGAGCAGCGAGCCCTGCAGCACCAGCGCCGCGCGCTCGATCAGCCGCCGGGCCCGCAGCGGGGCGTCCTCCGTCAGCACCAGCTCATCGCGCAGCTCCCGCCAGGCCGCGTCCAGCCGGCGGTCCGCCCCCGAGGCGGCCCCGACCTCGGCGCCGAACGCCTCCAGGGACTCCGGCTCCCGCGCCAGTGCCCGCAGCAGGTCCAGCGCGTTCACATTGCCCGACCCCTCCCAGATGCCGTTGAGCGGCGCCTCCCGGTACATGCGCGGCAGGCCCGAGTCCTCCACGTAGCCGTTGCCGCCGAGGCACTCCAGCGCCTCGGCGACCGCGACCGGCTGCCGCTTGCACACCCAGTACTTGGACACCGCCGTGGCCAGCCGCAGGAACGCCCGCTCACCGGCGTCGCCCCGCTGCGCCCGGTCGGCGGCCCCGGCCAGCCGCAGCGCGAGCGTGGTGGCGGCCTCCGACTCGACCGCGAGGTCGGCGAGCACGTTGCGCATCAGCGGCTGGTCGATCAGCGTGGCGCCGAACACCGAGCGGTGGCGGGCGTGGTGGGCGGCCTGGGCGAGCGCGGCCCGGATGCCGGCCGCCGAACCGAGGACGCAGTCCAGCCGGGTCATCGTCACCATCTCGATGATGGTGCGCACCCCCTTGCCCTCGGCGCCGACGAGCCAGGCGACCGTGTCGTCGAACTCCGGCTCGCCGCTGGCGTTGGAGCGGTTGCCGAGCTTGTCCTTGAGCCGCTGGATGCGGAAGGTGTTGCGGCTGCCGTCCGGCAGGACGCGCGGCACCAGGAAGCAGGAGAGCCCGCCCGGTGCCTGGGCGAGCACCAGGAACAGGTCGTTCATCGGGGCGCTGGTGAACCACTTGTGCCCGCGCAGCCGCCAGGTGCCGTCACCGGCCTCGGTGGCCGCCGTGGTGTTGGCGCGCACATCGGTGCCGCCCTGCTTCTCCGTCATGCCCATGCCGGCGAGCAGCCCCGCCTTGTCGGCGGGCGTCCGCAGCCCGGCCTCGTACACCCGGGAGGTGAGCAGCGGCTCGTACACCTTGGCCAGGTCGGGGGCGTGCCGCAGGGCGGGGACGACGGCGTACGTCATGGAGACGGGGCACAGATGGCCGGCCTCCAGCGTGGACATCAGCATGAAGCCGGCCGCGCGCGCGACATGGGCGCCGGGGCGCTCGTCGGCCCAGGCGGCACCGGCCAGGCCCGCGCCCACCGAGGCGTTCATGAGGTGGTGGTAGGCGGGGTGGAAGTCGACCTCGTCCACACGGTTGCCGTAGCGGTCGTGGGTGCGCAGCACGGGCCCGTTGACGTTGGCCTGCTCGGCCCACTCCTGGGCCTGGGCGCTGCCGACGAGGCGGCCGACACGGTGCAGCTCCTCGGTGTGCCAGGCGGCGCCCTCGCGGCGCAGGCCCTCCAGGAGGACCGCGTCCTCGGCCGCGTCGTACCCGGTCAACGGCGGGGTCTGATTGGTCACTTCGTGGGTCGCGGCGCCGGGGGAGCCGGTGGGAGCGGTCGTGGACACGGGAACCTCCGGGTGGATGAGGGGGTACGCGGATCGGTCAGCGGCCGGCGACGGGCGGGGCGCCCGCGCAGCGCAGGGCCATGGCGACCAGTTCGGTGAGCAGCGCCCCGGCGGTCGCCTCGTCGCGGGCGCCGAGCGGGTCGACCAGGACCTCGCCGACCGCGCCGGTGAGCGCGGCGGCGGTGATCTCGCCGTTCTGCGCGGGCAGCAGGCCGTCCTCGATGCCCTGGCGGACGACCTCCGCGAACAGCGCCCGGTAACGGCGGCGGAACTCCAGCCGCTCGGCGCCCACCGCCGGATCGGCCGGGGCGGCGAGCAGCGCGTAGGCCAGTCCGCGGTTCTCCAGCGCCCGGCGGGCGAAGACCTCCACGCCGCCGGCCAGCCGCTGGACCGGGGTGCCCGGCCCGTGCAGCACCTCGCCCAGAACCTCCACCTCGCGTCCCGCGGCGCGCCGGAACACCTCGACCGCCAGCGCCGCCTTGGACGGGAAGTGCTGGTAGACGGAACCGGCCGCGATACCGGCCGCGTCGGCGACGGCGGTCACCGACGCCTGCGCCCAGCCCACCTCGGTCACGACCGCGGTGGCACAGGCGACGAGGTGCTCCCTGGCTGCTTCGAGCCGACTGATCTCGGCGGGTGTCCTGCGGTAGGCCATGAATGAAGTGAACCACCATTCAGAGCTTCACGCCATGGTCCGGACGGCGCGACGCCCATGTCGGATTTCCGCCAGCCTGGGCCCCTTCCGTGAACCATCCTTGAACCATGCACACCGACACCGAGCGTTGCGTACGGGCCGTACGGTCCAAGGACGCCCGCTTCGACGGCTGGTTCTTCACGGCCGTCCTGACCACCCGGATCTACTGCCGGCCGAGCTGCCCCGTCGTCCCGCCCAAGGCCGAGAACATGACGTTCTACCCGAGCGCGGCCGCCTGTCAGCAGGCCGGGTTCCGGGCCTGCAAACGGTGCCGGCCCGACACCAGCCCCGGCTCGCCCGCCTGGAACGCCCGCGCCGACTCCGTCGCCCGCGCCATGCGGCTCATCCGGGACGGGGTCGTGGACCGCGAAGGCGTACCGGGCCTCGCCGCCCGCCTCGGCTACTCGCCCCGCCAGATCGAGCGCCAGCTGCTCGCCGAACTGGGCGCCGGGCCGCTCGCCCTGGCCCGCGCCCAGCGCGCCCAGACCGCCCGGGTGCTCATCGAGACGACCGCCCTGCCCATGGCCGAGGTGGCCTTCGCGGCCGGGTTCACCTCCGTCCGCACCTTCAACGACACCGTCCGCGAGGTCTTCGCCCTGGCCCCCGGCGAACTGCGCGCCCGCGCCTCCCGCACGGCCCCGCCGCCCGCCACCCCCGGCGTCATCGCCCTGCGCCTGCCGTACCGCGCACCGCTCAACCCGAGCAACCTCTTCGGCCACCTCGCCGCCACCGCCGTCCCCGGCGTGGAGGAATGGCGCGACGGGGCCTACCGGCGCACCCTCGACCTGCCGCACGGCCACGGCATCGTCGCGCTCACCCCCCGCCCCGACCACATCGCCTGCCGGCTCTCCCTCACCGACCCGCGCGACCTGACCCTCGCCATCAGCCGGTGCCGCTGGCTGCTCGACCTGGACGCCGACCCGGTCGCCGTGGACGGGCAGCTGCGCACCGACCCGCTGCTCGCCCCGCTGGTCGACGCCGCCCCCGGCCGCCGGGTGCCCAGAACCGTGGACGGCGCCGAGTTCGCCGTCCGGGCCGTGCTCGGGCAGCAGGTGTCCACCGCCGCCGCCCGCACCCACGCCGCCCGGCTCGTCACCGCCCACGGCACCCCCGTGGACGACCCGGAGGGCGGGCTGACCCATCTCTTCCCGGACCCGAAGGCGCTGGCCGGCCTGGACCCCGAGCGGCTGGCCCTGCCGCGCAGCCGCCGCCGCACCCTCACCACCCTCGTCCACGCCCTCGCGGACGGCTCACTGCGGCTGGGCCCCGACTCCGACTGGGAGCGGGCCCGCGCCGAACTGACCGCGCTGCCCGGCTTCGGCCCCTGGACCGTCGAGGTCGTCGCCATGCGCGCCCTCGGCGACCCGGACGCCTTCCTGCCGACCGACCTCGGCATCCGCAGGGCCGCCCAGCAGCTCGGCCTGCCCGCGACCCCGGCCGCCCTCACCGCCCGCGCGTCCGGCTGGCGCCCCTGGCGCGCGTACGCCGTCCAGTACCTCTGGACCGTGGACGACCACCCGATCAACCACCTTCCCGCCGCAGGAGGCACCCCGTGATCCGGCAGCACACCGTCGTGGACAGCCCCTACGGGCCGCTCACCCTCGTCGCCACCGACGGCGTCCTGGCCGGCCTCTACATGACCGGCCAGCGCCACCGGCCCCCCGAGGAGACCTTCGGCGAGCCCGACCCGCGCCCCTTCACCGAGGCCGCGCGCCAGCTCGACGCCTACTTCGCCGGTGACCTGCGCGCCTTCGACCTGCCGCTGCGCCTGGACGGCACCCCGTTCCAGCGCAGCGTCTGGGAGCAGCTGCTGCTCATCCCGTACGGCGAGACCCGCACCTACGGGGAACTCGCCGAGAACCTCGGCAAGCCCGGCGCCTCCCGTGCGGTGGGTCTGGCCAACGGCAAGAACCCGGTCGGCATCGTCGTGCCCTGCCACCGGGTGATCGGGGCGTCCGGCGGCCTCACCGGCTACGGTGGCGGCCTGGACCGCAAGCAACGGCTGCTCGCCTTCGAGAACGGCACGGAACGGAGCGCTCCGGCGCTGTTCTGAGCGGCACGGCGAGGGGCCCCGCACACGCCTGTGCGGGGCCCCTCGCCGTACGGTTCTCCCGCCGGTCAGCCGGTGAAGATCTCCACCGCCGTCCAGATCGCCAGCCCCAGCATGCACAGGCCGCCGATGCGCTGGACGGTCTTGAGCGGTACGCGCTTGGCGATGAACCGGCCCGCCAGCAGCGCCAGCGCGGACACCGACATCAGGGCGGCGGCGGAGCCGATCGCGGTGGACCAGGTGCCGTTGCTCGCCGCCAGGTTGGCGGTCGTGATCTGGGTGAGGTCACCCCACTCGCTGATGAACACCGCCATGAACGCCGTCGAGTACACCGGCCAGAAGCCGGTCACCGTCTTCGGGCCCGTCTCGTCGTCCTCGTCGTCACCGCCGCCGCGCAGCAGCATGAAGGCACCGAAGGCGAAGAGGCAGGCCGAGACGAGCTTGACGATCCAGTCGGGCAGCAGCCCGAGCAGCCCGCCCGCACCCACCGCGATGGCGACGTGCACGATGAACGCCGAGGAGGTGCCGAACCAGACGTAGAGCGGACGCATGCGCGTGCCCATCGCCAGCGACGCGAACATCGTCTTGTCCGGGAGTTCGGCGAGGAAGATCAGCCCGAAAGCGGTGATGATCGCCAGGGGGTCGAGATGCATTCCGGGTGGCTTTCTGTACGAGCCGGGCCCCGGATCTCCGCGAAGTGCCGCTCGGGCGTTTCGGAGGACCACTCGGCCCGGCATGACGGCACCGCCCACGGGGCGTGGGCGTGTCATACCTGACCGAAGGTCTCGCCCGCCCGTGATGATCCCGATCCACGAGCCCGGCCACCGGGAACCCGGGGGTTCCAGTGTGTCGACGACCGGTTTGCGGGGCTACTCCCCTTCGCAGCCGTTCATGTTACCGGAAGAGCGCGAGCGACCCCGACGCGGTCCAGGAAACCGGCGATCAGCGGGGCGATGTGCGGGAGGTGGTCCTCCAGTGCGAAGTGCCCGGTGTCGAAGAGGTGCGGTTCGGCGTCCGGGAGGTCGCGCAGATAGGCGCGGGCGCCGGGCGCGGGGAAGAACATGTCGTGCGCGCCCCAGACGATCAGCGCCGGCGGGGTGTGCGTCCGCAGCCACTCCTGCCAGCGCGGGTAGAGCGCCAGGTTGGAGTGGTAGTCGAAGGCCAGGTCCAGCTGGGGCGTGGTGCGGCCGGGCAGGTCCAGGAAGTGCTGGTCCAGCGTCCAGCCGTCCGGCGCCACCAGCTCCGGATCGGCCGTCCCGCCCTCGTACTGGCCGCGGGTGGCGGGCAGCGTCAGCAGGGAGCGTACGGTGTCGGCCGCGCCGGGGGTCTCCCGCCGCAGCGCGATGAAGTCGCGGGCCCGCGCGGACAGCCCCTCCTCGTACGCGTTCCCGTTCTGCACCACCAGGCCGGCGATCCACTCCGGGTGGCGGGTGGCGAGCCGGAACCCCACCGGCGCCCCGAAGTCGAACACGTACATCGCGAAGCGCGTCAGCCCGAGGCGCAGCACGAAGCCCTCCACGATCTCGGCGAGCCGGTCGAAGGAGTACGTGAACGAGCCGCCGGCCGACGTGGAGAGCGGGGCGTCGCTGTGGCCGAAGCCCGGATAGTCCGGCGCGATCAGCCGGTAGCGGGCGCCGAGGGCGTCCATCAGCCGGCGGAACTGGTGCGAGGCCGAGGGGAAGCCGTGCAGCAGGAGCAGCGGCGGGGCGTCCTCCGCGCCGTCCACCGGGATCGACTCCCGGAAGAAGATCCGTACGCCGTCGACCTCGATGTGCCGGTGGCGGATCTGCGGAACCGTCTGGATCGCCATGTTCACATGCCTCCTCGATGGAATGACGCATTAGCTCTCCGAGGAGTTCTACGAGGTGGCCAACTAATGTGTCAAGTGAATGAGTTAGCATTAGTGGCATGACTGGCCCTGAGCCCCTGACCGGCGAACCGCTCGCCCTGGACCTGCTGAACACGCTGCCGTACGCGGCCGGGGGAGAGCCCTACGACCATCTCGCCGACGCCGGGCGCCTGCGGGCCTGGCTGGCCCTGGAGGCGGACCGGCTGCCCCGGGCCGCCGGTGAGCACACGGCGGACGCGGCCGACGCGGCGGCCCTGCGCGCCCTGCGGAGCTGTGCGGCGCGCGCCCTGGCCGCCGCCCGTCGGGGGGAGCGGCCCGACGCGGCCGACCTGGACGCGCTGAACGAGGCGCAGCGCGCCGCTCCCGCCGTCCGCTTCGCGGAGTGGGACGGCGGCACCGTGACGGCGGAGCCCCGCCGCTCGGGGCCGCTCGGGACACGGCTCGCCGCGGCGCTCGCCGAAGAAGTGGTCCTGCTGCTCGCGGACCCGGCCGTGCGCGACGTCAGGGAGTGCGAGGCGGACGACTGCACGATGCTGTTCCTGCCGGCCCACCCCCGCCGCCGCTGGTGCTCGGCCGCACGCTGCGGCAACCGGGCCCGGGTCGCCCGCTACTACGCCCGCCACAAGGAGGACCGCCCCGGCTGAGGGGCGGCCGCCGCATGCGCCGGTGTGCGGTCAGCCCTGGACCTCCGGGGGCCTGGGCTCGTCCTCGCGCAGCAGCTCCTCGCGCGCGGCGGTACGCGCCTCCGTGCGGTGGCCGCGGGCGATGTAGTCGCGCACGACGAGTTCGACGGCGTCCTGCGGATTGCCGACCCCCGCGAGCACCATCACTTCGACCACGAGTTCCGCATCGAGACTGACCGCTACCTTCGCCATGGCGCGACGGTAGCAGGCACACCGGGACCGCCCGGCCCGAACCCGCGACCCGGACCGGCCCGGTGCGGCCGGGCTCGGGTGCGGCCGGGCTAGGGTGCGGCCTGCTCGGTGCGGCCCGGTCTCAGCCGACCGGGAGGCCGTCCTCCAGCTCCACCGCGCCCGTGCCGGTCTCCAGCGCCCGGAGCGCCGCCCGCACCCGGTGGGCGCGCGCCCCCTGCAGATGGTCGTCGATCTCCGCCGGCTCGACGAGCTTCCACGACAGCAGCTCCGACTCCTGGAGCCGGATCGCCCCCAACCGCTCCTCGTCCAGCACGCCCCCGTCGTACACGTACGCCACGATCGGCGGCCGGCCGGTGCCGCGCGCCCAGTCCACGACCAGCAGCCGGCCCGGCGCGATGTCCAGGCCGATCTCCTCCAGCGACTCGCGCCGCGCGCCCTGCCTGGGGCTCTCCCCGTCCGCCGACTCGACCGTCCCGCCGGGCAGCGTCCAGCCCTCGCGGTAGTTCGGCTCGACGAGCAGCACCCGGCCCGCCGAGTCCCGGAAGACGCAGGCGGCACCCACGAGCACCTTGGGCAGACCGGCGATGTACGTGGCGTAGTCAGTAGAGGTCACACCGTCAGCGTAGGCGCAGTTTGATCGATCAGACCATGGGCACGGAGGGGGTGCTGCGGATAGGGTCGGGGCGGCGCGACTGCCTGTTCGAATGCAAAGGGAATCAAGGTGACGGACGGAGCAGTGATGGAGACCGCACGCGTACTCGTCGCGGCGGACAAGTTCAAGGGCTCGCTCACGGCGGTGCAGGTCGCCGAGCGGGTGACGGCCGGGCTGCGGCGCGTCGTCCCCGGCGTACGGGTGGAGACCCTGCCCGTGGCGGACGGCGGCGACGGCACCGTGGCCGCGGCGGTGGCCGCCGGCTTCGAACGCCGCGAGGCGCGCGTCACCGGACCGCTGGGCGACCCCGTCACCGCCGCCTACGCGGTGCGCGGCACCACCGCCGTGGTCGAGATGGCCGAGGCGTCCGGCCTCCAGCATCTGCCCGCCGGGGTCTTCGCCCCGCTCACGGCCACCACGTACGGCTCCGGCGAACTCCTGCTCGCGGCGATCGGGGCCGGCGCCCGGACCATCGTGTTCGGCGTCGGCGGCAGCGCGACCACGGACGGCGGGGCCGGCATGCTCAGCGCCCTCGGCGCCCGCCTCCTCGACGCGGACGGCAAGCCGGTCGGACCGGGCGGCGGCGGCCTCGCGGACCTCGCCGAGGCGGACCTCTCCGGCCTCGACCCCCGGCTCGCCGGCGTCGACCTGATCCTCGCCAGCGACGTCGACAACCCCCTCACCGGCCCGACCGGCGCCCCCGAGGTCTACGGCCGGCAGAAGGGCGCCACCGAGGACGACATCGCGGTCCTCGACGCGGCCCTCACCCACTACGCCTCCCTTCTCGGCCCCGAGCAGGCGCTGCTCCCCGGCGCCGGGGCGGCCGGCGGCATCGGCTACGGCGCGCTCGTCGCACTCGGCGCGCGGTTCCGGCCCGGGATCGAGGTCATGCTCGACGTCCTCGGCTTCGGGCCGGCGCTGGAGCGGGCGACCTTCGTGATCACGGGCGAGGGCTCCCTGGACGCCCAGACCCTGCACGGCAAGGCCCCGGCGGGCGTCGCGGCGGCGGCCCGCGCGGCCGGCGTGGACGTGGTGGCGGTCTGCGGACGCCTCGCGCTGACGCCCGAGGCGCTGGCGGGGGCGGGCATCCGCCGTGCGTACGCCCTGACGGAGCTGGAGCCGGACCCGGCGGTGTGCATGGCGCAGGCGGGGCCGCTGCTGGAACGCGTGGCGGAATCGATCGCCCGCGACCACCTGGCCTGACGCGCAAGGGCCCGGATGCCTTGCCGGCATCCGGGCCCTCGTGTCGTTCGTACCGTCCGCTACGGCAGCTGCGCCGCGCGTGCCTCGCGGCGATTGCCGCGGAAGGTGTTCACCCGGCGGGCGGTCGCGAAGAGCGGGATGACCGCACCCAGGACCACCTGGAGCGCGCAGCCGGTCTGCAGGAGCAGCTGGCCGCCGGGGGCGTCCAGCGCCCACGCCGCCAGGAACCCCATCGCGGCCACGATCCAGCCGAGCATCGCCACCGCGAGGACGCCCCGCGGCTTCGGGTACTCGACCCGGCTGACCATCAGCCACGCCACCCCGATGATCGCGAGCAGCGTCGGGACGAAGGGCAGCTCCAGGAGCACGATCGAGATGACCGTGAGCGCTCCGAAGGGGCTCGGCATGCCCTGGAACATGCCGTCCTTCATCGTCACGCAGGAGAACCGCGCGAGTCTGAGCACCACCGCCAGCAGCACCACGATCGCCGCGAGCGCCGAGACCCGCTGGTGCGCGTCGTCCGCGACCATGCCGTACACGAGGACGAAGTACGCCGGGGCGAGCCCGAAGCTGATCAGGTCCGAGAGGTTGTCCAGCTCGGCACCCATCGGCGAGGACCGCAGCTTGCGGGCCACGAGCCCGTCGAAGAGGTCGAACACCGCTGCCATGAGCATGAGGATCACGGCGGTGGCCGCGGAGTGCCGCGCCATGCCGCTCTCGTCGCTGCCCGTCAGATGCGGGATCAGGATGCCCGTGGTGGTGAAGTACACCGCCATGAACCCGCAGGTCGCGTTGCCGAGGGTGAGGGTGTCCGCTATCGACAGCCGCAGCGAGAGCGGCATGTCCTCGGCGTCGTCCTCCGCCTCGGCCTCCGGCACCCAGCCGGTCTGTGTATCCGGATCAATCACGGTCAATGCGAGTCACCCCTGCGGTGGTGGGCTGGCCGACCTCGACCGCCACGTCCACACCTTCCGGAAGGTAGATGTCGACGCGGGAACCGAAGCGGATCAGTCCGATGCGCTCACCCTGCTCAACCTTCGTGCCCTGGGGCACGTAGGGCACGATGCGCCGGGCAACCGCCCCGGCGATCTGGACCATCTCGATGTCGCCCAGCTCGGTGTCGAAGTGCCAGACGACGCGCTCGTTGTTCTCGCTCTCCTTGTTGAAGGCGGGAACGAAGCCACCGGGCACATGCTCCACCGACGTCACCGTGCCGGCCAGCGGCGCCCGGTTGACGTGGACATTCAGCGGGCTCATGAAGATCGCTACGCGAGTACGCCCGTCCTTCCACGGCATGATGCTCTGCACCACGCCGTCGGCCGGTGAGATGATGCGCCCCCTGGAGATCTCGCGCTCCGGGTCCCGGAAGAACCAGAGCATGCCCGCCGCGAGCGCGGTGGTGGGCACGGCCACGGCCGCCCAGCGGCCGGACCGGCGGGCGCGGGTCAGGCTGAGGGCGGCGGTGGCGACGGTCGGCAGGAGCCACGGCGAAGCTCCGCGTGCGATGCGGACCCGGCCGCGTGAGGCAGAGGAATGACTGTCGGGCATGGATGACCTTCGTAGCGGATGAGGCCGCGCTGGCAACGGGGGACGGCGGCTCTTCTTCCGGCGATGTTATCGGTTGCCGGCCGCAACTGGGCAAGCCAGCAGCCGAGTCGGACGTCTGGAAGGCACCGGTTGAGGAGGACAAGGTGTGATCTTCTTCGCGGTCAAATCGCCGCGAAAGGGGTAATCAACCCTGGAAACGGTACTCCTCGAGGAGCCGGCGCCCGATGATCATTTTCTGGATCTCGGCGGTACCTTCACCGATCAGCAGCATCGGGGCCTCGCGGTAGAGGCGCTCGATCTCGTACTCCTTGGAGAAGCCGTAGCCGCCGTGGATACGGAAGGCGTCCTCGACGACTTCCTTGCAGTACTCGGAGGCGAGGTACTTCGCCATCCCTGCCTCCAGGTCGTTTCGCTCCCCGGAGTCCTTTTTGCGTGCCGCGTTCACCATCATGGCATGAGCGGCCTCGACCTTGGTGGCCATTTCGGCCAGCTTGAACTGGATCGCCTGGTGCTGCGCGATGGGCTTTCCGAAGGTCTGGCGCTGCTGCGCGTAGGAAATGCCCAGTTCGAAGGCACGCTGCGCGACGCCGCAGCCACGGGCCGCCACATTCACCCGGCCCACCTCGACACCGTCCATCATTTGGTAAAACCCGCGACCGGTGGTGCCGCCGAGTACCCGGTTGGCCGGAATTCGCAGTCCGTCCATGATGAGCTCGGTGGTATCGACCCCCTTGTAGCCCATCTTCTCGATCTTGCCGGGGATCGTCAGTCCCGGACGCACCTCGCCGAAGCCCGGTTCCTTCTCCACCAGGAACGTCGTCATCGACCTGTGCGGCGCCGTGCCCTCGGGGTGTCCTTCGTCACTCCGGCACAGCACGGCCACCAGCGAGGACGTACCGCCGTTCGTCAGCCACATCTTCTGGCCGTTCAGGACGTACTCCTCGCCGTCCCGGACGGCCTTGGAGCTGATCGCCGACACGTCGGAGCCGAGCGCCGGCTCCGACATCGAGAACGCGCCCCGCACCTCACCCAGCGCCATCCGGGGCAGGAAGGTGTCCTTCTGCTCCTGGGTGCCGTGCTGCTTGAGCATGTATGCCACGATGAAGTGCGTGTTGATGATCCCCGACACACTCATCCAGCCGCGGGCGATCTCCTCCACGCACAGCGCGTACGTGAGCAGCGACTCGCCCAGACCGCCGTACTCCTCGGGGATCATCAGGCCGAACACGCCGAGTTCCTTCAGCCCCTCGACGATGTCGGTGGGGTACTCGTCGCGGTGTTCCAGCCGGGTCGCGACCGGAATGATCTCCTTGTCGACGAAATCCCTGACCGTGGCGAGGATCTCCTGCTGGACCTCGGTGAGCCCGGCCGTCTGGGCGAGTCGCGTCATGGCTACTTCTCCACGTTCTTCTGCGAGGGCTGGCTGAGCTCCGGGCGGCCGGGCTGTTCCCCGCCCCGCTCCTTGATGTACGTCTCCGTGGGAACCATGACCTTGCGGCGGAACACGCAGACGAGCGTGCCGTCCTGCTTGTAGCCCTTGGTCTCCACGTGGACGATTCCGCGGTCGTTCCTGGACCGCGACGGCGTCTTGTCCAGCACGGTCGTCTCGCCGTAGATCGTGTCGCCGTGGAAGGTCGGCGCCACATGCTTCAGCGACTCGATCTCCAGGTTGGCGATGGCCTTTCCGGAGACGTCCGGCACGGACATGCCGAGCAACAGCGAGTAGATGTAGTTGCCGACGACGACGTTCTTGCCGAAATCGGTCGTGTTCTCCGCATAGTTGCTGTCCATGTGCAGCGGGTGATGATTCATGGTCAGCAGACAGAAGAGGTGGTCGTCGTATTCGGTGACCGTCTTTCCGGGCCAGTGCTTGTAGACTGCACCGACCTCGAATTCCTCGTAAGTGCGTCCGAACTGCATCTCAGGCCTCCGGGGCTTCGAACTTGGACGTGCGCAGCATGCCGGCGGCCCGGCCCTTGCCCGCGACGACCAGCGCCATCTTGCGGCTCGCCTCGTCGATCATCTCGTCGCCGAGCATCGCCGAACCCTTCTTGCCGCCCTCCTCGGAGGTGCACCAGTCGTAGGCGTCCAGGATCAGTTCGGCGTGGTCGTAGTCCTCCTGCGAGGGCGAGAACACCTCGTTGGCCGCCTCCACCTGGCCGGGGTGCAGCACCCACTTGCCGTCGAAGCCGAGCGCCGCCGCGCGGGCCGCCACCTCGCGGTACGCGTCCACGTCGCGGATCTGGAGGAACGGGCCGTCGATCGCCTGGAGGTCGTGCGTACGGGCCGCCATCAGGATGCGCATCAGGATGTAGTGGTACGCGTCCGCCGGGTAGCCGGGCGGCTGCTGGCCGACGACCAGGGTCTTCATGTTGATCGACGCCATGAAGTCGGCCGGGCCGAAGATCAGCGTCTCCAGCCGGGGCGAGGCCGCGCCGATCTCGTCGATGTTGACGAGGCCCTTGGCGTTCTCGATCTGCGCCTCGATGCCGATCCGGCCGACCTCGAAGCCCATCGTCTTCTCGATCTGGGTCAGCAGCAGGTCCAGCGCGACGACCTGCTGGGCGTCCTGGACCTTCGGCAGCATGATGCAGTCGAGGTTCTGCCCCGCGCCCTCGACGACCGTGACGACGTCGCGGTACGTCCAGTGCGTCGTCCAGTCGTTGACCCGAACCACGCGGGTCTTGCCCGTCCAGTCGCCGTTGTTCAGCGCGTCCACGATGTGGTGGCGGGCGCCCTCCTTGGCGAGCGGCGCGCAGGCGTCCTCCAGATCCAGGAACACCTGGTCGGCCGGGAGGCCCTGGGCCTTCTCCAGGAAACGGGGGTTGCTTCCCGGCACCGCGAGACAGGAGCGGCGCGGGCGCAAACGGTTGACGGGGGTGGTCATGCGGGGACCTCCAGAGGGTCGAGCTTGTTCGCTTTCCGGATCTCGTCGACGATACGGCCGATGATCTCCGTGATACCGAAGTCCTTCGGGGTGAACACGGCCGCGACACCCGTCCTGATCAGGGCGTCGGCGTCGGCCGGGGGGATGATGCCGCCGGCGATGACCGGGATGTCCCCGGCCCCGGTGCGGCGCAGCCGGACCAGCACGTCCGGCACCAGTTCGGCGTGCGAGCCGGACAGGATGGACAGGCCGACGCAGTGCACGTCCTCGGCGACGGCGGCCGCGACGATCTGTTCGGGCGTCAGGCGGATGCCCTGGTAGACGACCTCGAAGCCGGCGTCCCGCGCGCGCACCGCGATCTGCTCGGCGCCGTTGGAGTGCCCGTCCAGGCCGGGCTTGCCCACGAGCAGCCGCAGCCGCCCGACGCCCAGGTCCGCGGCGGTCCGGGCCGCCTTCTCGCGTACGAGGGCGAGCGGCGAGCCCTCCTCGGCTGTTACCGCGACCGGGGCGGACGACACCCCGGTCGGCGCCCGGAACTCGCCGAAGACATCGCGCAACGCCCAGGACCACTCGCCGGTGGTCACCCCGGCGCGGGCGCACTCGACGGTCGCCGCCATCAGGTTCTCGGTGCCGGCGGCGGCCGTCTTCAGCGCGGCCAGCGCCTCGTCGGCGCGCGCCGCGTCGCGGTTGTCGCGCCACTCGTCGAGCGCCGCCACCACCCTGGCCTCGTTGGCCGGGTCGACGGTCATGATCGCCCCGTCGAGGTCGGCGGTGAGCGGGTTGGGCTCGGTCGTCCCGTAGACGTTGACCCCGACGATCTTCTCCTCGCCGGCCTCGATCCGGGCCCGCCGCGCGGCGTGCGAGGCGACCAGTTCGGACTTGAGGTAGCCGGACTCGACGGCTGCCATCGCGCCGCCCATCGCCTCGATCCGGTCCATCTCGGCCAGCGATTCGGCGACCAGCTCGTCCACCTTGGCCTCGACGACGTGCGAACCGGCGAAGATGTCCTCGTACTCCAGCAGGTCGCTCTCGTGCGCCAGGACCTGCTGGATGCGCAGCGACCACTGCTGGTCCCAGGGCCGGGGGAGCCCCAGCGCCTCGTTCCAGGCGGGCAGCTGCACGGCACGCGCGCGGGCGTCCTTGGAGAGGGTCACGGCCAGCATCTCCAGGACGATGCGCTGGACGTTGTTCTCCGGCTGTGCCTCGGTCAGGCCCAGTGAGTTGACCTGGACGCCGTAGCGGAACCGGCGCTGCTTGGCGTCGGTGATGCCGTAGCGCTCGCGGGTGACGCGCTCCCAGATGCGGCCGAAGGCGCGCATCTTGCACATCTCCTCGATGAAGCGGACGCCCGCGTTCACGAAGAACGAGATCCGCGCGACGACGGCCCCGAACTTCTCCTCGGGCACCTGCCCGGAGTCGCGTACGGCGTCGAGCACGGCGATGGCCGTGGACATCGCGTACGCGATCTCCTGGACCGGGGTGGCCCCGGCCTCCTGGAGGTGGTAGCTGCAGATGTTGATCGGGTTCCACTTGGGGATGCGGCCGACCGTGTACGTGATCATGTCGGTGGTCAGCCGCAGCGAGGGCCCCGGCGGGAAGACGTGCGTCCCGCGCGAGAGGTACTCCTTGACGATGTCGTTCTGCGTGGTGCCCTGGAGCGTGCCGGGGTCGGCGCCCTGCTCCTCCGCGACGACCTGGTAGAGCGCCAGCAGCCACATGGCGGTGGCGTTGATCGTCATGGAGGTGTTCATCTGCTCCAGGGGGATGTCCTGGAACAGCCGGCGCATGTCGCCGAGGTGCGAGACGGGCACCCCGACCCGGCCGACCTCGCCGCGCGCGAGCACGTGGTCGGGGTCGTAGCCGGTCTGGGTGGGCAGGTCGAAGGCGACCGAGAGGCCGGTCTGGCCCTTGGCGAGGTTGCGCCGGTACAGCTCGTTGGACGCCTCGGCGGTGGAGTGGCCCGCGTACGTCCGCATGAGCCACGGGCGGTCCTTCTGGCGGCCACTCATGTCACACGTTCCGGCTGTGCTCGGTGGTCCGCTCCGCCGGCGCGTCACGGAACAGGTTGATGGCGTCCAGGTGCTTCTCGCGCATCTCGTGGTCGCGCACGCCCAGGCCCTCGCGCGGGGCCAGCGCCAGGACGCCGACCTTGCCCTGGTGGCGGTTGCGGTGCACGTCGTACGCGGCCTGGCCGGTCTCCTCCAGCGAGTAGACCTTGGAGAGCGTCGGGTGGATCTTGCCCTTGGCGACCAGACGGTTGGCCTCCCACGCCTCGCGGTAGTTGGCGAAGTGGGAGCCGATGATGCGCTTGAGCGACATCCACAGGTAGCGGTTGTCGTACTCGTGCTGGTAGCCCGAGGTCGAGGCGCAGGTGACGATGGTGCCGCCCTTGCGGGTCACGTAGACGCTCGCGCCGAACGTCTCGCGGCCGGGGTGCTCGAAGACGATGTCGACGTCCTCGCCGCCGGTCAGCTCGCGGATGCGCTTGCCGAACCGCTTCCACTCGCGCGGGTCCTGGTTGTGCTCGTCCTGCCAGAACCGGTAGCCCTCGGCGTTGCGGTCGATGATCGCCTCGGCGCCCATCCGCCGGCAGATCTCCGCCTTCTGCTCGCTGGAGACGACACAGATCGGGTTGGCGCCGCCGGCCAGCGCGAACTGCGTGGCGTACGAGCCCAGGCCGCCGCTCGCGCCCCAGATCAGCACGTTGTCGCCCTGCTTCATACCGGCGCCGTTGCGCGAGACGAGCTGGCGGTACGCGGTGGAGTTGACCAGGCCGGGAGCCGCGGCCTCCTCCCAGCTGAGGTGGTCCGGCTTCGGCATCAGCTGGTTGGACTTGACGAGCGCGATCTCGGCGAGACCGCCGAAGTTGGTCTCGAAGCCCCAGATGCGCTGCTCCGGGTCGAGCATCGTGTCGTTGTGGCCGTCCGAGGACTCCAGTTCGACGGAGAGGCAGTGCGCGACGACCTCGTCACCGGGCTTCCAGGCGTTGACGCCGGGGCCGGTGCGCAGCACGACGCCCGCCAGGTCGGAGCCGATGACGTGGTACGGCAGGTCGTGGCGCTTGGTCAGCTCGCTGACCCGGCCGTAGCGCTCCAGGAAGCCGAACGTGGAGACCGGCTCGAAGATGGAGGTCCAGACGGAGTTGTAGTTCACCGAGCTGGCCATCACCGCGACCAGCGCCTCGCCGGGGCCGAGTTCCGGCACCGGCACCTCCTCGACGTGGAGGGACTTGCGCGG
The DNA here is from genome assembly GCF_036346595.1 of Streptomyces sp. NBC_00525. GTDB lineage: Bacteria > Actinomycetota > Actinomycetes > Streptomycetales > Streptomycetaceae > Streptomyces. The sequence goes on from NZ_CP107834.1 coordinate 6,000,444, forward strand.
GTCCTTGTCCCGGCTCTCGACGCCGGCGAACATGTCGGCCTCGTCCTTGTGCACGGTGACCGCGCGGTACGACTCCGGGATCGGCAGCGCGGCGAAGTCGGCGGTGGTGGCCGCGGCGGAGCCGCTCTGCGCTTCGGTCTGCGACTGGATCGCGTCCAGGATTTCCTTCACGGGTGCCTCCGGCGGATGGGGTCCCCTGCTCGGCCGGGCCGAGAGTTCGGGGAAGCGTTGAGGGAACGCTGAGGGGCCCTGGGGACAGGGGGAACGGGTCGGGAGGTGTGCCGTCGGTTCGGCGGGGTGGAGCTCGGCTGTCTGCTCGGTGGAGCAGGAAGGGTTGCCTGGTGACGCAGGCGCCGGGCGCGCAGGCACGTGGCTTGCGGGGACAGCCGGCGTACGTGAGATCCCAGCACGCCGGCCGCCCGGATGCCCTCAACGTATGGCACTGCGTGACAGCTGGCAAGGCACTCGGTGCCAGTAATTTCCCTCAATTGTCAGTCGACTGCTACGCATGAGCAACGCGGGGGATGGAATGGGCGAGTTCGCCCGGAAATGGCAGGCCGATTTGCCCGGATGACACATGATCGTTCATCCGGGCGACCCGGCTGTCCGGGGTGGGGAGCCCCGGCTCAGCGGTCCTTGAGTGCCTGCTGGATGGTGCGCATCACTTCGTCCAGCGGCGCGTCCGTGCGCGCCACGGCGACCAGCACCTCGCCCCGGGTCTGTGCCGAGGCGGCCGGCTGGGCGGCCCGGTCCTCCTTGGCCGTGCGGCCCGCGCCGATGCCGGTGCCGAAGGTGTCGCGCACGATGGCGAAGGCCTGGTCGAGCTGTGCCTCCACATCGCCCTGCCCGTCCGCCCGCAGCCAGCGGCGCAGCACATGGTTGTGCGCGGTGACGACGGCGGACGCGGCGACCTCGGCCAGCAGCGGGTCGTCGTTGCCGGGCTGATGGTCGCGCTCGTCGAAGTGGCCCAGGAGATAGCGCGTGAACAGCCGCTCGTAGCGGGCCACCGAGGCGATCTCCGCCTGGCGCAGGGTGGGCACCTCGCGGGTCAGCTTGTAGCGGGCGACGGAGACCGCGGGCTTGGCCGCGTACATCCGCATGACTTCCTTGATGCCCCGGCACACCGTGTCGAGCGGGTGCTCGTGCGCCGGGGCGGCGTTCAGGACCGCCTCGGCCCGTACCAGGGTGTCGTCGTGGTCCGGGAAGATCGCCTCCTCCTTCGACCGGAAGTGCCGGAAGAAGGTCCGCCGGGCCACGCCCGCCGCCCCCGCGATCTCGTCGACCGTGGTGGCCTCGTAGCCCTTCGTGGCGAAGAGTTCCATCGCCGCGGCGGCCAGCTCGCGGCGCATTTTGAGTCGCTGGGCCGCGGCTCGGGTGCCTGCGGCACTTTCCGGGACGTCGGGCGCGGCGGACACACGGGAGGACCTGGCGGGCTGGGACATGGTGTGAACGTACTGCATCGGCGCGGGGGAGCGCGCCTGCGGGGGCGGGCCGCCCGGACCGAGCAGCCCGCCCCAGCCGGCCCCCGCGTCAGCGCCGGGCATATTCGCGGAAGCCGCGCCCCGTCTTGCGGCCGAGGCAGCCGGCGGCCACCAGGTGCTCCAGCAGCGGGGCCGGCGCCAGGCCGGGGTCGCGGAACTCGCCGTGCAGCACCTTCTCGATGGCGAGCGAGACATCCAGGCCGACCACGTCGAGCAGCTCGAACGGGCCCATCGGGTAGCCGCCGCCCAGCTTCATCGCGGCGTCGATGTCGTCCAGCGAGGCGTAGTGCTCCTCGACCATCTTGATGGCGTTGTTGAGATACGGGAACAGCAGCGCGTTCACGATGAAGCCCGCCCGGTCCCCGCAGTCCACCGGGTGCTTGCGCACCTTCAGGCACACCTCGTGGACCGTGGCGTGCACATCGTCGGAGGTGAGCACCGTACGCACGACCTCGACCAGCTTCATCGCGGGCGCAGGGTTGAAGAAGTGCATCCCGACGACGTCCTCGGGTCGGCCGGTCGCCCGCGCGATCGCCACCACCGGCAGCGAGGAGGTCGTCGTCGCCAGCACCGCGCCCGGCCGGCACACCTTGTCGAGCGTGGCGAACAGCTGCCGCTTGACCGCCAGGTCCTCGGCGACCGCCTCCACGGCCAGGTCCACCCCGGCGAACGCGTCCAGCGAGCCGGCCGGGGTGATCCGGGCCAGCGTCTCGTCCCGCGCCTCCGGCGTCAGCCGGCCCTTGCCCACCGACCGGTCCAGCGACTTGGCGATCCGGGCCTTGGCCAGGTCCGCCTTCTCCTCGCCGCGCGCGGCGAGCACCACGTCGTACCCCGCCTTGGCGAAGACCTCCGCGATGCCGGAGGCCATCGTCCCGGAGCCGGCGACGCCCACCGAACGGACCGGGCGCCCGGCGGCCTCCCCGCCGCGCGGGGCGGGCGTCAGCGCGTCCGGCACCACGGTCTGACTGCCCGGCTCCGCGTAGGTGTAGAAGCCGCGACCCGCCTTGCGTCCGGTCAGCCCGGCCGCGCCGAGCTGGCCCAGGATGGGCGCGGGGGCGTGCAGCCGGTCGTGCGAGGCGGCGTACATCGCCTCCAGGACCGTACGGGCCGTGTCGATGCCGATCAGGTCCAGCAGGGCCAGCGGCCCCATCGGCAGACCGCAGCCCAGCCTCATCGCCGCGTCGATGTCCTCGCGGGTGGCGTAGTTCGCCTCGTACATCGCGGCGGCCTGGTTGAGGTAGCCGAACAGCAGGCCGTCGGCGACGAATCCGGGCCGGTCGCCGACCGCGACCGGCTCCTTGCCCAGGGCGCGGGCCAGCTCCGTGACCGCCTCCACGGCGGGCGGCGCGGTCAGCACCGAGGAGACCACCTCGACCAGCTTCATCGCGGGCGCCGGGTTGAAGAAGTGCAGCCCCAGCACCCGTTCCGGGCGCTGCGACTCGGCCGCCAGCCGGGTCACCGACAGCGCGTTGGTGCCGGTCGCCAGGATCGCGGTGGGCGAGACGATCGCGTCCAGCTCGCGGAAGACCTGCTGCTTGATCTCGTACGACTCCGGCACGACCTCGATGACCAGCTCCGCGTCGGCGGCGGCCCGGAGTTCGGAGAAGGTGCGGAACCGGGCGAGGGTGTCGCGCCGCTCCCGCTCGGTGAGCCGGCCGCGCTCCACGGCGCGGGCGGTGGACGCCTCCAGCGAGGCGACGGCCCGGCGGGCGGCCGCGTCGTCGACGTCGATGCCGACGACCTCGCGGCCCGAGCGGGCCAGGACCTCGGCGATGCCGGTGCCCATCGTGCCGAGGCCGACGACGGCAATGGTGGAGAGAGGGGTGTCCATCAGGGGACTCCAGGGATGAGTGACGACTGAGGGGAGCGCACGGCGCGCGGGCGAGGGAAGGGCCGATGGGCCCGGCCGGCGCACGGCGTACGGGAGTTGCCTGTCGTGGTGCTCGGCACCGGGCGTGATCCACGCACGGAACCGGAAGGAGCCGGGCGTGATCCACGCACGGGACCGGAAAGTGGCGACGGACCCTGTCCCTGGGGTCGCGTCTCGCGAAGCTGCCGAACCGACAAGACTCCGGGTGGCTGCGTCACCAGGCCACCGGAGCCGGCGGGAGAATGTCCCGCTCACCTGAGCTTAACCGGCGGGTAACGAGCGCGCCAGCCCTCGCCAGTTGTGGCCCCCCTCACAAAAACAGCCCTACCGGTACGCAGAGTGCCCGCCTGTACGCTGAACGTCATGGACGAGGAGCTGCGGTCACTGGCCCACCGATCCGCCGGGGAGGCCGCGGCGGCGGGGGAGTCGGCGGACCACCGCGCCCTGCTCGCCGCCGACGACCCCGAGGCGCTGGCGCTGGTCCTCGTCGAGCGCGAACGCCCGCTCTGGGCCCGTGAACTCGCCGCCTTCCGGCTGGGCTGCGCCGGGGACCGCCGTGCCTTCGAGACCCTGGTCCTCCTCCTCAACCACCGCGACCCCGAACGCTGCGCCGGCGCCGCCCACGCCCTCGCCCGCCTCGGCGACCCCCGCACCCCGCGCGCGGCGGCGGCCCTCGCCACCAACCCCCTGCGCACCGCCTACGCCCTCCACCCGGTCCGCCTCCTCGCGGCCCTGCGCGCCCCCGAATCCACCCCCGCCCTGGCCGCGACGCTGACCCGGCTGCTCGGCCCGGACGAACCGCACTGGCGCGTGGCGCTCGCCTGCGTGGAGGGCCTGGGCGGCCTCGGCGACCCGGCCGGCCGCCCGGCCCTGGAGGCGGCCCTGCCGCACCCCCGGCTCGGCGCGGCGGCGCGCGAGGCGCTGGGGCGGCTGCGGGAGGAATGAGCGGCCCGCCCGGCCCCGGTGTGTTTACGATGTAAACGGCGTGAACTCCGCGAGGTCGCGGCGCCCCTCGTGTACGCTTCCCCGAGGCGCCGACCCCCCTCTCGTCTCCGGGCAGCACGGCGGCCACCATGGGGAGGCGCGGTTCCGGCGGAACCGCGTGGGAGCGTGCGGAGGAGAACCGGTGGAGCAGGACACGGGTGAGGGCGCCACCGCCGGCATGGACGTCTTCGCCGTGCACCGCGCGCTGATCGAGGACTACCACTCCTTCACCAGGGGCGGCACGGTCATCCGCGACGAGCGCGTCAGCGCCTTCGTGGAACGCGACCTGGCGGCCAAGTCGCAGTGGCCCGACCCCTGGCTCTCCCTGAACCCCTTCTTCGAGAGCGGCGGCACCGTCCTCGAACTGGCCGGACAGGGCGTGCTGCACGCCGAGTGCGCCCGGATCTTCCAGGCGAACAAGACCCCCGGCGGCACGGACTGCGACGGCCGCCCGCTCACCCTCCACCGCCACCAGCGCGAAGCCGTCGAGGTCGCCCGCTCCGGCGCCTCGTACGTCCTGACCACCGGCACCGGCTCCGGCAAGTCCCTCGCCTACATCGTCCCGATCGTCGACCGGGTCCTGCGCGCCCGCGAAGCCGCCGGGCCGCAGGCCGGCAAGCGGGTCCGGGCGATCATCGTCTACCCCATGAACGCCCTCGCCAACAGCCAGCTCAAGGAGCTGGAGAAGTACCTGCGCGACGGCTACGGCACCGGCCGGGAACCCGTCACCTTCGCCCGCTACACCGGCCAGGAGGACGACGCCCGCCGCAAGGAGATCCGCGACAACCCGCCGGACATCCTCCTCACCAACTACGTGATGCTGGAGCTGATGCTGACCCGGCCCGCGGACCGGGCCCACCTCATCGCCATGGCCCGCGGGCTCGACTTCCTCGTCCTGGACGAGCTGCACACCTACCGGGGCCGCCAGGGCGCCGACGTGGCCCTGCTCGTCCGCCGGGTGCGCGAAGCCTGCCGGGCCACCGAACTCCAGTGCGTCGGCACCTCGGCGACCATGTCGACCGAAGGCGGCCCCGAGGACCGGAAGAAGGTCGTCGCGGAGGTCGCCGCCACCCTCTTCGGCACCCCGGTCCGCCCCGAACACGTCATCGACGAAACCCTGGTGCGCGCCACCGGACCGGCACCCGCCACCGTCCCGGCCGAACGCCTCACCACCCCCACCGCCCCGCACACCTACACCGACCTCGTCCGCGACCCGCTCGCCCGCTGGATCGAGACCCGCTTCGGCCTCGCCACCGACGAGGGGACCGGCCGCCTCGTCCGGCAGCGCCCCGCGAAGATCGAGGACGCCGCGGAGGAACTCGCCGCCGCGTCCGGCGTGGACCCGGACAGGTGCGCCGACGCCATCCGGGCCACCCTGGAAAGCGGCTCCCGAGCCCGCCACCCCGTCACCGAACGCCCCCTGTTCGCGTTCCGGCTGCACCAGTTCCTCGCCAAGGGCGACACCGTCCACGTCACCCTGGAGGACAAGGAGACCCGCCACCTCACCCGCTCCTACCAGGTCGAGCAGCCCGGCAGCGGCGGCAAACCGCTGATGCCCCTCGCCTTCTGCCGCGAGTGCGGCCAGGAGTACCTGACCGTCTGGCGCGACGAGGAGAACGGCGACGTACGGTACGCGGCGCGCCGCGACACCGCCGCGAGCGGCGGACGCCGGGGCGACGGCTACCTCTACATCGACCCCGACCGCCCCTGGCCGGCCGACCCCCAACAGGCCGTCGCGGACCGTCGGCTGCCCGAGTCCTGGCTGGAGACCGACGACCGGGGCCAGGAGACCGTCCGCAGGAACTACCGCGACCGGATGCCGCGCGCCGTCCGGGTCGACGCCCACGGCTTCGAGGGCCGGGGCGACCTGGAGGCGGCGTTCATCCCGTCCCCGTTCCTCTTCTGCCCGCACTGCCAGGTCGCCTACGAGCAGACCCGCGGCAGGGACTTCGCCAAGCTCGCCACCCTCGACCAGGAGGGCCGCTCGTCGGCGGCCTCGCTCATCTCGGCCTCCGTCGTCCGCTCCCTCGAAGCGGTGCCGGAGAACGCGCTCGACAAGGAGGCTCGCAAGCTCCTCGCCTTCGTCGACAACCGCCAGGACGCCTCCCTCCAGGCCGGCCACTTCAACGACTTCGTCCAGATCACCCAGCTGCGCGGCGCCCTCCACCGGGCCACCCTGGAGGCCGGCGAGGACGGACTGCGGCACGAGGAACTGGCCTCCGCCGTGGCCGGCGCGCTCGGCCTCGCCCCGGCCGACTACACCGGCGAGAGCGAACTCCCGCCGGGACTCGCCCGCAACGCCGCCCGCACCCTGCGCGACGTGATCGCCTTCCGGCTCTACCTCGACCTGGAACGCGGCTGGCGCATCACCATGCCCAACCTCGAACAGACCGGACTCCTGGAGATCGGCTACGAGGACCTCGACTGGATCGCCGGCAAGCAGGACCGCTGGACGCACACCCACGCCGCCCTGCGCGACGCGGACGCGGCCCTGCGCACCGAGATCATGAAGGCCCTCCTCGACGAGATGCGCCGCGCCCTGGCCATCGACGTCTCCTACTTCCGCGACGACTTCGACACCCTGCGCCGGGCGAGCGAGGAACGGCTCGTCCACCCGTGGGTGCTCTCCGCCGCGGACAAGGCCGTGGTCGGCACCGCCCACCCCGGCCCCTCCCGCCCCGGCCTGGACCGCAGCGCGCTGTTCCTCTCGGCCGCCGGCCGGTTCGGCAAGTACCTCCGGCGCACCGACCGGGCCTTCCGCGACCTGCCCAAGGACGACCTCCAGCTCGTCGTCGCGAACCTGCTCACAGTGCTCGAACGCGCCGGCCTGGTGAACGAGGTCACCGCGACCCCGCAGCGCGGCGGCCCCCGCTTCGGCCGTCCGGCCGGCCCCGCCGCGACCGGCTACCGGGTCGCCGCCCAGTCCCTCATCTGGCGCGCGGGCACGGGGGAGCGCGGCGCCCGGGACCCGCTGACCCGTACGTACCGCAACGGCGACGGGCCCCGCGTGAACACCTTCTTCCGCGACCTCTACCGCGACGCGGCGGGCGACCTCGCCGGACTGTACGCCCGCGAACACACGGCCCAGGTCTCCCCCGAGGAGCGCGAGAAGCGCGAGGAGGCGTTCCGCAGGGCCGAGCTGAAACTGCTCTACTGCTCGCCCACGATGGAACTCGGCGTCGACATCTCCTCGCTCAACGCCGTGCTCCTGCGGAACGTGCCGCCCACCCCCGCCAACTACGCGCAGCGCTCCGGACGGGCGGGCCGCAGCGGCAGCCCCGCCCTCGTCACCACATACTGCGCCACCGGCAACAGCCACGACCAGTACTACTTCCACCGCTCCGCGCGCATGGTCGCCGGCGCCGTCGCCCCGCCCCGGCTGGACCTCGCCAACGAGGACCTGGTCCTCTCCCACCTCCAGAGCATCTGGCTCGCGGAGACCGGGCTGAAACTGGGCCGCGCCCTCCCCGAAGTCCTCGACGTCTCGTACGCGCGCACCGGCGACCGCCCCGCCCCCGCCCTGCACCTGCGGCCGCGCGTCCTCGCCGACTCGCTCGACGCCGGAGCCCGGCACCGTACGGTCGAAGCCGCCCTGCGCGTCCTCGCGCCGCTGCTCCCGCAGTTCGCCGAAACCACCTGGTGGTACGACGACTGGATCGAGGACCGCGTCCGCACCGCGCCCGAGCGCTTCGACCGCGCCTTCGACCGCTGGCGCCTGCTGTTCCGGGCCGCGCTCGACGACCAGTACATCCAGAACAAGCGCCGCCTCGACTACAGCCTCACCGAGGGCGAGCGCATCCGCGCCAACACCCGCCGCCGCGAGGCCGAGACCCAGCTCAACCTCCTGATGAACGAGAGCGCGGACAGCAAGTCCGTCCTCTCCGACTTCAACCCCTACCGCTACCTGGCGTCCGAGGGCTTCCTGCCCGGCTACTCCTTCCCTCGCCTCCCGCTGGCCGCCTACATCCCGAAACCCGGCGGCCGGGGCGACGGCGACTACCTCCAGCGCCCCCGCTTCCTCGCCATCCGCGAATTCGGACCCGGCGCGCTCATCTACCACGAGGGCGCCCGCTACCAGGTCACCCGCGTCCAGATCCCCCCGGACGCCTCCGGCGACCTCGCCACCACCGAGGCCCGCCGCTGCGCCGGCTGCGGCTACCACCACGACCCGGCCCTGCGCGCCGACCGCTGCGAGATGTGCGGCGAACCGCTGGGCGCCGCCACGTACGGCCTGCTCCAGCTGCACACCGTGTACACCACCCGCCGCGAGCGCATCTCGTCCGACGAGGAGGAGCGCCGCCGGGCCGGCTTCCGCCTGGAGACCTCCTACCGCTTCCAGGACCACGGCACCCGCCGGGGCCGCCTCGACGCGACCGTGCGCGACGCCTCGGGCGAGCGGTTCGCCGAGCTGGCCTACGGCGACTCGGCGACCGTCCGCGTCACCAACACCGGGCGGGTACGCGCCCGCGAGGACGACCCCGACGGCTACTGGCTGGACCTCGCGGACGGCCGCTGGATGAACGACCGCGACGCCGCCGACGCCTCCGGAGACTCGGCCGAGATGCCGGTCGTCGACGGCGACGGCAACGAGAAGCGCCGCAAGAAGCGCGTCATCCCCTACGTCGAGGACCGCCGCAACATCGTCGTCGTCACCCTGGACGAACCCCTGCCCGAACCCGTCGCGCTCTCCCTCATGTACGCCCTGGAACGCGGCATCGAGGCGGCGTTCGAGCTGGAGGACTCCGAACTGGGCGGCGAACTCCTGCCGCCCGACGACGGCCCCCGCGGCCGCATCCTCTTCACCGAGGCGGCGGAGGGCGGCGCGGGCGTCCTGCGCCGCCTCCAGGCCGAACCCGACGCCCTGGCCGGGGCCGCCCGCAGGGCGCTGGAGATCTGCCACTTCGACCGGGACGGCAACGACCTCGGCGGCCCGCACGAGACCCGCGCCTGCGCCCGCGGCTGCTACGAGTGCCTGCTCACCTACGGCAACCAGCTCGACCACGCCGCCCTGGACCGCCACGCCGCCCGCGGCCCGCTCCTGCGCCTCGCCTCCGCCACGGCCGGGCGCCGGGACCGGGGCGAATCCCGGACGGAACGGTTCGAACGCCTGATGGAAACGCGGCCCCCCGCCGAGAGCGCCCCCGCCGACCGCGCCCCCGCCGAGAGCGCCCCCGACCTCCTGGACTGGCTCCGGGGCCAGGGACTGCGCCTCCCCGACGACGCCGACACCCTGATCACCGAGGCGAACGCCCGCGCCGACTACGTCTACCGGCTGCCCGACGTCAACGTCGCCGTATTCGTCGACCTGCCCGGCACACCGCCCACGGAGCTGCGCGACGAGGACGCCGAGGAACGCCTCTACGACGCCCGCTGGGACGTCATCCGCTTCCCGCACGACGCCGACTGGGCCGCCATCGCCGCAGCCCACCCCAGCTACTTCGGAACCGCGGCCGACTGACCGCACACCACGAGGACTCGAACACCCACATGGCACCCACATACTCCGCCGGTTCCCTGGTGACGGCCCGCGGCCGCGAATGGGTCGTGCTCCCCGAGAGCGCCCCCGACATGCTCGTCCTGCGCCCGCTCGGCGGCTCCGACGACGACATCGCCGCCGTCTTCCCCGCCTTCGAGGACGTCAGGGGCGCCGCGTTCGCCGCCCCCGAACCCTCCGACCTCGGCGACCAGCGCGCCGCCGGCCTGCTGCGCACCGCCCTGCGCATCGGCTTCCGCTCCGGCGCGGGACCCTTCCGCTCGCTCGCCGGCATCGCGGTCGAACCCCGCGCCTACCAGCTCGTCCCGCTCCTCATGGCGCTGCGCCGGCCGACCGTCCGCATGCTCATCTCCGACGACGTCGGCATCGGCAAGACCGTCGAGGCGGGCCTCATCGTGAGCGAACTCCTCGCCCGGGGCGAGGCGACCGGCCTCGCCGTCCTCTGCTCGCCCGCCCTCGCCGAACAGTGGCAGAGCGAACTGCGCACCAAGTTCGGCATCGACGCCGAACTCGTCCTCGCCTCCACCGTCTCCCGCCTGGAACGCGGCCTGGACCTGGGCCAGTCCCTCTTCGACAAGTACCCGCACGTCGTCGTCTCCACCGACTTCATCAAGTCCACCCGCCACCGCGACGACTTCGTCCGGCACTGCCCCGACCTCGTCGTCGTGGACGAGGCCCACACCTGCGTCACCGCCGACGACACACCCGCCGCCGGCCAGAACCAGCTCCGCCACGAACTGCTCCGCCGGATCTCCGCCGACCAGGACCGCCACCTGCTGCTGGTCACCGCCACCCCGCACAGCGGCAAGGAGTCCGCCTTCCGCAACCTGCTCGGGCTCGTCCGGCCCGAACTGGCCACCGCCGACCTGGACTCCGAGACCGGCCGCAAGCTCCTCGCCCAGCACTTCGTCGCGCGCAAACGGGCCGACGTACGCCAGTACCTCACGACCGACGACGGCCTCGCGGACGACACCCTGGCCGAACGCACGGCCTTCCCCTCCGACCGCTACTTCAAGGACGAGACGTACAAGCTGTCCCCGTCCTACCGCGCCCTCCTCGACGACGCGATCGCCTACGCGGGCGCACGCGTGGAGGAGGCCGGCAGCCGGGGCAGGCGCGAGGCCCGCATCGCCTGGTGGTCCGCGATCGCCCTGCTGCGCTCCCTGGTCTCCTCGCCGCGCGCCGCCGCCCAGACCCTCACCACCCGCTCCGCCGCCGCCATCGCCGCCTCCGCCGAGGAGGCCGACACACTCGGCGCCCCCCTCACCTCCGACGCCGCCGACAGCGACGCCCTGGAGGGCCGGGACGTCGCCCCCGGCGCCGGCACCGCCGACCACGCCGGCGCACGCCTGGGCGAACTGGCGGCGCGCGCCGAAAGACTGGAGGGGACGGACACCGACCTCAAGCTCAAGGCCCTGGTCAAGCACCTCAAGGCGCTGCTCGCCGACGGCTACCACCCCATCGTCTTCTGCCGCTACATCCCCACCGCCGAGTACGTCGCCGAGCACCTCGACGCCGCCCTCGGCCGCAAGACCGTCGTCCGCGCCGTCACCGGCACCCTCTCGCCCCAGCAGCGCATCCAGCGCATCCAGGAACTGGCGGCGGAGGCCGGCGACGACCCCGCCGCCCGACGCGTCCTCGTCGCCACCGACTGCCTCTCCGAAGGCGTCAACCTCCAGCACCACTTCGACGCCGTCGTCCACTACGACCTCGCCTGGAACCCCACCCGGCACGACCAGCGCGAGGGCCGCGTCGACCGCTACGGCCAGCGACGCGACCAGGTCCGCGTCATCACCCTGTACGGCGAGGACAACGGCATCGACGGCAAGGTCCTCGACGTCCTCATCAAGAAGCACCGCCAGATCAAGAAGGACCTCGGCATCTCCGTCTCCGTCCCCGACGAGACCTCGGCCGGGGTCACCGACGCCATCGTCGAGTGGCTGCTGATGCGCGGCCACCGGGGCGAGCAGGACGGACTCTTCGCCGCCGAGGAGGTCATGGACACCAGGGCCGCCCGGCTGGAGCAGGACTGGAACTCGGCCGCCGACCGCGAGAAGGCGTCCCGCTCCCGGTTCGCCCAGCGCTCCATCCACCCCGAGGAGGTCGCCCGCGAGGTCGCCGCGATCCGCGCGTCCCTCGGCGGCTCGGGCGAGATCCGCGCCTTCGTACGCGAGGCCCTGAACGCCCTGGGCGGCGTCCTGCGCCCCGGCACCGGCGGCGACTTCACCGCCCGGGTGGGCGGCGCCCCCGCCGGGCTGCGGGACGCCCTCGCCCCCGTCGTCGGCGCGGAGACCGTCGAGCACGACCGCCCGATCCCCTTCCGCACCGACCCCGCCGTCGCGCGCGGCGAGGCGGCCCTCGTGCGCACCGACCCGGTCGTCGGCGCCCTGGCCGCCCATGTGCTCGACGCCGCCCTGGACCCGGCCGCCGCGGGCCGCCGCCCGGCCCGCCGCTGCGGCGTCGTCACCACCGACGCCGTCACCACCCGGACGACCCTGCTCCTGGTGCGCTACCGCTTCCACCTCACGCTGCCCTCCCGCGGCGGCGAGAAGCAACTCGTCGCGGAGGACGCCCGGCTGCTCGCCTTCCGGGGCGCCCCGAAGAACGCCCAGTGGCTGAGCCCCGACGAGGCCACCGCCCTGCTCGACGCCACGGCCACCGCGAACACCGACCCGCACTTCGGCGAACGCACCATGACCCGCATCCTGGAGCAGCTCCCCGGCACGACCGCCCACCTGGAGGCGTACGGCGACGAACTCGCCGCCGAACTCGACGCCTCACACCGCCGGGTGCGCGGCGCCTCCGGCGAGATCGTGCGCGGCCTGACGGTCACGGCCCAGCGGCCCGCCGACATCCTCGGCGCCTATGTGTACCTCCCCGACACCGCCGCCACCCCCGCTTCCGCCTCTGCCCCCGCCGCTGGAGGGTCCGCCTGATGTCCGCCACCACCCGCAACCAGGTCTTCTCGGCGGTCCAGACCGTGGGCGCGCTCCTCCCGGCCGACATGCTGGCCCGCATCAGCGAGGGCAAGGACACCCCCGGCAGCCGGCCGGCCGACTACGCGCTGCCCTCCTCCCGCTCCGTCCGCGACGAGGCCGAACGCAGCTGGGAGTACCTGCGGCCGCTCTGGCGCGAACTGCGCAAACGCCTCCCCGAGGACCCGGACACCGGCGCCCCCGCCGCCGACCCGACCGGCCTGGCAGCCGGTGAATGGCTCGCCCCACTCTGGCGCGAACTCGGCTTCGGCCCGCTCACCCCGGTCGGCCCGGACGGCATCGCCGCCGACTCCGACAGCGACAGAACCTTCCCGGTCTCCCACCGCTGGGGCCATGCCCTGATCCACCAGGCGGCCTGGAACGCGGGACTCGACCGGCGGCCGGGCGGCGCCGGCACCGTCCCGCCGCAGTCGATGCTCCAGGAATGCCTCAACCGCACCGACCGCCATCTGTGGGGCGTCCTCACCAACGGCCGCCAGGTCCGGCTGCTGCGCGACTCCAGCGCGCTGGCGACCGCCTCCTACGTCGAGTTCGACCTCGAAGCGATCTTCGACGGCGAACTCTTCAGCGAGTTCGTCCTGCTGTACCGGCTGCTGCACGTCAGCCGCTTCGCCGTGGCACCCGACGCGCCCGCCACGGGCTGCTGGCTGGAGAAGTGGCGCACCGAGGCCATCGCCTCCGGAACCCGCGCCCTGGACCAGCTCCGCAAGGGCGTCCAGGAGGCCGTCACCACCCTGGGCACCGGCTTCCTGCGCCACCCCGCCAACACCGCACTGCGCGAGAACGTCGACGCCGAGGCCCTGCACAACGCCCTGCTGCGCCTGGTCTACCGCCTCCTCTTCGTCTTCGTGGCCGAGGACCGGGACGCGCTGCTGCGGCCGGACGCCGGCGAGTGGGAGCGGTCCCGCTACGCCGCGTACTTCTCCTCCGCCCGGCTGCGCGGCCACGCCCGCAGGCGCCGGGGCACCGCCCACGGCGACCTGTACGAGGCGCTGTGCATCGTGCTGCGCGCCCTCGGCGATGTGGACGGCCGCCCGGAGCTGGGGCTCCCCGGGCTCGGCGGGATCTTCGACGACACGGAGGCCGACGCCCCGCTGCACGGCCTGTCCCTGTCCAACGAGTACCTGCTCACCGCCGTACGGCACCTCTCGCAGGTCCGGGACGCGGGCGCGCGGCGCCGGCGCACGGTGGACTACCGGCACCTGGACGCCGAGGAACTGGGCTCCATCTACGAGTCCCTGCTCGAACTGGTCCCCCGGCACAGCGCCGTGGACCGCACCTTCGCCCTGGTCGAGCTGGCCGGCAACACCCGCAAGACCACCGGCTCGTACTACACCCCGTCCTCGCTCATCGAGTGCCTGCTCGACACCGGTCTCGACCCGGTCCTCGACGACGCGGTCGCGCGCGGCGAACGGGCCGCCGCCGAGGCCGGCGAACCCGACCCCGCCGACGCGATCGTGCGCGAACTGCTGTCCCTGACCGTGTGCGACCCGGCGTGCGGCTCCGGCCACTTCCTCGTCGCGGCGGCGCGCCGCATCGCCAAGCGGGTCGCCGCCGTACGGGAACGGAACCCGGAGCCGACGCTCGGAGCCGTCCGGCACGCGCTGCACGAGGTCGTCGCCCGCTGCGTCTACGGCGTGGACCTCAACCCGATGGCGGTGGAGCTGGCCAAGGTGTCGCTCTGGCTGGAGGCCCTGGAGCCGGGCAAGCCGCTGGGCTTCCTGGACGCGCACGTGAAGCACGGCAACGCGCTGATCGGCGCCACCCCGTCGCTGCTGCGCGGCGGGATTCCCGACGAGGCGTTCAAACCGATCGAGGGCGACGACAAGAAGTACGCCAAGGCGCTCGAAAAGCAGAACCGGGCCGAACGCGGCGGCCAGCGCGGCCTGTTCGACCTGATGGACGGGGGCGACGACACCAACGAGGCATTCGCCCTGGGACTGCGCCGCATCACCGACACCACCCCCGGCACCCTCGCCGATGTGCACGGGCAGGAGGCCGCCTACCGGGACTTCGCGGCCTCCGCCGCGTACGTACGCGCCCTGCGCGTGGCCGACGCCTGGTGCGCCGCGTTCATGTGGCGCAAGGCGGCGGACGCCCCGCCGCCGGTCACCGAGGAGGTCTTCCGCCTCCTCCAGGACCCGGCGTCGGACACCGTGCCCCGGACCACGCACGCGGAGATCGCCCGGCTGCGGCACCGCTACCGGTTCTTCCACTGGCACCTGGAGTTCCCCGAGGTCTTCACCGTCCGAGACACCGGCGGCGGCGACGACGCGGCCACGGGATGGGCCGGTGGCTTCGACTGCGTCCTGGGCAACCCGCCGTGGGAACGGATCAAGCTCCAGGAGCAGGAGTTCTTCGCCCAGCGCGACATGGAGATCGCCGCGGCCAAGACCGCCGCCGCCCGCAAGCGCCTGATCGCCGCGCTGAAGCAGGACCCGGACGGCGCCGGACTCCACGCCGAGTTCGAGGTCGCCAAGCGCAAGGCGGAGGGCGACAGCCACTTCCTGCGCGACGCCGGCCGCTACCCGCTGACCGGCCGGGGCGACATCAACACGTACGCCGTCTTCGCCGAGACCGGCCGGATGCTCACCGGACCGCGCGGCCGCATGGGCATGATCGTGCCCACCGGCATCGCCACCGACGCCACCACCCAGTTCTTCTTCCGCGACCTGGTCGTCACGGGCTCGCTGGCCGCCCTCTACGACTTCGAGAACGCGGCACCGGTCTTCCCCGACGTGCACCGCTCGTTCAAGTTCAGCCTGCTGTCGCTCACCGGCCGGGGGCTGAGCGAACGCGCCGCCCGGTTCGCCTTCTTCCTCCGCGACCCGGCCGCACTCGCCGACGACGGCAAGGTGTTCGCCCTGACACCGGAGGAGATCACGCTCCTCAACCCCAACACCGGCACCTGCCCCGTCTTCCGCTCCCGCCGGGACGCCGAGATCACCCTCGGCATCTACGAACGGGTCCCCGTCCTCATCGACGAGGGCAACCCGGACGGCAACCCGTGGGGCGTCACCTTCGGAACGATGTTCCACATGTCCAACGACTCGCATCTGTTCCGGACCCGCGAGGAGTTGACGGCCGAGGGCTTCCAGCCCGCGGGCAACGCCTTCGTCGGCGCGGGCCGGCTCATGCTGCCGCTGTACGAGGCCAAGATGGTCGACGCCTACAACCACCGCGCGGCGGACGTGGTCAAGAGCGCGACCGCCGTGAAGCGCCAGAACCAGCCCGCCTACCTCAGCGACGAGGACCGGGCCTCCGCCTCCCGGCTCGCCGTGCCGGGGAGCTGGGTGGACCGGGCCGAGACCCCGTCCGACGCCCCGCCCGGCCGGCTCGCCTTCCTCCGTATCAGCAGCCCCACCAACCAGCGCACCATGATCTCCGCGATCCTGCCGCCCGCCGCCATCGGCGACTCCGTCTTCCTGCTGCGCACCGGATCGTCACAGGACAGCGCCGTCCTGGCCGCCCACTTCAACTCCTTCGTCTACGACTACGTCACCCGCCAGAAGGTCGCCGGGCTCAACCTCAACTTCTTCTACATCCGCCAGCTCCCCGTGCTGCCCCCCGCGACGGCGCGCCGCCACACCGACTTCCTGATCCCGCGCGTCCTGGAACTCACCTACACCGCCCACGACATGAGCCCCTTCGCCCACGACCTGGGCGACACCGGCGCCCCCTTCCGCTGGGACCAGGACCGCCGCCGGCAGATCCGCGCCGAACTCGACGCGTTCTTCTTCCACCTCTACGGCATCGGCCGCGACGACCTCGCCTACATCATGGACACCTTCCCCATCGTCCGGCGCAAGGACGAGGCCCGGTACGGCGACTACCGCACCAGAGACCTGATCCTCACCGCCTACGACGCCATGACCCCCCTCACCCCAGCCACCCCCTACACCTCCCCCCTCACCCCACCCCCCGGCCACGGCCCCCGCCATCCAACCCTCGGCTAGGGCGCCGGGGGGCGGAGGGTGCCGGTGGTGAGGCCGGTGCGGGCCAGGGTGGTGGTGCGTTCGCTGAGGCGGGCGAGCTGGGCCACGGCCTGTTCGAACTCGGTCAGGGCGCGGAACGCGGAGCCGTAGCGGCGCTGTTCCTCGACCGCCATCTGCGGAATGCGGGCACCGCGCGTGTCCAGGCGGAACGTGCCGCTCGCGCTGGTGGAGCGGCGGTTGTTCGCGGCGCCGTGCAGGAAGCCGTTGATGTAGTCGGTGTCCAGCTGGTCGCTGGTGGACACCGTCGCGCCCTCCGTCGTCTCGACCAGCCCGGCGCGCGCCAGCTCCGCGAGGCCGACCGTCGCCCGCTCCTGGAAGGACTCCGCGGTGCCTTCGAGGAGCGGCGGCAGCAGGGTGTCCAGGAGCCGTTCCAGCCGTTCCTTGATCTCGGCGCGGGTGGCGGCGTACTGGGCGGTGAAGTCCGTGTGCCGGGCGGAGATGTACGCGGCCGGGCTGAGGTCCACGGTGTCGTCGAGCAGGTCGATCCGGGCGACCGGCACCGTCTGGTCGTCCGCCGCCTCGAAGGGGCCGTCCGGCGCGTTCGCGCTCAGGTCGGTCATCCGTACGTGGTCCGCGGTGTCCTCCGGTCCTGTGGGGCGCCGCAGGAGCCAGAGGTGCACGGACAGGGCGTGGGTCGCGGCCATGCCGGGCGGCAGCGCGACGACCTCCGTGAGCAGGCCCCGGCGCACGATCTCGGCCCGGATGCGGCGCCCGGCCTTGCGGTAGGCCACCGACGCGGGCATGACGACGACCACCCGGCCGCCCGGCGCGGTGTGGCGGTAGCAGTGCTGGAGCCAGGCCAGCTCGCTCTCCGCCCGCGACGGCACCCCGAACTCCCAGCGCGGGTCCAGCAGCAGCTCCTCCCGGCCCCAGTCGGCCGCGCCGGCCGGCGGCTCGCACACCACCAGGTCCGCCCGCAGCTCCGGCAGCCCGTCGGCGCGGAGCGAGTCCCCGGCCCGCACGGTGACCCCGGCCGGACCCGTCACCTCGGCGCGCAGCTCCGCGTAGCGGGCGCGCGCCGGATCGAGCTCCTGGCCGGCGAGGGCCCGCGCGCCGGGGCGGAAGGCGAACAGCAGCGAGCCGATCCCGCACGCCGGGTCGTACACCGTGCGTCCGGGGACGTCCGGCCCGGCGAAGTGCCGCACGGCCCGGACCAGGTGCGGGGATGTGATGCCGTCGGAGCCGGCCCGCCCCGACGACTCGGCGAAGCGCGCCGTGAGACCGGCCAGGAGCTCGGCGGGCGAGCGGTCCGCCGCCAGCTCATCGACCAGCGGGCGCAGCGCCGCGTCCCCGATCTCCTCCCGGCGCGCGAGGAGGCGCGCCACTGCGGTGAGTCCGCCGATCATGTCGTCGCCGTGGTCGGTGCGCAGCTGCTGCCACAGGCGCACCTCGGGGGACATCTCCTGCCCCTTGCGCTGGGCGTCCAGCCAGGCGCGTACCTCCGCGAGGTCGAACAGGGGGCTGCTGGTGCTGTCGGTGGCCGGGGCGGGGAAGTCGGCGTAGCGGCGGCGCCAGTTGGACACGGCGGCGCGGGTGACGCCTGCCAGGCGGGCGATCTCGGCGGCGGTGACGAGGGGATCGGCGTGGGGGCGTCCGGCGTCGGCCTTCATACCGTCACCGTACACGGGCGGTTTTCCGACGCATGTGGATGTCGCGTTGGCGATGTAAACGAACTGTGTGCTGCGGACGGGCGCGGGGCGCGCGCGGGGGTGCGCACGAACGGTTCGTGCGCACCCCCGCGAGGGGTCAGCCGTGGAAGCCCAGCAGGCCGTGCAGCGTGCTGCCGCGGTCCGGGCGGGCGGCCGGGCGGGCCGCCTTGTCGGCCTCCGGCTCCGGGTCGGGAAGCTTCGGGCAGACCGCGTCCGCGTCGCCCCGCCCGTCGCGCGGCAGGGTGCCGTCGGCGAGGTAGTCCACCAGGTAGCGGTCCAGGCAGTCGTTGCCGCTCAGGGTGATCCCGTGGTTGCCGCCGCCCTGCTCGACGACCAGGCGGGAGCCGCGCAGCTTGCGATGCAGGGTGACGCCGCCCTCGTACGGGGTGGCCGCGTCGTCGGTGGCCTGGAACAGCAGGGCCGGGGGCAGCTCGTGGTTGGAGACGCGCACCGGGTTCAGCGGCGCCACCGGCCAGTCGGCGCACGGCGCATTGTACCAGGTGTTGCCCCACGCCATGAACGGCGCCTTCGCGTGCACCCGCCAGGTGTCGCTGCGCCAGATGTTCCAGATGCGCGGCCAGGAGGCGTCCCGGCACTGCACGGCCGAGTAGACCGAGTACCCGTTGTCGCCGTCCGCGTCCACCGCCGCGAACCGTTCGAACGCGGCGACGAGCGGCTTCTCGTCCGCGTCGTTGACATAGGCGGCGAACGCCTCCGCCAGCGCCGGCCAGTAGCCGTTGTAGTAGCCGCCGGGCAGGAACGTGTCGTCCAGCTCGCCCGCGCCGACCCGGTCGCCCGCGGGGTGCTTCTCCACCGCGTCCCGCATCCGGTACCAGGCGGCCTCGACCGCGGCCGGGTCGGTGCCCAGGTGGTAGGTGGCGTCGTACTTCGCGACCCAGGCGGCGAACGCCTTGTGCCGGGTGTCGAACGCGTAGTCCTGGGCGAGGTTGTCGTCGTACCAGACGCCGTCCGGGTCCACGTTGGAGTCGAGGACCAGCCGCCGCACCCGCTCCGGGAAGAGCTTGGCGTACACCGCGCCGAGGTAGGTGCCGTAGGAGTACCCGAAGTAGTTCAGCTGCCGGGCGCCGGTCGCGCGCCGGATCACGTCCAGGTCCTTGGCCGCGCTCACCGTGTCCATGTACGGGAGCAGGTCCGGGTACTTCTCGCCGCAGGCGGCCGCGAAGTCACGGGCCCGGTTGCGGTTGATCCGCTCGCCGCCGAGGGACTGCGGCACCGGGTCGGGCCGTACGGGGTCGAAGTACCCCGGCAGGCAGTCCAGGGCCGGCCGGCTCTTCCCGACGCCGCGCGGGTCGAAACCGATCACGTCGTACTGGGCGGCGACCTTCTCCGGCAGCGAGGCGGCGACGAAGGGGGCCATCGACAGGCCGCTGCCGCCGGGGCCGCCCGGATTCACCAGCAGCGGGCCCTGGAAGGTCTTGGCGGTGTGCGGCACCCGGGTCAGGGCGAGGGTGATGTGGCGGCCCGCCGGGTCGTCGTGGTCGAGCGGGGAGCTCACCGTGCCGCACTGGAGCGTCGGGGACGACGCCGTCCCGCAGTCCTTCCAGGTGATCGGCGCGGCGCGGGGTGTGGCGGTGGTGTCCGCGGCGGCCGGGGCGGCGGTCACCAGACCGGCGACCGTCGCCCCGACGGCGAGCAGCAGGATTGGACGGTTCGTCATATGGCCTCCCGATACGGGGGAACACGGCTGCGCGGGACGCAGCCCCCGCCGCATGTTCCCCGGATTCGGCGCCGGGAGGGCCCGTTGTGCGGAGAGATGACCCGTTTGCGCGCGGTGTGCGTGGGCGGGTGCTCACAGGAGGGTCAGCTGGGTGGGTTCGGAGTCGTCGAGCGGCGGACGCGGCTCGCGCCGGGGGAGCCTGCGGGGCGTGCCCCGGTGCGCGGGCCCGATGCCGTACTCGGCCGCCAGCTCGTGGACGTGCCGGGTGATGCGGCGCTGGTACCAGGTGGGCGCGTAGGCGCCGTCCGCGTACAGCCGCTCGTAGCGCCGTACGAGATGCGGATGGTGGTGACCCAGCCACTCCATGAACCACTCGCGCGCGCCGGGGCGCAGATGCAGGACGAGCGGGGTCACCGAGGTGGCGCCCGCGGCGGCGATCGCGCGGACCGTGGCCCGCAGCTGCTCGGGGCTGTCGCCCAGGTACGGGACGACCGGCGCCATCAGTACCCCGCAGCCGATACCGGCCTCGCTCAGCCTCCGTACGACGTCGAGCCGGCGCTCCGGCGAGGGCGTGCCGGGCTCCACGGTGCGCCACAGCCCGGCGTCGACGAAGCCCACCGAGACCGAGACGCCGACCTCGGTGACCTCGGCGGACTGCCGCAGCAGCTCCAGATCGCGCAGGATCAGCGTGCCCTTGGTCAGGATCGAGAACGGGTTGGCGTGGTCGCGCAGGGCGCTCAGGATGCCGGGCATCAGCCGGTAGCGGCCCTCCGCCCGCTGGTAGCAGTCCACATTGGTGCCCATCGCGATGTGCGCGCCGTGCCAGCGCGGCGAGGCGATCTCGCGGCGGACCAGTTCGGGGGCGTTGACCTTGACGACGATCTGCGAGTCGAAGCCGATCCCGGTGTCGAGGTCCAGATAGCTGTGGGTCTTGCGCGCGAAGCAGTAGACACAGGCGTGCGTGCAGCCCCGGTACGGGTTCACCGTCCACTCGAACGGCATCCGGGAGGCGCCGGGCACCCGGTTCACGATCGAACGGGCCCGGATCTCGTGGAAGGTGATGCCCCTGAATTCAGGGGTGTCGAAGGTCCGCGTCGTCACGGCGTCGGCGGCGAAGAGCGCACCCGTACCGCCCGCGGGGCGGTCGGCGCGGTCTTCGGCCAGATTGTCCCAGCGCATGGATGCCTCCTCGGTAGTTCCGGACCGAGAATAGAACACTTGTTCCCATGATCGTTTTTTCCCCTTCGTCCCGGACTCCGTCCAGAGCCGGATTTTGTGCCCGCCCCCCGAGGTGGTTGGCTCAGCACACCCCCGAACAACCGAGTGCTGGAGGAACAGCCATGGCGCAGGTCGAGGCCACGACGGAGCGGATCATCGCGGCGGACGCGGAGGCGGTGTTCGACGCCCTGGCCGACTACAAGGACGTCCGCGGCACCGTGCTGCCAGCCCACTTCAGCGAGTACGAGGTGCGCGAGGGCGGCGACGGCGAGGGCACCCTCGTCCACTGGAAGCTCCAGGCCACCAGCAAGCGGGTCCGCGACTGCCTGCTCGACGTCACCGAGCCGACCGACGGGCAGCTCGTGGAGAAGGACCGCAACTCCTCGATGGTCACCACCTGGGTCGTCACCCCAGCCGGCGAGGGCCGCTCCAAGGCCGTCGTCACGACCGTGTGGAACGGTGCCGGGGGCATCGGCGGCTTCTTCGAGCGGACCTTCGCGCCCAAGGGCCTCGCCCGCATCTACGACGAACTGCTCCAGAACCTCGCCGCCAAGGTCGAGAACTGACGCCGTGACCGGGCGTGCGGGCCGGTCCCGCCCGCACGCCCGGCCTCACCGGTTCGGGTGGTCTTTCGCGGCGTGGTGGTTGTGCGCCGTACTACCTCCGACCGGGGGATACGCCCCCTGAGTGCGCCGCCGGCGCCCCCCTTCGCGTTTGCCCTCACTTGTCGCACGATGCGAGAAATGTGCGGCAGCACGACGAGGGGAGCGGGACGTGGTGGGTGGGATCACACTGCTGGAGGACGAGCCGGGGGGACCGGGGGACGCCGACGAGGCGTCCGGGACCGCCCCGCCACCCTCCCCGCCGCCGCCCACCGCGCGCGAGACCGCCCCGGACGCCGCCGTTCCGGGCGGGCCGGACGGCGCGGCCGCGACGGACCCGCGCCGCGTCCGGCTGATCTTCGTCGGGCTGATGCTCACGCTCCTGCTCGCGGCGCTCGACCAGATGATCGTGGCGACCGCCCTGCCGAAGATCGTCGGCGAGCTGCACGGCCTGGAGAAGATGTCCTGGGCGGTCACCGCCTATCTGCTGGCCTCCACGATCGGGCTGCCGGTCTACGGAAAGCTCGGCGACCTCTTCGGGCGCAAGGGCGTCTTCCAGTTCGCCATCGTCGTCTTCGTCGTCGGCTCCGCACTGGCCGGCTGGTCCCGCACGATGGACCAGTTGATCGCCTTCCGGGCGCTCCAGGGCGTGGGCGGCGGCGGGCTGATGATCGGCGTGCAGGCGATCATCGCGGACGTGGTCCCGCCCCGCGAACGCGGCCGGTTCATGGGCCTCATCGGCGCCGCCTTCGGCCTCGCCTCGGTGGCGGGACCGCTGCTCGGCGGCTTCTTCACCGACCACGCCTCCTGGCGCTGGTGCTTCTACATCAATGTGCCGTTCGGCCTGGTCACCCTCGCCGTGATCACCGTCGTCCTCAAACTGCCCCGGCCCACCGTGCGGCCCCGGCTCGACATCCTCGGCGCCGCGCTGCTGGCCGCCGCCTCCACCTGCCTCGTCCTGCTGACCAGCTGGGGCGGCACGGAGTACGCCTGGGACTCGGGCACCATCCTGGGACTGGGCGCCGGAGCCGCCGGAACGACTCTGCTGTTCGTGCTCGTCGAGCGGCGCGCGGCGGAACCGGTCATCCCGCTCCGGCTGTTCCGGGACTCCATCTTCAACGTCACCGCCCTGGTCGGCGCGGTCGTCGGCGTGGCCCTGTTCGGCGCGGCCAGCTATCTGCCGACCTTCCTCCAGATGGTCGACGGCGCCACCGCCACCGAGTCCGGGCTGCTGATGCTCCCCATGATGGGCGGCATCGTCGGCGCCTCCGTCGTCTCCGGCCAGCTCATCTCCCGTACCGGGCGCTACCGCGTCTACCCGATCGCGGGCAGCGCGGTCTCCGCGGTGGGCATGTGGCTGCTGTCCCGGCTGGAGACCGACACCGGGCGCCTCGAATACAGCGTGGCGCAGGCGGTCCTCGGCCTCGGCATCGGGCTGGTCATGCCGGTACTCGTCCTCGCCGTGCAGAACTCCGTGCGCCCCGCCGACCTGGGCACCGCCACCAGCGCCAACAACTACTTCCGGCAGATCGGCGGCAGCGTCGGCGCCGCCGTCTTCGGCACCCTGTTCGCCGGACGGCTGGCCGACGCGCTCGCCGTACGGCTGCCCTCCGGAGCGGACCTGCCCGACCCGGAGTCGATCACCCCGCAACTGGTGCACGCGATGGACCCCGCGCTGCGGGACGCCTACATCCAGGCGTACGCCGACGCGATGCCCCGGATCTTCCTCTACCTCGTGCCGGTCCTCGTGCTCGGCCTCTTCTTCGCCTTCTTCCTCAAGGAGAAACCGCTGGTGTCCCACAGCCCGGAAACCACCGCAGCACCCGCCCCCGCCGCGGGCCCCGAGACCGCCGCCGAAACCGTCCCCATCCCCACCGCCCGCACCGACCACGCCGCCGGCTACCTCTCCGGCGTCCCGGTCTCCGGCAGCGTCCAGCACTCCGACGGTACGAAGGTGCCGCGCGCCGCCCTCACCCTCATCGACGTCCAGGGCCGGCAGATCGGCCGGGGCGCCAGCGGCGAGGAGGGCCGGTACGCGCTCAGCGTGCCGGGCGCCGGATCGTACGTCCTGATCGCCGCGGCCGGCGGCCACCAGCCCCAGGCCGTCAGCGTCACCGTGGGCGAACGCCCGGTCGAACTCGACGTGGTCCTCGGCGGTGCCGGCCGGCTCGCCGGGGCCGTCCTGACGGCGGACGGCGCGCCCGTGCGCGACGCGGCCGTCACCCTCACCGACGTACGCGGCGAGGTCGTCGCCTCGACCCGCAGCGGCCGCGAGGGCGGCTATGTGATCACCGAACTGGTCGCCGGCGAGTACACCCTCGCCGCGTCCGCCCCGGCGTTCCGCCCCGCCGCGCTCCCGGTCAGCGTGCAGGCGGCCAGGGAGACCCGGCAGGACATCGAACTGGCCGGCGGCGCCGTGCTGCGCGGCATCGTACGGGCCGGCGGCGGGCGGCCCGTCGAGGACGCCCGCGTCACCCTGCTCGACGCGGCCGGCAACGTCGTCGACACCGTCACCACCGGCCCGGACGGCGCCTTCCGGTTCGTCGACCTCTCCACCGGCGAGTACACCGTGATCGCGGCCGGCTACCCGCCCGTCGCCACCGTCCTCCAGGTCGCCGGCGGCGGTCGCACCGAGCGGGACCTCCAGCTCGGACACGAAGACTGAACACCCCGGAAGCGAAGCGGCGTTGCGCCCCCCGACGCGCGGGGCGCACCACCCCTTCGGGGGATTGGGCCGATAACCGGCGGACGCCGGTCGCGGCCCCGTACCGTGGAGTCACGCGCCGCGGAACGTCGCGGTGAGGAAGGAGCCTCCCCCTCATGGACCTCGGTGTGCCGCCGCAGAGGACACCACAGCCGCGTGACGGCGCGGCGGGCCGGGTACCGCTCGCCGTGGTCGTCGTCGACACGGAGGGCCGTGTCTCGCACTGGTCGACCGGTGCGCGCAAGCTCTTCGGCGTCGCCCGCGAGGACGCGGTCGGCTGCCCGGCGGGCGAACTGCTGCCGGTATCCGGCGTGTTGGCCGCGCACGGCTCCCTTCCGGCGCCGGACGAGGAGTACGGTCCCGCGCTCGACGCTTCCCTCAGCGGGGACTTCGCCTACCCGGCGGCCGGCCGGGCCCGCGCCGACCGGCCCGGCAGCGAACGCACCGACGTGCTCTGGTGGGCCTATCCGCTCGTCGGACCCGGTCCGGAACGGCTACTGGTGCTCGCCGCCGACCACGCCCCGCTGCGCGGCACGGACGACGCGGGCCACCCGCGAGCCCGTACGGTCACGCCCGGATTCGCCCGGCACACCGACTTCCCCGGCTACCCGGAACTCTCCGCCCGGCTGCCGGAGATCCTGCCGAACATGAGCGTCCAGGAAGCCACCCGGATCGTCGCCCAGGTCCTCGAACTCGGCTACCCGGTCCTGGAGTTCAGCCACCACGAGCGCATCCCGGTCACCCCGGACTGGGGCGTGCCCAAGCGGGCCGGCGCCCTGCCCGTACCGCAGGGCCCGCAGCGGGCCGACGGGACGGCGGCCCCGCGCACCGCGCCCCGGCCCGAGCTGGACCTCGAATACGCGGCGGTCCGCGAACGGCTGGAGTTCCTCAACGAGGTCAGCGGCCGCATCGGCACCTCGCTCGACCTCGAACGCACCATCCGCGAGGTCACCAGCGCCGCCGTCCCCCGCTTCACCGACTTCGCGGGCACGCATCTGCGCGCCGCCGTCCTCGCCGGCGAGGGCTTCCCGGACGGACCGCCCGACGTCACCACCATCTGGCACCGCGTCTGGGTCGAGCACAACGACGAACCGGGCCGCTGGGACGACACCGTGCCGGTGGGCGAGTCCATCGCCTTCCCCGAGCACACCCCGTTCTTCCAGTGCATGGTCACCGGCGAACCCGTCATCGTGCCCTACGTCAGCGAGGAGCTGAGCAACCGGATCTCCGGCGAGTTCGAGAAGCGGGACCTGCGCCCGCTGATCACCCACCGCTCGCTGCTCATCGTGCCGCTCAAGGCGCGCGACGTGGTCCTCGGCTTCATGGTCCTGATGCGCCGCCCCGGCCGCGAGCAGTTCGACGACATGGACCGCACCACCGGCGCCGAACTCGCCGCCCGCGCCGGGCTCGTCCTGGACAACGCCCGCATGTACACCTACCAGGAGAACGTCGCCGACACGCTCCAGGACAGCATGCTGCCCACCGTCGAACCGCGCATGGCCGGCTGCGACATCGCCACCCGCTATCTGCCCGGCACCCGCCTCGGCCGGATCGGCGGCGACTGGTTCGACTCCGTGAAGCTGCCCGGCTCGCGCACCGCGCTGGTCGTCGGTGACGTGATGGGCCACGGCCTCAACTCGGCGGCGATGATGGGCCAGCTGCGGACCGCCGTGCTGACCATGGCCACCATGGAGCTGCCGCCCGCCCAGCTCCTGCGCAACCTCGACGACCTCGCGCAGCGCCTCGGCGAGCAGTACCTCGCGACCTGCCTGTACGCGGTCTACGACCCGATCGCTGGCGAGGTGCAGATCGCCAACGCCGGTCACATCCCGCCCGTGCTGGTCCGCGCGGAGGACGGCCGCGCCGAACTCCTCGACCTGCCGACCGGGGCGCCCATCGGCGTCGGCGGCGTCGCCTTCGAGACCGCCACCGTACGGGTGCGCCCCGGCGACCGGCTGATCCTGTGCACGGACGGCCTGGTCGAGGTGCGCGGCCAGGACATCGGCGCCGGGATCGCCGCGCTCTGCGCCTCCGCCGCCCATCCCGCCGCCTCGATGGACGACGCCTGCGACACCATCATCCGCGCCCTGAACCCCACCGGGGGCCGCAAGGACGACGTCGCCCTGCTGATGGCCCGGCTCAACGGCATCGCGGACGAGGACGTCGCCGAGTGGCAGCTCGCCCTCGACCCGCGCGAGGTCTCCCGCGCCCGCCGCCTGGTGCGCGGCAAGCTGCTCGACTGGGAGCTGCCGGACGCCGTGGAGGCGGCCGAACTGATGGTCAGCGAGCTGGTGACCAACGCCTTCAAGCACAGCCGCACCCATCACATCGGCCTCCGGCTGGTCCGCACCGACGCGCTGCTGTGCGAGGTCAGCGACGACGAGCCCGCCCCCGCCTCCCTCCTCGGCGTCACCGAGAACGACGAGGGCGGCCGGGGACTCGTCCTGGTGAGCAGCCTCGCCCGCGAGTGGGGCACCAGCGGCACCGCGCGCGGCAAGACCGTCTGGTTCGAACTGGCCCTGCCCCGCGACCCGCGCAGACTGCGGCGCCGGCCCAACAGCCGCTGACGAAAGGGAGATCGCCCCTCATTTCGGTCCCGCACCCTTGCCCCGGAGCCCCTTTGGGCAGTAGTCCGTGGCTGAGCAGATCAGGCAGGTACGACGGGACTCGGGAGTACGCATGGGTGTGTCACAGCAATACCGCGAGGCGTGGGAGGGCTACTGGGCGGCCACGTCCGACGAGCCGGGCGAGGCGATCTGGGACGCCGTCGCGGACCTGAGCGCCGTCCCGCACAGCAGGCTGCTCCTGCCGTACGCGGACACCACGCTGCCCGTCGTGGACCTCGGCTGCGGCAGCGGTACGCAGACCCGCCACCTCGCCACGCTCTTCCCCCGCGCGATCGGGGTGGACCTCTCGTACGCGGCGGTCGAGCACGCCCGCAAGGCGGACACCGGGCAGGTCGCCGAATTCGAACGGCTCGACCTCACCGACTCCGACGCCGTGCGCGCCCTGCACGAGCGGATCGGCGACACCAATGTGTACATGCGGGCGGTGATCCACCAGAGCGACCCCGAGGCACGTCCGGCCGTCGCCGCCGCCGTGGCCACCCTGCTGGGCGAACGCGGCCGGGCCTTCGTCGTCGAGCTGACCCCCGCCTCCAAGGACGTGCTGCGACGCGCCTCCCAGGGGCCGGACGGGCCGGGGCCGAAGCTGCGCCGGGTCCTCGAACACGGGCTCAAGCCGGCGAGCGCCACCGAGCAGGAGGTGCCCGAGCTGCTGAAGGCGGCCGGACTCACCACGCTGGACAGTGGCGAAACGGTCCTGCCGCAGACGGAGAACCTGCCGGACGGCACCCGGATCGACCTGCCGGCGAGGTGGTTCGTCCTGGCCGCGGGCTGACCGGGACGGGACGTGACCGGGGGAGGGGCGGGCCCACGCCGTGGAACCGCCCCTCCGCCCCGCCTCCCGGTCAGCCCCCGCCCTCCGCCGCGCCGTCCTCCTCGCGCAGCAGCGCCATGAGCGCCCGAGCCCCCGGACTCATCGCCCGCGCCTCCGGGAGCACCACCGAACTCTCGTAGTACGGCACCTCCGCCCCGCACCCCGCCCCGGCACCGCACGCCTCACCCGCCCCGTCGAGCCGCACCACCGCCAGCCCGCGCGCCTCCGGCTTGCGCGAGAAGTGGTGGGGGACGAGCGCGATGCCCAGCCGCTCCCGGACCAGTTCCAACAGGCTGTGTACGTCGGTCACCTCCAGGGCCACCGTGCGCCGCACCCCCGCCGCCGCGAACGCCGCGTCGGCCGCCCGGCGCGGCCCGAAGTCCGGGTGGAAGTCGATGAACGGCTCACCGGCCGGCTCCGCCCACCCCGCCCGGCCCGCCGCCGCCAGCCGGTGGTCCGGCGCACACAGCAGCACCAGGGGCTCGCGGGCCAGCGGCACCAGCTCCCCGCGCCAGCCCGCCCGGTCCACCGTCGCGGCGAAGGCGATGTCCAGCCGGCCGCCCGCCACCCCGTCCACCAGCCGCGCCGTGCCCTCCTGGCGCAGCCGGATGTCCATGTGCGGGTGCGCCCGATGGAAGGCGGCCAGCAGCCGGGGCAGCCGCAGCCCGGCCACGCACTGCTCCACCCCCACCGACAGGGTGCCGCGCAGCAGCCCCCGTACCGCGTCCACCGCCTCCTTCGCGGCCCGCACCCCGGCCAGGGTCCGTTCGGCCTCGACCAGCAGAGCGCGCCCCGCCTCGGTCAGCCGTACGCTGCGCGTGGTCCGGCTGAACAGCGGCGTCCGCAGCTCCTGCTCCAGCGCCCGCACGGAGGCGGAGAGACCCGACTGCGAGACGGCGACCCGCTCCGCCGCCCGAGTGAAATGCCGTTCCTCGGCAACGGCCACGAAATGTTCCAGCTGGCGCAACTCCATGATTGAGAACTCTAGGCACTGAATCCAAGCGGAATCTCCTGTTGGACCGCTGGATCGAAGTGAGCGAGCCTGGGAGCGGCGCCCGTACCCCCGTCCGGGCGAATCCGGAACGTCTCTCCCCGTGGAGCCCCGCATGTACATCCCGTCCGCCGACCGCTACGACCACATGCCCTACCGGCGCACCGGGCGCAGCGGCCTCAAGCTGCCCGCGCTCTCGCTCGGCCTGTGGCACAACTTCGGCGGGGACCGGACACCGCAGCGACAGGGCGAGATCCTGCGCCGCGCCTTCGACCTGGGCATCACCCACTTCGACCTGGCCAACAACTACGGCCCGCCGCCCGGCTCCGCCGAGACCGCGATGGGCCGGGCGCTCGCCACGGACTTCGCCGCCCACCGGGACGAGATCGTCGTCTCCACCAAGGCCGGCTACCTCATGTGGGACGGCCCGTACGGCGAGTGGGGCTCGCGCAAGAACCTGCTGGCCTCGCTGGACCAGAGCCTGACCCGGCTCGGCCTGGACTACGTCGACATCTTCTACTCGCACCGGCCCGACCCCGAGACCCCGCTCGAAGAGACCATGGGAGCGCTCGACGCGGCGGTGCGCCAGGGCAAGGCGCTCTACGTCGGCGTCTCCAACTACTCACCCGAGCAGACCCGCGAGGCCGCCCGCATCCTCAAGGACCTGGGCACCCCGCTCCTCATCCACCAGCCGCGCTACTCGATGCTCGACCGCCGGCCGGAGGAGGAGGGGCTGCTCACCGCCCTGGACGAGCTGGGCATCGGCTCCATCGCCTACTCGCCGCTGGAGCAGGGCATCCTCACCGACCGCTACCTCGACGGCATCCCGGAGGACTCCCGTGCCGCCGGCAGCAGCCCGTTCCTGTCGGCCGAAGCGGTCACGCCGGACCTGCTGTCCCGGCTGCGCGAGCTGAACGGACTCGCCGCCGCGCGCGGCCAGTCGCTCGCCCAGCTGGCGCTGGCCTGGGTGCTGCGCGGCGGCCGCGTCACCTCCGCGGTGGTCGGCGCGAGCAGCGTCGCCCAGCTGGAGAACAACGTCGCCGCCGTCGGCAACCTGGACTTCGACGACAGCGAACTCGCCCGGATCGAGAAGCTCCTGAAGGGCGCCCGGCGCGGCTGACATCCCGCCGCACCGACCGCCGGGGGACGCCACTGGACTGAACCTGTGGCGTCCCCGACAGCCCTGGCCCGCGCGTTCCCCGGCGCGTACCGTGTGGCCGCATGAAGATCCTCGTCAGCGCCGACATGGAAGGCGCCACCGGCGTGACCTGGCCGGCGGACGTGCTGCCCGGCACCCCGCAGTGGGAGCGGTGCCGCTCCCTGTTCACCTCCGACGTCAACGCCGCCGCCCTCGGCTTCTACGACGGCGGAGCGGACGAGGTGCTGATCAACGAGGCCCACTGGTCCATGCGCAACCTGCTCATCGAACGCATGGACGAGCGCGTCCAGATGCTCACCGGCAAGCACAAGTCGCTCAGCATGGTCGAGGGCATCCAGCACGGCGACGTGGACGCCATCGCCTTCGTCGGCTACCACACCGGCGCCGGTACGGAGGGCGTCCTCGCCCACACCTACCTCGCCAACTCCATCACCGGCGTCTGGCTGAACGGCGTACGCGCCAGTGAGGGCCTGCTCAACGCCCATGTCGCCGCCGAGTACGGCGTGCCCGTCGTCCTGGTCACCGGGGACGACCTGACCTGCGCCGACGCCCGGGGGTACGCCCCCGACGCGCAGAAGGTCGCCGTCAAGGACCATGTGTCGCGGTACGCGGCCGTCTGCCGCACCCCCGCCAGGACCGCAGCCGACATCCGGGCCGCCGCCGCCCGCGCCGTACCGCTGGCCGGCCGGTACACCCCGGTCGAGGCCGGGCCGTTCACCGTGGAGCTGGAGTTCGACGCCGAACACCTCGGCGCGGCGGCCACCGTCGTCCCCGGCGTCGCCCCGAGCGGCGAGAGGCGGGTCTCCTACACCAGCGCGACGATGTACGAAGGTATCCGCACGTTCAAAGCGGTGACGACGATCGTGTCGTCCGCCGTGGAGGAGCAGTATGGCTGAGGCGACCGCCCCCCAGGACTCCGTCGACGCCCTCGCGCTCGACGAAGCGGTGACGTTCACCTCCGAACTGATCCGCATCGACACCACCAACCGGGGCGACGGCGAGTGCCGCGAACGCCCCGCCGCCGAGTACACCGCCGAACGGCTCGCCGCCACCGGCCTGGAACCCGCGCTCCTGGAACGCACCCCCGGCCGCACCAACGTCGTCGCCCGCATCCCCGGCACCGACCCGGCCGCCCCCGCGCTCCTGGTCCACGGCCACCTGGACGTGGTGCCCGCCGAGGCCGCCGACTGGACCGTGCACCCCTTCTCCGGCGAGGTGCGCGACGGCATCGTGTGGGGGCGCGGCGCCATCGACATGAAGAACATGGACGCGATGGTCCTGGCCGTCGTCCGGTACTGGGCCCGCGCCGGCATCCGCCCCCGCCGCGACATCGTCATCGCCTACACCGCCGACGAGGAGGCCAGCGCCGACGACGGCTCCGCCTTCCTCGCCGACCGGCACGCCGGCCTCTTCGACGGCTGCACCGAAGGCATCAGCGAGTCCGGCGCCTTCACCTTCCACGCCGCGCCCAACCTGCCGCTCTACCCCATCGCGGCCGGCGAACGCGGCACCGCATGGCTCAGGCTCACCGCGCGCGGCACCGCAGGACACGGCTCCAAGGTCAACCGGGCCAACGCCGTCACCGCGCTCGCCGCGGCCGTCGCCCGGATCGGCGCCCACGAATGGCCCGTCCGCCTCACCCCCACCGTCCGCGCCGCGCTCACCGAGATCGCCGCGCTCCACGGCATCCACCCCGACCTCGACGCACCCGGCTTCGACGTCGACGAACTCCTCGGCAAGCTGGGCCCGGCCGCCGCCCTTGTCGCCCCCACCGTCCGCAACAGCTCCAACCCGACGATGCTGGAAGCCGGTTACAAGGTCAACGTCATTCCGGGCCGGGCCACCGCCCACATCGACGGCCGCACCGTCCCCGGCGGCGACGACGAGTTCCGCGCCACCCTGGACCGGCTCACCGGCCCCGCCGTCGACTGGGAGTTCCACCACCGCGAGGTCGCCCTCCAGGCCCCCGTCGACTCACCCACGTACGCCAAGCTCCGCGCCGCCGTCGAACGCTTCGACCCGGACGGGCACGTCGTGCCGTACTGCATGTCCGGCGGCACCGACGCCAAGCAGTTCTCCCGGCTCGGCATCACCGGCTACGGCTTCTCGCCGCTGAAACTGCCCGCCGGCTTCGACTACCAGGCCCTCTTCCACGGCGTGGACGAACGCGTCCCCGTGGACGCGCTGCACTTCGGCGTCCGGGTCCTGGACCACTATCTGCGTACCGCCTGAACCACATCCGGGGGAGACCGACACCCATGCCGACGACACAGCCCTACGGCAGCTGGCCCTCACCGATCGACGCCGCGCTCGCCGCCTCCCACGACGGCCGCCCCGAATACGCGGGCGCGGTCGGCGACGAACTGTGGTGGACCGCGCCGCGCCCCGCCGAGGCCGGCCGGCGCACCCTCGTCCGCCGCCGGGAGGACGGCACCACCACCGAACTGCCCGCCCCCTGGAACGTGCGCAGCCGCGTCATCGAGTACGGCGGACAGCCCTGGGCCGGCACCGAACGCGCCGAGGGCGGCCCGCTGATCGTCTTCGTCCACTTCGACGACCAGCGGCTGTACGCCTACGAGCCCGACGGCGACCGCGACCCCTGGCCGCTCACCCCGGTGTCCGGCGTCGGCGGCGGACTGCGCTGGGCCGACCCGCGCCCGCACCCCGGCCGGGGCACGGCGGGCGAGGTCTGGTGCGTGCTGGAGGAGTTCACCGGCGACGCGCCCGGCGCCGTGCGCCGCGTCCCGGCCGCCGTACCGCTCGACGGATCGGCGGCCGGCGACCGCTCCGCCGTCCGCGAACTCACCGCCGAACGGCACCGGTTCGTCACCGCCCCCGAACTCTCCCCGGACGGCCGCCGCGCCGCCTGGATCGCCTGGGACCACCCCCGTATGCCCTGGGACGGCACCGACGTCCTCCTCGCGTCCGTCGCGGACGACGGCACCTTCCACGACGTACGCACCGTGGCCGGCGGCCCCGAGGAGTCCGTGCCGCAGATCCAGTGGACCGGCGACGGCCGGCTGCTGCTGGCGAGCGACCGCAGCGGCTGGTGGAACCTCCACCGGCTCGACCCCGACAGCGGCGTGAGCGAGGAACTCTGCCCCCGGCGGGAGGAGTTCGCCGGACCGCTGTGGAAGATCGGGCTCGTCTGGTTCCGCGCCCTGGAGAACGGGCTCGTCGCCACCCTCCACGGCACCGGCACCACCACGCTCGGCATCCTCGACCCGGAGACCGGCGAACTCGTGGACATCGCCGGCCCCTGGACCGAGTGGGCGCCGACGCTCACCGCGCGCGGGACCAGGGTCACCGGCGTCGCCGCGAGCCCGCACAGCGGCTACGAGATCGTCGAGCTGGACACCGCGACCGGCCACACCCGGATCATCGGCGCCCCGCACGAGGACGCCGTCGACCCGGCCCACTACCCCGAGCCCGTCCTGCGCACCTTCACCGGGCCCGGCGGCCGGGAGATCCACGCCCAGATCTACCCGCCGCGCAACCCCGCCCGCACCGGCCCCGACGACGAACGGCCGCCCTACGTGGTGTGGGCGCACGGCGGGCCCACCGGCCACGCCGCGCTCGTCCTGGACCTGGAGATCGCCTACTTCACCTCGCGCGGTATCGGCGTCGCCGAGGTCAACTACGGCGGCTCCGCCGGATACGGCCGCGCCTACCGCGACCGGCTGCGCGAGCAGTGGGGCGTCGTGGACGTGGAGGACTGCGCCGCCGTCGCCGGGGCGCTCGCCGCCGAGGGCACCGCCGACCCGGACCGGCTCGCCGTCCGGGGCGGCAGCGCCGGCGGCTGGACCAGCGCCGCATCCCTGACCGGCACCGACGTCTACGCCTGCGGCACGATCCTCTACCCCATCCTCGACCTGACCGGCTGGGGCACCGACGAGACCCACGACTTCGAGTCCCACTACCTGGAATCCCTCGTCGGCCCCCTGGCGGAGGTCCCCGAGCGCTACCGGGAACGCTCCCCGGTCGGCCGCACCGACCGGCTCACCGTGCCGTTCCTGCTGCTCCAGGGCGAGGACGACCCCATCTGCCCGCCCGTGCAGTGCGAGCGCTTCCTCGCCGCCGTCGAGGGCCGGGGCATTCCGCACGCGTACCGCACCTACCCCGGCGAGGGCCACGGCTTCCGCCGCGCGAGTACCATGATCGATGCGTTGGAGTCCGAACTCTCGCTTTACGCGCAGGTGTTCGGCTTCGACCGGCCGGACGTGCCCGCCCTGGAGCTGGAGCGGTGACCCTCGGGGGTGTCCGGCGGGCCCCGCTCACCCCGCTGGCCCGCCCCGCCCGGCTGCGGCCGGGGGCGCGGGTCGCCGTGGTCTCCCCGAGCGGGCCCGTCCCCGCCGAGCGGATGGCGGCCGGCCTGGACATCCTGCGCGGCTGGGGCCTCGACCCCGTGCCGATGCCGCACACGCTCGACGCGCACCGCGACCTCGACTACCTCGCCGGCCCGGACGAGGCCCGCGCCCGCGACCTCCAGGACGCCTGGTGCGACCCCTCCGTGGACGCGGTGATCTGCGCACGCGGCGGCTACGGCGCGCACCGCATGGTCGACCTGGTGGACTGGGCGGCGATGCGCGCGGCCGGCCCCAAGGTGTTCGTCGGCTACAGCGACATCACCGTGCTGCACGAGGCGTTCGCCCTGCGGACCGGGACCGCGACCCTGCACGGGCCCATGGTGGGCGCCGAGACCTTCCTCAAGGACCCGCGCACCCAGGAGTCGCTGCGCGCCACCCTGTTCGCACCCGAGACCGTGCGCACCCTGGGCCCGGAGGAGGCGCGGGCGCTGGTGCCGGGCCGGGCGCGCGGCATCACGTACGGCGGCTGCGTCAGTCTGCTCGCCGCCGACCTGGGCACCCCGCACGGCCGTACCTCCGGCCGGGGCGGCCTGCTGGTCGTCGAGGACACCACCGAGGACCCGTACCGCCTCGACCGCATCCTCACCCAACTGCTGCGGTCCGGGGCGCTGGACGGCGTCGCCGGGGTCGCCTGCGGCTCCTGGGCGGGATGCGGGCCGTACGACAAGGTGCGCGCGGTGCTCGCCGACCGGCTCGGGCCCCTGGGCGTCCCGGTCGTCGAGGAACTGGGCTTCGGGCACGGCCCGACCGGGCTGACGATCCCGCTCGGCGTCCCGGCCGTGCTGGACGCTCCGGCAGACGGCGGCCCCGCCACCCTCACGCTCGACGTGCCCGCACTGCGCTGACCAGCCTCTTCCCCCGCCACGTCACCCGAACGGCCGAACAACTGCGGCCGCGGGGACGGGCCCGGCGCCATCCTGGAGCCCCTGGGCGACGGCCCCTCCGGGCCGGGAAAGGGGCTGCTCATGAGCCCGAAGGACGTATCGAGCAGCGGGAAGGGCGGCAGCGGGGCCTTCACTCCGGGCCGCATCCTCGTCCTCGTGGTCGCGGTCCTGTCGATCGTGTTCATCGCCGAGAACACCAAGGACGTCGAGGTCCGCCTCATCGTGCCGCTGGTGACGGCCCCGCTCTACGTGTGGCTGGTCGTGATGTTCGTCGCGGGCATGGCCTGCGGCGCGTACGTCTTCCGCAGGCGCGCCAAGTAGCACCGCGCCGCTCGCCGCCGACTACCCGACCAGGCGCCGCGCCGCGTCCGCGATGTGCGTGCGGGAGATGCCCGCCGCGTCGAGCAGTTCCGCCGTGGTGCCGGACCCGGGGAGGTCGCTCCCCGCGAGGTGGACGAAGGCCGGGTGGCTGCCGGACTCCGCGAGCGACGACAGCACCGCCTCGCCGATCCCGCCCTCCGGGTGGTGGTCCTCCACCACGACCAGGGCCCCGGTCTCGCGGGCCGCGAGAGCCAGCGCGTCGGCGTCCAGCGGCTTCACCGAGTACAGATCGATGACACGGGCCGCCACGCCCCGCTCGGCCAGCAGGTCGGCGGCGGCCAGGCACTCGTGGAGCGTGACCCCCGCACCGACCAGGGTGACCCGGTCGTCGTCGCTCCGGCGCAGCGTCTTGGAGCCGCCCACCGGGAACGTCTCCTCGTTCCCGTACAGCACCGGGTAGGCGCCGCGCGTGGTGCGCAGGTACGAGATGCCGTCGAGGTCGGCCATCGCCACCGTCAGCGCCGCCGCCGAGGTGGCGTCGCTCGGGTAGAGCACCGTCGAGCCGCGCACCGCACGCATCATCGCCAGGTCCTCGACGCCCATCTGCGAGGGGCCGTCCGCACCGATCTCCACCCCGCTGTGGGTGCCGCACAGGGCCATCGTGACGTCCGAGACGGCGGCCATCCGGATGAAGTCGTGCGCGCGGGTCAGGAACGCGGCGAAGGTGGTGGCGTACGGACGGTAGCCGCGCACCGCCATGCCCACCGCCTCGGCGACCATCTGCTGCTCGGCGATGTACGTCTGGAAGAACCGGTCCGGGTACGCCTTGCCGAAGTCCTCCGAGTGCGTGGAGTTGCCCACCTCCGCGTCCAGGGCGACGACCTCGGGCCGGACCCCGAGCGCGACCAGCGCCTTCCCGAACGCGACGCGGGTGGCGACCGCCTCGCCCTTCTCGAAGCGCGGCAGCTCCACGCTGCCACCGCCGCGCGCGGGGGCGGGCGCGGCCTGCGGCGGCCGGGGCCCGGTCACCCGCAGATCGCGGACTCCGCCCAGCTCCTCGACCGCGCGGGCCGCCAGGTCGTCGGGCAGCGGTTTGCCGTGCCAGCCCTCCTTGTCGGCGACCTCGCTCACCCCGCGCCCCTTGACGGTCCTCGCCACGATCACGGTGGGGGCGCTGCCGTCCGCCGCGGTCGTCAGGGCCCGGTCCACGGCGGTCAGGTCGTGGCCGTCCACGACGAGGGCGCGGCAGCCGAACGCCTCCGCGCGGCGGGCGTAGGTGCCGGTGTCCCACTCAAGCTCGGTGGGGCCGGACTGCCCGAGACGGTTGACGTCGATGATCGCGGTGAAGTTGCCGAGCCCGTGCTGCCCGGCCTTGTCCAGGGCCTCCCACACGGACCCTTCGGCCATCTCGCTGTCGCCGCACAGCACCCACACCCGGTACGGCTGCTTCTCCAGGTCCCGCCCGGCGAGCGCGATGCCCACGCCGTACGCGATGCCCTGGCCCAGCGAGCCGGTCGCCACGTCCACCCAGGGCAGCTCGGGCGTGGGGTGGCCCTGGAGCCGGTGGCCGAAGCGGCGGTACGTCGTCATCAGCTCCTCGTCGCCGATGGCGCCGGCCGCCTTGAACATGGCGTAGAGCAGGGGCGAGGCATGGCCCTTGGAGAAGATCAGGTGGTCGCCGGCCGGGTTGTCGGGGGCGTCCCAGTCGTAGCGCAGGTGGCGGGTCATGAGGACGGCCATCAGATCGGCCGCGGACAGGCTGGAGGTGGGGTGCCCGGAGCCGGCCGAGGTGCTGGCGCGCACCGAGTCCACCCGTAGCTGCTGGGCGAGCTCGAAGACCTCGGAGAGGTCGCTGTCGGGGCCAAGCGCGGTGGTCTGTTCGGTGGTCATGGGGCCGGACCTTTCGTACGGAGTCGGACGACGGAACGGGTTCCCGAATCCGCCGGTTCCATCACCTTCCGGACGCAGGTTGCCTCTTTTGCGCAGCACGGCCCCGCCGGCCGGTGACCGCGCACCGGCCCGCGGGGCCGCCCCTCAGAAGTCGGCCGCGCTGCCCCGGACGGCGCACGAGCGGCTGTTCTCCCAGCCCCAGCCGTCCCCGTCCGGGTCCGATGAGGCACTGGCGCAGTACGGGTAGCCGTTCGGCGCGGTACCGCCTGTGTTGCCGCCGCCGGTGTCCGGCGCGCTGCCCCGGACGACGCAGGACCGGCTGTTCTCCCAGCCCCAGCCGTCCCCGTCCGGGTCGGAGGAAGCGCTCGCGCAGTACGGGTAGCCGTTCGGCGCCGTGCCGGTGTCGCCGCCGCCTTCGTTGCCGCCCGGACCGTCGCCGTAGACGGTGGCCCGCACGGACGTGGCGGCGATGCCGTTGTCGCCGTGGAACAGCCGCTCGCCCCAGGCGGTCAGCGCGTTCGGGTCGAAGCCGCTCACCAGGTCCAGATACTCGACGCCGCCGCCGTTGCCGCTCCACGACCAGCCGAGGTAGCCCAGCCGGAGGGACCGCGCGGTCGCCATGATGGCGTCCTCGTCGGGGTTGCCGTCGCTGTGCTCGTTCCCGAACTCGCCGACGACGATGGGCAGTCGGTTGTTCACGAAGTGGTTCAGGTAGTCCCGTACCTCGGCGGCCGTGTCGTAGACCCCGTACATGTGGATGGAGAAGACGGTGTTCCGGTCGGGGTCGGCGGCGAAGACCGACGCGGCGTTGTCCCGCATCGTGCCGGACCAGTCCTGGCCCCAGTTGGGCGCGTCCACCATCAGGGCGTGCCGCAGACCGGCGGCACGGAGCTTGCCGATGGCGCTCTTCGTCGCTGAAGTCCACTGCGTGTAGGCGGAGTTGCCGAAGGGCTCGTTGCCGATGTTGACGACGACGTAGTCCTCCTGGCCCACCAGCGCGCTCTTGACGCCGATCCAGTAGTCCGCCGCCCTGTCCAGCGAGGTGGCGGCGGAGTCCTCGCCGTAGCCGGTGGTGTCGTGCACCTCCAGGACGCAGATGACCTCGGCCGCCTTGCACCGGGCGATGAGCGCGGAGACCTCGGACGTGCCGGTCCGCGTCCAGCGGTCGCCGCTGCCGAGGACGACGCGCACGGTGTTGGCGCCCTTGGCGGCGATGTCGGCGATGGCGTCCGTCTGTTCCGGGTACCAGGCGTGGGCGTGGTTGACGCCGCGCATCACGAACTCGCTGCCGTTCGCCTCGTACAGCCGTCCTTCGCTGACATGGAGGCCCGTTCCGGCGGTGGTGGCCGCCCGGGCCGCTGCGGCGGGACCCAGGAGGGACAGCAGGGCGGCCGTCATCCCGATGGCCAGCGCGGTCACGGTGGCGAGCAGGGCGCTGCGGGGTGGTCTCTTCATGGCTCTCCTCAAGGGGGTGAGGGGAGCCCGCTCCGGTGGGACAACGTTGTCAACCGTGGTGGGGAGCGGCTGACGGCGGAGCGGGCTGCGGGGATGCCGGATCGGATGCCCGGCAGGGGATCGGGCCGCGGTGCGATTTTCCGCCCCGGCCCGTTGTCGCCCTCATATGAGGCCCTGAATGTTCCAGTCATGTCAATAGATGTGTCGCCCGCTCTTCATGTCCCGCCGGTGCGTACCGGGGAATTCACCGCCGCTTTTCTTCGTGGCGCATTGCTAAACCTTTACTGAACTAAACCAAAAGACTAGACAACGTTGTCACTGCGCGGCAGAGTACGGCTGGGGAGCGATGCGCGCTCTCCCCGGAAGGGCGGAACACGATGGTGTACGGAGCACTTGACATCGGCGGGACGAAGATCGCCGGAGCGCTCGTCGACGAGGACGGCCACGTGGTCGTACGGGCCCGGCGCGCCACCCCGGCGCGACGGCCGGCCGGGGAACTGGCCGCCGCCGTCACGGCCGTGCAGGACGAACTGGCGGTGCATCCGGCGTGGGCGGACCTCAGCTGCTTCGGCATAGCGAGCGCGGGCCCGGTGGACGCCGGCGCCGGCACGGTGAGTCCGGTCAACATCCCGGCCTGGCGCGGCTTTCCGCTCGTGGAGCTGGTGCGTACGCATCCGGCGACGCCGGCGGGCATCCGGCCCGTGCTCGTCGGGGACGCGGTGGCGATGACCGCCGCCGAACACTGGCGCGGCGCGGCGCGCGGCGTCGCCAACGCCCTGTGCATGGTGGTCTCCACCGGGGTGGGCGGCGGGCTCGTCCTGGACGGCCGGGTGCACGCGGGCCGCACGGGCAACGCCGGTCACATCGGCCACATCACGGTGGACCTCGACGGGCCGCTCTGCCCCTGCGGCGCGCCCGGCTGCGTGGAGACCCGTGCCAGCGGCACCGCCATCGCCGCCCACGCCCGCGCCCTCGGCTGGACCGCCCCGCCGGGCGTGCGGCCCGACGCCGCCGCGGTCGCCGGCGCGGCCGGGAACGGTGACGCGCGGGCGCGGGCCGCCTTCGACCGCGCCGCACAGGCCCTGGCCGCCGCGATCGCCGCCACGGCGGCCCTCGTCGAGCTGGACCGCGTGGTCATCGGCGGCGGCGTGGCCCAGGCGGGGGAGACCCTGTTCGCGCCCCTGCGTCACCACCTGGCGCGCTACGCGGTCCTGGACTTCGTCCGCGGCATACCGGTCCTGCCCGCCGCCCTCGCCCTGGACGCGGGCCTCATCGGCGCGGCGGCGACGGCGTCCGCCGGCAGGAGCGCGGGAGCGGGGAACGCACCGGCGCTCCTGCCCTGACCGGCCCCGTAACCGCCCCGCCGTGCGGGCAGCGCGCCCGCCGGCCTCGTAAGGAAGTCCTCATGGAACCACTCGTCAACACCGTCCGCTCCTACCCCTGGGGCTCCCTCACCGCCCTGCCCCGGTTCCTGGGCGCCGAGCCCGACGGGCGCCCGCAGGCCGAGTTGTGGATGGGCG
Organism: Streptomyces sp. NBC_00525; assembly: GCF_036346595.1. Lineage (GTDB taxonomy): Bacteria > Actinomycetota > Actinomycetes > Streptomycetales > Streptomycetaceae > Streptomyces. The sequence continues at coordinate 6,041,140 of NZ_CP107834.1, forward strand.
CGCATTCGGGCGCCCCCTCACTGGTCCGGCGCGGCACCGGACTCCGGCCGCTGGACGCCGTGATCGGGGCGGACCCGGCCGCCGAGCTGGGCGAGGCCGCGCTGCGCCGGTTCGGGGCACGGCTGCCCTTCCTGCTCAAGGTGCTCGCGGCCGGCGCGCCGCTCTCCCTCCAGGTGCACCCGGACCTGGCGCGGGCCGCGGCCGGCTTCCGGGCCGAGAACGCCGCCGGCATCCCGCTGGACGCCCCGCACCGCAGCTATCGCGACGACAACCACAAGCCGGAAATGGTCGTCGCGCTGGGCGAGTTCGAGGGGCTGTGCGGCTTCCGTCCGCCGCTGGAGTGCGCCGCGCTGCTGGCCGCGCTCGGGGTTCCCGAACTCGCGCCGCACTGCCAGATCCTGCGTACGCGGCCCGAGGAGTCCGCCCTGCGCACGGTGTTCGCCGCGTTCCTGGAGCCTCCCGCTGACCTCGTCGCGGCGGTGGCCGGGGCGGTCGCGCGCGGGGCGCGGGAGGAGGGCCCGCACCGGGCGGACCTGGTGCTGTACGACGCGGTCGCGCGGGCCTACCCGGGCGATGCCGGACTGCTCGCGGCACTGATGCTGCGGACCGTACGGCTGGCGCCCGGCGAGGGGCTGTTCCTGGGGGCCGGGGTGCCGCACGCCTATGTGCGGGGCCTGGCGGTCGAGGTCATGGCCGCGTCGGACAACGTGCTGCGCTGCGGCCTGACGGCCAAGCACATGGACCGGGCGGAGCTGCTGCGGGTGGTGCGGTTCGCCGCCCCGCCCGTACGCGTACTGACGCCGTCGGCGGACGGGCCGGAGGAGGTGTACCCGGCCCCGGTGGACGACTTCCGGCTCTCGCGGGTACGAGTGGCGGCCGGCGCTCCCGCCGTCGCCCTGGACGCGGCGGCGCCGCAGATCCTGCTCTGCACGCGCGGCGAGGCCCGTCTCGCCGCGGCGGGCGGCACGCTCACCCTCCGGCCGGGCTCCTCGGCGTACGCGCCGGCGGGGGAGCGGGTGACGGTGGGCGGGGACGGCGAGGTCTACCGCGCCACCGTCGGCATCGGCCCCTGCGCGCACTCCGGCGCTTAACCGGTTTTGTGCAGCGCCGCCTCCCTCCGCGTATTCCCTTCCCCTGTTCGAAAGGGGCGGGAAGAGCGGAGGGAGGCGGCTTTTTCCTTTTCGTGTTCCGTTACTTCGTCGCGCCCTGCGCGAAGCCGTTGTAGATGTAGCGCTGGAGGAACAGGAAGGCGATGAGCGTGGGGACGATGACGAGGACGGCGCCGGCCGAGATGTTCTCCCAGTGGGCGCCGAACGGCCCCTTGAAGCGGAACAGCGCGGTGGAGACCGTGCCGAGGTCCTGGGACGGCATGTAGAGGAAGGGGATGTAGAAGTCGTTGTAGACGGTGATCCCCTTGATGATCACCACGGTCGCGATCGCCGGCTTGAGCAGCGGCAGGATGATCTTGCGGTAGATCGTGAACGAGTTCGCCCCGTCCAGCCGCGCGGCCTCGTCCAGGGACACCGGGATGCCCCGGATGAACTGCAGGAAGATGTAGATCGAGACGATGTCCGTACCCATGTAGAGCAGGATCGGCGCCCAGCGGGTGTCGAACAGGCCGAAGCCGTTGACCACCTGGAAGGTGGCGACCTGGGTGGTCACGCCGGGCACGAGCGTGGCGACGAGGAACAGCGCCATGACGAGCTTCCTGGCCCGGAAGTGGAAGCGGTCGACGGCGTAGGCCGTCATCGAGCCGATGAGGACCGTGCCGGTGATCGAGAAGAGCAGGATGAACAGGGTGTTGCCGAACGCGGTGAGCATCCGGCCCTCGGAGAACGCGGTCGCGTAGTTGTCGAAGTTCAGCCAGTCGCCCGGCAGCGACAGCGCCCCGCCGTCGGCGGCCTCCGCCGAGGTCTTCAGCGAGGTGAGGAAGACGACGGCGAGCGGCAGGATCACCACCAGCGAGGCGACGACGAGCGACACGTAGACGAGGGTCTGCCCGATCCGGCCGCGCAGGCGGACCCGCCGGGGGCCGGGCAGGGGGCGGGAGCGGCCCGCGGTCTTCACGGGCGCGGTCCGCTGGGCCGTGGTCATACGAGGTCCACCTTTTCGTCGGGCACGAGCCGGCGCTGGATCCAGGTGATCAGCAGCACGATCAGCAGCAGCACCACGGCGGCGGCCGATGCCAGCCCGGTCTTGTTGAACTGGAACGCGAGCTTCACGGTCTGGATGACGAAGGTCGAGGTGCCGGTCGCACCGCCGGTCATGATCCACGGAATCTCGAACACCGCGAGCGACCCGGAGACCGCGAGGATGACGCTCAGGCTCAGCACGGGCCGGATGCTCGGGGCGATGATGTGCCGGAACTGGTCCCACTTGGTCGCGCCGTCCAGCTGGGCCGCCTCGTACAGCTCGCCCGGAATGGACTGGATGGCACCGAGGAACAGCACGAAGTTGAGGCCGGTGTAGCGCCACACCGAGACGCCGGCCAGCGAGGTGTTGGCCGATTCCGGGTCGCCCAGCCAGGCGTGGTCCGGGTCCTGGCCGAACCAGGAGAGCACCGTGTCCAGGGTGCCGCCGTCCTGGAAGAAGTACAGGAACACGAAACCGATGGCCACGCCGTTGATGAGGTAGGGGAAGAAGAGCAGCCCCTTGAACAGGTTCCGGAACCGCAGATCGAAGCTGAGCACGGTGGCGAAGTACAGCGCGATCACGATCTGGAACGCCGAGGCCGCCAGGTAGTAGAAGCTCACGAAGAACACCCGGAACAGCTCGGGCCGGGTGAAGATCTGGACGTAGTTGTCCACGCCGGTGAAGTTCCGGTCGGGGCTGATCCCGTCCCAGTCCGTGAAGCTGTAGTAGAGCATGTTGCCCACGGGCACGTAGGTGAACGTGATCAGCAGGGCCAGCGGCGCCACCAGGAACAGCCAGGGCGTGGCGCGGCGGAGCAGCCGGCCCCGGCCGCCGCCTGTGCGTGGGCCGGCGCCGGTGGCGGAGGGTCCGCGGCGCTGGGGCGTCGCACGGTGCGTTCTCACGCTCACCGCCTCGGTCGTCTCGGTCATGTCGGGCCTTTCGTCATCCGCGTCGGTCGTACGGGGTGCGCCGGGCGCGGGCCCCGGCCGGTGTCGTCCGGCCGGGGCCCGCGCCGGTTCAGGAGCCGATGGTCTTCGCGGCGTCGTCCCACTTCTTGTTCAGCTCGGTGAAGTAGCTCTCGGCGCTGCCCTTCTGCGCGCCGCGCGCGATGTCGACCAGCTTCTGGCGGTAGTCGGGCTTGTTGAGGCCGATCTCGGCGGCGTTGTCGATGTCGTTGACCGTGCCGGTTTTGGCCTCCGAGCGCTCCACGAAGGTGACATCGTTGTCAACGAATTCCTTGAGGGTGTCGGGCATGGGGGCCGACTTAAGGGTGGGCACGGCGCCCTCCTTCACGGAGTAGCCGGACTTCTCCGTGAACCAGTCGATCCAGGCGCGGGCCGCCTCCTTGTGGTCCGAGTGGATGTTGACGGCCTGCTGGTAGTCCGACACCAGGGTGGAGCACTGCCCCTCCTCGCGCTGGACGGGCACCGGCATGTATCCGATGTCGTCGGGGTTGCCGCCCGCCTGCTCGGCGGCGTCCCGCATCTGGCTGATGGCCCAGGAGCCGACCATCATGGAGCCGATCTCGCCCTTGGCGAGCTTGCTCTTGGACGCCTCCCAGTTGGTGGTGCTCGGGTCCTTCTCGGAGAGCCCGTCCTCGACGATGTCGAACAGCAGGGTGTCGATCACGCGCAGCTCGCTGCCGGGCTTCCACGGGGAGACGGGCCCGGCCAGCTTGTTGTTCGCCTCCGCGTCGCACGTGACGGAGCCGATGTTGGCGGACCACTGGACCAGCGGCCAGCCGTCCTTGAAGTTGGTGTAGTACGGCACGGAGCCGGTCTTCGCCTTGATCGCCTTCAGGTCCGCGAGGAACTCCTCCGGAGAGGCGGGCCAGTCGGTGATGCCGGCCTTCTTCCAGAGGGCCTTGTTGTAGACGAAGCCGTTGGCGGTGCCGAACTGGGCGATGCCGTAGGTCTTTCCGTTGACCTCGGACTTGTCGCTGAAGCGGTACTTGTCGGCCATCTCGATGGACGAGCCGAGCGGGGCGAAGAACTTGGGGTAGTCGTTCTTGGCGACCGCGGCCGGGATCATCAGGACGTCGCCGTACTCGTCCGTGTTCATCCGGATCTTGACTTCGCCCTCGTAGTCGGTGAGGCCCTCGAACTTCACCTCGATCTTGGGGTAGACCTTGTTGAACTCCGCCGCGTAGGCCTTCATCGCCCCGTTCTTGATCAGGTCCGTCCGCTGTGTCAGGACCGTGATGGTGCCGCTCGCGCTGCCCGGGTCGGCCGGGGCCGAGGCCGTCTCCGTGGACGGTGTGCCGCCGCCCCCGCATCCCGTGACGGTCAGTGCCGCGACGGCCAAAAACGTACCTGTGAGTGTCCTGGTCTTCCCCATGTGCCCTGCTCCTTCGGACGGCGGCTCGGGTCTGTGCCGGATGTCGGCACTATGACAGGAGAGAAGTGAACCGGTAAAGCTCTTGTTTCCCCTGAGATGCAGAATCGTTACCGGGGTTCACGTTTCCGCAGGTAGAAGGTCGTGTGGTTCTGCGGGCGTGTGACCACATGAGGACTAGACCGGTTTATGGACAGAGGTCGATCGACAGGTTAAGTTGTGCCGCGTCGTACATCTGTCACCGTGCGCACTGGGCCGATTGGAGCCGCACCATGAAGGACATCACCCCGCTCACCGAAGGCTGGAACCTGCGCTACGACCAAGCGCTGCTGCCGGCCTCGGTACCCGGCTGCGTCCACACCGACCTGCTCGCGGCGGACGTCATCCCCGACCCCTTCCTCGACCGCAACGAGACCGAGGTCGCCTGGGTCGGCCGACGCGCGTGGACCTACCTCACCGACGTGTCGCACCGGAGCGCGCACGAGCGCACCGACCTCGTCTTCGACGGCCTGGACACCGCCGCCCGGATCACTTTCGACGGGCGCGAGCTGGGCACCACCCGCAACATGCACCGCACCCACCGGTTCGACGCCACCGGCCTGACCGGCCGGCTGGAGGTGCGGTTCGCCTCCGCGTACGAGGAGGCCGAGGCCGTCCGGGCCCTCACCGGCGACCGGCCCAACGTCTACCCCGAACCCTTCCAGTACATCCGCAAGATGGCGTGCTCCTTCGGCTGGGACTGGGGCCCGACGCTCGTCACCGCCGGCATCTGGCGCCCCGTACGCCTGGAGCACTGGTCCACCGCGCGCCTCGCCTCCGTCCGCCCCCTCGTCACCGCGGACGGCGCGACCGGGACCGTCGAGGTGCGGCTGCGCGTCGAGCGCACCGCGTCCGGGGCGGGCGCCGAGCTGCGGGCCCGCGCCACCGTCGCCGGAGCCGAGACGGAGGTCCGCCTCGAGGGCGACGAGGCCGTGCTGCGGCTGACCGCGGACCGGCCCCGGCTGTGGTGGCCGCGCGGCTACGGCGACCAGCCCCTGTACGACCTCGACATCACCCTGCTCGACGCCACCGGCCCGCTCGACACCTGGCACCGGCGCATCGGCTTCCGCACCGTCGAGGTGGACCGCGCCCCCGACGAGCACGGCACCGGCTTCACCCTCGTCGTCAACGGCGTCCGCGTGTTCGCCCGGGGCGTCAACTGGATACCCGACGACGTCTTCCCCTCGCGCGTCACCCCCGAGCGCTACCGCACCCGGCTGCGCCAGGCCGCCGACGCCAACGTGGACCTGGTCCGCATCTGGGGCGGCGGCATCTACGAGGACGAGGCGTTCTACGACGCCTGCGACGAGCTGGGACTGATGGTGTGGCAGGACTTCCTCTTCGCCTGCGCCGCCTACCCCGAGGAACAGCCCCTGCGCGGCGAGATCGAGGCCGAGGCCCGCGACAACGTTGTCCGGCTCATGCCGCACCCCAGCCTGGTCCTGTGGAACGGCAACAACGAGAACCTCTGGGGCTTCCGCGACTGGGACTGGGAGGAGCCGCTCGCCGGTGACTCCTGGGGCGAGGGCTACTACCTCGGCGTCCTGCCCCGCATCGTCGCCGAACTCGACCCCACCCGCGCCTACACCGCCGGCAGCCCCTGGTCCGGCTCCTGGGACCACCACCCCAACGACCCCGCCCACGGCACCCACCACTCCTGGGAGGTGTGGAACCGGCAGGACTACGCCGAGTACCGCGCCGACGTGCCCCGGTTCGTCGCCGAGTTCGGCTGGCAGGCGCCCCCCGCGATGGCCACCCTCCGCCGCGCCCTGCCCGGCGAGGAACCGGCCGCCGACTCGCCCGGCATGCTCCACCACCAGAAGGCCGAGGACGGCAACGGCAAGCTCGACCGCGGGATCGCCCGCCACTTCGCCCCGCCCGAGGGCGACTTCGACCGCTGGCACTACCTGACCCAGCTCGTCCAGGCCCGCGCCGTCGCCACCGGCATCGAGCACTGGCGCTCCCACTGGCCGGTCTGCGCCGGCACCGTCGTCTGGCAGCTCAACGACTGCTGGCCGGTCAGCTCCTGGGCCGCGATCGACGGCGACGGCCGCCCCAAGCCGCTCCACCACGAACTGCGCCGGGTGTACGCGGACCGCCTGCTGACCCTGCACCCCGACGGCGACGGCGACGGTGCGGGCGCGGGCGTGGTGCTCGCGGTGATCAACCAGTCCGCGACGCCCTGGCGCACCGAGGTGACCCTGTCCCGCACCGGGGCGGACGGCGCGCTCAACGGCCGGGAGGTGCGGGAGGTGACGGTCGCCGCGCGCTCCGTCGTCCGCCTGGCCGTGCCCGCCGGACTCGTACCGGCCGGCAGCGCCACCGAGTTCCTCGTCGCCGACGCCGAAGGGCTGCGGGCCACCTGGTTCCCGGTGCCCGACAAGGAGTTCGACTACCCGGAGCCGTCCTTCGACGTGACCGTGGAACCCGCCCCGGACGGCGGTGGTAACGTCCGCGTGGTGGTCAACGCGCACACCCTCGTCAGGGATCTTCTCCTCCAGGCCGACCGGCTCGACCCCGCTGCCGCGGCCGACCGCGGCCTCGTCACCCTGCTCCCCGGCGAACAGGCCGTCATCGGGATCGACGGCTGCGGCGACGTGAGCGCCGACGACGTGCGCGCCGCCCTGTTCTGCGTGGGCACGAAGTGACCGCTCCGGCTCGCGTCACGATCAAGGACGTCGCCGCGCGGGCCGGTGTGTCCAAGGGGGCCGTCTCGCTCGCCTTCAACGGCAAGCCGGGCGTCTCGGACGCGACGCGGGAACGCATCTTCCAGGTGGCGCGGGAGCTGGGCTGGGAGCCCAACCGCACGGCGCGCAGCCTCTCCGGCCGCAGCGCCGACATCATCGGGCTGGTGCTGAACCGCCCGGCCCGGCTCCTCGGCCTGGAACCGTTCTACATGGACTTCATCTCGGGCATCGAGAGCGTTCTGGCGGAGCGGTCCTGCTCGCTGCTGCTGCGACTGGTCCGCGACGTGGACGAGGAGATCGAGCTGTACCGGGCGTGGTGGCGCGGCCAGACCATCGCGGGCGCCGTCCTCGTCGACTTCCGGTCGGACGATCCGCGCGTGCCCGCGCTGGAGGCCGTGGGGCTGCCCGCGGTCGCCGTCGGCCATCCGTCGCTGACCGGGTCCTTCCCCGCGGTGTGGACCGACGACGCCACGGCCACGGCGGAGGCCGTCCGCTATCTGGCCGCCCTCGGGCACCGGCGCCTCGCGCGCGTCGGGGGCCCGGCCGGCTTCGGGCACAGCGCGATCCGCACACGCGCCTTCGAGGCCACGGTGCGGGAACTGGGCCTCGAACACGGCACCCAGATCGCGACCGGGTTCGACGAGCGGGAGGGCGCCCGGGCGACGCGCTCGCTGCTCCTGGCGAAGGACCGGCCCACCGCGATCGTCTACGACAACGACATCATGGCGGTGGCCGGCGCGGGCGTCGCCGCCGAGATGGGCTTCGTGGTCCCGGACGACGTCTCGCTGCTGGCGTGGGACGACTCCCAGCTGTGCCGGATCACCCATCCCACCCTGTCCGCGATGAGCCACGACATCCACCACTTCGGCGCGGAGGTCGCGCGGACCCTGTTCACGCTGATCGAGGGCACCCACCCCGGTGACCTCCAGGTGCCGACCCCGTCGCTCACGCCCAGGGGCTCGACGGCACCGGCGCCGCAGTGACGCCGCGCGCCGCGCGACCGGGACCTCCCGGTCGCGCGGCGCGGCTCAGCGGCGCTTGTGGTTGATCTTCATCGTGTCCATGTCGGTCGCGGTGGACCGCAGCTCGCCGTGCCCGTAGCCGGCCTCGCGCAGCGCGGTCAGCGCCCGGTCCTCGGCGATCGCGGACGCCATCTCCTCGCCGTCCGCGGCGTCCGACACGACCACGTAGCGGAAGCTGAAGTGCTTGAGGACCCGGTCGTAGGTGAGCGAGCCCTCCTCGGTGAACCGCATCCCGGCGAGGCCGTGTTCCTCGACCTCCGCGAGCAGCCGCTCGCGCGCCGCGTCCGTCAGGTCCTGCCATGTGCCGCGCACGATCACCCGGTACGTGTGCTGCGTGCTCATCTGTCGCGCCGTTCCTCTCCGCCTGCCCCGTCGTCCGTCCGGGGCGAGCGTACGGCGGGCCGCAGCGGGACGGAAACGGAATTCCGGCTCAGCCGGTCAGGTTGCGGTCCACGTACTCGAAGACCGAGCCGTCCGGGTGCACGGCGATGAGGTTGCGGCCAACCGGGGTGGGCACCGGGCCCGCGATCACCCGGGCGCCGACCCCGGTCAGCGCCGCGTGTGCCTCGTCCACGTTCTTCACGGCGATGGTCGCGGTGACCTTGCGCAGGATCTCCAGCTCCGCTTCGGGACCGCTCATCAGCAGGAAGCAGCTGATCGCGGCGACGGAGACCCCGCCGCGCTCGAACCGCAGGGCGGGGGCGCCCGTGAGCTTCTCGTAGAAGGCCACCGCGGCCTCCAGGTCGTCGACGCAGATACGCAGCGTGGTTCCCAGGATCTCCATGGCGGCCAGGTTAGTTGGCCGTCCGCCGCCATGTGGTCCCTTCGGGCCGGGTCCGGCTCAGGCGCGGCAGAGCACCTCGCCGTGCGGCACCATGAACCAGCCGTCGCCCTGCTCGCCCCACGTCCGCCACGCGGCGGCGATCTCCGCCAGCTCCTCGGCCGTGGCGTGCCCGCCCTCCACCGCGAGCGTCGCGTACGCCGAGCCGACGGTGCGGTCCGCCCACAGCCCGCTCCACCAGGCGCGGGTCTCCGGGGTGGCGTAGCACCAGGAGGACGCGCCGGGCGTGATCTCGGTGAACCCGGCCTGCCGGGCCCAGGACAGCAGCCGGCGCCCGGCGTCCGGTTCGCCGCCGTTGGCGCGGGCCACCCGGCCGTACAGCTCCTGCCAGTGGTCCATGACGGGGGACTCCGGGAACCAGGTCATCGCCGCGTAGTCGCTGTCGCGTGCCGCGACCACGCCGCCGGGGCGGCACACCCGGCGCATCTCCCGCAGCGCCTGCACCGGATCGCCCACGTGCTGGAGGACCTGATGGGCGTGGACCACGTCGAAGGAGTCGTCGGGGTAGTCCAGGGCGTGGACGTCGGCGACGGCGAACTCCACGTTGTCCAGGCCGCGTTCGGCGGCGACCTCGGCCGCCTGGCCCAGGATCTCGTCGGTGGTGTCCACGCCCGTCACCCGGCCCGGCGCCACCAGCGCGGCCAGGTCGGCGGTGATGGTGCCGGGGCCGCAGCCGACGTCCAGCACGTCCAGGCCGGGGCGCAGCTCACCGATGAGATAGGCGGCGGAGTTGGCGGCGGTGCGCCAGCGGTGCGAACGCAGCACCGACTCGTGGTGGCCGTGGGTGTAGACGGCGGTCTCCTTCGGCATGGCCGTGCGTCCTCTCTCGAATCGCGAACCGCGAAAGCGCTGTTCGACGGTTCCACCGTAAAGCCTTCCGCCGAATAATGAGATGGGTATCTTGCGATATGGACAGTGTGCGGAGGTGCGAAGGGGCGGCCGACTTCGCGCCGACCGCCCCGAGTTGGCCCTTCCGCCGACCGGCTACGCCTGCATCGGGCAGTACACCGTCAGCGCCTCCGGCAGCTTGTCCACCATCAACTCCGGCCCGCTGTGCGCCACTTCACCGTCGTACGCATACGGTGTGCCCGGCTCCAGGCCGGAGATCCGCACCCGCTGCCTGCGCACCGCGGCGTGCATGGGGGAGCGGGTCAGCGGTCCGGCCACCGCCGCCGCCAGCAGCCGCAGACCGGGGGTCCGGCCGCCGTGCACCATCCGTACGTCCAGCAGCCCGTCCGCGAGATTGTGCCGCCGGCCCGGCGCCGGGCCCACCCGCTGGAACATCCCGTTGCCGACGAACAGCAGCCACAACGGGCGCCGCCTGCCCTGGATTTCGGCCTCCAGCGGACGTTCCCCGCGCAGCACGCGCAGGGCGGCGAGCACCCCGGCCGGCCAGCCGCCGATCCGGGGCGACCAGTGCTCCCGCAGCCGCACCAGCTCCGGGTAGACGCCCAGGCTGAACGCGTTCAGGAAGTATCCCGGCCCGCCCTCCGGCCCCTGCGGACCGGGCCGGAACCGCCCCAGGTCCACCCGCACCGCACTCCCCGAGGCGAGCGCGGAGCCGACGTCGGCGACGGTCTCGATGCCCAGGTCGTACGCGAAGTGGTTGAGGGTTCCGCCGGGGAACACCGCCAGCGGCACCCCCCGCGACGCCGCGACGGCCGCCGCCCGGTTGACCGTGCCGTCCCCGCCGCACACCCCCAGCGCCCGGCCCCGGCCCGCCGCCTTCTCCAGTTCGTCGGAGAGCAGCCCCGGCGAGCACTCCACGATCTCCGCCTGCGGCAGCGCGTCCCGCACCAGCGAGGCGGTCGCGGTCGCCGTCCCCGACTCCTGGTTGACGACCACCACCAGGCCCTCGCCGTCCGGCAGGGCGGGCGCGTCGGCAGGCGGCCGGCCCGGCGCCGGCAACTGGCCCCTCGTCGGTATCACCCCCCGCAGCGCGAACGCCGCCCCGACCCCCAGCACCGCCCCCGCCACCACATCGCTCGGGTAGTGCACTCCGGTGTAGACGCGGGACGCGGCCACGGACAGCGCCACCGGCGCGACCACCGCCCCCCACCCCTTCGACTCCAGCGCGACCCCGGTGGCGAACGCGGCCGCCGACGCCGCGTGCCCCGACGGGAACGACGTGGTCACCGGCTGCCGCTTCAGCCGCCGTATCACCGGCACCCCGTCCAGCACCGGCCGCTGCCTGCGCACCGCCCCCTTGCCCACCGTGTTGATCGCGGCCGAGGCCACCGCGAGCGAGGCGATCCCCCGCAGCGCCGCCCGCCGGGCCCGCGCACTGCCCCCGAAGGCGGCCATGCCCGCCGCCGCGCCGAACCACAGCAGCCCGTGGTTGGCGCTGCGGCTCAGCCGGGGCAGCACGGGCCCGGCGGCCGGCCAGTGCCGCTGGGCCAGATTCCGGAACACGGCGGCATCGCGCCGGTGGAACCGGTCGCTCAGCCCGGCGAGCCGGGAGGGGACGGAGGCATTGCTCGCAGACGACATGCGACAGCGAATACCCCGCATCGCCGCTCCGAACCAGCAGCCACGCCGAAGGTAGCCTGTGATCGTCGTACCGGTCGCCGGCCGGGACGCCGCACACGAGAGGGGGGTGCACGGCCATGGGGCGACTCGTCCCCGCGGTGACCAGGGCGCTCGACGTGCTCGAACTCTTCCTCCACGGCGACGGAACGCTCTCCGCGCCCGAGGTGACCCGCAAGCTCCAGCTGCCGCGCACCACCGTGCACGAGCTGCTCACCACGCTCGCCGCCCGCTCGTACCTGGTCAGGGACCCCGACCGGCCCGGACAGTACCGGCTGGGCGTGCGCACCTACCAGCTCGGCAGCCGGTACGCGGAACAGCTCGACCTCGCCGCCGAGGGCCGGCAGGTCGCCCGCCGGCTCGCCGCCGACTGCGGCGAGAGCGTGCACGTGGCGATCCTGGACGGCACCGACACCGTCTGCGTCGCCCGGGCGGACTCCACCCACGCCGTCCGCATGGTGTCCGCGGCCGGCCACCGGCTGCCCGCCCACTGCACCGCGGTCGGCAAGATGCTCCTCGCCTCACTGCCCGCCCCGGAGCTGGACGCCCGGCTCGACGGGCTGGAGCTGACCGCGCTCACCCCGCACACCATCACCGCCGGGCCCGAGCTGCGGGCCGCGCTCGACGCCGTACGGGAACAGGGCTTCGCGGTCGAGCACCAGGAGTCCGGACCCGGCGTCGGCTGCGTCGCCGCACCCGTGCGCGACCGGACGGGGCGCGTCGTCGCCGCCCTCTCCGTCGCCGTCCCGCTGATCCGCTGGACCGACGAGCGCGCCCGCGAACTCGCCGTGCTCGCCGACCGGGGCGCAGGCGACCTGTCGCAGCGCCTCGGACACGAAAGGAGCCCGGTGTGACCCGCACCCGCGCCGAGGTCGCCGTACGGGAGCAGGCCGTCCTCGGCGAGGGCCCGACCTGGGACGCCGCCACCGGACGGCTGATCTGGGTCGACATCCTCGCCGCCCGCGTCCACACCTACGAACCGGCGACCGGCCGCCGCACCGTCATGGCCACCGGACAGCACGTCGGCGCCGCCAAGCCGAGAGCCGGCGGCGGACTGGTCGTCAACCTGCGCGACGGCATCGGCCTCTACGATACCGGCGGCGCGTTCCGCTGGCTGGTCCACGACCCCGTACCGGGCCGCCGCGCCAACGACGCCGCCGTCGCCCCGGACGGCGCGCTGTGGGCCGGCACCATGCGCTACGACGAGGCCGCGGGCGGCGGCACCCTGGCCCGGATCGCCCCGGACGGCACCGCCACCCCCGTCCTGCCCCGGGTGACGTGCAGCAACGGCACCGGCTGGAGCCCGGACGGCCGGCTCATGTACTACACCGACACCCACACCCGCCGCATCGACGTCTTCGACGTGGACGGCCCCCACGTCACCGGACGCCGCCCCTTCGCCGTCCTGGAGGACGGCGCCGGCTACCCCGACGGGCTCACGGTCGACGCCGAGGGCGCCGTCTGGGTCGCCCTCTGGGACGGATCGGCGCTGCGCCGCTACACCGCGGACGGCCGCCCGGAGCGCACCGTGCACCTGCCGGTGCGGCGGCCCACCGCCTGCGCCTTCGGCGGCCCCGGACTGCGCGACCTGTACATCTCCACCGCCCGCACCGGACTCGACGCCCCGCACCCGCTCGCCGGCTCCCTGCTCGTCCTCCCCGACGCGGGACACGGCCTGCCCGGCACCCCCTTCGCCGGCTGACCGCCCGGCCCGGCCGCCCTCCAGGGCGGGCGCGCCGCCCCGTTCCCTCGTATAAAGGAGGGCATACGGCGAACGGCGGCGAAGGAGGCCCGGATGGGCCGGACCGGGCGTCACCCCAGCGGCACACCCCCCGTCCGCGAGGACCGCGGACCCGTACGGTACGGGCCGCCGGCCCCCTGGCCGGGGCTGCCGGTGCTCCCGGAACTGGCCGGCGTGCTGGCGTCCGCCGCCGGCCGCGCCGCCCCCGAACCGCCCGGTGGCTCGGCCGCCCTGCGCGAGGCCGCCTGCGGCTACTGGGAGCGGCGCGGACTGCGCACCGGCCCCGGACGCGTCGCCGCCGCCCCCGGTACCGCGCCCCTGCTGCTCGCGCTGATCGCCGCCCACGGCGGCGACGTGCTGCTGCCGCGCCCCTGCCCCGCCTCCTGGCTGCCGCAGGCCCGGCTCCTCGGCCGCCCCGCCTACCAGGTCCCCACCCCCGCCGAGTGCGGCGGCGTGCCCGACCCGTACGCCCTCCTGGAGACCGTACGCAGAGTGCGCGCCGAAGGCGGCCGGCCCCGGCTCCTGCTGCTCTCCGCGGCCGACAACCCCACCGCCACCGTCGCCCCGCCCGAACTCGTCCGCGAGGCCTGCGAGGCCGCCGTGGACCAGGGGCTGCACATCGTCAGCGACGAGACCTGGCGCGACACCCTGCACCGGCCGCACGAGACGGTCCTGGTCAGCCCCGCCGAGATGTGCCCCGACGACGTCACCGTGCTCTCCGGCCTCCACGGCGCCCTCACCCCCGCCGCCTGGCCGGTCGCCGTCGCCCGCTTCCCGGACACCGCCCGCGCCGCCACCCGGCACGCCCGCACCCTGGACGTCCTCACCGCCCTCGACGCCACCGTCGCGGGCCCGGTCGCGGCCGCCGCCGCCCACGCCCTGCGCGAACCGGCCGCCGTCACCGAGCACGCCCGGCGCTCCGCCGCCCTGCACGGCCGGCTCGCCGCCGCGGCCCACCAGGCCGTCCTCGGTTGGGGCGCCCTCGCCCGGCCCCCGCAGGCCGGCCGCCACCTCTACGCCGACCTCGGCCCGCTGCGCGCCACCCTCGCCGCCCGGAGCGTCACCGACTCCCTCGAACTGGAGGAGTACCTCTCCGCCCGCCTCGGCACCCCCACCCCCGGCGGACACCGCTTCGGCGACGAACTCGGCGCGCTCCGGGTCCGGCTGGGCACCGGCGCGCTCCTCGGCACGGACCCCGCCGGGCAGACGGCCGCCCTCACCGCCGCGGACCCCCTCGAATTGCCGCCGGTCGCCGCAGCGCTGAACATTTTGCGAGCAGCCCTCGACACCCCGCGCTGACCACCGCGCCGGCGCACTCCTGGACGGGAGCCCCGATGACGGACCGGACCGCGCGCCAGGTCGCCCCCGACACACCCCCCACGGCCTGCGGCGACATCGTCCCGCCCCGCCCCCTGGGCGAGGTGCGCGACTGGCCCCGGAGCTTCGCGGACCGGCTCACCGCCCCGCTCCCCGGCGTCAAGGGCATGTCCCGGCTGGCCCGCGAGCACTCCATCCGGCCCAACGCGGAGGGCCTGCGCCACATCCACCGGCTGCCCTACGCCCCCGCGCCCCTGCCGCCCGTCCCGGCCGGGACCGCCTGCGTCACCTGGGCCGGACACGCCAGCTGGATCATCCGCACCGGCGGCCTCACCGTCCTCACCGACCCCGTCTGGTCCCGCCGCATCCTCGGCACCCCGGCCCGGATCACCCCCGTCGGCGTCCCCTGGGAGGACCTGCCGGCCGTCGACGCCGTCGTCATCAGCCACAACCACTACGACCACCTCGACGCGCCCACCCTGCGCAGACTGCCCCGGCACACCCCGCTCTTCGTCCCGGCCGGCCTCGGCCAGTGGTGCCGCCGCCGGGGATTTCGCACCGTCACCGAACTCGACTGGTGGGAGTCCGCCCGGCTCGACGGCGTCCGCTTCGACTTCGTCCCCGCCCACCACTGGTCCCGGCGCACCCTCACCGACACCTGCCGCTCGCTGTGGGGCGGCTGGATCATCGGGGACGACGACACCGGCGGGCGGATCTACTTCGCCGGCGACTCCGGATACGGCCACTGGTTCACCGAGATCGGCCGCCGCCACCCCGGCATCGACCTCGCCCTGCTCCCCATCGGCGCGTACGAGCCCCGCTGGTGGCTCCGCGACGTCCACACCGACCCGGAGGAGGCCGTGCGCGCGTACGAGGACCTCGGCGCCCGCGCCATGGCCCCGATGCACTGGGCGGCCTTCCTGCTCTCCGCCGAGCCCGTCCTCGAACCGCTCACCCGGCTGCGCACCGCCTGGCAGCGCGCCGGACACCCCCGCGACCGGCTCTGGGACCTGCCCATCGGCGGCTCACGCCTCCTGACGGCGGCCGGCGCCGGCTGACCCCGCCCGCCCGGCCTCACCGCGCCCAGCGCGCCCGCGTCCGCCGCCACACCGCCGGCGCCCCGCTGATCACCAGCGTCAGGACCACCGCGGCCACCACCCCCTGCCACGGCTCCGGGAACAGCGAACCGCCCAGGATGCCGATCAGCTGGTACGTCGCCGCCCACGCCAGACACGCCGGCACATCACCGCGGGCGAACCGCCGCAGCGGCATCCGCCCCAGCAGACACGCCAGCATCACCGGAATGCGCCCGGCCGGCACCAGCCGCGACAGCACCAGCACCGCCGCCCCGTGCTCGTCCAGCTTCCGCTGCGCCTGCGCCAGCCGCTCCGGCGCCGCCCGGTCCCGGATCGCCCGCAGCCACCGCGACCCGTTCCTCGACCGCACCCCCCGCTGCCCCAGCCAGTACAGGCATATGTCCCCCAGGAACGCCGCCGCCGACGCCACCCCGAACACCACCAGCAGCGCGAACGGCGACGACTGGTGGAACGCCACCACGGCCGCCGAACTCACCAGCGCGCCCGTCGGCACCACCGGGACCAGCGCCCCCACCGACACCAGCAGGAACAGCGACGGATAACCCACCGCCTGCTGCGTCGACTCCGGGGGCAGCTGCGTCGCGTCCCGCAGGAACCCGATCACCCGCAGCCCCCCGGCCGCACCCGCTCGCCGTGCGCCAGCCGGTGCACCACGACCTCCGGCGCCGCCGCGGCCGCCTTCCGCACGAACTCCTCGCCCGGCGCGTGGAACTCGTGCGGCCGGACCCCGTCCATCCCGATCGGCCAGTACGTGCCGTAGTGCACCGGCACCGCCGCGCGCGGCCGCAGCCGGGCCAGCGCCTGCGCCGCCCGCCCCGCGTCCAGATGCCCGTGCCCCAGATAGGGCCCCCAGCCGCCGACCGGCAGCAGCGCCACGTCCACCGGGCCGACCACCCGCGCCATGTCGTCGAACAGCCCGGTGTCCCCGGCGAAGTACGTGCGCGCCGAGCCCTCGACCACGTACCCCAGGGCGGGGGAGCGGTGCGGGCCCACCGGCAGCCGCCGGCCGTCGTGCAGCGCCGGAACGGCCCGCACCCGCACCCCGCCCACCCGCACCTCGTCGCCCGCCAGCACCTCCGTGATCCGCAGCCCGCGCGCCCGGCGCAGCAGCCGCAGCCCCGGCACCGACCGGACCGACCCGCGCGGCACGACCACCCGCGCCCCCGGCGCGACCCGCGCCAGCGACGGCAGATGCAGATGGTCGGAGTGCAGATGCGAGATGAGGACCACATCGGCCACCGCCGCGTCCGGGCCGGGCAGCGCGCCCCGGCGGCGCCGCAGATGCGCGAAGCGCCGGGCGAACAGCGGATCGGTCAGCAGCCGGACCCCGGAATCCTCGATCGTGCACGTGGCATGACCCCACCAGGTGATCTCCACCGGCACCCGCCGCCTCCTCCTGCTCACCGGGCCGCACGGACCCGTTCCGCCTGCCCGTCGAGCCTACGGGCACTCCCGCCCGCACGGGGCCGCACACCCGGCGCACCCGTCGTCCGGGGCGGCGGAGCCGTGCCCCCGTGCGCCCCCTCACCGCCCCGCGACACGCCCCCGGAACAGCGCCCGGCGGCGCATAGGGTCGGGACACGACGGACAGGGGGAGAACGGTCATGGGTGACGTACGGGTGGCGGCCATCGCCAGTCTGACGCCGCTGGAGGAGCTGGACAGCGACCCCTTCCTCGTGGACACCCGCGGCCAGCACGCCATGTGCGCACGCTGGGCCGCGGACCGCGGCTACGTCGTCACCCGCCAGCTCCGCCTGTACGGACTGCGCCCCGACCACCCCGCGCTCTGGGCCGACATCGAGAGCGGCGCCGCCGAACTGTTCGTCGCCCCCTGCGACCGGGTCCTGGCCCGCGCCCTGGCCTCGGTGCCCGAGTTCACCGCGGAGTGCGAGCGGCGCGGCGTACGCCTGGAGATCGCCGGGCTCGACGAGCCCTCCTACACGGCGGACGGCAAGGCCGGGGTGCACCGCAGGCTCTCCATGCCGACCGCCGGCTACGACGGCTGCTGACCGGCCGGGGAACCGTCCGGACCGTTGTGAAAGGCTGGGGCCGGGCCCGGAAAGGCAGGGCCCGGACATGAGGTGACGACGGCGTGGGCGACAGGCGATGGCGGCGGGCCGGCAGCGCCCTGATGCGGGTGGTCGCGGTCTGGGCGGTCTCGACGCTCACCATGCTGGTGCTCGCCGGCATCCTCCCCGACTTCCGCCTCCAGTCCCCCGACGGCGACAGCACCACCAAGACCGCCTTCACGGCGGCCTGGGGCGCGGGCGCCTTCGGCCTGCTCTCCGCCCTGGTCTGGCCGGTCCTGGTACGGGCGCTGCTCATCGTGCCCGCCCTCGTCCTCGGCCTGCTCGTCTTCTTCCTCAACGGCTCGCTGCTGCTGATCGCGCTGCGCCTCATCCCGGACGGCCGGGGCGCCGCCGCGCCGGAGACCGCCGTCGTCGTCGCCGCCGCGATGTCCGCCGTCGCCTCCGCGACGTCCACCGCCCTCGCCGTCCGCGACGACGACGCCTACCGCCGCAGGCTCTCGCGCCTGGCCGACCGGCGCCGCCGCCGCAGCGGCACGGACGCCGACGCGCGCGGCGGCCCGCCGGGCACGGTCTTCATCCAGCTGGACGGCGTCGGCCACGACACGCTCGTCGCGGCCGCCGCCGGGGGCGTGATGCCGACCGTCGCGCACTGGCTGGCCGACCCGGCCGGACACCGGCTCACCCCCTGGCGCACCGACTGGTCCAGCCAGACCGGCGCCAGCCAGCTCGGCATCCTGCACGGCAGCAACCACGACGTGCCCGCCTTCCGCTGGTACGAGAAGGAGACCGGCGTCGTCATGGTCTCCAGCAGACCGGCCAGCGCCCTGGAGCTCCAGCGCCGGGCCGTCGCCCGTACCGGGGACGACGGACTGCTCGCCCTGGACGGGGCCAGCCGCGGCAACCTCTTCAGCGGCGGCGCCGGCCAGCTCGCGCTCGTCCTGTCGATGGCCGCCCGGCGCGGCAAGGGCCGCCGCTCGCGCGCCGGGTACTTCGCCTACTTCTCCGACCCGGCCAACGCCGTGCGCACCGCAGGCTCCTTCGCCGCCGAGGTCTGCCGCGAGATCGCCCAGTCCACCCGCTCCCGCCTGCGCAAGGAGACGCCCCGCATCAAACGCGGCGGCCTCTACCCCTTCATCCGAGCCTTCGCCACCGTCGTCGAACGCGATGTGGTGGTCGCCGCCGTGATCGGCGACATGTTCGCGGGCCGGACCGCCGTCTACGCCGACCTGGTCGCCTACGACGAGGTGGCGCACCACTCCGGGCCGCGCAGCCGGGACGCGGAGAAGGTGCTCGCACGCCTCGACCGGGCGCTCGCCCTCATCGCCCAGGTCGCCGAGCAGGCCCCGCGCACCTACCGGATCGTGCTGCTCTCCGACCACGGCCAGAGCCCCGGCGACACCTTCGCCGGGGTGTACGGGCTCACCCTCAAGGACCTGGTGCGGGCGGGCAGCGGACTGCCCGTGCCCCGGCGCGCCCAGCGCACCCGCAGCGCGTCCGAGGCGCGCGACGCGGTCCGCATCGCCCTGCACCGGCCGGTCGCCGAGGGCCAGGAGGAGCGCGTCGCCAAACCCTCCGACCCGGTCGTCCTCGCCTCCGGGAACCTCGGCCTGATCTCCTTCCCCGACATAGCCGGGCGCGCCTCGCTGGAGCAGCTGGAGCACCGCCACCCCGCCCTGCTCTCCACACTGGCCAGCCATCCGGGTATCGGCTTCCTGCTGGTGCGCGGCGAACGGGACGGCTCGGTGGTCCTGGCCCGCGACGGGACGCGGGTGCCGGTGGCGGAGCTGGTGGACGGGAAGGGGCCGCTGGCGCCGTACGGGCCGGGCGCGGCGGACGCGATCCGGCGCACGGACACCTTCCCGCACGTCGCCGATGTGATGGTCAACTCGATGTACGACCCCGCCACGGGCACCGTGCACGCCTTCGAGGAGCAGATCGGCTCGCACGGCGGCCTGGGCGGCGACCAGTCGCGGCCGTTCCTGCTGTGGCCGCGCTCCCTGACGGACCCGCTGGACGCCGTCGCCGACGGGTCCGGGGAGCGGCCGGACGAACTCGTCGGAGCCGAGGCCGTGCACCGGGTCCTGCGGTACTGGCTGCGGGAGGCGTCGGAGCCGCGGGCGCCGGGGTCCTGACCGGTCCGGCGGACCCCGCCGGACGGGCACGGACGGGGCGTTGTCAGTGGTGGGCGGCAGGATGGTGGGCATGACGAACTCAGCAGTCGTGCTCGCCGACCATGCCTCCTACGCCGCCGCCGTCGACGAGGCCGCGCAGGCCGCCGCCGCGTACTACGCCACGGGCGAGAGCACGCTCGACGACGACGCCTACGACCGGCTGGCGCGCGGCATCGCCGCGTACGAGCGGGAGCATCCGCAGGAGGTGCTGCCCGCCTCCCCGACCGGGAAGGTGGCCGGCGGCGCCGCCGTCGGGGACGTGCCGCACACGGTGCCGATGCTCTCCCTCGACAACGTCTTCTCGGCCGAGCAGTTCGCCACCTGGACCGCCTCGCTGGAGCGCCGCATCGGCCGCCCCGTCACCGCCTGGAGCGTCGAGCCGAAGCTCGACGGGCTCGCGGTCGCCGCCCGCTACCGCGAGGGCCGCCTGGAGCGGCTGATCACCCGCGGCGACGGGACCGCCGGCGAGGACGTGTCGCATGCCGCCGGGACCGTCGTCGGGCTCCCCGCCGAGCTGGCCGAACCGGTCACGCTGGAGATACGCGGCGAGATCCTGATGACCACCGAGCAGTTCGAGCGGGCCAACACCGTCCGCACCGAGCACGGCGGCGCCCCCTTCGCCAACGCGCGCAACGGCGCCGCGGGCACGCTGCGCGCCAAGGACCGGGCGTACACCGTGGAGATGACGTTCTTCGCCTACGGCGCCCTCCCGCTGCCCGAATCCGGCGAACCGGCCGACGCCCTGACCGAACTGCCGCACAGCCAGGTCCTGGCCCGCGTCGCGGAGCTCGGGGTGCACACCGCCGCCGACACCGACGTCGCGCCCCGCACCGCCGCCGGCGTCGAGGAGGTCCAGGCCCGGATCGAGGAGATCGCCGCGCTGCGCGCCGCGCTGCCGTTCGGGATCGACGGCATCGTGATCAAGGCGGACCTCGCCGCCGACCAGCGCGACGCCGGCAACGGCACCCGCGCCCCGCGCTGGGCCATCGCCTACAAGCTGCCGGCGGTCGAGAAGGTCACCCGCCTCCTCGGCGTCGAGTGGAACGTCGGCCGTACCGGCATCATCGCGCCGCGCGCCGTCCTGGAGCCCGTCGAGATCGACGGCTCGACCGTCGGCTACGCCACCCTGCACAACCCGGCCGACATCACCCGCCGGGACCTGCGCGTCGGCGACCACGTCATGGTCTACAAGGCGGGCGACATCATCCCCCGCATCGAGGCCCCCGTCGCCCATCTGCGGACCGGTGACGAACAGCCCGTCGTCTTCCCCGAGGCGTGCCCGCAGTGCGGTTCGGAGATCGACACCAGCGAGCAGCGCTGGCGCTGCGTACGCGGCCGCGACTGCCGCCTCGTCGCCTCCATCTCGTACGCGGCCGGCCGCGACCAGCTCGACATCGAAGGACTCGGCACGACCCGCGTCGTCCAGCTCGTCGAGTCCGGTCTCGTCGCCGACTTCGCCGACCTGTTCACCCTGGAGCGCGAACAGCTCCTCACGCTCGACCGGATGGGCGAGACCAGCACCGACAACCTGCTGGCCGCCATCGACGCCGCCCGCACCCAGCCCCTCTCCCGCGTCTTCTGCGCCCTCGGCGTACGCGGCACCGGCCGCTCCATGTCGCGCCGCATCGCCCGCTACTTCGCGGAGATGGACCGCATCCGGGCCGCCGACGCGGAGGAGCTGCAGCGGGTGGACGGCATAGGCAATGAGAAGGCGGCGAGCGTCGTCGCCGAGCTGGCCGACCTCGCCCCGCTGATCGAGAAGCTGGTCGCCGCCGGGCTCACCATGACCGAGCCGGGCGCCACCCCGCCCCCGCCGCCGGGCGAGGCGCCCGCCGCCGATGACGCCCGCGACACCGAAGGCGCCGCCGACGCCGGGCCGCTGGCCGGGATGACGGTGGTGGTCACCGGCGCCATGACCGGCGCCCTGGAGAAGCTGTCGCGCAACCAGATGAACGAGCTGATCGAGCGGGCCGGCGGCAAGTCCTCCTCCAGCGTCTCCAAGCGGACCACGCTGCTGGTGGCCGGCGAGAAGGCGGGCTCCAAGCGGACGAAGGCGGAGGATCTGGGCGTGCGGATCGCGAGCCCGGCGGAGTTCGCCGAACTGATCGGGGAGTTCCTGCCCGTGGACGCCTGAGACACGGTTCGAGCCCTTCGAATTTGCCTGGGAGTGGCTTTCTTTGCCTCCCTATTGCATAGTGAGGGCTCGGCCATGCCTCGCGATCAGCGGGTCACTGGGTGTGTGTACGGCCACGGCTGCGAGCCGGGGGTGAGGGGCGATGCGTTCTCTGCGCGACGGACAGCGGCACGACCGCGCCGTCAACCGGCGGCACCGGGGCGCCACCCGGGGCCTCGCGCTCGACCTCGGCAGCTCCCGGACCCGTGCCTGGGTGCCCGGTAGGGGCGTCGTCACCGAGACCTGCGACGACACCGTCGAGCACGGCCGGGGCAGGCCCGTGCGGCGCGGCCGCATCGTCGACCCGGACTCCTGCCGCCGGATGCTCGCCCGCATCGCGGACCGGGCCCTGGGCGACGACCGCGACGACGCCCTCATCGTCGTCAGCCACCCCGTCCTCGCCGGACCCGCGCACCGCGCCGCCGCCCGCGACGTGCTCCGCGGCCTGGGCCCCTGCGACGTCATCGTCCTCGACAGCGCCAGGGCCGCCGCGGCCTGCGCCGGACCGCAGGACGGCGGACCGCTCCTCGTCCTCGACGTCGGCGCCGAGCTGACCGAGGCCACCCTGCTCGTCGACGGCCTGGTACGCGACGCGCGCCTGGCCGAGACCGGCCTCAGCGACCTGGGACCGGGCGAGCCGCCCGCCGCCGTCGTCCGCGCCGTCCTCGACATGGTCATGGCCATGTGGCGGCAGGACCGGCACGGCGCGATGCTCGGCGCCCTGCGCCGCGGGCCGCTGCTCGCCGGAGGCGGTGCGCTGCGCCCGGACGTCACCAACCGGATAGCGCTCCGCCTCGGCGTCCCGGTCCGGCCCGCCGAGGACCCCGCCACCACGGTGGTACGCGGCGCCGCCATCGTCCTCAGCTCCGTCCTCCGCCACGCGGAGCCCGTCCTCCCCGGCCGAATCCGGTGACCCCGGTCCCCTGGGGGCCGCCTCGGGGGACCGCACACCCCGAAGCCCGCCCGGACGCCCCGGTGCGCGACGAGCCCGCCGCCGAACGCCTGCCCGCCGCGCACGCCTCCGCCGCCTGGCGGTGCCTCGTCGCGCTGCTGCTCGCCATGCTCGCCCTCGGCGGCGGCGCGCCCGCCGTGGCCGGCGCGGGCCTCCCCGTACGCGCGGTGGCGTCCCCCGCCGGTCCGCACACGGCACCGGCCCCCGCCCCGCCCCCGCGCGGCACACCCGCCGCCCGGACCGCCGGGGCCATGACGGCCGTCCCCGGCCTCCCCGCACACTCCCTGTCCGGCACCCGTTCCGGCGCGTCCACCCCGGCCGCCGCCGCGCCCCCGACTCTCATCGACGGGGGACCGCGCCCCGGCCCGTGGGCGGCCGCCGAACACCCCCGTACCGCACACCAGCTGCCGCCGCCCTACGCCGGCGGGCTCGTCCCCAGCCCCGCCGGCGTCCCGCTGCCGCTCCCCGTCCCCTCCTCCGCCCGCCCCGTCCCCGCCGAGGCGGCGCCGAACCCGCGCCCGGCGCTCCCCGGCGTGCGCGGACCTCCCGGCACCGGTTCCCACCGGTCCGGGGACCGCCCAGCGGTCCCGCTCACCCACCACGCCGTGCCGTTCCCGCCGTCCTGACCCGGACGGGGAGCGCCCGGCGCTCCCCGGAGGAAACCCCGCAATGACGCGCGCCACCACGGTGCGGGCAATTCTGGCTGCGGCCGTACTGCTCGTCTCCGTGTTCATCTCGCTGAACATGTCACCCAGACTCGGCCTCGACCTCCAGGGCGGCACCCGCATGGTGCTCCAGGCCAAGGACTCCGAGACCGCCAAGGCCGACCGCGAGAGCACCGACCGCACCCTGGAGGTGCTGCGCCGCCGCATCGACTCGCTCGGCGTGACGGAACCCACGCTGACCCGCTCCGGCGACAACCGGATCATCGTCGAGCTCCCCGACGTCCAGGACCCCCGCAAGGCCGCCGAGGTCATCGGCAAGACCGCCCAGCTGACCTTCCACGCCGTCCAGGGCCCCGGCCTGCCGGAGGGCGCCGAGGGCGAGAAGGACAAGGAAAAGGACAAGGGCGGCAAGGAGCTGACCCTGCCCGACGAGGACGGCCGGCCGCTCGCCCTCGGCCCCGTCGCGCTCTCGGGCGCGGGCGTCAAGGAGGCGAAGGCGTCCTTCGACGCCCAGCAGGGAGCCGGCTGGACCGTCTCGCTCGACTTCCACAAGGACGCCGGCCGGAAGTGGACCAAGCTGACCGGTGAGGCGGCCTGCAACCCGGTCCAGGACGAACGGCGCCGGGTCGCCATCGTGCTGGACGAGAAGGTGATCTCCTCCCCGCAGGTCTCGCCGTCCGTCTCCTGCGGTACGGGCCTGCCCTCCGGCTCCACCCAGATCACCGGCTCCTTCAGCGCCGACGAGGCCCGCGAGCTCGCCCTCCTGATCGAGGGCGGCGCCCTGCCGGTGCCCGTCGAGATCGTCGAGCAGCGGACCGTCGGCCCGACGCTCGGCGCCGCCGCCATCGACGCCAGCGCCCGTGCCGCCCTGATCGGCGCGTCCGCCACGGCCCTGTTCATCATCGTCATCTACCGCCTGTTCGGGGCGCTCGCCGCCGTCGCGCTGGCCGCCTACGGCGTCATCTCGTACGCCGCCCTCGTCGGCCTCGGGGTCACGCTCACCCTGCCGGGGCTCGCCGGGTTCGTTCTGGCCATCGGCATGGCCGTCGACGCGAACGTGCTCGTCTTCGAACGGGCCAGGGAGGAGTTCGCGGCCAGACCGGGCAAGTCCTCCTCCCTGCGCGCCTCGCTCGCCGCCGGTTTCAAGGGCGCCTGGAGTGCCGTCGCCGACTCCAACGTGACGACGCTCATCGCGGCCGGGCTGCTGTTCTTCCTCGGCTCGGGCCCGGTCAAGGGCTTCGGGGTCACGCTCGCCATCGGTGTGCTGGCCTCGATGTTCTCCGCACTCGTCATCGCCCGCGCCCTCACCGAGATCGCGTCCCGCTCCCGGTTCGTCGCCGACTACCGGGGCGTCAACGGCATCGGCATTCCGGGCCGGGTCCGCACCTGGCTCAGCCGGCGCAACCCGCACCTGATGCGCCACCCGCGCCGCTGGCTGACGATCTCCGCCGTGCTGATCGCGGTGGCCGTCGCGGGCATCGTGGTGCGCGGCGTCAACTTCGGCGTCGAGTTCACCGGCGGACGCCTCGTCGAGTACTCCACCAGCCGCCCGGTGGACGTGGACGCCGCCCGCAAGGCCCTGGCGGGCGCCGGATTCGGCGACGCCGAGGTCACCACGGCCGGGGCCGGCGACATCTCCGTACGCACCAAGGACCTCGACAACAACGAGGAGCACACACTGCGGGCCGCGCTGGCCGCCGAGGGAGGTGAGACGACCAAGGTCCGCGACGAGCTGATCGGCCCCAGCCTCGGCGACGAACTGCGGCGCAACGCGTTGATCGCCCTGGGCATCGCCGTACTCGTCCAGCTCGCCTATCTGGCGTTCCGGTTCCGCTGGACCTTCGCCCTGGGCTCGGTCGGGGCGCTGGTGCACGACGTGATCATCCTGATCGGGGCGTTCGCCTGGATGGGGCGGACCGTCGACGGCATCTTCCTGGCCTCCCTGCTCACCGTCATCGGCTACTCCGTCAACGACTCGGTGGTGGTCTTCGACCGGGTGCGGGAGCTGTGGGCCAAGGCCCGGAAGAAGCCACTGCCCGACGTGGCGAACCAGGCGATCATCCAGACCGTGCCCCGCACGGTGAACACCGGTATGGGCGCCCTGTTCATCCTCGTCGCGCTCACCGTCCTCGGCGGCGACTCGCTGGAGGACTTCGCGCTCGCCCTGCTCATCGGCATCATCGTCGGGACATACTCTTCGGTGATGACCGCCGTGCCGGCCGCGCTGCTCCTGGAGCGCACCAGCAAGGTCCCGCCGCCCGCCCGCACCCGCGCCCCGCGCGCCCGCCAGGGCTCGGCCCGCCGCGACCCGCTGGACAACGGCGCACGGGTGTAACACGCGCGGCCGTCCGGGTCTCCCGTGCCACATCCGGCACGGGAGACCCGGACCCGCCCGGCCTCAGAGCACCAGCGACCGCAGATACGCGCCGGTCTCCGGATCGGCCGGCAGCAGCGTCTCGACGGCCAGCTCCGCCACCGTCACATCCATCGGCGTGTTGAACGTGGCGATCGACGCGACGAACGACAGCACCCGCCCGTCGTGCTCGATGACCAGCGGCAACGCGAACGGCACCGACGGGGCGGACGGCCGCCCGTCCGCCCCGTCCGCGCCCGGCGGCAGCGGATAGCCCGCCACCTCCTCGTACAGCTCGCGCAGCTCCGCCGACCGCACCAGCGCGATCTGGCGCTCCATCTGCGCCAGCAGGTCCGCCCGCCACGCGCGCAGATTCCGGATGCGCGGGGCCAGCCCCTCCGGGTGCAGGGTGAGGCGCATGGCGTTCAGCGGCGGCGCCAGCAGATGATCCGGTACGCCGTCGAGCAGCCGGGTCATCCCCTGATTGGCGGCCACCACCGTGTACGTGCCGTCCACCACGAACGCCGGATACGGGTCGTAGCCCCCCAGCAGCCGGTCCAGGCCGTCCCGCAGCGCCCCCATCGCCGGGTCGTCGAGCGCGGTCTCCGTGTAGTGCGGGGCGTAACCCGCCATCACCAGCAGGGCGTTGCGCTCCCTGACCGGCACCTCCAGATGCTCGGCCAGCCGCAGCACCATCTCCTCGCTGGGGCGGGCGCGCCCAGTCTCGATGAACGAGATGTGCCGGGCGGAGGAGCCGGCCCGCAGCGACAGCTCCAGCTGGCTCATCCGCCGCCGTTCCCGCCAGCTGCGCAGCAGCGGCCCTACCCCCGTGTCGAGCGCGACAGTCGTCATACCCAGACCGTAACGTCACCGGCATCGACCACCACCAGTGAGGGAGCCGCCCCATGCCCGCCGCACCGCTGTCGCCGCACGAGATCGAGGACGGGCTGCGCGACCTGCCCGGCTGGACCCCGGACGGCGACCGGATCACCTGCTCCTACCGGCTGCCCTCGCATGTCGCCGCCGCCGCGTTCACCGTCCACATCGCCGCCATCCAGGACGAGCTGAACCACCACAGCGACCTGACCCTCGGCTACAACACCGTCACCCTGGCCGTGAACTCGCACGACGCGGGCGGCAAGGTCACCGGCAAGGACCTCGCCCTGGCCGCCCGCATCTCGGCGGTCGCCCCCGGCCACGGGGCCCGCTAGGGGATTTGTCGGACACCCCACCCCCTGGCCGCCGCTCAGACCACGGCGCCGAAACCCGGGTGCGCGGCGAGCCAGCGCGTGTAGCTCTCGCTGCGCCCCACCGCCTCGGTGTACGCCGCCCGCGTGTACCCGCTCACCGCCCCGGCCGCCGCCGACGCGGCGGCCGAGCGCGGGTGCCAGCCCAGCAGATGGCGCCAGCTGAGCGGCGCCCCGGCGACCGGCCGGGTGACCACCCCCGGGGTCGGCGGGAACGTCGCCCGGCACAGCCCGACCGCCCGCCCCACCTGCACCAGATGCACGACCGATGTGGTGTCCGTCTCGTACACCGAGGCCGGGCTGAACCCGGCGCGGGCACAGGCCGCCACGAAGCAGTCCGCGAAACAGCCGTCCCCCGGCACGTCCGCCCAGCACTCCTCCGCCAGCTCGGACAGCTCCAGCTCGTCCAGGCCCGCCAGCCGGTGGGTCTCCGGCAGCATCACGAACACCGGATCGACCCCGACGACCTGCCACTCCAGCCGCCCCGCGTCCGGCGGCGCGCTCTCGCCACAGGTCCCGATCAGCGCGAAGTCCAGCCGCCCGTCCACCAGTTGCGAGGCGATCTCCGCCACCGACCAGGAGGTGTACGTGGACACCGGCGCGGCCGGGTGCGCGGTCGCCAGCCGGTCCACCAGCCCGCCCAGCAGCGGGCCGTGCGTGCCGCCGAGCCGGAACCGCTCCATGGCGCCCGTGGCGTTGGCGAACCTGACCGCCTCCTCCTGGAGCTCGCTCACGGCCGGCAGCACCACCCGGGCGCGCTCCAGGACCAGTTCGCCCAGCGGGGTCGCCCGCGCGCCCGTGTGGTCCCGGTCGAACAGCGGGCCGCCGAGCGCCTTCTCGATCCGTCGCAGTTGTGCGCTGAGCGCGGGCTGCGCAAGACCCAGCGCGGCGGCGGCCTTGGTCAGGCTGCCGGTTTCGGCGATGGCACGTACGGTTCGCAGATGCCGCAACTCCAGGTCCATCACCGCACGTTATGACCCCGGTGGCCCCACGGCAATACGTCGTTGGTTTAGACCTCTTCTTCGGCCACCTGGACGCGCGTCGATGGCCGGTAGTCGCCCCCCGGCAGCCGGATCACGCCGATGTGTCCGCCAACTGCGAAGCTCCGCACGGGAGTCGACACGGGCAGATGGCTGAAAGCGGGCGACGGGCCGCCGGATCGGCCGGGAGCCGTCCGGCGGCCCGGAGCTCAGCCGCGCACCGTCCAGAAGCCCTCGCGGGCCGCCTCCGCCGCGTAGCGCGCGAACGACTTCGGGCCACGGCCCAGCGCCCGCTCCACCCCGTCCGTCACCGCCGTGTTGCGCCCGTCCAGCAGCGACGTGAACAGCCCGGCCAGAAACGCCGCCTCCGGCCCCGGCACGCCGAACCCCACCAGCATCCCCTCGTACTCCGCGCCCGTCACGGGCACATAGCGGACCTCCCGGCCCGTCGCGGCGGCGAGCTCGGCGGCCACCTCCGCGAACGTCAGCGCGCGCGGCCCGGTCAGCTCCACGACCGAGCCCGCCACCCCCTCCCCGCACAGCGCGGCCACCACCACATCGGCCAGGTCGTCCGCGTCCACGAACGGCTCGGCGGTGTCGCCCGCCGGGAACACCAGCTCCCCGCCCAGCACCCCGTCCAGCAGGGCGCCCTCGCTGAAGTTCTGGGTGAAGAACGCCGAGCGCACCACCGTCAGCACGGCGTCCCCGGCCGCCGCGCGCAGCGCCTCCTCCGCCTCCGCCGCCACCGGCTCCCCGCGCCCCGACAGCAGCACCAGCCGGCGCACCCCGCACCGCCGGGCCGCCTCCCCGAACGACGTCATGGCAGCGGGCGCCTCCGGCGCCCCCAGATCGGGCACATAGGCGACATAGGCCGCCTCCACACCGCTCAGCGCCGCCTCCCAGCCCGACGCGTCGGACCAGTCGAAGGGGATCTCGCCCCGGCGCGAACCGACCCGCACCGGCACACCCCGCGCGGACAGCCGCTCCACCACCCGGCGCCCCGTCCTGCCCGTCCCGCTCGTCACCAGCACCCGGCCCGGTCCGGCGGATTCCTCTGTCGCGTAGCGCGTCTCTTCCGTCATGACCCCAGGCTCCCCGGAACCGCCCGCCCGCCCCATCCCCGAGGCTCTCGGCTCCCTACGCCTGCGTCTACGCTGCTGCTCATGGACGCACTGGCCGAACTGCTGGACGGGCCGCGGGCGCGGGGCGCGCTGCTCCTGCGCATGGTGATGGAACCGCCCTGGTCCGTACGGATCGAGGACCGCGCCCCGCTCTGCCTGATGGCCGCGACCGGCGGCGAGGCCTGGATCGTGCCCGACGGGGACGCCGAACCCGTCCCGCTGCGCCCCGGCGACCTGGCCATTGCGCGCGGCCCCGAGCCGTACACCGTCGCCGGCCACCCGGACACCGACCCGCACGCCCGCATCGGACCCGGCGGCAGCTGCGCCACCCTGCGCGGCGAGCCGCTGTCCCAGTCCATGGAGCTGGGCGTACGGACCTGGGGCAACGCCCGCGACGGCTCGGCGACCGTCCTCGTCGGCACCTACCTCCTGGACGGCGAGATCAGCGCCCGCCTGCTGGACGCCCTGCCCCCGCTCCTCGTCCTGCCCGCCGGCGGCCGCACCGGCCCGCTCCTCGCCCTGCTGGGCGACGAGATCGCGCGGGACGAGCCGGGGCAGAGCCTGATGCTCGACCGGCTCCTCGACCTCCTGCTCGTCGCCGCGCTGCGCACCTGGTTCTCCCGCCCCGGCGCCGAACCGCCCGCCTGGTACGTGGCCATGGGCGACCCGGTCGTCGGCCTCGCGCTGCGTCTGCTGCGCGACGAGCCCGCACACCCCTGGACCGTCGCCGCGCTCGCCGCCAGGGCGGGCGTCTCACGGGCCGCCCTCGCCCGCCGGTTCACCGAACTGGTGGGGGAGCCGCCGATGGCCTATCTCACCGGCCGCCGCCTCGCCGTCGCGGCCGACCTCCTGCGCGAGACCGACGCCACCGTCGAGGCCGTGGCCCGCAAGGTGGGCTACAGCCAGGCCTTCGCGTTCAGCACCGCCTTCAAACGCGTACGCGGCGTCAGCCCGCAGGAGTACCGCAAGGGCGGCGGCTTGCCGGAACGGCAAGGAAGTTTGCGCGTGGACCCGGGCGTGGCGACGCTGGAGCCATGAGCAACCACACCGGCCACGGGCACCCCCACGACGACGGCCACCAGGGCCTCCACCACGATCGCCCCGCCCACGGACACCACCACGGCGGCCACGGCGGCGGCGAACCCGACTGGGACGTCATGGCCCCGCTCCTGGAACGGAACGCCGAACTCAGCGCCGGGCAGTACACCGAGGCGGCCCGCTGGATCGCCGCCCTGCCCAACGCGCCCGAGGTCCGCCGGGTCCTGGACGTCGGCGCCGGCCCCGGCGTCGTCGCCTGCCTGCTCGCCGAGGTCTTCCCGGACGCCGAGATCGTCGCCGTCGACGGCACCCCCGCGCTCCTCGAACGCACCCGCGCCCGCGCGCGGCGGCTCGGCCTCGCCGACCGCGTCACCACCCTGCACGCCACCCTCCCCGGACAACTCCCCGAGCTGGGCGAGGCCGATCTGATCTGGGCGGGCAACACCCTGCACCACATGGGCGACCAGCGCGCCGTGCTCGCCGGATTCGGCTCGCTGCTGCGCCCCGGCGGCACCGTCGCCCTTGTCGAGGGCGGCCTCCAGCCCCGGCAGCTCCCGCGCGACCTCGGCTTCGGCCGGCCCGGTCTGGAGGCTCGGATGGAGGCCGCCGAGGCGGAGCTCTTCCAGACGATGCGCGCCGAACTGCCCGACGCCCGGCGCGAGGTGGAGGACTGGGCCGCCCTGTTCGGCGCGGCGGGCCTCACCCCGCAGGGCACCCGCAGCTTCCTGCTCGACCTGCCCGCCCCGCTCCCCGACCCGGCCCGCGAACAGGTCGTCGCCGACTTCACCCGCCGCCGCGACGGGCTGCGCGACCACCTCGACGCCGAGGACAACGCCGTCCTCGACCGGCTGCTCGACCCCGAAGACCCGGCCGGGCTGCACCGGCGCCCCGACGTCTTCCTGCTGCTGGCCCGCACCCTCCACCTGGGCCGGCGCGTCGCCTGACCCCGGACACGACGAAGCCGCCGCCCCCGCTCGCGAAGGAGCGGGGCGGCGGCCCGGCGGGAGTGCGGCGGTCAGGCGCCGAGGTTGAACTCGCCCGGATTCGGGCCGAGCCGCTTCCCCTCGTCCAGCGCCGCGAACGCGGCCAGGTCGTCGGCGTCCAGCTCGAAGTCGAACACGTCGATGTTCTCCGCGATCCGCGACGGCGTCACGGACTTCGGGATCACCACGTTCCCCGTCTGGATGTGCCAGCGCAGCACCGCCTGGGCGGGCGTACGGCCGTGCTTTCGGGCGACCGCGACGACCGTCGGAACCTCCAGGAGCCCCTTGCCGGAGCCCAGCGGCGACCACGCCTCCGTCAGGATGCCGTGCTCGGCGTGCAGCGCGCGGGACTCCGCCTGCTGGAGCTGCGGGTGCAGCTCGATCTGGTTGAGCGCCGGCACCACGGAGGTCTCGCCGAGCAGCCGCTCCAGGTGTTCCGGGAGGAAGTTGGACACACCGATGGCCCTGGCCCGGCCCTCGGCGTGGATCTTCTCGAGCGCGCGGTAGGTGTCCACGTACGCGTCCTTGGCCGGGACCGGCCAGTGGATCAGATACAGATCGACGTACTCCAGGCCCAGCTTGGCCAGGGAGGCGTCGAAGGCGCGCAGCGTGGAGTCGTGGCCCTGCTCGGTGTTCCACACCTTGGTGGTCACGAACAGCTCGTCGCGGGGGACGCCGGAGGCGGCGATGGCCCTGCCCGTACCCGTCTCGTTCTGGTAGATCGCGGCGGTGTCGATGCTGCGGTACCCGGACTCGATGGCGGTGGCGACCGCCTTCGTCGCCTCGTCGTCCGGCACCTGCCAGACACCGAAACCGAGCTGGGGCATCTCGACGCCGTTGTTGAGAGTGAGGGAGGGTACCTGGCTCACGAGCGGACGATCCTAACGTTGAGGGGTGGGTCTCCCGCGTACAACGATCAAGGGCGCCCGCGCATTCCCGGCACCGGACCCTTTCGTCCGCTCAGCGGTACAGCGCGTCCACCTCGGCCTCGTACGCCGCCTCGATGGCCCTGCGCTTCAGCTTCAGCGACGGCGTCAGCAGCCCGTGCTCCTCGCTGAACCGGTGGGCCAGGATGCGGAACGTACGGATGGACTCCGCCTGCGAGACCGCGGTGTTCGCCGCCACCACCGCCCGGCGCACCTCCATCTCCAGATCCGGGTCGCGCACCAGCTCGCCCGGCGTCAGCGCGGTGCGCCCCCGCATCGTGAGCCAGTGCTCCACGGCGTCCTGGTCGAGGGTGACCAGCGCCGCGACGAACGGCCGGTCGTTGCCGACCACGATGCACTGTGCCACCAGCGGATGCGCCCGCACCCGCTCCTCCAGCGCGGCCGGCGAGACGCTCTTGCCGCC
Organism: Streptomyces sp. NBC_00525; assembly: GCF_036346595.1. Classification (GTDB taxonomy): domain Bacteria; phylum Actinomycetota; class Actinomycetes; order Streptomycetales; family Streptomycetaceae; genus Streptomyces. Next base: position 6,073,940 of record NZ_CP107834.1, read on the forward strand.
GGACGTCACCAGGATCTCCTTCTTCCGCCCGGTGATCGTCAGATAGCCGTCCTCGTCCAGCGAGCCCAGGTCGCCGGTGGCCAGCCAGCCGTCGTTGAGCACCGCGGCGGTGGCCTCCGGGTTGCCCAGGTAGCCGCCGAAGACGTGGTCCCCGTACACCCACACCTCGCCGTCGTCCGCGATGTGCACCGTGGTGCCGGGGATCGGCTGCCCGACCGTGCCGTACCGGGTGCGCTCCGGCGGGTTCGCGGTGGCCGCCGCCGTCGTCTCGGTCAGCCCGTACCCCTCGTACACCGTCACCCCGGCGCCCGCGAAGAACAGCCCGAGCCGGCGCTCCATGCCCGAGCCGCCCGACATGGCGTGCCGGATGCGGCCGCCCATCGCCTCACGGACCTTCCGGTACACCACCTTGTCGAAGAACTGGTGCTGCACCCGCAGCCCGGCCGCCGGGCCGGGCCCGGTGCCGAAGGCCCGCGCCTCCATCGCCTCCGCGTACTTCACCGCGACGTCGACCGCCTTGTCGAACGGCCCCGCCCTGCCCTCCGCCTCGGCCCTGCGCCGGGCCGTGTCGAAGACCTTCTCGAAGATGTACGGCACCGCCAGGACGAACGTGGGACGGAACGAGACCAGGTCCGGCATCAGCGCCTTCGCCGCCAGCTCCGGCTGGTGGCCCAGCTTCACCCGGCCCCGGATCGCGGCGACCTCGACCATCCGCCCGAAGACGTGCGCCAGCGGCAGGAACAGCAGCGTCGACGCCTCGTCACCCGGCCGGGAGTGGAACACCGACTGCCAGCGCGCGGCCATGGTGTCCGTCTCGAACATGAGGTTGGCGTGCGTGAGGACACAGCCCTTGGGCCGGCCCGTGGTGCCGGAGGTGTAGACGACCGTCGCCACCGACTCCGGGGTCACCGCCCGCCGGTGCCGGTGCACCACCTCGTCCCCGACGCCCGCGCCCGCCTCCACCAGCTCCGCCACCGCGCCCGCGTCCAGCTGCCACAGCCGCTTCAGCCCCGGCAGCCGGTCGATGACCGAGGCCACCGTCATCGCGTGGTCCTCGTGCTCCACCATCACCGCCGACACCTCGGCGTCGTGCAGCATCCACAGCACCTGCTCCGCCGAGGACGTCGGATAGACCGGGACCGACTGCGCGCCGACCGCCCACAGGGCGAAGTCGAACAGGGTCCACTCGTAGCGGGTGCGCGACATCAGGGCGACCCGGTCGCCGAACCGCACCCCGTGCGCGATGAGCCCCCTGGCCAGCGCCAGCACCTCGTCGCGGAACGCCACCGATGTGACGTCCTGCCAGCGCCCGTCCGCATCTTTTCGGCCGAGCGCGACCCGGTGCGGCTGCGTCTCGGCATGATCGAACACCACGTCGGCGAGGCCACCCACGAGGGGCGCGGCCGCCATGGCTGGGACAGTGAACTCGCGCAATGACCTGCTCCTCGGGGCTTTGCACAGCGCCGCGACGCTACCCCACCCGGCGCCTTCGCGGGAGGGTCCGGAGCGTTCCGTACCGCTGGGGATACGCACTGGTCAGGGACCGAAATCCGGCCAGATGGGCAAGGCTCGGGCGCGCTTGGGACCGCCGGGTAAGCGGTTCGCGCCGGAATCTCCACCGAATCCGTACGGTGCGGCCACCGCCGTGTACGGATTCGGCCACCGCTCCGCACGGGTGCGACCACCGCCGTTTCCGGTGGTCAGGGGGTGGCGCCGGCGGACTCCAGCGCGATGCGGTGCTCGCCCGCGTACACGTTCATCGAGGGCCCCCGCAGGAAGCCGACCAGGGTCAGCCCCGTCTCCGCGGCCAGGTCCACGGCCAGCGACGAGGGCGCCGAGACGGCCGCCAGCACGGGGATGCCGGCCATCACCGCCTTCTGCGCCAGCTCGAACGAGGCCCGGCCCGACACCAGCAGGATCGAGCGGGACAGCGGCAGCCGGCCGTCCGTCAGCGCCCGCCCCACCAGCTTGTCCACCGCGTTGTGCCGCCCCACGTCCTCCCGGACGTCCACCAGCTCGCCCGTCTCGGAGAACAGCGCCGCCGCGTGCAGCCCGCCGGTCCGGTCGAAGACCCGCTGGGCGGCCCGCAGCCGGTCCGGGAGCACGGCCAGCAGCTCGGGCGCGATCCGCAGCGGGGGAGTGTCGGCGACCGGATGCCGGGTCGTGGTGCGGACGGCGTCCAGGCTCGCCTTGCCGCACAGCCCGCAGGACGAGGTGGTGTAGACGTTGCGCTCCAGCGTGATGTCGGGGACCTCGACGCCCGGCGCCAGGGCGACGTCCACCACGTTGTACGTGTTGACCCCCTCGGCGGTCGCGCCGGCGCAGTACACGATCGACCGCACGTCGGCCTGCCCGCCGATCACCCCCTCGCTGACCAGGAACCCCGCCGCCAGCGCGAAGTCGTCGCCCGGTGTGCGCATGGTGATGGCGAGCGGTCTGCCGTCGAGCCGGATCTCCAGGGGCTCCTCGGCGACGAGGGTGTCGGGCCGGGTGGAGACGGCCCCGTCCCGGATGCGGATGGTGCGGCGGCGCTCGGTGACCCGTCCCATGACCGTTGAACCCGATTTCTGTGCGTACGAGGGCCCGAGCGGCGCCGGGCGGCGGCTGCCGGGAGCCACCGGACCCACCTGCGGCGGAGGGGCCCCGACTGTCATATTGTCCTGCACCCGGAACGCGCCGCCGCAACCGGACGGCCGGGTCCGAAGCCGTCCCCGGCCCTTGCCAAGCGCAGCCCCTCCAAGGCGGAGCCGGTAATCCTGTGGGATCACCTGCCCCCGTACCGGTCGGTAGCGACCAAGACTGGATGGTTCCAGACAGATGGAGCGAGGGGAACCTGCATGACCGGCTCACGTGTCGTCGCACTCGGCCACTACCAGCCCGCCAAGGTGCTGACCAACCATGACCTGGCGGCCATGGTGGACACCAGTGACGAGTGGATCACCAGCCGCGTCGGTATCAGGACCCGCCACATCGGCGGCCCCGACGAGCCGGTGGACGAACTGGCCGCGCACGCGGCGGCCAAGGCGCTGGCCTCGGCCGGGCTCCAGCCGGCCGACATCGACCTGGTGCTGGTCGCCACCTCCACCGCCATCGACCGCTCACCGAGCATGTCGGCGCGGGTGGCCGCCCGCCTCGGCATGGCCTCGCCCGCGGTGATGGACATCAACGTGGTGTGCTCCGGCTTCACCCACGCCCTCGCCACCGCCGACCACGCCCTGCGGGCCGGAGCCGCCACCCGCGCCCTGGTCATCGGCGCCGACAAGATGGGCGACATCGTCGACTGGTCCGACCGCTCCACCTGTGTCCTGATGGGTGACGGCGCCGGGGCGGCGGTCGTCGTCGCCGACCCGGCGGACGCGGAGCGGCCCGGCATCGGCCCCGTGCTGTGGGGATCGGTCCCCGGCATGGGCGACGCCGTCCGCATCGAGGGCACCCCGCCGCGCTTCGCGCAGGAGGGCCAGTCGGTCTACCGCTGGGCCACCACCCAGCTGCCCCCCATCGCCCGGCAGGTGTGCGAGCGGGCGGGCCTCACCCCGGAGGACCTGGCCGGGGTCGTCCTGCACCAGGCCAACCTGCGGATCATCGAACCCGTCGCCCGCAGGATCGGCGCGGTCAACGCCGTCGTCGCCCGCGACGTGGTCGACTCCGGCAACACCTCGGCCGCCTCGATCCCCATGGCCCTGTCCAAGCTGGTCGAGCGCGGCGAGATCCCGAGCGGCGCCCCGGTCCTGCTCTTCGGCTTCGGCGGCAACCTGAGCTACGCGGGCCAGGTGATTCGCTGCCCGTGATCCGCTGCCCGTGAGGCGCGCCCGGACCCCCTCCCCGGCCGCCACCGGGCGGCGCGGGCGAACCGTTCAGCCGATGCCCTGCCGGTCGGGGCGCAGCGCGAACGCGCGCTCGGCAGCGTCCGGCACCGCCCGCTGCACGTTCTGCACCAGCAGGGCACGATGCCGGACCAGCGGCCCCCGCCGCTCCGGCCCGGCCAGCCGCACCAGGTCGTCGATCCCTGCCAGCAGCCGCCGCGTCACCTGCGGGGCGGGCGCCGCGCACCGCCGTACCTCCTCGAACCCGAGGTCCACCAGGTCCTCCCACGACGGCACCTCCTGCACCAGCCGCACCGCACCCGTGCGGTCCCGGTGGTGCACGGTGCCCAGCGGCAGCCGCACCGCGGCGGCCAGGAACTGCACGATCCGGTCCAGGCACTGCACGGCCGTCGTCGGGTCGTTCACCGCCGAGGACAGCGCCCGCAGCGCGATGTCCGACAACTGGCGCAGCCCGAACGCCAGATCCAGGTGCGGGGTGCGCTGCACGCCCACCGAGACCGTGTAGCGCAGCGCGTGCCGGGGCGGCGCCGCCCCGCCGTGCACGGCCAGCACCGGCGTCCCCGGCACCACGAAGTCCCCGAGCCGGGGGATCAGCCGGAGCACCACACCCTGGCGGCGGGCGGTCCGCACCAGCCGTGCCACGTTGACGTCCCGGAGGACCCCGGCCCGTCCCTCGTACAGGATCTGCCCCGTCTCGGCGGGCAGCGGCTCCGTCGCCGGACGCCCCGCCGGCATCCGGCCCAGCACCCGGAAGGTGTCCCGCGTGATGCGGTCGAGGACCGGTCCGACCTGCATCAGGCGCAGCGTGGAGCTGACGTAGCCGATGAACAGCAGCAGGCTGAGCCCGACGAGCACGGCGGTCAGCACGCTCTGCACGAACGGCAGCGAGGTGACCAGGCGCGGGTCGGTCTCGCTCTCGTACGAGCTGAGGACCAGCAGCGAGAACACGAACGTCGCCAGGAACACCGACAGGGTGAGCTTGCTGATCCGGCTGCGGATGAAGATCCGCACCACCCTGGGGGTGAGCTGCCCGCTCGCCATCTGCACCGCGACCAGCGAGATGCTGAAGACCACACCGATGAAGGTCATCATCGCCGAGCTGACCGTGACGACGATCTGCTTGGTGTCCTCGGCGACCGACACCAGGTCCTGGATGTCGTCGTACGCCTGTTCCCGGCGCAGATACGAGACCAGCTGCTCGTCCACCGCCGCCGCGGCGAACCACAGCACGAAGGCGCAGACGAGCGTCAGGGCGGGGGCGAACCAGAACGTCTCGCGCAGATGTTCGCGCAGGGGTGACAGGGCGCGGGGAGGACGGGGGCCGCGATCTCTCATGGAGGGGAAAGTAACCCGCCGCGCGCCCCGCCCGGCGGACCCCGCCGCCGACCCGCCGCCGACCCGTCGTCCACCGTCCGGCCACCGGATATGCAGGTGAGGGGCACTCCCAACCCCTGGTATTGTTTTCCTTGTCGCCGCGGGAGACCGGGGCGGATCACCTGGTCCGGGTGGCGGAATGGCAGACGCGCTAGCTTGAGGTGCTAGTGCCCTTTATCGGGCGTGGGGGTTCAAGTCCCCCCTCGGACACTCATCCAGTTCCCACGGTTCATCGCGAACCGTGGGAATTTCTGGTTTCCGGGGCGGCCCCGCGCCGCCTCCGGAGCGCCCGATCACCCCTTGGAGGACCCCCGGTGGCTGTGCAGCGGATCACGACCCGCAACGCCCGCTTTCAGCAGTTCCAGACGCTGCTCACCAACCGGACCAAGCGCGGACGCGCCGGCGAGTTCATCGTGCAGGGCGTCCGGCCGATCACCATGGCCGTCGAGCACGGCTGGACGGTGCGCACCCTCCTGTACGACGCGAGCCGCCCGCTGTCCCGCTGGGCGGGGGAGCTGATGCGCGGGAGCACCGCGGAGCGCATCGCCATGGCCCCGGAGCTGCTGGCGGAGCTGAGCGAGAAGGCGGAGGGCGCCCCGGAGGTCCTGGCGGTGGTCGAGATGGCCCCCGACGACCTGGCCCGCATCCCGGTCGACGACGACTTCCTCGGCGTCGCCCTCGACCGCCCGACGCAGCCCGGCAACATCGGCAGCATCATCCGCTCCGCCGACGCCTTCGGCGCCCGCGGCCTCGTCGTCACGGGCCACGCGGCCGACCCGTACGACCCGAAGGCGGTCCGCGCGACCACCGGCTCCTTCTTCGCCCTCCCCGTGGTCCGCACCCCCTCGCACCACGAGGTCGCCCAGTGGCTGGAGGCCGAACGCGGCCGGGGCCGACCCGTCCTGGTCGTCGGCACCGACGAGGACGGCGAGTGCGACGCCTCCGAGTTCGACCTCACCGGCCCGGTGCTGCTGCTCGTCGGCAACGAGACGACGGGCCTGAGCAACGCCTGGCGCGAGCACTGCGACCACGTCGTCAGCATCCCGATGACGGGCTCCGCCAGCTCCCTCAACGCCTCCAACGCGGCATCGATCGTGCTCTACGAGGCCCGCCGCCAGCGCCTGGCGAAGCGCCGGGCCCAGGGCTGAGCGGGCCGGGCGTCACGTTCGCTTCGCGTACACGATCAGGTTGTCCACCGGGTGGCCGTCCGCGTCGATCGCGCCGTCGCAGGTGATCAGGCGCAGGGCGCGTTCCGTGGTGCGGCCGTAGACGCGGGCGGTGGGGAAGTCGTCCTTGCGGACCGTTTCGCGGGCCGTGACCTCGAAGTGGACCTCCTTGCCGTCCGCGTTCCGTACGACGATGTCGGCGCCCTCGGCGATCTTCTTCAGGTCGTGGAAGACGGCCCGACCGTAGCGGGTGTCGTTGTGGCCGATCAGGACCGCCGCGCCCGGTTCGCCGGGCACGGCGCTGCCCGTGTACCAGCCGGTCGTCATGCCCCGGTCGGCCGGGGGCACCTCGACGGTCCGGTCCGGGTTGAGGCCCAGGCGCATGATGTCGGAGTCCACGCCCAGGGACGGGATGGACACATGGGCGGGGGGCCGGGCGGCGGCCGGGCTCTCGGCGGGGGTCCGGACCGCCGCCGGTGACTTCTCCGCCGCCGGGGCGGGGTCGCCGGAGCAGCCGGTGAGGGCGGCGAGCGCGGTGAGGGCCAGGGCGGCGACCGGCAGGGCGGCGCGGTGGGTGCGGGGCATACGAGGGGGCTCCAGGATCGTGCGTACGGCGGTGGCGCCGCCCGGTCGACCGGGCGGCGCCACCGCGTTCATCGGCTGCGGGACGGGTCAGCCGTCGCGGCGGGCGGTACGGCGGCGCAGGACGACCGTCCCGGCACCGGCCAGCAGCAGCGCGCCGGCCGCGGAGCCCGCGATCACGGCCGTGCTGTCGTCCGAGGAGCCGGCCGGGTGCTCACCGGCCGCGACGCCGCCGCGCGGCGCCTCGGAGGGCACCGCCGAAGGCACGGCGGACGGCACGGCGGACGGCTGGTCCGACGGCGGCAGCGTCGGCTCGGGCGACGGTACGACCGTCGGCTCGGCGGACTGCTTGCTCGGCGCCGCCGACGGGGTGGAGTCGGCGAAGGCCGCGGTGGCCGGTACGCACACCGCGCCGGCCGCGACGGCGGCGAGCAGGGCGGTACGCAGGGTGGTGCGCAGGGGCATGGGCAGGGCTCCGTTCCGGATGGGCCTCGGAGAACGGCCGCGGTGCGGGTGCGCACCGGGCGCGAGGCATGCGGACAGGCTCGCGCCAAGTTGTGAGGAAGCTGTCAGATCGTTGTGTTCATCGCATCAGGGTCGCCGCCGGAACCGTCCCGCACCACCGCACCTGCCCCTCCTGCCGTGCCCGGCGCACCCGTGCCTCCCGCCGCCGGGCCGTCGGCCGGGAGGCGGAGCGTGAACACCGAGCCCTCGTCCGGGGTGCTCACCGCCGTGGCCGAACCGCCGTGCGCCTCCGCGAGTTTGCGGACGATCGCCAGCCCGAGGCCGCTGCCGCCGGTACGGCGGTTCCGGGACTTCTCGCCCCGCCAGAACCGGTCGAACACCCGCGCGAGGTCCGCCGCCGGAATCCCGCTGCCCGTGTCGGCGACATCCACCAGCACCGCGCCCCCGTCCTCGGAGCCGTACGGCCGCAGCGTCACCGTGCCGCCCGCCGGGGTGTGCCGTACCGCGTTGGACACCAGGTTGCCCACCGCCTGCCGCAGCCGGACCGGATCGGCCGTCAGCCGGGGCGGCGGCCGGTCCGCCGGGGACGGCGCCACGCTCAGCGCCACGCCCGCCGCCTCGGCGCCGGCCTGGTGCGCGGCGGCGACCTGCCCCAACAGCTCCTCGATCCGCACCGGTTCGGGATGCAGCCGCAGCGCGTCCGCGTCGGCCTGCGCCAGGTCCCGGAGGTCGTCGATGATGTGCTGGAGCTGGACCGCCTCCGTGTGCAGGAAGGCGATGAACTCCGGGTCCGGGTCGGCCACCCCGTCCTGCGCCGCCTCCAGCCAGCCCCGGATGTTGCTGAGCGGGGTGCGCAGCTCGTGGGCGACATCGCTCACCATCGCCTTGCGCTGGGCCTCCAGCCGGGCGCGGTGCGCGGACATGTCGTTGAACGCGGCGGCCAGCCGGCCGAGCTCGTTGTCCGCGGCCACCACCACCGGCGCGGTGTCCTCCCCGTCCCGCATCCGCTGCGCGGCGCCCGTCAGATCCCGCAGCGGGCGCACGAGCCGGGCGCCGACGAGCACCGAGGCGCCCACCGTGAGCGCCAGCACCAGGGCGGCCGCGCCCGCGATCCGTGCGGTGTTCGCCGGTGAGAGGTCGAAGCCGGGCACGGTGGCGCCGCCCGGATCGCCGATGAACAGCAGCGCGGGCGAGGCGACGTACGAACCGAGCTGCTCCCGGCGGGCGGCGCCCACACAGGACGCGACGGCCCGGTCGTCCTCACTGGTGACGGCCGCCTGCTCGTCCCCGGGGCCCGGCACGGTGCTCGGCACCGGGCTCGGCTCCGCGCGGGGCGCGACGCTCGGCGCGTCGCTCGGGACGGCGGTCGGCGGCAGGGTCGGCACCGCCGAGGCGGGCACGGGCACCGCCTCCGCCGGAACCGGCTGCGCCGCCTGCCCCCAGGACACCCCGAGCTTCAGCTGGACGCCGTCGCGGCCCTGGCGCTCCAGACAGGCGTCGGCCAGCTGGGTGAGGGCCTTCAGCGCCTTGCGCTCGGTGGCGGTGGGCGCGTCCAGGGCGTCCAGCGCGCAGCCGGTGCCCCGGACGCGCTCCGGATCGTTGCCGCCCACCACCTGGATGAGCGGCCGGCCGCTCGCCCCGGCGACCACGTCCGCCGCGATCCCGTAGTCGCCGAGGCAGGCCGCGGCCCGGTCGGCGGCCCCGCGCAGCCGGTCCCGCTCGGCGGCCGGCAGCCGGAACGGCCCCACCGCGCGCGGGTCGACCCGGTCCGTGGTGGTGCCCGTCGCCCCGGCGCCGGAGCCCTGGGCGGCCAGTGCGGTGTCCACGGACAGCGGATCGACCACCGCCGACGCCTGGGCCGGCAGCGCCGCCGCGCCGGATGCCGCCGAGTCGGCGAGCGGGGCGCGGGACTGGGTGGTCAGGGCGATCCGCCGGCCCGACTGCGCGGCCAGGTCGCGCACCGTCCGCCCGACGCCCTCCCAGGTCGGATGCGTCGCCGCGTAACCGAGCAGCCGGTGGTAGATCCGGGCGTCGGCGGCCAGGTTCTGGCCCTGCTCCTGGCGGATCGCACCGGACGTCGTCTGCACCGCCAGCCACGCCGTCGCCGCCACCGAGCACGCCGCGACCAGCGCCGAGACGGCCAGCAGCCGCGCGAACAGGCTCTTGCGCAGCGGCACGCCCCGCCGGGCACCGCCCGCACCCGGCCGCCGCCCCGCGCTACGCGGTCGCCGCACGGCCCGCCGCCTTCGCCGGGTCCGTCAGCTTGTAGCCGACACCGAAGACGGTGAGCAGCCGGACGGGCCGGCGCGGGGCCGGTTCGATCTTCTTGCGCAGATTCATGACGTGCACATCGACGGTCCGGTCGCTGATGTAGCGGTCGAAGCCGTGCAGTTCGGCCAGCAGCCGCTGCCGGGAGAACACCCGGTCCGGCTCGGCCGCCAGCGCGGACAGAATCCGGAACTCGCCCGGTGTGCACTCCACCGCAGCCCCGTCCACGGTCACCACGTGCCGGCCCGGATCGACGACCAGCGCCCCCACCCGCAGCACCCCCGCCCCGTCCGGATCGCCGCCCGCGCCGTGCCGGTTGCGGCGCAGCAGCGTACGCACCCGGGCCATCAGCTCACGCGGGCTGTACGGCTTGGTGACGTAGTCGTCGGCGCCCAGATCGAGCCCGAGCAGCAGATCGTCCTCGGTGGTGCGGGCCGTGACCATCAGCACCGGCAGCTCCCGGTGCTCCGCGCGCAGCACCCGTACGACGTCGAGGCCGTCCGCGCGCGGCATCATCACATCGAGGACCAGCAGATCCGGTTCCCGCTGCCGCACCGCGTCGAGCGCCGCGAGCCCGTCCGGGGCGAGGGTCACCCGGTGACCCTCGCGTTCCAGGTAGCGGCGGAGGAGTTCGGCCTGATTCTCGTCGTCTTCGGCGACGATCACGTTTGCGCACACCTGCTCGATCGTAAGGGGCCCGTTCGGCGTGCTCCCCGGCGCGGCGTCTCAGGCGACGAGGCGGTGGGCGTCCCTGGTGGCCTCGGCGAGCGCCGCGTAGTACTCCTCCGGGCGCCGTTCGAAGTCCGTCCAGGCCCCCAGCACGTCCAGTTCGCCGCCCGGAGCCCGCAGCAGGTCGACGGAGGTCTGCCCGAAGCGGGGGCCGGTGCCGGCGCCCTCGGCCTCAGCCAGTACAAGGCGCAGTCCGGCCACGGCGGTCCGGGCGCGGCGGCGGCGCTCCGGACCCGCGCCGAGCATGGAGGTGAGATCGGCGGCGGGGGAGGCGTCGTCCAGCAGGGGTTCCAGGCGGCAGGCCAGCTCCGTGGCCGCTGCCGCGGCGGCCCGTCCCTCGGGGCCCGCCTCCACCAGCACGCGCAGCGCGGTGACGAGGGAGTCCGCCCGGGGATCGGACCGGCCGGCGGCCAGGCGTACCAGCGTGTCGGCGCTCACCCCCTCGGCCGTCCACCGCGCGGCGGCGAGCGCCTTCTCGGCCGTACGCCGTCCCACGCCGGGCAGTTGTCCCAGCCGCCACTCGCCCGCGTCGAGGACATCGCGCACGGTGGTGATGCCCGCCCGCTCCCACTCCTTGGTACGGAACCGGCGCCGCTCGTCGTCGCGCAGCCGGGTCACCGGGACGGTGCCCAACTCCTCGCGGACCCGCTCCCGGTGCAGGGGTTCCCATGCCGTGCGGACCGCTTCGACGGCCCGCGCGCGGTCCTCCTCCACCGAGGCCGCGGCCCCGGCCAGCCGCCATGCCCGGTCGATGACGCCCCGGCTGACACCGCTCATCCGGGCCGCCGCGCGGACGTTGCCGCCGATGACGCCGGTGGTGATCAGCAGCAGCCCGAACACCGCCAGCCTGTCGGAGATGTCGATCCAGCGATCGACCGCCGCGTCGTCCTCGCCGAGGTTGTACAGCCGGCCCCTGCCGGAGCCCTCGGCGACCACGAAGCCGCTCTCGTAGCCGGTGCGCGTCTCCGGGTCGTGGTAGGGCGGCTTCAGCAGCGGATCGCGGTCGGGGTCGCACCGGTAGGTGCCCGTCCGGGTGGTGCGGTCGAAGGGGTCCGTCCACCGCACCGAGCAGGTGCCGTCCTTCTTCTCGGAGAGCACGGTCAGCCCGACCTGGCGGAGTTCCGGCATGTCCGGAGCGAGCGAGTAGGCGAGGGCGGAGCCGGTGAGGAGCAGCAGACCGAGCGCCAGTACCCAGCGGAAGAACGGCTTGTGTCTCACCCGGTGTCCCCGTGTCCTGTCGGCGGTGCGTACGGCGCTGCCAGCATCGTCCCGGCCGGAGGGGGCCCGCAAGAACGGGAGTCGGCAGTGGAACGGGCCGGATTCTGCCCGGACCGGGCAGTGCTGTGGACCGTACTCGGCGCCCGCCGCCCCCGGCTGTCGCGAGTGATCGGGCCGTTCGATGGTTATGACCGTCCACTGCTGGGAATTGATCACGATTGACCGGCCCACTGCACGCAAACTCACTTATAGTGAGCGGATGTTGACCGCGTGATTGTGACGCGTGCTGTTGTCGCCATAGAAATCAGGATTCATGACACGCCCTTCCCCGGCAGAGTCCGCGCCGGTTTCTCCGTCCGCCCCCTCCGGCTGCCCGGCGCACGCCGGCGCGGTGCCGCTCTGGGGTCCCGGCTTCCAGGCAGAGCCCCGTACCGTGTACCGCGCCATGCGCCGCGACCACGGTCCGGTCGTGCCCGTCGAACTGCCGGGCGGCTTCCCCGCCTGGCTGGTCGTCGGCTACCGCGAACTGCACCGGGTCACCAGCGACGGGGAGCTGTTCCCGCGCGACGTCGGCCTCTGGAACCAGTGGCCGCACGTCCCGGACGACTGGCCCCTGCTGCCGATGGTCGGGCGGCCCATGCCGTCCATCTACTTCACCGCGGGCGAGGAGCACCGCCGGCACGTCCGCATGGTCGGACCCGCCCTCGAAGGCGCCGACCCGTTCCAGATCCGGGGCCACTGCGAGCAGTTGGCCGACCGGCTGGTCGACGCGGTGTGCGCGCGGGGCACCGCCGACCTCGTCGCCGAGTTCTGCGAACCGCTCCCCGTGCTCGTCCTCGCCCGTCTGATCGGCTTCCCGGACGAGGAGGGCGCCGAGATCGCGCGGGTGCTCAAGGACCTGGCCGACGGCGGCCCCGAGGCGCAGAGCGCGCATCTGCGCTTCGGCGAGCTGATGGCGCGGCTGCTCGCGTCGAAGCGGGCCGTGCCGGGCGACGACGTGACCTCCCGGATGCTCGAATTCCCCGCGGAGTTCACCGACGAGGAGTACACGCTCGACCTGATGGCGGTCACGGCCGCCGGGCACCTCCCCACCGCCGACTGGATCAGCAACTCGGTCCGGCTGATGCTCACCGAGGACGAGTTCGCCGACTCCATGGCCGGCGGCCGGCGCAGCATCGGCGAGGCGATGAACGAGGTGCTGTGGGAGGACACCCCCACCCAGATCCTGGCCGGCCGCTGGGCCGCGCGCGACACCCAGCTGGGCGGGCAGCACATCGCCGCCGGCGACATGGTGCTGCTCGGGCTCGGCGCCGCCAACACCGACCCGCTCATCCGCCAGGGCGTCGCCGGCGCGGGCGGCCCGGCCCAGGGCGGCAACGGCGCGCATCTGGCCTTCAGCCACGGCGAGTACCGCTGCCCGTTCCCCGCCCAGGAGATCGCCGAGATCATCGCCAGGACCGGCATCGAGGTGCTGCTCGACCGGCTGCCCGACCTCCGGCTCGACGTACCCGTCGAAGAACTCGTCCGGCGGCCCTCCGCCTTCCTGCGCGGCACGACTTCGCTCCCCGTCCGGTTCACCCCCGTACGTACGACAGGAGACTCTTCGTGAACTGCCCCCATGCCGCACAGGCGGCGGCCCAGCACGGTACGACCGTCGTCATCGACCCCATGGTCCAGGACCTGGACGGTGAGACGGCACGGCTGCGCGACGCCGGGCCGCTGGCCCGGATCGAACTGCTGGGCGTGCCCGCCTGGACCCTCACCCGGCACGCGGACGCCCGGCGGCTGCTGGTCGACCCGCGGCTGGTGAAGGACATCAACGCATGGGGGCTGTGGCAGAGCGGCGTGGTGACGCGCGACTGGCCGCTCATCGGAATGATCGACGCGGGACGCTCCATGTTCACCGTGGACGGGGACGAGCACCGCCGGCTGCGCACCAAGACCTCGCAGGCGCTGACGCCCCGCCGCCTGGAGGCGATACGGCCGGACATCGAGAAGTTCACCGCCGAACTGCTGGACGCGCTGGAGGAGGGCGGCCGGGACGGGGCGGTGGTCGACCTCAAGTCGGTGTTCGCCCAGCCGCTGCCGATGCGGGTCGTCGGCATGCTGATGGGCGTCGACCCGGCGGAGAACGCCATGCTGACCCGGCAGTACAAGGCGTTCTTCTCGATGCTCACCCCGCAGGAGGAGCGCCTCGCCCTCCTCGACGACCTGGACGTCTTCTACACCGCGCTCGTACGGGAGAAGACCGCGCGCCCGACCGACGACCTGACCTCCGCGCTGATCCTGGCCGAGGAGGGCGGCGAGCCGCTCACCGAGGAGGAGGTCATCGGCAACCTCAAGGCCATGGTCGCCGCCGGCCACGAGACCACCATCGGCCTCATCCTCAACGCCGTACGCGCCCTGCTGGCCAACCCCGGTCAGCTCCGCATGGTGCTCGACGGGGAGGTGCCCTGGGAGACCGTGATCGAGGAGACCCTGCGCTGGGACACCCCCACCACCCATCTGCTCATGCGGTTCGCCACCGAGGACATCCAGGTGGGCGACGGCGTCATCGCCAAGGGCGAGGGCGTGGTCATCTCGTACCGGGTGATCGGCCGCGACCCCGAACAGCACGGCCCCGACGCCGACGCCTTCGACATCACCCGCCCCACCCCCATCCGGCACATGACCTTCGGGCACGGCCCGCACATCTGCCCCGGCGCCGCCCTCTCGCGGGTCGAGGCGGGCATCGCCCTGCCGGCCCTCTTCGCGCGCTTCCCCAACCTGCGGCTCGCGGTCCCCGACGAGGAGCTGCGCAAGCTTCCGGTGATGACCCAGAACGACATGGCGTCCTTCCCGGTCGTGCTCCACGACTGAGCCGGTGCGACGGGGGAGGACGCGGCGAGCATATCGTTGCGGTAGTTGACGCGCACAGAGGTGTCGAAGCGCTTCGACAGTGGTCTGGACACACTGTCACGGCAAAGCTAGGATCACGTTGTCTCTCCACGTCAAGGCTGGGGAGAGCGGAGTCGAAGCGCTTCGCTACATCGCTTCGCCCTATCTGACCGGTGAGGGAGAGCCGCATGGTCACCCTGGCCGAGGTCGCGCAGCACGCCGGAGTCTCGGCGAGCACGGTGAGCTACGTCCTCAGCGGGAAGCGCTCCATCTCCGTCGCCACCCGCGAACGCGTCGAGCGCAGCATCCAGCAGCTCGGCTACCACCCCAATGCCGGGGCCCGCGCGCTCGCCAGCAGCCGGTCCAACATCATCGCGCTGATGGTGCCGCTGCGCACCGACATGTACGTGCCGGTGATGATGGAGATCGCCATCGCGGTCGCCACCACCGCCCGCACCCACGGCTACGACGTCCTCCTCCTCACCGGCGAGGAGGGGCCCGCCGCGGTGCGGCGGATCGCCGGCAGCTCGCTGGCCGACGCCATGATCCTGATGGACGTCGAACTGCACGACGAACGGCTGCCGCTGCTGCGCGAGACCGACCGGGCCGCCGTGCTCATCGGACTGCCCGCCGACACCGCCGGACTGACCTGCGTGGACCTCGACTTCGAGGCGACCGGCGCGCTCTGCGTGGAGCATCTGGCCGGCCTGGGCCACCGCGAGATCGCCGTCATCGGCGAGGCCGCCGCGGTCTACGAGCGGCACACCGGCTTCGCCGAACGGACCGTGGACGGCGTACGGGCCAAGGCACGGGAGACCGGCGTCCGCGTGCTGCACCGCCCCTGCGAGGGCGGGTACGCGGCGATGGCGCAGACACTGTCGCGGATATTCGACGAGCGCCCCGGCACCACGGGCTTCATCGTGCAGAACGAGGCGGCGGTGGAGCCGCTGCTCAACCTGTTGCGGCAGCAGGGCCGGGCCGTGCCCGAGGACGTGTCCGTGGTGGCGATCTGCCCCGAACAGGTGGCCTCCCAGGCGTCGGTGCGGCTCACCTCCGTCGCCATCCCGGCCCATGAGATGGGGCGCCGCTCCGTCGAGCAGGTCGTCGCCAAGCTCTCCGGCCGGGGCACCGACGAAGTCGAGCTGCTGGCCCCGGAACTGACGGTGCGGGAGAGTACCGGGCCCGCCCCGGTCTGAGCCCCGGCAGGCCCCGCGCCGACGAGCCGGCCCCCCGTGCGGGAGGCCGGCTCGTCCGCGTGACCTCACCGGGGGCCGATCTCCAGGACCAGCTCCACCCCGGCCGTCAGCTCGACCGCCGCGACGCACGGCGCGGCGCCCGCCCCCGTACGCACATCGATCCGCGCGTCCCGGTCCGGGCGCAGCACCGCCCGCGCACCGCCGTCCGCCGACCAGCGCAGATCGAGCCCGGCACCGAACCGGGTCCGCACCCCGCGCAGTTCGCCACTCGGGCAGGACGCGAGCGGCGCGGGCAGCAGCACCAGCCGGTGCGGGGTCGACTGGACCAGCGACTCGATCACGGCGGCCGGCAGCGCGTGCGCCGCGTCCGCGTTGTACACATCGCGCCCCGGATAGTGGGCGCTCATCAGCGAGTCGTGGAAGAAGTCGCCCGCCAGCACCGACCGGACCGCCGCCGAGGCCCGCGCCCCGTCCCGCAGCCGCGCCGCGACCAGCGCGTGGTGCAGATGGCCGTGGGCCGAGTCGTTCTCGGCGCCCCGCAGTTCCAGCGCCCGGTGCGCGGCGGCCGCCGTCCCCGGCGTGTCGTACGGGTTGACCGCGTCCAGCGGCCACACCGGGTACAGGTGGCTCAGATGGCGGTGGTCGTACGTCTCCGCCAGGCCCGGCCACGCCCACTCGGCCAGCGCCCCGTCCTCGTTGACCCGGTAGTCCGCGAGCCGCTCCGCCAGCGCGAGGCGGCGCTCCGAGGCCGGGTCGCCCGGTGCGCGGTCGGCGGACGCGGTCAGCGCGTGCCGGGCCGCCGCCAGGTCCATCGTCGCGTTCACCGTGCCCCAGCTCGCGTTGGCGGGCCGGTTCTCCGGCGAGTACGAGGGCACCACGGCCACCCGCCCGTCCGGGCCCGTCCGGGTGAGGAAGTCCTCGTAGAACAGGGCGGTCTCGTGCAGCGCGGCGGTCAGCCGGGGGTCCTCCGCCCCCGTCGTCTCCGCGTGCTCGATCAGCGGCTCCAGCAGCCAGTCCGCCCCGGCCGTCCACAGATGCAGCGGGTAGGCGCGCTGGTAGTGGCGGGTGTGCCCGGACTCGCCGTCCGTGTGCGAAGGGGCCACGATCCCGCGCGCCCCGAACACCGCCCGCGCGTTGTCCCGCCAGTCCGCGAGCTGCCCGTACACCAGGGCGGCGTGCGCCTCGGACACCTCGGGCAGCGCCGCGGCCGCGGCCGAGGCGATCTGGAGGTTGAGGTTGGCGTTGGTGGTGAACGCCCCCGACCAGGCGGTGTCCCAGTCGCCCGTCCACAGCCCGGTCAGCCGGGGCGGCAGCATCCCGGACGCGGACAGCAGGTGGTAGCGCCCTGCCGCGCACAGCCGCTCCAGGAGCGCCGGACTGTCCGGGCGCCGCACCAGTTCGCTGCCGGGCAGCGCGCGTTCGGCCGGGTCCGCGTCCAGGGTGAGCGCGGCCCGCTCGAACGCCGGCCGGTGCAGGGCCGCGTGGCGGGCGAGCAGCGCGGCGTAGTCGCCGTCCGGCAGCCCGGCGCACTCCGCCGCCGGGTCGACCCGGCCCGCGTGCCGGCGCACCCGCGTCAGCAGCAGCAGGCTCCTGGCCCCCTCGACCCGGACGCCCTCGCCCGCCACCGACACCCGCCCGCCCTCCGCGCGGAGCACGGTCAGACCGGTGTACCCGAGGTCGCTGTCGGGGTAGCCGGCGCGCAGCGTCAGCCGGGCGCCGTCCGGGGTGAGGACGGTGCTGCGGCCGACGGCCAGCCGGGGCGGGGCGCCCGGCAGCGCGTGGTCCAGGACGACGTCCACGGCGAGCCCGGGCCCGGTGACGTGCTGCACGATCACGTCGTCCGCGCGCGAGACGAAGACCCGGCTGCGCCAGGTCTCGCAGCCGGCCGTGATCTCCCCCGTGCCGAAGCGGACCGCGCGGCGGTAGCCGGACGCCGGGTCGGCCACCGCGGGGGCGGCGTTGCCCGGCGCGGGCCGCAGCCGGGTCTGGAACGCCGGGTGGAAGGGCTGCACCCACACCAGCGGCCGGCCCGCGCCGAAACGCTCCGCCGCCGTGGTGTCCCCGGCCAGCAGGGCGCTCTGCAACCGGCCCAGCCGGTCCGCGAGTTCGGGCGGTCGGACGTGCTCGCTGCCGTTGGGCCGCACCAGCGTGTGGTGGTTGACGATCACCCGGTCGTCGGCCGGGTCCCCGTACACCATCGCGCCGTGCCGGCCGTTGCCCGCCAGGAAGGCGTCCTCCCAGCGGGCGGCCGGGCGCGGCTCCCAGGTGCCGTCGATGTCGGTGCGTACGGTCACGGCGCGGTGCTCCGCAGCACGGCGACGCCGTAGCGGCCGAGCGCGATCCGGTCCACCACGGACCGGCCGGTCAGCAGGTCCTCGTAGGTGCCGGGGACCGCCACGGTGACCATCTCGCGGCGGTGGTGCAGCAGGAACAGCAGCTCGCCCCGGCGCACCGCCTCCACCCCCTCGGGCAGTCCGGCCAGCACCGGTTCCACCCCGGCCTCGCGGACGACGCCGGCCAGCAGGGAGCGCAGCGCGGCGGGTTCCGGCAGGGTGGACACATAGGTCGCGCGGCCCCTGCGCAGCACGGCCGGGAGCCCGGCCAGCTCGCCGTCGCGGTAGGTCGCCAGCACCTCGGCGTCCTCGGCGGCCTCCAGCTCCTCGGACCACAGGGTGCCCCGGAAGCCGTCGCACTCCACCGCCTCGTCCGCCTCCAGCGGCCACCACTCGTGCAGGATGCCGATGCCGAACAGCTCGCGCAGCCGGGCGTCCATCCCGCCCGGCCTGATCCGGTCGTCCCGGTCCGCGACCCCGCTGAAGAAGCCGCACACCAGCCGCCCGCCGCCGCGCACGTACGCCACCAGGTTGTCGATCGCCGCGTCGTCCAGCAGGTAGAGGTGTGGGACGACCACCACCGCGTACCCGCCGAGATCGGCGTCGGGGCGGGCGAAGTCCGTTGCCGTGCCGCTCTCCCACAGCGCCCGGTGCCAGTGCCGGATCACCTCCGCGTAGTCGAGCAGCGCGGACGGGAGGCCCTCCTGGGCGCCCGCCCACCAGGCGTCCCAGTCGTGCAGCACCGCCACCCGGGCGCTCACTCCGGCGCCGGACACGGCGGGCCCGATCGCGGCGAGTTCGGCGCCCAGCCGGCGGGTCTCCCGGAAGGCGCGGCCGTGCTCACCGGCGTGGCCCAGCATCCCCGAGTGGAACTTCTCCGAGCCCTGCCGGGACTGCCGCCACTGGAAGTAGCAGACCGCGTCGGCGCCGCGCGCCACCGCCTGCAGCGACCAGAGCCGGTTCAGCCCCTCGGGCTTGGGCCGGTTGACGGGCCGCCAGTTCACCGCGCCCGCCGCCTGCTCCATCAGCATCCACGGCCCGGCGGCCTGCGACCGCGTCATGTCGGCGATCATCGCGTTGTACTGCCCGCCCCACGCGTCGCGCGGGTCCGGATAGATGTCGACCGACACGACGTCCTCCTCGGCCGACCACGCCCAGGCGTCCTGGCCCGACCACAGCGGCATGAAGTTGGTCGTCACCGGGATGTCCGGGGTGTGCCGGGCGACGATGTCCCGCTCGGCCGTGTAGCACTCCTTCAGCGCGTCAGACGTGAACCGCTTGAAGTCCAGCACCTGGGCCGGGTTCTTCATGTACTGCGCCTTGCGGGGCGGCAGGATCTCCGGCCACGCGTCGTAGCGCTGGCTCCAGAAGGCCGTGCCCCACGCCTCGTTGAGGGCGTCGAGTGTCCGGTACCGCTCGTGCAGCCAGCGGCGGAAGTGCGCCGCCGTCTCGTCGCACCAGCAGTGCGTGCAGTACTCGTTGTTGATGTGCCACATGGTCAGCGCCGGATGCCCGGCGTACCGCGCGGCCAGGTCCTCGGTGAGGGCGGCGGCATAGCGGCGGTAGACCGGGGAACTGGCGCAGAACTGCTGGCGTGAGCCGTACCAGACGATCGAGCCGTCCTCGGCGCGCGGCAGGGTCTCCGGGTGCCGCGCCCCCATCCAGGGCGGCGGGGACGCGGTCGGCGTGGCGAGCACGACGCCGATGCCGTGGCTGTGCATCAGGTCCATCAGCCGGTCCAGCCAGCCGAACTCCCTGGCTCCTGGGCGGGGTTCGATCCTCGCCCAGGAGAAGACGCCGAGCGTGACGGAGTTGACGCCGGCCTCCTTCATCAGCCGGACGTCGTCCTCCCACACCTCCTCGGGCCACTGCTCGGGGTTGTAGTCGCCTCCGAAGAGGATGCGGCCGCGGACCGCGTCGCGCAGGGACGGCATGGCGTCTCCCGTCCGTTTCTTACCGAGGGTCTGCGTACTGGATGCCGCGGCCGTTGGTGCCCAGATAGACACGGCCGTGGACGCGGGGGTCGCCGGTGATCACCTCACCGGTCCAGCCCCACTGGTGGGAGTCGTCGTTGATCCGGACCCAGGTGCGGCCGGAGTCGTCGGAACGCAGCACCGCCACGCCGTCGTACGTCGCCGACACCCTGCCGGTCTGGAAGACCGCCGGGTAGCCCGCGCCGGGCCGCCTGCGGCCGCGCACCGGGGCCGCCTTGCCGAAGCCCAGCGCGTGCGACGCCTGGCAGCCGGGCACGGCGGCGAAGGTGCGCCCGCCGTCCGTCGACCGGAACAGCCCGTTGTCCTTCGCGGACAGCCACAGGTCCCCGGTGCGGCCGGGCGCCGCCGCCACCTTGAACTGGGCGTCGCCGGAGGGCAGTCCGGCCGCGCCCCGGACGAAGGTCGCGCCACCGTCGCGGGAGAGGAACACGGCGCCCGTGTCGGTGTCGTACACGTAGAAGCGCCGGGGGTCGAGCGGGTCGGCCACCGGGGTGCCTCCCTTGGGGAAGCCGGCCACCTCGGCCCAGGTCCGGCCGCCGTCCGTGGAGCGGTGCGCCGGGTATTTCGTGCCGTCCCAGTGGACGAACGACCACAGCAGCGTCGAGCCGTCCGCCGAGACCGCGATCGGGCCCGGCGCGGAAGGGGCGATGGCGGGCTGCGAGGCGAACGGCCGCCAGCTGCGGCCGCCGTCCTCGGAGTAGGCGCCGGCGGCGTCGGAGCCGGACGGCCAGCCGGTGCGCACCACGTACGACGGCTTGAGCGAGGCGAGCGCCAGGCCGGTGGCGGTGCCGAACACCGGGTCGGCGGCCATCCCGCGCGACGGGGACGCGGTCAGCGACTCGTGGTACATCACGCCGATGTCGCCGAGACCGCTCAGCAGGCGGGCGCCCTTGCCGGGCGGGGCGATCAGGAAGCGCACCGAGGACTCCTCCAGGCCCCGGATCTCCGGCGCCCAGTGGACGAGGTCGCGGGTGCCGTAGATCGTCGCGCCGGTCCCGTACACGATGTGGTGCGAGTCGAAGGGGTCGACGGCGACGGCCTGCATCCACCAGCCGAACTTGGGGGTGCCGCCCCAGCGCAGGAACGGGGTCTCGGAGACGTCCAGGACGGCGGTGTCCTTGAGCGAGGTCCAGCTCGCGCCGCCGTCCGCGGAGCGGAACACCGTGTCGATCCGCCCCCAGCGGTTGTTGGTGGTGACGACGAGGGTGCCCGCGCGGCGCGCGTCCACGGCGACTCCGCCGTACCCGAAGCCGTCGCCTGCCACTGCGTCGGGGCGCACCGGGGTGACGTCGCTCCAGGCGCCCGTGACCGTGTCGAGGCGGTGGACCGCGCCGTCCGACTGCCCGTTGGGCCCCGGCGCGTCCGCGTACGTCACGTACAGCGCCCGGCCGCGCGCGTCGTACGCGGCCCGCACCGGCACGTTCACCGACGCGCTGCCGGAGGGCCGGCCGGGCACCTCCTCCCAGCCGCCCCGGCCGTCGGTGCGGTACAGCGCGCCGCCGCCGTCGCCCCAGCCCGCGTACACCGTGCGGCCCGCCGCGACCAGGAACGTCACGCCCTGCCCGGCCGGTGACGGGGTGGCCGGGAAGGCGGCCGGGGCCCAGGTCGCGCCCCGGTCCGCGGAGCGCAGCAGCCCGTCGTGCCGGGTGCCGAGCCAGAGCGTCGAGCTGTCGCGGGGGTCGACGAGCAGGCGCTCGCCGGCGCCGCGCCCGTCCTCGTTGGCGCCGAGGCGGACGGTGAGGTCGGCCCGCTTCCAGGTCGCGCCCCGGTCATCGGAGCGCAGCACGGCGCCGGGGGAGGCCCAGGACTGCGCGTAGGTGCCGCAGGCCAGGTAGAGGCGGTCGGGGTGGGCCGGGTCGACGGCCATGGCCTCGATGCCGAGCAGGTTCCAGTCGTCCCAGCCGATGTGGTCGGTGAGCGGGGTCCAGCGGGCCTTCGCGGCGTCCCAGCGGTAGGCGCCGCCGATGTCGGTGCGGGCGTAGGCGAGGCCCTTCACCGCGGGGTGGAACAGCAGCCCGGTGACGAACCCGGTGCCGCCGATGGCGGCGGTCCGCCAGCGGTGGGGCCGGTGGTCGTCGTGGGGGCGGCGGCCGTGGGCGGCGGCGGGTGCGGCGACCGGGAGGGCGGTCGCGGCGGCGGCGACGGCGGCCGAGGCGAGCACGGTTCTGCGGCGGGGCGTGGGCGCGGACGAAGCGCGCATGGCGGACACCTTCCGTACAGCGGTGGGGGAGGGGCGAGGGGGAGGGGCGGCGGGGCGCGGGGGCTCAGCCCTTCACGGCGCCGGTGAGCATGCCCTTCTGGAAGTGCTTCTGGACGAACGGCGACAGCACCGCGACCGGGATGAGGGCCAGGATCATGACGGCCATCTGCACGGCCAGGCTGTTGATCTGCCCGCTGCTGACGGCCGCGCCCATGGCGCCGGGCGGCACCTGGTGCTGGAGGACCAGCTGACGCAGGATCATCTGGAGCGGGTACTTCTCGCTGTCCTGGATGTAGAGCATCGCGTTGAACCACTGGCTCCAGTAGCCGACCGCGTAGAACAGCGAGATCACGGCGATCACCGCGCGGGACAGCGGCATGATGATCTGGAGCAGGATGCGCCACTCGCCGGCCCCGTCGATGCGGGCGGCGTCGATGAGTTCGGGCGCGGTGTCCATGAAGAAGCCGCGCAGCACGAGCACGTTGAACACGCTGATCGCGCTGGGCAGGATCATCGACCAGTAGCTGTTGCTCAGTCCGATGCCGGTGACCAGCAGATACGTCGGGATGAGGCCGGCGCCGAAGAACATGGTCGCCATCAGCGTCATCAGCAGCGGGCGGTGCGCGTAGGAGTCGCGGCGGCTGAGCCCGTACGCGCACAGGATCGAGACGGCCATGCTCACCGCCGTACCGACGACGGTCAGGCCGACGCTGACGGCGGCGGCGCGGGTCACCGCGCCCCCGCTCAGCAGCTCCTTGTACGCCACGAAGGTGATGTGCTTCGGCCAGACGACCAGGCCACCGGCCTCGTTGATGGCCTTGGTGTCGGAGAGGCTGGTCACCAGCACCACCCAGATCGGGATGATGATGACGGCGCAGATAGCGACCAGGCCGAAGCCCTTGAAGGCCAGGCCCGCCTTGGTGGGCTCCTCCTCCCACACGGGGCGCGGTTCCATCCGCAGGGCGCGCTGGAGGCGGGTCTCGGTGCGTTCGGCCGGCTCCGCCGGCCGGTTCAGGAGAGTTGTCATTTCTTGGAGTACACCCCCTGCTCGCCCAGCATGTGGGCGACCTTGTTGGCCCCCAGCACCATGGCGACGCTGAACAGTCCCTTGAAGATGCCGGCGGCGGCCGCGTAGCCGAAGTCACCGGTCTTGATGCCCGTCCACCAGATGTAGGTGTCCAGGATTTCCGAGGCCCCGGCGCCGACCTGGTCGCGCTGGAGGAGGATCTGCTCGAAGTCGAGGTTGAGCGCGCTGCCCACCCGCAGGACGAGCAGCAGGGCGATCACCGGGCGCAGCGCGGGCAGCGTGACGTGCCACATGCGGCGCCAGCGGCCGGCCCCGTCCACGGCGGCGGCCTCGTACAGATCGGTGTTGACGGCGGCGAGCGCGGCCAGGAAGACGATGACGCCCCACCCGGCGTCCTTCCACACGGCCTGCGCGCTGACCAGGAACTTGAAGAAGCCCGGATCGGTCATCAGGTCGAAGCCCTCGTGGCCGTGCTCGCGCAGCCACTGGGCGACGAGTCCGGCGCCGCCGAACATCTGCTGGAAGACGGTGACGACGAGCACCCAGGAGAAGAAGTGCGGCAGGTAGACGATGGCCTGCACCCAGGCCCGGACCCGCGCACTCATGATCGTGTTGAGCAGGAGCGCGATGGCGATCGGGATGGGGAAGAAGAGGACGAGCTGGGTGACGAAGATGACCAGCGTGTTCACGAGGACTTCCCAGAAGCGGTAGTCCTCGAAGATCCGGGTGAAGTTGTCGAACCCGATGAACGGGCTGCCCGTGATGCCCAGGTCGTACACGTCGTAGTCCTGGAAGGCCACGATGTTCCCGAGCAGCGGGATGTAGTTGAAGATCAGCAGCAGCACGATGGCCGGCGTGGTCATCAGGATCAGGGTGCGGTCGCGCCGCAGCCGCTGACGCCAGGTGATGCCGCCCGCCCGCGCGCCGGAATCCGCCTGTCCGCCGCCCTTGTCCCTCCGGGAGGCGCGCGGGCCGCCCGCGCGTGACCTGCCCGCCGGGACGTCCCCCGTTTTCCCGCCGTCACCGTCCCCGGTGCCGCTGCCGCCCGCCGGGGCGTTGGCCCCGCCGGCGGTCCGGTCCGGGTCGGCCGCGACCGTGGCCCGTGACTTCACCCTGTGCTCCCCATGTCGTGCTTCTGACCACGGCCGCCGGGCCGGTGCGCCCGGCGGCCCCTTCCCTCGTGTGCGTACGGACGGTGTGTGCCGTACGCGTCAGTTGCCGGAGCCGTTCTTGTCGAGAATGTCCTGGTACCAGGCGCGCAGCTTGTCGCCGCCGCTCTTCTTCCAGGTGTTGACCGCGTCGTCGACGTCGCCGACCTTCTTGCGGCCGCGCCGGATGTCCTTCTGGAGGTCGTCGAACGGCGTGTACAGGGAGGCGTAGCGCTGCGGCTCGACGACCTGCATGCCGAAGAAGAGGGGCTTCTTGACGTGCGGCGCCTGGCGCGCCATCCAGCCCGCGTAGTCCTTGGCGAGCTGCGGCTGGTCCGGGTAGGCGATCGAGGTGGGCGGCGAGGCGACGAACAGGAACGTGGAGGGCTGGGCCTCCTCGACGCCCTGCGGCGTGTACGTCGGGGTGCCGTCCTTGATCGTGTAGTGGGTGCCCTTGACCCCGTAGTTGGTGAGCATGAACTCCTCGGTGCCGAACGGCGCGGCCGCGTAGTCGGCGATGCCGAGGAACTCCTCGATCTTCTCCTTGGGCAGGTCCTTGCTGAGGAACGTGAAGATGCCCGCCGGGTCGTCCTGCCACAGCAGCGGCTTGCCGCCGTCCTGGTTGAAGAAGTCCAGCGCCTGCATCTCGAACTTCGGGTTCACGCCCGCCTGTTCGGTGACCATGCCCTTCCAGCCGCCGGTGCCGTCGTTGTACATGACGACCCGTCCGCTGGTGAAGCGGATCTTGGCGTCGGCGTCCTTGTTGGCCTCGGCGTCCGGGTGGACGTACCCGCCGTCGTGGAGCTTGCGGGCGAAGGCCAGCGCCTCGCGGTACGCCTTCGTCTCGATCTTGTGGACGAGCTTGCCGTCCTCCAGCTGCCAGTAGTGCGGGGCGTCCGGGAGCAGGCCGAAGATCTTCTGGATGCAGACCCACAGGTCGTCGAAGGCCCACACCTTCTTCCGGGGGGCCGTGTACTCCTTGCCGAAGGCCAGCAGGTCGTCGGCGCTCGCCGGGAGGGCGCCGGAGCCGATGAGGTCCTTGCGGTAGAAGATCGCGTTGCCGATGATCGGCGTCGGCATGGGCAGGCCGCGCAGCTTGCCGCCGAAGACCGAGTACTGCCAGGCGCCGGTGGGGATGTTCGCCAGGTTCGGGTACTTCTTGACGGCGTCGCCCGCCAGGAACGGGGAGAGGTCGGCGAACTTGGCGGTGATGGCGTTGCGGATCTGCCCCTGCATGTTCCAGCCGGGGATGGTCATGACGTCCGGGATCTCCGAACCGGCGAGGACCGCGCCGATCTTCTCCTGGTACGTGTTGCCGTCCTGCGGGTCGAAGTCGAGGGTGGCGCCGACGGCCTCGTTCACGGCCTTGTAGTACGGGTTGTTCTTCTTCGGGACCGTGCCCCACAGCGGGGTCATCACCCGGAACTCCGACCCCTTGCCCGGCACCGACTTCACCGACTTGGCCAGCGGGTCCGGGAGCTTGGTGTAGCCGGGGCTCGAACCGTTGACGCCGGGCACGTCCGGCTCGACCAGGTTCAGCGGGGCATAGCTCGGCACGACCTTCTTCAGGGCCTTGCCCGAGGTCGTGCCCTCCCTGCCCGACGAGCCGGAGCCGGAACCGCCGCACGCGGCGAGCAGCGGCACCCCGCCGGCCACGGCTACGGCCGCCACCGCGCCGGTGGCGAGGAAGCTTCTCCGGCTCGGGGCCGTGGCGGAGGGGGAGGAATTCGGCGTCATTGCGTCAACCCTTCGAGGCGCACCAGGACGACACGCGGCGGGGCGACCGCCGATCGGTTCCTGTGTCTGAGGTGGAGCGTTGCTGGCCGGGCCGGTGTCACCGGCCCCAGGTGAAGCGGTTCAACAGGGAGGCGGCAGAAAGTGTCGCCGTCCCGGAATACCAAGGGCGCCGGGCGCCCCATCGAAACTCCGTCGAAGCGCTTCGATGTTGCAGCGAGGTTAAGTGAAGGGTCTGTGTGGCACAAGAGTTCGTTGCCGGATTCCTCCGACCCGTTTCCGAACCGTTTCCCGGGGAGAAGCGGCCGCGCCGAAAGCGGAGGCCGCCCACCGCCCCTTGACACGCGCGGGGTTGGCCATCGAGCATCGAAGCGCTTCGAAAGATCGTCCGAGGCTCCTTCCGGGCCCGCACGATGCGCCGGCACCCCCAGACCTCCCACCTTTGAAGAAGGACCCGTACGTGACGGAACAACCGCAGCCCTTCCGCGACCCGCGGCTGCCCTTCGCCAAGCGCGTCGACGATCTGCTCCAGCGGCTCACGCCGGACGAGCGCGTCGCGATGCTCCACCAGTTCGCCCCGGCCGTCGACCGGCTCGGCCTCGGCGCCTTCCGCACCGGCCAGGAAGCCCTGCACGGCGTCGCCTGGATGGGACCGGCCACCGTCTTCCCGCAGGCCGTCGGCCTCGGCGCCACCTGGAACGACGAACTGGTGCGCCGCGTCGGCGAAGCCGTCGGCAACGAGGTCCGCGCCAAGCGCGCCCACGACGACCGTGTCGGCCTCAACGTCTGGGCCCCCACCGTCAACCTGCTGCGCCACCCGCTGTGGGGGCGCGGCGAGGAGGGGTACTCCGAGGACGCCGGCCTCACCTCCGCCATCGCGGTCGCCTACACGCGCGGCCTGCGCGGCGACCACCCGCACTACTGGCGCACCGCCCCGGTCCTCAAGCACTGGCTCGCCCACAACAACGAGACCGACCGCGACACCTCGTCCTCCTCGGTCCGCCCCAGGGTCCTGCACGAATACGACCTGCGCGCCTTCCGCGACGCCGTACGCGCGGGCGCGGTGGCCGGCGTGATGCCCGCCTACAACCTGGTCAACGGCCGCCCCAACCACGTCTCGCCGCTGCTGTCCCGGCAGCTGCGCACCTGGACCGAACAGCCCCTGGTCGTCTGCTCCGACGCCGGCGCGCCGACCAACCTGGTGGACTCCGAGCACTACTTCGACACCCACGAGGAGGCGACCGCCGCCGCCCTGCGCGCCGGCGTCGACAGCTTCACCGACCACGGCCAGGACCCCACCGTCATCACCGCCCGCGTCAAGGGCGCCCTGGAGCGCGGCCTGCTCGACGAGCACGACATCGACACCGCCGTCCGCCGCCTGCTCCACATGCGCTTCGCCCTCGGCGAGTTCGACCCGGAGCTGGACCCGTACGCGAACACCACCGCCCTGGACACCGAGGAGCACCGGGCGCTCGCGCTGGAGGCCGCCGAACAGGCGGTCGTCCTCCTCAAGAACGACGGGCTCCTCCCGCTCGACCCGGCCGCCGGCCGGACCGTCGCCGTCGTCGGACTCCTCGCGGACGCCTGCAAGCTCGACTGGTACAGCGGCACCCTGATGCACCGCTCCACCCCGCTCGACGGACTGCGCGAACGCTTCGGCGCCGATCGCGTGGTGCACGCCGAGGGCGCCGATCTGATCCGGATCAAGTGCGCGGACGGCTGGCTGCACATCCCCGAGGCGGACCCGGACACCGCCGCCGCGCAGGGCGCCGAGGGCGCACTCGACCCGGCGCTCCTCGCCGGCCGCACCGACCTGCCCCCGCTGGTCTGCGCCGACACCCCGTCCGAGCTGGCGCTCGTGGACTGGGGCGACGGTGTCATCACCCTGCGGGAGCCGGCGGGCCGCTATCTGTCCGTCGCCGAGGACGGCCGGGTACGCGCCTCCGCGGACGAACCGGGCGGCTGGGTCGTCCAGGAGACCTTCCGTCGGGAAGCGGTGGAAGGTCATGCCGGCGGTCACCGCCTTCTGCACATCGGAACGGGTGGGTATGTCTCAGTCGCCGCCGACGGCGTAAAGGTTGCCGCCCCGGACGGAGACGATCCGGCCGCCGCCGGAACCGTCTTCGAGATCGAGGTGACCGAGCGCGGCGAGGACGCCGTCGCCCGCGCCGCCGCCGCGGCCGACACCGTGATCGTGGTCGCCGGGAACGACCCGCACATCAACGGCCGCGAGACCGAGGACCGCACCACCCTGGACCTGCCCGCCCAGCAGGAACGCCTCTGGCGCGCCGCCCACGCCGCCAACCCGCGCACCGTCCTGGCGGTCACCTCCGCCTACCCCTACGCGCTGCCCGACGCCGCCGCCACCCTGCCCGCCCTGCTGTGGACCGCCCACGGCGGCCAGGCGGCGGGCACCGCGCTCGCCCGCGTCCTCGCCGGCGACGTCTCCCCGGCCGGCCGGCTCCCGCAGACCTGGTACGCCTCCGACGCGGAACTCCCCGGCCTCCTCGACTACGACATCATCGGCTCCCGCCAGACCTACCTCTACTACGAGGGCACCCCGCTCTACCCGTTCGGCCACGGCCTCACGTACAGCGACTTCACCTACGGCGACCTGACCGCCGAACGCGAGGGCTCCGTGCTGCGCGTCGCGCTCACCGTCACCAACACCGGCACCGTCGCCTCCGACGAGGTCGCCCAGCTGTACGTACGGG
This sequence comes from Streptomyces sp. NBC_00525, assembly GCF_036346595.1. Taxonomy (GTDB): domain Bacteria; phylum Actinomycetota; class Actinomycetes; order Streptomycetales; family Streptomycetaceae; genus Streptomyces. The sequence goes on from NZ_CP107834.1 coordinate 6,102,789, forward strand.
CCGTCGCCCCGTCCGTCACCCGGCCGCTGCGCCGGCTCGCCGGCCACCGCAGGCTGCGGCTCGCACCCGGCGCGGGGGAGCGCGTCGCCTTCACCGTGCCGGTCGAGGAGCTCGGGTACTGGGACGTGGCGCACGGCCGCTGGAGCGTCGAGCCCGGCGCGTACGAGATCCAGGCGGGCGCCTCCAGCGCGGACATCCGCCTCACCGCGGTCGTCACCGTCGACGGCGAACCGGCCGGGCCGCGCCCGGTCCTGGACCGCGGTCTGGAGGCGGCCGACTACGACGAGCAGCTCGGCACCGCGATCGTGGACCGCGCCAAGACGGACGGCGACGCGGTCACCGCCACCGCCGAGCCCAGTGAACTGCTCTACCGCCGCTGCGACTTCGGCGCCGGCACGGACGGCGTCGAGGTCCTGGCCTCGGGCGAGGGGGCCGTGCTGATCACCGTGGACGGCACCACCGTCACCGTCCCGGTGCCCGCGACCGGCGGACCGTACGCGTACCGCGCCCTGCGGGCCGGGCTGAGCGCTTCGGGCGTCCGCGACCTGCGGGTCGGCCTGCGCGGCACGGTCCGGCTGGCCCGGCTCGGCTTCACCGGGGCCGGCGAGTGAACCGCACCGCCGCCCGGCCCCCTCTTCCTCCCCCTCCAGTTGCCCCCGGCAAGGAGTCCGCATGAAGTTCACCGATGGCTTCTGGCTCATGCGTGAGGGCGTACGCGCCTCCTACGCGACCGAGGTCCGCGATCTGCGCGTCGACGCCGACCGGTTCACCGCGTACGCCGCGGTCAAACGGGTGGCCGCACGCGGCGACACCCTCAACACCCCGCTCATCACCGTCGACTGCTTCTCCCCGGCCGAGGGTGTCATCGGAGTCCGCACCACCCACCACGCCGGGAAGGCCCGCCGGGGACCGGACTTCGCGTTCCCCGGCCTCGACCCGGCGGCCTCCGGCGCCCGCACCCGGCGGGACGGCACCGTCACCGAACTCACCAGCGGCCCGCTGACCCTGCGGATGGACGCCGAGGGGCCCTGGGGCATCACCTTCCTGGACGCCGAGGGGCGCCGGCTGACCGGCGTCGACCCCAAGGGCACCGCCTTCGCCACCGCCCCGGACGGCTCCCACCACATGGTCGCCCAACTCGCCCTGGGCGTCGGGGAGAACGTCTACGGGCTGGGCGAGCGGTTCACCCCGTACGTCAAGAACGGCCAGAGCGTGGACATCTGGCAGGCGGACGGCGGCACCAGCAGCGAACTGGCCTACAAGAACATCCCGTTCTACCTCTCCTCGCGCGGCTACGGCGTCTTCGTCAACCATCCCGGCAAGGTCTCCTTCGAGGTCGGCTCCGAGTCGGTGGGCCAGGTCCAGTTCAGCGTCGAGGACCAGGAGCTGGAGTACTACATCGTCGCCGGACCGACCCCCAAGGAGGTCCTGGCCCGCTACACCGCGCTCACCGGCCGCCCCGCCCTGCCCCCGGCCTGGTCCTTCGGCCTCTGGCTGACGACGTCGTTCTGCACCTCGTACGACGAGGCGACCGTCACCTCGTTCGTCGAGGGCATGGCGGAGCGCGAGATCCCGCTCTCCGTCTTCCACTTCGACTGCTTCTGGATGCGCGAGTACCAGTGGTCGGACTTCCTGTGGGACCCGGACGTCTTCCCGGACCCGGAGGGCATGCTCGCCCGGCTCAAGGAACGCGGGCTGCGCATCAGCATGTGGATCAACCCGTACATCGCCCAGAAGTCGGCCCTGTTCGCCGAGGGCGCCGAACTCGGGCACCTGGTCCGCCGCCCCAATGGCGACATCTGGCAGTGGGACCTCTGGCAGCCGGGCATGGCCCTGGTCGACTTCACCAGCCCCGCCGCCCGCGCGTGGTACACCGGCAAACTGCGTGCTTTGCTCGACCAGGGCGTCGACTGCTTCAAGACCGACTTCGGCGAGCGCGTCCCCACCGACGTCGTCTGGCACGACGGCTCCGACCCGGAGCGCATGCACAACTACTACGCCCAGATCTACAACCGCACGGTCTTCGAACTCCTGGAGAAGGAACGCGGCCACGGCGAGGCCGTCCTGTTCGCCCGTTCCGCCACGGCCGGCGGCCAGCAGTACCCCGTCCACTGGGGCGGCGACTGCTTCGCCTCCTTCACCGCCATGGCGGAATCGCTGCGCGGCGGCCTGTCCCTGAGCCTGTCCGGCTTCGGGTTCTGGAGCCATGACATCGGCGGCTTCGAGGGCACCCCCGACCCGGCCGTCTTCAAGCGCTGGCTCGCCTTCGGACTGCTCTCCTCGCACAGCAGGCTGCACGGCAACGTGTCCTACCGGGTGCCGTGGGAGTTCGGCGAGGAAGCGGTGGACGTCGCCCGCGCGTTCACCCTCCTCAAGCACCGCCTCATGCCCTACCTGTACGGGGCGGCCGTCGAGGCCCACCGCACCGGCGTCCCGGTCATGCGCCCCATGCTCCTCGAATTCCCCGGCGACCCGGCCACCCGCACCCTGGACCGGCAGTACATGCTCGGCCCGGACCTGCTGGTCGCCCCGGTCTTCAGCGAGGACGGCCAGGTCGAGTACTACGTCCCCGAGGGCACCTGGACCCACCTGCTGACCGGCGAGACGGTCACCGGCCCAGCCTGGCGCCACGAGACCCACGGCTTCGACAGCCTCCCGGTCCTCGTCCGCCCCGGCGCGGTCCTGCCCTGGGGCGCCGACGACCAGCGCCCCGACGCCGACTGGCTCGACGGGCTCACGCTGCGCGTCTTCGGCGACGGCCCCGGCGCGGCCGGCACGACCGTCACCGTGCCCGACCTGACGGGCGCCACCGCCGCCACCTTCCGGGTGACCCGCGACGGGGACACCCTGACCGTCGCCTCCGAGCGCATCGACCGCCCGTACCGCGTGGTCGCCGAGGCGACGGGCGCCACGGGCGAGGGCACGGGAACGGTGTCGGTGCCGCTGGGCTGACCCGAGCGGACCGGCGGGGCGGCGGGGAGGGGGTCCCCCGCCGCCCCGCTCCTCCCGGGGTTTGGCCCGATCTCTCGGGCGGGCGCATGATGGCCGTCACCGGACGAGGAGGCGACCATGGTGCGCGCGGGCCTGACCGCGGAACGTCTGACCAGGGCGGGCGCCGAACTGGCCGACGAGGTCGGCTTCGAGCGGGTGACCGTCTCGGCGCTCGCCCGGCGGTTCGACGTCACGGTGGCGAGCCTCTACTCGCACCTGAAGAACTCCCGGGACCTGCGGACCAGGATCGCCCTGCTCGCCCTGGAGGAACTGGCCGACCGGTGCGCCGCCGCCCTCGCGGGCCGGGCCGGCAAGGACGCCCTGCGCGCCTTCGCCGACGTGTACCGGGACTACGCCCGCGAGCACCCCGGCCGCTACGCCGCGGCCCAGATCGAACTCGACCCGGAGGCGGCGGCCGCGAGTGCCGGCGGCCGGCACGCCCTCATGACCCGCGCCATCCTGCGCGGCTACCACCTGAGCGAACCGGACGAGACCCACGCCGTGCGGCTCCTGGGCAGCGTCTTCCACGGCTTCGTCAGCCTGGAGGCGCGGGGCGGGTTCAGCCACAGCGCCCCCGACTCGCAGGAGTCCTGGACCCGCTCCCTGGACGCCCTGGACGCCCTCCTGCGGAACTGGCCCGCCCCCTGACCCCGCGCGGTTCGCGGAGCACCCCGGAACGCGGCCGGGGCCGGGCGGGTGCGGACCCGCCCGGCCCCGGCGCATCCGGTGCTCGCTGTGCCGGCCGTGCTCGTGGTGCTCGCCGTGCCGGCCGTGCCCGGCGTCAGACGCCCGGCGGCACGTGGGACGGGCGGCCCCGGCCACGGGTCAGCGAGTAGCCGAAGACGCCCGCCAGCGCGGCGAGCACCCCGCCGCCCGCCGTCCACAGCCAGCGGCTGGTCCACCAGCCCGACGACCAGCCGTCCTCCGGCTCCGCGGCCATCGCGGCCGGCCGGGGAGAGGCGTCCGTACCGTCGTCCGACGCCTGCCCGGCCGCGGAGACGCCGGGCACCAGCGGCTTCGACAGGCTGCCGTCCACATCGACGGAGCCGCCCTGGTCCTTGGAGCCGACCTCCACCTCGGTGCGCACCGGCAGACCCAGGTCCGCCTGGGGGAGCCCGACGACCGTGAGACGGACGTAGTAGCTGCCCGGCAGCGGGTCGTTGGCCCACGGCTCCGCCAGGGCCCGGACGGTCCGCAGCACACAGGTCAGCTCGACCGTCGCGGCGTCGGCCGCCGCGGTGCCGGTCTGCTTGCCGTACATGCACGCCTGGCGGCGGCGCAGTCCGTCGTACACGTCGACCTGCCAGGTCTGCGCCCCGTGCCGGGTGGCGCTCTCGGGCAGGGTGACCTTCGCCTTCACCGTGGCGCGCTGCCCGGCGTCGGCCGGGAAGACCCAGTACAGGTAGTCGCCGGTGGAGGCGTCGGCGGTGGCGGTCTCGCCCTGCCGGATCGCCGTGGCGGTACGGAAGGTGGTACCCGCCTCGGTGGGGCCGGACTCCTCGCCGGAGGGGCTCGGGCTCGCCGTCGCGTCGTCGGCGGAAGCGGCCGACGCCCCGGTGAGCAGGGTCAGGCCGGTCAGCAGCGCGCCCGCGAGCACGCGTCTCGTACGGGACATCAGTTGGTCCTCCAGACAGCGATGCGCCAGCGCGAGATCCAGCCGAAGAGGAGACCCACGATCAGGCCGGTCAGGGTGAGCAGGCCCAGCAGCCACCAGCCATGGCCCAGCCCGAAGGCGGCCACGTCCGAGGCCGTGTCGGGGCCGTCCACCAGGTCGACGGTCAGCTCGATCGGCATGCCGGGGGAGGTCTTCACCGAGGCGGGCGCCGAGAAGGAGTTGCTGACCTGGAGGCAGACGGTCTCGGGGGTCTGCTCGTCGTCGTCCAGTTCGGCCTTGGGGTAGCGCAGCCCGGAGGAGATGGCGTCGGTGCGCCCGGTCCCGGACTCGGAGCCCCGGACGATCTCCCGGCCATGCACGGTCACCGCGCGCAGCAGCATCCCGTAGTCGTTGTTGACGGCGCGGTCGGCGAAGACGCTGACCGAGGCGCGCAGTTCCTGGCCGGGCAGCACCTCGACCTTGTACCAGCGGTGCTCGGCGAACTTCTCGCGGTCGGTGTAGAGGCCGGGCTTCAGCTCGGGCGCGTCCGTGCAGCTGTCGGCGCCCTTGGTGGCGACCGGGGTGACGACGGGCTCCGCCGCGCGGTCCACCAGCTGCTTGACGCGGCTGGAGAGTTCGTCGGTGTGCTGGACGGCCGTGTAGGTGCCGCCGGTGGCCTCGGCGATGCAGGTCAGCTGCTGGCGGATCTTCGCGTTGGGTACCAGGCCGAGGGTGTCGATGACCAGGTGGATGCCGCGCGCCGCGATGTCGCGGGCGACCTCGCAGGGGTCGAGCGGGCCGCAGGTGTCCTCGCCGTCGCTGATGAGGACGATCCGGCGGGTGGAGTCGCCGCCCTCCAGGTCGTCGGCGGCGCCGAGCAGCGCGGGGCCGATCGGGGTCCAGCCGGTGGGGGCGAGCGTCGCGACGGCGGTCTTCGCCTCGGTGCGGTCCAGCGGGCCGACCGGGTAGAGCTGCCGGGTGTCCTTGCAGCCCACCTTGCGGTCGTCGCCCGGATAGTCGGCGCCGAGGGTGCGGATGCCGAGCTGCACCTGCTCCGGCACCGCGTCCAGCACCTCGTTGAACGCCTGCTTCGCCGCGCTCATCCGGGACTTGCCGTCGATGTCGCGGGTCCGCATGGAGCCGCTGACGTCCAGGACCAGCTCGACCTTGGGCGAGGCATTCGTGGGGGTTTCGTCGGCCGCGGCGGGCAGCGCCGTGCCGAGCCCGGCGGTCAGGGTGGCGAGCAGAATGCCCACCCCGACCGTCAGCCTTCTTCTTATGATCATCGCCGGATAGTAGTGAACATCAGTTCGCTAACCAAAACGGCTGGTTGGCGCCCCGGCCCGGAACGGCCGGTGCCGCCGTACGCGCTCCCGCGCGCGCACGGCGGCCCATGACGGCCGGTCAGCCGGTACGGTCCCCGCCGAGCAGCGGCCCGGCCGCCCGCTCCAGCACGGAGCCGATCCGGTCCCACGCCGTCAGATCCCGCTCCACCGCCTCCAGCAGGAGATCGGCGCCGGTGTCCCAGCCCGCCGCGACCGCCACCGCGTCCGCGCCGGTGGCCGCCGACGCCGCGAGCGCCGCTGCCCCGAGCGCCACCAGCTCCCCGGCGCCCGGCACGATCACCGGCCTTCCGGAGAGCCGCCGTACGGTCTCCACCCAGACGCGGCCCTGCGCGCCGCCGCCGATCAGCCGCAGCGGCCGGGCCGCCACCTCCGGATCGGCCGGGTCGAGCCCGCAGGCCCGCAGCAGCTCGTCGAGCGCCCGCAGCACGGTCACCACCGCGCCCTCGTAGGCGGCTCCGAGCAGTTGCCGCGGGGTGGTGTCGTGCCGCAGCCCGGTGAGGAGACCGGCGGCGGTGGGCAGGTCCGGGGTGCGCTCGCCGTCCAGGTAGGGCAGCAGCACCGCCTCGCCGCCCGGCTCCGCGTCGTCGCGGTCCAGGCCGAACAGGGCGGCGACCTTGTCCACGGCGAGCGTGCAGTTCAGGGTGCAGGCCAGCGGCAGATACGTACCGTCCGCCGCCGCGAACCCGGAGAGCGCGGCGGAGGCCGGGCGGGTCCGGGACGCGGCGAAGACCGTGCCCGAGGTACCCAGGCTCAGCACCGGGTGGTCCAGCAGCCCGGCCCCGCCCAGGCCGAGCCCCACGGCGGCGCTCATGTTGTCCCCGGTGCCCGCCGCGACCGCGATCCCGGCGGGCAGCCCGAGCGCCTCGGCGGCCCGCTCCGTCAGCCCGCCGACGCGGGCCGCGCCGCTCGGCGCCACCTCGGGCAGCAGCGCCGCGTCCAGCCCGATCAGCTCCAGCAGCCCGGGGTCGTAGGCGCCGGTCGCGGTGGAGTACCAGCAGGTGCCCGACGCGTCGCCCGGATCGGTGACGGCCCGGCCGGAGAGCCGCTCGGTCAGGAAGTCGTGGGGCAGGCGCACGGCGGCGGCCGCCCGCGCGGTCTCCGGCTCGTTCTCCCGCAGCCACTGCCACTTCGACGCGGTCATCGCGGCCACCGGGACGGACCCGGTGCGCGCCGTCCAGGCGTCGGCGCCGCCGAGCGCGGCGGTCAGGGCGGCGGCCTGCGGGGCGGACCGGGTGTCGTTCCACAGCAGGGCCGGGCGCAGCGGACGGCCCTGCGCGTCCAGGACGACCAGACCGTGCTGCTGGCCCGCGACCGCGATGCCCACCACGTCGGCCGGGGCGGCGCCGGACTCCTTCAGCCCGGCGGCGACCGCGTCGCACAGGGCCCGCCACCAGACCTCGGGGTCGCTCTCGCGCGCCCCGCCCTCGCCGGTGACCACGTGCGGGGCGCGGCCTACGGCGAGCAGCCGGCCGGTGGCGGTGTCGACGAACGCCGCCTTGGTGGACTGGGTGGAGCTGTCCACACCGATGACGACGGTATGCGGCGGCATGGCTGACCTCATTCACTGACGTATTTGATCGTGTGGAAAACAAATTACGTGATCGAACCGCTCCGGAACAGGGGAGGTTCCTCCTTCGTGTCCGGTGTGCGGGAAGGTTCCGGGTCTCGGGGCTTTACGTCGCACGGGCTGTCCGTGCATGATTAGTCATGACAGTGAACAAATTGAGGTTCGACCGCCCGACCGGCTGCGGACCCCTGGCCCCGAAGGCGGCACCACCATGACGGAACGCTTCGCACCGACCCCCGAGGACAAGTTCACCTTCGGTCTGTGGACCGTGGGCTGGCAGGGCCGCGACCCCTTCGGCGACGCCACGCGCACCGCGATCGACCCGGTCGACTCCGTCAAGCGCCTCGCCGAGCTCGGCGCGTACGGCGTGACCTTCCACGACGACGACCTGATCCCGTTCGGCTCCTCGGACACCGAGCGCGAGGCCGTCGTCAAGCGCTTCCGCCAGGCGCTCGACACGGCCGGACTGGTCGTCCCCATGGCCACGACCAACCTCTTCACGCACCCCGTCTTCAAGGACGGCGCCTTCACCGCCAACGACCGCGACGTCCGCCGCTACGCCCTGCGCAAGACCATGCGCAACATCGACCTCGCCGTCGAGCTGGGCGCCACCACCTACGTCGCCTGGGGCGGCCGGGAAGGCTCCGAGTCCGGCGCCGCCAAGGACGTCCGGGTCGCGCTCGACCGCATGAAGGAGGCGTTCGACCTGCTGGGCGACTACGTCACCGAGCAGGGCTACGACCTGAAGTTCGCCATCGAGCCCAAGCCCAACGAGCCGCGCGGCGACATCCTCCTGCCCACCATCGGCCACGCCCTCGCCTTCATCGAGCGCCTGGAGCGCCCCGAGCTGGTCGGCGTCAACCCGGAGGTCGGGCACGAGCAGATGGCCGGCCTCAACTTCCCGCACGGCATCGCGCAGGCCCTGTGGGCGGGCAAGCTCTTCCACATCGACCTCAACGGCCAGTCCGGCATCAAGTACGACCAGGACCTGCGCTTCGGCGCCGGCGACCTGCGCCAGGCGTTCTGGCTGGTCGACCTGCTGGAGAGCTCCGACTACACCGGCCCGCGCCACTTCGACTTCAAGCCTCCGCGCACCGAGGACTACGACGGCGTCTGGGCCTCCGCCGCCGGCTGCATGCGCAACTACCTCATCCTCAAGGAGCGCGCCGCCGCCTTCCGCGCCGACCCGGCCGTCCGGGAGGCCCTGCGCGCCGCCCGTCTCGACGAGCTGGCGCAGCGCACCGCCGAGGACGGCGTGGCCGGCCTGCTCGCCGACCGCTCCGCCTTCGAGGAGTTCGACGTGGACGCGGCCGCCGCGCGCGGCATGGCGTTCGAGGTCCTGGACCAGCTCGCGATGGACCACCTGCTCGGCGTCCGCTGACCCGGCGGCGCACCGGGGGAGGGGGCGGACGCACGACGCGTCCGCCCCCTCCCGCGTTTCGCGGCTCTCAGGCCATCGCCGGACGCGCGTACGCCACCGGGTCGGCCAGCACGTCCGTCATGACCAGCGCCGCCGCGCCCCGCGCCGCGTCCCCCGCCACCGACGACGCGCGCAGCCGGCCCCCGCCGGGCGACCAGAGCCCGGACACCACCCGGCCCAGCTCCTCACCGGCGGGCGGCGACAGCCACGGCATCAGGTTCCGGTAGATCCCGCCGAGCACCACCGCGTCCGGGTCCAGCAGATTGACCGCCCCCGACAGCACCCGGCCCAGCATCCGGCCGGCCTCCGCGACCGCCGCGACGGCCCGCTCGTCGCCCGCCCGGACCCGCTTCTCCAGCTCCGTGACGGCCAGACCGCCGGCCCCGTCGATCCCGGCCGCCCGCAGCAGCGCCGCCTGTCCCGCGTACTGCTCCAGGCAGCCGCGCGAACCGCACCGGCACCGGGGCCCCTGCGCGTCCACCACGACGTGCCCGATCTCACCCGCGAAGCCGTGCGCCCCGCGCAGCAGCTCGCCGTCGATGACGACCGCACCGCCCACGCCGATCTCGCCCGTGAGGTACAGGAAGGTGCGGATGCGTTCCAGGCCGCCGAACCACAGCTCGGCCAGGGCCGCGAGGTTCGCCTCGTTCTCCGAGCGGACCGGCAGCGCCGGGTGGCCCGGATGCTCGGCGGTCAGCGCGGCGGCGAACAGCTCCTCGGCCGGCACCTGGTTCCAGCCCAGGTTCGGCGCCTGGCGGACCGCGCCGCCGGAGACCAGGCCCGGCAGCGCCAGGGCCACACCGACCGGGTACAGCTCCTGCTCCCGCGCCGAGTCCAGGGTGCGCGCGGCGATCCGGGCCGCCCGCGCCAGAACCTCGGCGGGCGGGGTGCCCCGGTTGTCCAGGTGTTCGGTGAGCCGGACCCGGCCGGTGCCGGCCAGGTCCACGACGCACACCGAGACGTAGTCGATGTTGACCTCGACCCCGAGCCCGGCCGGTCCGGTGCGGGCCGTCTTCAGCGCGGTGCCGGGACGGCCGGCCTGACCGCTGAACGTCTTGCCGGACTCGGTCAGGAAGCCGCTCTCCAGCAGCTGCTCGACCAGCGAGGACACGGCGGCACGGGTCAGCCCCACGCGTGCGGCGACCCCGGCCCGGGTCGCCTCCCCCTCGCCCTCGTCGCGGACGGCCCGCAGCACGAGGCTCAGATTGCTGCGCCGGACGGTGTCCTTGTCGGCCTTGGGCCCCAGCGGTGTGAGGTTGCTCTTCATATCGGTCCTGAGCCTATGCGATTCCGTACGTCAGTACGGTCCCGATCCGGGCAAACCGGGCCCCGCCGCGCGACGGGGCCCGGTCCCGTCTCAGGAGGCGGACGCCCCCCGCTCCTTGAGCATGTCCGCCATGAGCGCGATCTCCGACTGCTGGCCCCGGACCATGCCGTCGGCCAGGTTCCGGATCTCCTCGGTCCCCGCCGACGAGGCCGCCGCGGCCGCCATGTCGGCACCGGCCTTGTGGTGGGCGGTCATCAGCCGGAGGAAGAGCACCTCCGCCTTTCTGCCCTCGGCCTTGCGCAGGGCGTCCAGCTGGGCGTCGGTCGCCATGCCGGGCATCAGCGCCCCGTCACCGCCGGGGGTGAAGGTGTGCCCCATCCACGCCATCGGCGCTCCGGGGGAACTCTTGGCCCGCCCCCACATCTCCAGCCACCCGAGCAGCATGCCGCGCTGATTGGCCTGGGTGTTGATGATGTCGAACGCGAGCCGGCGCACTGCCTCGTCCGAGGTGCGGTCCCGGACGATGAACGACATCTCGACCGCCTGCTGGTGGTGGACCGCCATGTCGCGCGCGAACCCCACATCGGCCGAGGACTCCGCCGGTGCGGACGCCGCGGCGGACGCGGCGGGCGCCGACGTCGAGGGCCGGGCGAGCGTCAGCGCGATGAGCACCAGCGCCAGCAGCAGTACGGCACCGCCGGCCAGCAGCAGGAGCCGCGAGGTGCGGGGGGCGGACGTCACTTGGCGATCCCTCCCGTGCAGGCGGCGCCCGGCTCGGGGGTCTGCGCGCCCTGCACGTACTTGGTGAAGAACTGCGCCACCCGCGGGTCGTCGGCGCTCTTGACGGTGAGCTGCTTGCCCCAGGCGCTGAGCATCAGCGGTGCCGCCTGGTCCTCGATCGGGCTCATCAGAGAGTAGGGCGTGGACGCGACGCGCTCGTTCAGCTTCTTCACATCGGCGGGCTTCGCCTTGCCGGTGTACGTCACCCAGACCGCGCCGTGCTCCAGCGAGTGGACGGCGTTCTCCTTCGGTATCGCCTCGGTGTACACATCACCGTTGCAGTTCATCCACACCGGGTTGTGGTCGCCGCCGACCGGCGGGTTCATCGGGTAGTCGACGGTCTTCTCGACATGGTTCTGGGTGAGCTTGTCCCAGCTCTTCTCGCCGTCCACGTCCGACGCCACCACGGCGGCCTCCTCCTTGTCCTGCTCGTCGGCGGCGTTCATCAGATAGCCGCCGCCGGCGACGAGGCCGACGACCGCCAGGACGCTGGCCCCGATGGTGAGGATGCGGGCGCGGCGCTCGCGGGCGCGCTCCTGGCGGCGGGCCTCCTCCAGCTTGGCGCGGCGGGCGGCGGCGTTGTTCTTCTTGTTCTCGGCGGAAGCCATGACGGGGTCCTTCGGTTCAGCGGATCGGTGGGGGCACTGCGTACGGCATGGGGGAGCCGCCGCCCCGGAAACGGGTACGGGAGATCCCCGGCCGTCCTAGATCCGCTGAACCTGAAGGCGTAGGGGGTCCACCTCGCCGACCGCGTCGTTCGAGGGGCCCCGGATCGACCGGCCGCCGGTCAGCGGCTGGGCCGGAAGCGTCGTCACGGCGGCCGAGGGCACCCCTGCCGGGGCCGGCTGGCCGGGCAGCAGGACGGGCGCCGAGGGCTTCGAGGTGCCGTGGCAGGAGTCGCCCACGCCCCGGCTGCCGGGGGAGTCGGCCACCACGGCGCGCACCCCGGAGAAGTCCGCCGGCGCGGCGGCCGACCAGACCCTGGGCTCGGGGCCCGGGTGGTGCCGGCCGGACTGCGGGGAGCAGCAGGCGGCGAGGGCCACCAGGATGAACAGCCAGGCGAGCGCGGCCGGCGCACCGGTGCCGCGCAGCCCCTTCGCTCCCGCGCTCAGCCTGCTCATGCCGCACATCGTACGTGGCGCGTTGAACTTTCAAGCAGTGCGGGAGCGGACAGGCACGGGGCCGGTGAACCTGTGGATCGGCGGACGGAAGGTTCGATTTCGGCCATGGCGAGATAGTGTGCCCCGGTGACCACGCACTCGAACGTATCTGCGGGCTGGTATCCCGATCCGCACGGCGCCCCCCAGCTGCTGCGTTACTGGGACGGCTCCCGGTGGACCGACCACACGCACCCGGCCGAGGGCGGCGGGGCCCCCGCGCGGCCGCAGGCCCCCGCGCAGGGGCAGGTGCCGCAGCAGCCGGCCGCCGTCCCGCCGCAGGGCGCCCCGCACCCGCAGGGCGGCGCTCCCGGCGGCGCGCTCTTCGAACAGCAGGTCCTGGTCGTGAACCAGAAGGCCAAGCTGATCGAGCTGACGAACGAGTACAGCGTCTTCGACCAGCACGGCACCACCATCGGGTCGGTCGTACAGGTCGGCCAGGGCGCCATGCGCAAGGTGCTGCGCTTCCTCACCAGCATCGACCAGTACCTCACCCACCGCCTCGAGATCCGCGACGCCCAGGGGCAGCCGCAACTGCTGCTGACCCGGCCGGCGAAGTTCATCAAGTCCCGGGTCGTCGTGCAGCGCCCCGACGGCCGGCCGGTCGGCGAGATCGTCCAGCAGAACGCCATCGGCAAGATCAACTTCGCCGTCATGGCCGGCGGGCAGCAGATCGGCGCCATCAAGGCCGAGAACTGGCGCGCCTGGAACTTCGCGATCGTGGACCACAACGACGCCGAGGTCGCCCGGATCACCAAGACCTGGGAGGGCCTCGCCAAGACGCTGTTCACGACGGCGGACAACTACGTCCTCCAGATCCACTACCGGCTCCCCGAGCCGCTGCTGAGTCTGGTGGTGGCGGCCGCCCTGACCGTGGACACCGCGCTCAAGCAGGACGCCCGCGGCCTCGGCTGACCCGCTCCGGGCCGCGCCGGTGCCGACGCGGGACCGGCCCGGACGGCCCGTCACGGGCGGCCCGTTCCGGCCAAGTGTTTTACGGGTGTAATACCTGTTAACGTGTATGGGTGAGTGAGACAACCGCCAGGTCCCGCAGGCCCGCCGTCCGCAAGCTGCCGCTGACCGGCCCGCTGCGCCTGGCCCGGCCCTCCGACATGTGGTTCAAGCCCGCCACCAGCGTGGTCGTGGCCACCGCGATACCCAACCTGGCGCTGCTCGCCGTCGACCGGCTCGACCTGGTGATGTACACGATGGCGGGCTCGCTCTGCGCGCTCTACGGCCACCACCTCCCCTACGCGCGCCGCGCCCGGACCGTCGCCGGTGTCGTCCTCGGCATGACCGCCGGGCTCGCCGCCGCCCTCGTCGTCGCCTCGCTCACCACGTCGACCGCCCTGCTCATCGCCGTCGGCGCGCTCCTGGCCGCCGGGCAGAAACTGCTCTGCGACGCGACCCGCATCGGCCCGCCCGGACCGGTGATCCTCACCTTCGTCAGCTCCGCCGCCCTCTTCTCCCCCCAGACGCTCGCCCAGGTCCCCGGCCACCTCGCCCTGACCCTCGGCGCCGGGGCGGTCGCCTGGCTCGTCGCCGTCGTCGCCCCCGCCCTCGTCCGCCGCGACGGCCCCGAACGCCGCGCCACCGCCCGCGCCCTGGACGCCGCCGCCGCGCACGCCGCCGCCCCCGGCCACGCCACCCGGCGCGCCGCCGTCACCGCCGTCCACGCCGCCTGGCAGACCCTCGTCGCGGCCGGCCGCCCCACCCCGGCCCGCCGCGCCCTGGAACGCCTGGTCGTCCACGCCGAGACCACCGCCCTGACCGCCGCGCCCGACCCCGCCGACGCCGGCCGGCTGCGCGCTTGGGCCCGGCAGACCCGCGCCCGCGGCCCCGTGCCCACCCCGCCGGCCACCACCGGCACCACCGCCGAACTCCTCGGCCTCGACACCGAACGCGCCGCCCGCACCGGACTCCCGCGCACCCTGACGCGCGCCCTCGCCCCCGGCTCCCCGCTGCTCCCGGTCGCCGCCCGTACCCTCGTCGGCTGTGCCCTGGCCGGATACGTCTGCTCCGCCGCGGGCGTCGGCCGCCCCTACTGGGCCATCGTCACGGCCGCCTCGCTCTACCAGGCCAACGTCACGCTCTCCTGGAACCGCACGCTCCAGCGCACCCTCGGCAACCTCATCGGCGTGCTCGTCTTCGCGGCCGTCCTGCCGGCCGCCCGGACCGCCCCGCTCGCCCTCATCGGCTTCTGCCTCCTCTTCGCGTTCGCCGCCGAGGCGCTGATCACCCGCAACTACTGGCTCGGCTCCGTCGCCGTGACCCCGATGGCCCTGCTCGTCCTGGAGTACGCGGGCACCCACCCGGCCGGCGAACTGATCGGCGACCGGGTCCTGGACACCGTCATCGGCGCCGCGGTCGGCTTCCTCGCCGCCGTCCTGGTCACCAACCGCCGTGCCACCGGCCGCGTCGAGCGCGCCCTCGCCGCCGCCGAGCACGCCCGCGACCACGCCGCGCGGACCCTCGCCGCACCCGAACCCGCCCCCGCCGCGCTGGACGCCGCCCGCCGCCGGCTCACCGGCTCCCTGGTCGAACTGCGCGAGGCCGACGACACCGCGGCCGGGGAGTGGTGGCAGCCGGACCTGCCCCGGGAGGCGGTGCTCGCGGCCGAGCGGGACGGACACCGTACGCTCGCCGCGACAGCGAAACGGCAGGGGCTGCTCGTCCCCGCCCAGGAGAACGGAGCGGTGTGACCGACGACATCGTGGCCTCGGTGGTCCGGCAGTGGCGCGCCGTCAACCCGGAGCTGGACACCGGACCCATGGAGCTGATCGGCCGCATCAACCGGTGCTCCGCCCTCCTCCAGCAGGCCGAGGACGCCCCGCTGCGGGCGGCCGGGCTGAACCGCGCCGAGTTCGACCTGCTCGGGGCCGTACGCCGTACCGACCGTGAACTGACCCCCGGCGAGCTGGCCAGGGAGACCTTCTCCTCCGGGGCCGCCGTCACCAAGCGGCTCAAGGTCCTCCAGGAACGCGGACTGCTCGCCCGGCGCGGCGACGAACGCGACCGCAGGGTGACGTACGTGGGCCTCACCGACGAGGGGCGCGCCCTGGTCGACGGGCTGCTGCCGCAGCAGCTCGCGTACGAGCGCGCGGTGCTCTCCGGCCTCGACGCCGAGTCCCGCGACCGGCTGAGCGCTCAGCTCAGCGAGCTGCTGGTCCAGCTGGAGGGACGCATCGGCGGCGCCCGCCGCTGACCCCGGCCGGGCGCCCGCCGTGGACGCCCGGCCGCCGCATCACCCGTAAGAGCCCCTTCGATCACATGTGCCCTTTGAGCGCGTCGCGGGGCGATTCTTCCGTGTTCTTCCGTGCCGTCACTCCCCGCACACGCGTGAAGGCGGTGCGTGTAAAAACTCGTGAGTGTATTACCGCTGGAGCGCTCGCGCAGGGGGTTGGAGGAATGTGCGAAAGCACTGATTCGATCTGACTAAGCTCACGCGCTGTGCAACCGAGTTGAGATGAATTCGCGTGCTTGTTCCCTTCATGCACACAAGCGCCGAATCTCCGGAATACAGCCCGAATCAACCGCCAGAGGTTCAGATGGCCCGTGTTGAATCACCGCCGGCCGGACGGGAAGCCCCCGTCGCCCGCGCCCTGTTGCTACCCGTCGTCGTGATGGCGGGAGCGACCACCGCCGCCGCGGCGCTGGTCGCCGAGCCCGCGCGGATACCAGTCGTCTGGTGCGGAGTCTTCGCCACCGTCGTCGTCGCCGCGCTCGCCGTGGAGATCGCCCGCCGGGGCCGCACGATCCGCCGCCGCAACGCCGAGTACCAGCGGCGTCTCACCGCCCTGGAACGGCGCATCGCCGACCACGACGAGGAGACCGTACGCATCAGCAAGGAGCTGCTGCCGGCCGCCATCCACCGTTTGCGCGTGGGCAACTCGCCCGACGAGGTGCTGCGCGACGTGGTCGACGCCGACCCGGTCTACCGCCACCTCTCCGACCCGCAGCGCTCCCTCGTCTACACGGTCCTCGACATCATCGACAACGAGGAGGCGACCCGCGACTCGGCGCAGCGCGCCTTCGTCAACGTCGCCCGCCGCGTCCAGGCGATCGTCAACCGACAGGCCAGTGAGCTGCGGGAGATGGAGGAGCACCACGGGCGCAACCCCGACGTCTTCGACGACCTGCTCCGCATCGACCACGGCACCGCGCTGATCGGCCGGCTCGCCGACTCCATCGCCGTGCTCGGCGGCGCCCGCCCCAGCCGCCAGTGGCCCAAGCCCGTACCGCTGTTCAGCGTGCTGCGCGGCGCCATGTCGCGCATCCTGGAGTACCCGCGCATCGATCTGCACTCGATCGCCAAGGTCGCCATCATCGGCACCGCGGTCGAACCGCTCATCCACGCCTGCGCCGAACTCCTCGACAACGCCACCCGCTACTCGCCGCCGCAGACCCGGGTGCACGTCACCGCGGTCGAGGTGCAGACCGGCATCGCCATCGAGATCGAGGACGGCGGCGTCAGCCTCAGCGAGGAGGCCCGCGCCCGCGCCGAGAACATGCTCGCCAGGGCCCAGGCAGGCTCCAGCATGAACGACCTCGGCGAGGCCCCGCGCCTCGGCATGGCCGTCGTCGGGCGCCTCGCCCGGATGTACGACCTCCAGGTCTCGCTGCGCCAGTCCGCGTACGGCGGTGTCCGCGCGGTGCTCATCGTGCCCCGCGCCATGGTCACCACCGGCCCGGCGCCCGGCATCGCCCACGGCATCGGCGCCACCTCGCGGCCCACCAGCGACATCGACCTCTCCGACCTGCAGCACGTCGTGCCGCCGCGTGGCAAGCGGCGCAAGCCCAAGCCCGCGGTCGCCGCCCGCCCCGCCACCGGCCCGGTCGTCTCCGACACCAGGCCGGCCGCCCCCACCGCCGCCCTGGAGGACGACGTGCCCGTCGTCACCGAATGGACCGCGGGCGGCCTCCCGCAGCGCCGCAGCCGGGGCCGCGCCCCGCTGGGTTCGCACAACCTCCCCGCCCAGGCCGCCGACCCCATGGCCGGCCGCACCAACGGCCACGGCTACGGCCACGGCCCCGCCCAGGGGGGCAACAGCACGGAACCGCCTCCCGGCATCTGGCTGGAGGCGTTCACCAAGGCCGCCAACGGCGTGCCCCAGGAGCCCGGGGCGGACGACGCCCCTGACGACGCGTGGGACAAGGGAGATCAGCAGTGATCCAGCAGCGCGGCAACATGGACTGGATGCTCAAGGAGCTCGCCGACGACGTCCCGGACATCCACCAGATCGTCGTCCTCTCGGCGGACGGCCTGCGCATCGCCCAGCACGGCGGCGACCCCGACGTCGCCGACCGGCTCGCGGCGGCGTGCGCCGGACTGCAGAGCCTGGCGGCGGCCGTCGCCACCGAGATCCCGTACAGCGACGGCCGGATGCGGCTCGTCGTCATCGAGGTCACCGGCGGCTTCTTCTACCTGATGGCAGCGGGCACCGGCGCCTACCTCGCGGTGCTCGCCGGGGAGACGGTGGACGCCGGACACGTCGGCGCGCGGATGCGCGACATGGTCGCCCGCATCGGCGGCCATCTCACGAGCCCGCCCCGCCACGACGGGCAGCCCGGATGAAGTCTCCCCGAAGAGAACGCCGGAAGGCGGACCCGGCGCTGAGCGATCCGGAACGGCTCTACGTCATCACCGGCGATCCCGACGACGGAGAGCGGGCCGCGCTCGACCTGGTCACGATGATCGTCTCGAAGTCCGAGCCGTCCCCGACCGTCCAGCCCGAGCAGGCCGTGATCCTGCGGCTCTGCCAGGCCCCGTTATCCGTCGCGGAACTCTCCGCCTACCTCAGCCTCCCGTTCAGCGTGGTGACCTCGCTCCTCACCGAACTCCTCGCCACCGGACTGATCGAATCGCGCGCGCCGATCGTGCGCGCGACCCTCCCGGACCGGTCCCTCCTCGAAGCGGTGATGCATGGACTTCAGAAACTCTGACACGATCACGGGCCCCCGCAGCGAGGACGTCCTGCCCACCACGGCCACCGCCGCGGTGAAGGTCGTGATCGTCGGGGGGTTCGGGGCCGGCAAGACGACCATGGTCGGCTCGGTCAGCGAGATCCGGCCGCTGACCACCGAAGAGACCATGACGCAGGCCGGGATCGGCGTCGACGACAACTACGGGGTGGAGAGCAAGACCGCCACCACCGTCGCCATGGACTTCGGCCGGATCAGCATCAGCGACGAGCTGATCCTCTACCTCTTCGGCACCCCCGGCCAGGAGCGGTTCTGGTTCCTCTGGAACGGCCTGTTCGAGGGCGCCCTCGGCGCCGTCGTCCTCATCGACACCCGGCGGCTCGAAGTCAGCTTCGACGTCATCGGACGCCTGGAGGAGCGCGGCGTGCCGTTCGTCGTCGCCATCAACAGCTTCCCCGACGCCCCGAAGCACCCCGTCGAAGCGCTGCGCAGTGCCCTGGACCTCCCGGACGAGGTCCCGATAATCGACTGCGACGCCCGGCTGCGCGTCTCCAGCCGCGATGTGCTGATGACCCTGATGCGCTACCTGCACAGTCTGGCCCTCCCACGCGCCTGACCCGCCCGCGCACCCTCCCGAACCCGTCCCGCGCGTTCCCCCACCGCGCCCCCGACCGTCCGGCCCCGCGGCCGGACTCCTGGAGCGATCGTGACAAGCCCCTTCCCCTACGAGCACGGCCAGGACACCGCGCCGGTCCCGCCCCCCGAATGCCCGGCCCACGGCCTGGGCGTCGGCCCCGGCGGACTGCGCCGGATGTACGGCCCCGAGGCCGAACAGGACCCGCACGGCCTGTACGAGAAGCTGCGCGCCGAACACGGCACGGTGGCCCCCGTCCTGCTGCACGGCGACGTGCCCGCCTGGCTGGTCCTCGGCCACAGCGAGAACCTGCACATGACCCGTACGCCCTCGCAGTTCTCCCGTGACTCCCGCCACTGGTGGGCGCTGCAGGACGGCACCATCGCCCCCGACCACCCGCTCGCCCCGCAGGTCGCCTGGCAGCCGATCTGCGCCTTCGCGGACGGCGCCACCCACGAGCGCCAGCGCGGCGCCCTCACCGACTCCATCGCCCGCATCGACACCCGCGGCGTCCGGCGCCACATCAACCGCTACAGCAACCGGCTCGTCAACGGCTTCTGCCGGGAGGGCCGCACCGACCTCGTCGCCGAGTTCGCCGAACGGCTGCCCATGATGGTCATGTGCGCCGTCCTCGGGATGCCGGAGGAGTCCAACGACCGGATGGTGCAGGCCGCCCGTGACATGATCAAGGGCACCGCCACCGCCGTCCAGAGCAACGCCTACATGGTGGACGTGCTGAGCCGCCTCGTGGAGCGCCGCCGCCGCGAGCCCGCCGACGACTTCGCCACCTGGCTCGTCGAACACCCCGCCGCCATGAACGACAAGGAGGTGGCCGAGCATCTGCGGCTCATGCTCATCGTCTCCTACGAGACGACCACCAACCTGATCGCCAACGTGCTGCGCATGGTCCTCACCGACCCCCGCTTCCGCTCCCGGCTCAGCGGCGGCCACATGACCGTGCCCGAGGCGGTCGAGCAGACCCTGTGGGACGAGCCGCCGTTCGCCGCGATCCTGGGCCGCTGGGCGGTCGGCGACACGGAACTGGGCGGCCAGCACATCAAGGCCGGCGACGCGCTGATCGTCGGCATCACGGCGGCCAACACCGACCCGGTGGTACGTCCCGACCTCAAGGCCGACATGGCGGGCAACCGCGCCCACCTCGCGTTCAGCGGCGGCCCCCACGAGTGCCCCGGCCAGGACATCGGGCGCGCCATCGCCGACGTCGGCGTCGAGGCGCTGCTGATGCGCCTGCCCGACCTCGAACTCGCGGTCGAGGAGAGCGAACTGCGCTGGGTCGGCAACCTGGTCAGCCGTCACCTGGCCGAACTCCCCGCCGAATTCGCGGCCCGCGCCCCGCAGGACGACCGCCGGCCGCCGTCCATGGGCAAGCCCACCGCCGCCCGCCGGGACTGGGAGGTCCAGTCCGCCGTACGGCACGCCGCCCCGACCCCGGTCCGGGCCCACCTGCCCTCCGACCAGGCCCACGCCCCCGCCCGCTCCGGCCCGTCCGGCGCGACCGCCACCGTCGACGGCTCGGCGGACGTGACCGGCGCGGCGGGCGAGAACGCCGCCGGCCTGGTCCCGCGCCAGCGCAAGCCCGGCGCGCCCGCCCGGCTCTGGAGCGTCGTCTCCCGCTGGTGGAACGGCGACTGAGACCCGGCCGCACCTTCGGGGCGGCCCGGTGGACGGAGGCTCCGGCCCTTCGTCACCGGGCCGCCCCGCGCCCGTGCCACGTACCATGCGGAAGCGTGAAGCTGACAATTCTGGGCGGCGGCGGATTCCGGGTCCCTCTGGTGTACGGGGCGCTGCTCGCCGACCACGCCGAGGGCCGCGTGTCGGCCGTCACCCTCTACGACACGGACACCGACCGGCTCACCGCCGTCGCACGGGTCCTCGCCGAACAGGCCGCGGGCATCCCGGACGCGCCGGCCGTCCGCGCCACCACCGACCTGGACGAGGCCCTGCGCGGCGCCGACTTCGTCTTCTCCGCGATCCGCGTCGGTGGCCTCGCGGGCCGGGCCGCCGACGAACGGGTCGCCCTGGACGAGGGCGTACTCGGGCAGGAGACGGTCGGTGCCGGCGGCATCGCGTACGGGCTGCGCACCGTGCCCGTCGCCGTCGACCTGGCGCGGCGCATCGCCCGGCTCGCCCCGGACGCCTGGGTCATCAACTTCACCAACCCGGCCGGACTGGTCACCGAGGCGATGTCCCGCCACCTCGGCGACCGCGTCATCGGCATCTGCGACTCACCGGTCGGCCTCGGCCGCCGCATCGCCCGTGTCCTGGGCGCCGATCCGGACCTGGCCCGGATCGACTACATCGGCCTCAACCACCTCGGCTGGGTACGCGGGCTGTACGTCGCGGGCCGGGACGAACTCCCGCGCCTGCTCGCCGACCCCGGACTGCTGGGCTCCTTCGAGGAGGGCCGGCTGTTCGGCCCCGACTGGCTGCGCTCCCTGGGCTCGATCCCCAACGAATACCTGCACTACTACTACTTCAACCGCGAGGCCGTCCGCGCCTACCAGGAGGCCGCGCAGACCCGGGGCGCCTTCCTGCGCGAGCAGCAGGAGGGCTTCTACGGCCGGATGAAGGACCCGGCGACCCCCGCCCTGGCCACCTGGGACCGCACCCGCGCCGAGCGCGAGGCCACCTACATGTCGGAGAACCGGGAGGTGGCCGGCGCCGGCGAGCGCGAGAAGAGCGATCTGGACACCGGCGGCTACGAACAGGTCGCGCTCGCCCTGATGCGCGCGATCGCCCGTGACGAGCAGGCCACCCTGATCCTCAACGTCCGCAACCGCGCCACCCTGGCCGTGCTGGACGCGGACGCCGTGATCGAGGCGCCCTGCCTGGTGGACGCCAACGGCGCCCGGCCCCTCGCCGCGGACCCGCTGCCCTACCACGCGGTGGGCCTGGTCACCTCGGTGAAGGCCGTCGAGCGCGCGGTGCTCGACGCGGCGGCGAGCGCGTCGCGCGCGGACGCCGTCCGGGCGTTCGCCCTGCACCCGCTGGTCGACTCGGTCTCCGTCGCCCGCCGCCTGGTGGACGGCTACACGAAGGCGCATCCCGGACTGGCGTACCTGGCGTAGCACTCGGGTCAGGGGAGCCGGGCCGGGTGTACGGGGTGGTGCCCGCCCGGTCCCGCTCCCGGCCCCGGTCCCGGTCCCGGCCCCTCGGCGGCGAGGAGTTCGCCGCTCACCAGCAGGTGCAGCTGCGCCTCCAGCCAGGCGGCGACCCGCGCCGACCCGTCCGGCGCGGCCGACCTGCCCGGTCCGTCCGTACCGTCCGTACCGTTCGTATCGTCAGTACCGGCCGTACCGGCCGCCGGGTCGAGCACCGTACGGAGCAGGGCCGCCGCCCGCCCGAGCCCCGTCCGGCGCAGCGCGGTGGCGGCGTCGCCGATCCGGGCCAGGACCGGCCCGGACGGACTGCGTAGCCCCCCGTGGGCCAGCGCGGCCAGCGCGGCCACCGCCTCCTCCAGCGCGGCCGTCAGCGGGTCCGCCGCCCGCCGCGCCACCGGGGCCAGGGCCGCCGCCCCGTTACCGGGCGCGAGATCGGGCACCGTCACCCCGTCCGGCGTCAGCACGGCGATCGGGTCGATCCGTATCCCGCCGCCCTCCCGGACCACCGCACCGCTCACATGCGTGGCCCCCCGCCGCAGCACGTCGGCCAGCGCGTCCAGCGCGCCGGGGCACCCCGGCCGGTACTCCGAGGCCAGCAGCGCGCGGTTCCCCGCCGCGTCCCGCACCACCGCCTCCAGGCGCTGCTCGCCGGCGTCGTACCCGACCTCCTCGACTCGGGACAGGGCGACCACGCGGACCGCCCCGGCCGCCACCCGGGGCCGGATCAGCCGGGGCGGCCGGCCGTACCAGGAGGCGATGAGCGCGGCCAGGTCCCCGACCAGCAGCGGGGGCGGCAGCCGGGTCCAGGAGCTGCCGACCGGGGTGACCCCGGTGGCGCCGAGCCGGCCGCGGACGATCGTCAGGGTGCGCCCCGCGGTGCGCCGGACGCTCTCGCTGACGAGGGTGCCGGTGGCGAGCGCGCCCAGCGTGGTGGAGAGCAGCCGGCGCTGCGCGAGCGCGTGGCCGGTGAGGCGCTGGGGCCACTCCTTGCGGAGCACCAGGACGCTGCCGGCGTGGGGGTGGGCGAAGTACACCTCGGCGACCGGGGTCTCGACGGGGCCGGTGATCCGGCAGCCGAGCGCGGTGAGCCGGACCTGGCGCAGCGGCGTCTCCGCGGCCTCGTCCGTGCCCAGGACGCCGGGCACGGCGGCGGCCAGCCGCCGGGCGTGCACCTCGGTGAGCAGCGCCGCGACCAGCTCCGGGCGGTGGGCGGCGCCCCGGTCGGCGTAGGCGGAGAGCTGCCCGGCCAGCTCCGCCAGGGCCGCGGCGGGCCAGTGGTACGCGTCGCGCGCGAGCGCCCGGCCCGCCCGGTCGACGGCCCCGGCGAGCACGGGCCCCGCCTGGGCGACACCGTCGAGCAGCAACTCCTCGACGAGGCCGGCCGCGGCATCCAGGCTGCCCGCGCCCCCGGACGGGGCCCGCGGGGGCGCCGGGGCCTCGGCCGGCGGGGGAGCCGGTGTCGCCGTACGGCCGGGCGCACCGGCCCCGGCGGCCCGCTCGCCCCCCACCCGGACGGTGGCCGCGCGCTCCGCCGCCCCTGCTGTTCGCGCTGCCTCCGGTGTCCCCGCCGCCTCCGCGTCGGCGGCGCGGAACGCCCAGACGGCGAGCGCGACGACCTCGGCGCGCAGCGCGGCGGAGGCGTCCGTGGTGGCGTAGCCGATCTCGCCGGGCACCGGGAACCGCACCGTGCACGCGGGCAGTTCCACCCAGGGCTCGGGGCGCCCGGCGGTGGGCCGGTGCACCACGGCCTCGTAGCCCCGCCGCAGCGTGCGCCGGGCGGCGGCGACCGGGCGGGCGCCGAGCGCCCCGGTGAGCGTGTCGTCGTCGATCGTGCCCGGCGACCACTCGACGGGCGGCCGGGGCGCCGGGGACGGCGCGTCGGCGGCCAGGCGCCGGTAGGCGAGGACGAGCGCGATCAGATGGCGGCACACCCCGGTCGCGGCGCAGTCGCACCGGCCGTCGTCCAGACCGGTGCCGGCGGGCAGCACGGCGGCCGTGCCGTCGGGGAAGACCGCCCGCACCGAGGCGTCGTCGCCGGTCGTCAGCTCCGGAACCGTGCCCGCGTCCAGGTCCTTCGCGGCGCGTTTGACGAGTCCCCGGTTGGCGAGCGCGGCCAGGGCCTCGGGGGTGAGGGCCAGCAGATCGGCCCTGGGGGCCGGCGCGGTCATCGGCCCAGCCTCTCCGCGACGAACTCCGCCAGCCGGCCGGGCGTCATCGCCCCGATGTGCGCACCGGCCTCGGCGAGCCGGCCGGCCAGCTCCCGGTCGTAGTCCGGGTTCGCGTCCTCGTCCAGGGCGGCCAGGCCGAGCACGGTGGTGCCCTGCTCCACGAGCGCGCGCACGGTGCGGCGCAGCCGGTGGGCGTCGCCGCCCTCGTAGAAGTCGGTGATCAGCGCGACGATCGCGCGGCGCGGGTTCTCCACCAGATCGGCCGCGTAGGCGACGGCCCGTGCGATGTCCGTACCGCCGCCGAGCTGCACCTTCATCAGCAGCTCCACCGGGTCCGTCACATCGGCCGTCAGGTCGACCACGTTGCTGTCGAACGCGACGAGATGCGTCTTCAGACCGGGGAGGCCCCAGAGGCAGGCGGCCGTGACGGCGGAGTGGATCACGGAACCGGCCATCGAGCCGGACTGGTCGACCAGCAGGACGAGCTGCCACCGCGTCACCTGCCGCCGGGTGCGCGAGTGGAAGTGGGGCCGCTCGATGAGCAGGCGCCCCTGGTCCGGCCGGTAGTGCGCCAGATTGGCCCGTACGGTCCGCCGGAAGTCGAAGTTCCGGGCGAGCGGGGTACGGCTGGGGCGGCGCGAGCGGGTGCCGTGGAAGGCATGCCGGACCTCGGGGCGGAGCCGGGCGAGGAGCTGTGCGACGACGGACTCGACGATGCGCCGGGCCGCGTGCAGCACCTGCGGGTTCATCAGATGCTTGGTCCGCAGCACGGCGCGCAGCAGCGTGGCGCTCGGTTCGACCCGCTCCAGCACCTCCGGATCGGTGACGATCTCCTCGATGCCGTACCGCTCGACGGCGTCCCGCTCCAGCCGTTCGACGGTCTCTTGGGGAAACAGCCGGTGGATGTCGTCGAGCCAGTCCACGGCGGTCACCGGGGAGGGGCCGGAGCCGCCCGCGCGCGGGGCGGCCGAACCGGAGCGGCGCACGCCCCGCCGGGCGAGGTCGGGATCGCGCCCGTACAGCCAGTCGAGCGCGGCGTCCTGCCCGGTCCGGCCGGGCCCGAGCGGGCCCGTGTGCCGTTCGGCGGGCGAGCCGAGCACGAGGCGCCACCGTTCCAGGCCGGCGTCCTGCGGGGAGCCGGGGTCGGGGGTGAGGGGCCCGGTCATGAGGGGGTTCCTCCGAGTCCGTAGCGGGTGAGCAGGCCGGTCACGCGGTTCTCCAGGGCTCCGGCGCGGGCGATCAGCAAGGGGTCGGCGGTGGTCCGCAGCAGGGCGCGCGACGAGCCCCGCAGCCCGCGCCGGGCCAGCAGCCGCCCGGCGATCCGCTCCCGCTCCCGTGGCGGGAAGAACGCGAACGCCTGCCGCAACGCGGGCAGCCCGGCCAGGAACGCCTCCTCGGACAACTCGCACAGCACGTCGTCCAGCACCCCGACGAGCGAGGCGCCCCCACGGCCCGGACCGTCCGCATCGCCGCCGCTCGTCAGCTCGTCGCGGGCCACCGCGAACAGGCCGGCGAGCCAGTCTCCCAGGGCGTCCGCACCCGACAGGGCCACCGCCCGCACCGCCTTCTCCGGGGCGTCCGCCTCCGCCGGCCCCTCCGCGAGCACCTGGTGCAGGCCGAACGCGGCGCCCCGGACATCGAGGGGCGCCGCCGCGTCCCGGCCGATGCGGCGGGCGACCGCGGCCACCACGTCCCGGCCGGTGGCGAGCAGGTCCGGGGCGTGCAGCACCGCGTCCCGGACCGCGACCACGGCGCGCAGCCGGGGCAGGTCCACGCCGCCCGCGCCCCGTACGCCCTCCAGGAGCCACAGCAGCCGGTCCGTGGCCCCGCTGATCACCGCGGCCAGCAGGGGACCCCGGGCGACCCCGTAGATCCGGTCGTGGCGCCACAGGCCCAGCGCGGTGGCCAGGACGCTGCCGAGCGGGCCCGCGTGGACCAGCACGCGCACCCGGGCGCCCAGGTCGGCCAGCAGCCGCGCGGACAGGCCGCTCACCCCGCAGAGCACCGCGTCGAACAGCACGGCGGCCGGCGCCCCCGCCTCCTCCTCGCGCCGGACCCGCTCGGCGAGCGACGCGGCCGCCGCCTCCTCCAGGGTCGCGCCGTGGGCGCCCGCCTCCACCAGGGCCGCGTCGCGCCCGGCCGCGGAGCGGGGCTCCCAGCGCTCGGTGAACACCGGATCGACGCCGTGGGCCGGGCCCGCCGTCCGCTCGTGGCCGGGAACGCCGAGGACCCGCAGCCCGTGGAGCGCCCGGCTGCGCTCCAGGTCCCGGGCGTCCGTGAGGTCCAGCTCCACGGTGCGCGGCGCGCCGGACAGGCCGAGCCGCTCCAGCCGGGCCGCCACGTCGTGGACGAGCGGCGGGGCCGGGGTGTCGGGGTGCAGCCGGCCGACGCGCCCACCGCCGCAGGCCGCGAGGATCTCGACGACCACGGGGTGGGTGCCCTCGCGGAGCGCGCCCCGGACCGTCCACGGCAGCGGGCCGTCCAGATCGTCGGTGATCAATGCGCCCGCCAGACCGTCCAGCACATCGATCCGCGCCGTCCGGGGATGGCCGCGCAGCGCCGTCAGACCCTCCGTCAGACTGCGGGCCGCGACGAGGTCCGCCGTCGAGACCGGCACCTTGCGCGCCCGCAGCCGCTCGACCACCGCCCGCAGCAGCCGGTCCGCCGCCTCCTGCGGGCCCCGCTCCCACACGTCCTGGTAGAAGCCGGGGGACGGCATCCCCGACTCGTACCCGGTGAACGCGTCCAGCCGGCGGAACGAGTACGGCACGAGGAAACTCCCCGCGTCCGCCCCGGCCGGCGGCTGCGGCACCAGCGGCCAGCCGTCCGCACCGCACTCCGCGTCGCCCTCCCCGGCCGGGCCGTCCGGGGCCGCGAGCCTGCGCAGCGCGGGCTGATGGAAGCCGCCGGTCACCACCAGGACGGGCCTGCCGCCCGCCGAGGCCACCGCCGCCCGCACCCAGGAAGCCATGTACGCCTCGCGTGCCCGGTCCCCGGCGTCCGCCTCCGCGTCGCCGCGCACCAGCGCGAAGTAGGCGTCGAGCCGTTCCGCGACGTCCTCGTCCGGCCCGACCTCGAACAGCCGGTCCCACAGCGCGTCCGGCGAATCCACCGCGAACCGCCGGCACAGCCGCTCCGTGGCCTCGGCGTACCGGACCTCCGCGTCGGCGTACCGGTTGCCGCGCTCCGCGAACGCCGGGTGCCAGGCGGGCAGGTCGATGAAGCGGACCTCCGCGCCCGCCGCCCGGCCCGCCCGCAGCGCCACCCACTCCGGGGAGTAGTCGCACAGCGGGGCCCAGGACGTGGCCGCGCGCCGCCCGTCGCGGTAGTGGCTGAACACCGCGACGGGCAGCTCGTGGCCGAGGAGCAGCTCGTCCAGCCGGGCGTTCATCTCCGCCGGCCCCTCGACCAGGACATGGGCGGGGCGCAGCCGCTCCACCGTGCGCTCGACGAGCCGGGCGCAGGCGGGGGAGTGGTGGCGCACACCCAGGAACACGGCGGTCATCAGCCGTCCAGCAGATGGCGTGCGTCGTACAGGGCCTGCCACTGCGGGGTGCGCCGGCGCCCCGCCTGCTGCTCCAGATAGCGCCGCAGCCGGGCCAGGTCGTCCGGGCTGTCCTTGGCCGCCGTGCCCGCGAGACAGGCGACGACATCGGCCGCGTTGCCCGGCTCGCCGCGCAGATACCAGCCGCGCACCCCCACCGCGTGGGCCACCGACACCGCCTCCGCCGTACTCATCACCGCCGTGGGCCGGTCACCGCACCCGCCGCGCCCGTCCTGCGCCCCGGCGCCCGCCCGCAGTTCGCGGAACGTGGCGACCAGGACCTCCAGCACGTCCCGGTCGGGCGGCGGCTCCACCCCGGAGTTCGCCAGCAGCCGGGCCACCTCGGCCTCCACCAGCTCCAGTTCGGTGTCGAGGTCGGGGATCGGGAACACCGTCTCGAAGTTGAACCGGCGCTTGAGCGCCGCGCTCATCTCGTTGACGCCCCGATCGCGGGTGTTGGCCGTCGCGATGACGTTGAACCCCTGCCGGGCGAAGACCATGCTGTCCGGGCCGGGCAGTTCGGGGATCGCCACGACCCGCTCCGAGAGCAGCGACAGCAGCGAGTCCTGCACCTCCAGCGGACAGCGGGTGATCTCCTCGAAGCGGACGAGCCGTCCCTCCGCCATGCCGCGCAGCATCGGCGCGGGCACGAGGGAGCGGGGCGAGGGCCCCTCGGCGACCAGCAGCGCGTAGTTCCAGCCGTACTTGATCTGGTCCTCGGTGGTGGCGGCCCCGCCCTGCACGGTGAGCGTCGAATCCCCGCTGACGGCGGCCGCGATCAGCTCGGACAGCAGCGACTTGGCCGTGCCCGGCTCGCCCACGAGCATCAGCCCCCGGCTGGTCGCCAGCGTCACCAGCGCCCGGTCCACGAGCGAGGGATTGCCGACGAACTTCCGGCCGATCCCCGCCTCCGGGTCCCCGACGACGAAGCGCCGCGCGGCGCGCAGGCTCAGCTCCCAGCCCGGCGGCCGGGGATCGCGGTCCGCCTCCCGCAGCGCGGCCAGCTCGGCCGCGTACCGCACCTCGGCCGGCGGCCGCTGCACCCGGACCGCCGCTTGCGTGGCGGCCTCCTCGCGCACCGTCATGCCGCGGCGCCCTCGGTGAGCGCGGTCAGGTCCGCCAGGAGCTCGGACGTCGTCACCGCGTCCAGCTCGCCGAACCGCAGGTCGTGGGGGCGGCCGTGCCAGTAGTCGGACGGGTCCTCGGCCAGCCAGACGGTCTCCAGGACCTGTTCGGGGAACATGTCGACCATCCCGACGGCGATGCCCTCGTCCAGGGCGATCACCAGATGGCGGTGGTCCGCCAGCCGCTTGGAGATCCACCGCTCCACGCCGTTGTCCAGCGGCGTCCCGCGCCGCCAGCCGAACCGCTCCAGACCGAGGAGCCGGCCCGTGGGGACCTTGATGCCCTCGAAGCGGGTCATCCGGTGGCCGGCCGCCTCCTCGTCGGTCAGCGCGAACACCGGGCGCCCGAGCTGCGGGAACGGCTGCAGGATCTCGTAGTCCGCGAACACCTCCGACCAGTCGGTCACCGCCCCGCCCAGGTCCAGCGGATGGGCCGCCCGCACGGACGCCCCCTCGGGCAGCTCGAAGGTGTCGTCCTCGACGTCCGCGAACGTCCGGTCCTCCGCCACCCGGAACGCCGTGGCCGTCCCGTCCGCCTCGCTCAGCCACACCAGCCGGCGCACCAGGTGCCACATCAGCGGATGGCCGACGAACAGCTCGGCGAACTCCTGCGCCGTCCAGGACCGGCCCGCCACCATGGCGGCCTCCAGCCGGCGCACCTGGTCCGACGCGATCGTCCGGACGTCCTTCTTCAGCGCCATGAACCGCTTGCGCTCGGCCGGCGCCAGTTCGGCGTCGTCCCGGACGCCCGGCTTCGGGAGGTCCTTGCGGCGCTTGCCGTCCCCGTCCAGGACGTAGGGCCGCAACTGCTCGTCGAAGCCCACCGTGAACGTACGGCCGCCGTAGTCGATGACGGTGGAACCGTCCGCGTCCAGGCCCAGATCGGGCACCAGCCGGTCCGAGAGCTGTTCGCCCGTCAGCCCCAGGCCCGCCGCCACCTCGGCGATCTTCTCCGCGGCCCGCACCTTGAGCGCCTTGAACTTCACCCGCTGGGAGATCCCGTGCAGATGGAGCAGGGCCGTGTCGCTGCCGATCGCCGCCAGGACGCTCAGCCCCTCCACCGCGCGGTGATGGGCGTTCTCACCGGGCCAGGCCCGGATCACCGGCGTCAGCCGGCGCACCGTGTCGTCGTTGCCCAGCACTCCCAGCGCGTACAGCGTCCAGGACTCCTTGGCGGGCAGGAGCGCACCGCGCCACTGCTCGAACAGCGCCCAGGCGAACGCGGCGGCCGAGGCCGGGTCCACCGTGCGCAGCACATCGGCGAGCCCCGGATACGGCTCGCCCGGCTTGGACAGGGCCAGCATCGTCACGACATGGCGGACCGACTCGTCCGGCAGGGCCCCGCCCGACGCGACCTCGATCTGCGGCAGCAGCACCGGGTCCGCCCAGTCCGGCAGGGCCGGCATCGTGGCGGGCAGGGCCCGCTCCAGCGGATCGGCGGCCAGCAGCGCGGCCACCGCCTCCGCCGCCTGCTTCCCGTACCCCTCGGCGGCGGCGCGGACCACCGAGTCGCCGTGCGAGGCGGCGATCAGGCGCAGCGCCTGCTCGGCGGCGCGCCGGGCGGCACCGGCCTTGCCGACGGCGTCGGGCACCAGCAGCGGCGCCGCCCGCACGCCGTGCCGCTCGAACCAGGAGCGGGCCACCACGGCCGCGGACTTGAGCCGCACCGACCAGTCGGCCATGTGCCGGGCGATCCGCGCGTCGACGAACGGCAGCAGCAGCGGGGCCAGCCCGCCGGGCTGGCGCGGCACCACGCGCAGCAGCAGGGGCAGGGCATCGAGGCCGAAGCGGGCGGCCACCGGCTTGAGCGTGTCGAGGCCGTCCCACAGGTCGGTCGGGTCCCAGCCGGCGAGCAGCGGCGCGACGAGCTCCTCGGGTCCGTGGACGTAGATCCACGCGGAGCGCAGATTCGGCTCGTTGAGCCCGTAGCGGGCCGAGGTCAGCACCCGCTCCCAGTCGTCCACCGCATCCCGCCGGGTGTACCAGCTTTCGGTGGCCGCCCAGTCCTCCCGCTCGCCGGCCCGCCACAGCAGGGCGGGTTCGTCCGCGGCCGTCAGGCCGGTGACCATCGCGGGCTTGGCCTTGCTCCGGGGCCGGGTCCACGGCGGGCTGGTCAGCACGGCCGGCAGGGCGTCGGCGGGGGCGTCCGCGATGCGGTTCGCCGGGTGCAGCAGGGGTTCGACGATCTCCGCCAGGCCGGCGTCCAGCGTCGGCAGCACCTCCGCCACCAGGTCGCGGTGGGCGGCGATGTGCGCGGGGAGCAGCCCGGCCGACGTGGTCGCCGGGAGGCCCGCCCGGTCGCGGGCGTCGGCGGCGAGCAGCCGCAGCGCGCGGACCGGATAGCGGCGCATCGCCTCCAGCAGCGCCGGGCGGCAGTTCTTGTCGTCCGAGTGGTCGAGCAGGGCGGTGAATGCCTCGTCCGTGGGGAACTCGACGAGCGCGTCGGCGATATCCCTCATCCAGGTCCCGTAGAAGCGCCCGCCGCGCAGCTCCGCGACCAGCATGGGGGCGAGCGCCGAGCCGATGCCCTCGGCGGCGGTGGCGATCACGGCGGCGGTCCGGTCGAAGCCGCTGGTGTGGGTGAAGTGGGCGGCCTGCTCCGGTGAGTTCAGCGAGCAGAGAACGAGGGAGAGCAGACCGGCATCGGTCGTGCCGGCGGTCTTCGGGTCCGTGCACAGCTCGGCGACCCAGCCGGACTCGCTCGGCGCCAGAAAGGCCGTGATCGCCTTGCGCGAGGAGTCGGTGCGGCAGGCGGCGAGCGCCTCGACCGTGGCCCGGTAGGTCTCGTCGCCGGCGGCGGCGATCAGCGTGCGCAGCCGGTCGGCGGCCACCCGGCTGTAGTGCCCGGACGCGGTCTCGTACGCCTCGGTCCGCGCCTCCAGCCACGGGTCGTGGCGGGCGCCGCCGGTCTGCGTGTAGTGCGGCTCGGTCATGAACAGCTCCACCGCGGCGCGGGCGGCGAACGGCAGTCCGTGCAGCCGGACCCAGCTGTCGGCCCAGGCACCCGGCGGAGGCGAGTACATCCCGACGATCGAGGCCACGGCCGCCGCGCCGGCGGGCGACGGATCGCCGTCCAGATGGCGGCGGACCTCCGCGACGAGGACCTGGTCACTGCCCGGCGCGTCCAGGAACTGCCCGATCCAGGCCCGCTCCTCGGCCGTCCGCGCCGCGATCGTGTCGAGCAGTTCCGCCTCCACCCGGGCGGGCGCGCGCTTGATGCCGCCGCGCCGGGGGATGACCAGGCGCTGCCAGCGGTCCGGGAAGACGAAGGTGTTCTCGTCGGCCCCCGCCGTCCCGGCTCGCGACGCACCGTTCTCGACAGCATGCTCGGTACCCACAGGACCGCCCCCGTTTCTCCCTGTTGCACCCGAATGTCACGGGCTTTTCGATCAGTGGTTCCACAGTAGAACCGACCACTGACAACGGAGGGTGACCGGGGGGGGGCTGGTCAGGGGGCGGAGACCGCCGGGGGCCCGTACACCTGGGTCCAGGTCGGCGTCACGCCGGTCACCTGGCAGACCATCAGGAACAGGGGGATGGGCGGGGTGTACGGCGTACGGCTGTCGGGCTGGTGGATCAGCCGGGGGCGTACCGCCGGTACACAGGCGCCGCGCGCGTACGCCGCCTGCTCGGGCCAGTCCAGGTCGAGGTCGGAGCCGGCCGGGACGATCCACCACCAGCGCTCGGCGTCCGCGAAGACACAGCCGGTACGCGGCAGGTGGGACATCAGCCGGAAGCCGTAGCGCGCGGGCACCCCCACCGCGTCGTAGCCCAGGCTCGCCGACAGCGCCGTGGGCAGCGGGAGCTGGACCCGGCCGCCGCCCGACGGGCCCGCGGGCTCACGGGAGCGGCGCATCGCGAGGAAATGGTTCATGGCGTTCTTCAGCATGTGTGCTCCGAGCCGTGCGGCAGTTCTGCCCAGACGATGCGGCCCGAGCCGTCCCCGGCGTCGCGCGATCCCCAGGCGGCGGCCAGCGAGTCGACGAGCAGGAGGCCGCGGCCGTGCTCGTCGTCGGCACCCCTGCCCAGGCGGGGGCCGCCCGGCTGGTGCCCCTGGTCCTGCACGGAGACGCGCAGCCGGCCGTCCAGGCGGCGCAGTTCGCACAGGACCCGTGCGCTCGCCGTGTGCACCACCGCGTTGGTGACCAGTTCGGACACGATCAGGACCGCCGCCTCGCGGGTGTCGCCGTCCGTGCGCCACTCGCCGAGCCGGGTCTTCGTCAGGCGCCGGGCGGTGGCGACCGATTCGGGGTGCGCGGGCAGCGCGAAGCAGTAACGGAGCGCTTCGGCCCCCGGACTGAGGTCCACGCGCCGGGGGATGAGCGCACTGCCAGGTGCCACGACCGAATCCTCACAGTGGGGGCTGCGTCACGCTTCGCGATCTTGGAGAAAGCCGCGGGCGCGACAGGTCAACTGATTTCGCACACCAACTCTCCCCCTGTAACGAACACTTGGCAAGAGGCACTGTGAAAATTCCAGAGTGGCTGTGTCCACGGCGGCATGCGCATGGCACACTGCACCCATACAGCGCATGGGGAGGTCTGAAGTGAGCGAACCGCGGTCCGCCCCGACCGTGGGCCAGGTCGTTCTCGGCAAGCGTCTGCAGGACCTGCGGGAGCGTGCCGGGATGAGCCGGGACCTGGCCGCGAAGGTGTTGCGCGTCGCCCCGGCGACGGTGCGCAGGATGGAGACGGCCGAGGTCGCCCTCAAGATCCCCTATGTGCAGGTGCTGCTGAAGGCCTACGGGGTCGGCGACGAGGAGTCGGACGCCTTCGTCGAACTCGCGGAGGAGGCCAACAAGCCGGGCTGGTGGCAGCGGTTCCACGACGTGCTGCCGGACTGGTTCAGCATGTACGTCAGCCTGGAGGGCGCGGCGAGCCTGCTGCGCATCTACGAGCCGCACTTCGTGTCCGGACTCCTCCAGACCGAGGACTACGCGCGCAGCGTGATGCGTACGGGTGCGGTCGGCCAGGTCAGGATCGAGGACATCGAGCGCCATGTGGCGCTGCGGATGGAACGGCAGGAACTGCTCACCAAGCAGAACGCGCCCCGCCTGTGGGTGGTGATGGACGAGACCGTCCTGCGCCGCCCCGTCGGCAGCGCCGCCATCATGCGCGCCCAGGTGGACAAGCTGCTCGAAGCGACGTCGATGCCCAATGTGACACTGCAGATCGCGGAGTTCTCCACTGGTCACCACCCGGGGACGTACGGGGCGTTCGTGCTCTTCCGGTTCGCCGTCCCCGAACTGCCCGACATGGTCTACAGCGAATATCTGACCGGAGCCGTCTACTTCGACGCGCGCCAGGAGGTGGCCTCCTACCTCGAGGTCATGGACCGCATGGCGGCCCAGGCCGCGACTGCACAACGCACGAAGGAACTCCTCCGGGACTTCCGCAAGGAGCTGTGATGACACCCATATACAACGGCATGCCTGCCGCTGACCTCGGCTCCGAAGGCTGGTACAAGCCATGGAGCGGCGGCAACGGCGGTACCTGCGTCGAGGCCATGAAACTGGCTGACGGGAGAATCGCCATGCGCCAG